>CANFKC010000001.1 GCA_947447265.1 Chitinophagaceae bacterium
CTATTGTCCGACAAAAGGAGTCAAGGGTTCGTGTTCACGCGTTTAAAGTGTTAATGAAATTCGCCGCGATAGCGGACATTAGAGTACCAAGCTTCAACAAAACACGCCGCAGGGCTTCGTTTAGCCGCGGAGCGATAGTCCCGATAGCTATCGGGATGGCGTTTTTCCCTGCCTGCCGGCAGGCAGGTTTGTTACTTTCTTTTTCGCCACGAAAAAAGAAAGTAAAGGAGACGCGATTACATCAACCAATAAAGCAACCTGTTCCAATGTAAATTGCGCCAAAAGCATTGCCAATATTGCTTCTTGACTGTTGCAAGTTATTTTTGTTGGACAACAATGAATATTTATCAGCATTCCGACAATAACGTTCTCGTAAATTCTATTAATAAAGTATAATACCATATATTGCGAATGACTTTCGAATATCACTCTCGCAGGCGAATGCAATTTATGAATTTTTAAAACATACCCCATGTATAAACTAATCAATAAACTAGACCGATTCAATTACTCTAAAGCTGGTATTTTCACCGGAATGATATTGGGGATGCTGATGCTCGCTTTGGGTATCTACACATTAATCGCCAACCTGCCGAAAAAGGAACTATTTCTTACCATCTCCTCTCTCATCACTTTAGGCATCGGAGCCCTCTGTATTGGAATGGAACTTTATCGCTTGAGAAAAATGAGGGCATAGAAATGGGGTTAATCTAGTCCAAGCGTCCCGCTTGGTCTTGCTATGCGCAAGCGTCCCGCTTGCGACCACCCATTTTATCCTAAAATACAGAAGCGGGACTCTTCAGCATGTTAGGACGAAGGGAGACGCGTCGACCAGAGGAACAGAAGTTACCGTTCAAATGAATCACAAACTATTACCCACTAGTCCAAGCCTCCCGCTTGGTATTACTATTTGCAAGCGTCCCGCTTGCGAGCACACATTTTTATATTTACATGCAGAAACGAGACGATTAGTCCAGTGGGTGGCGTAGCCTCGTTCGCAAGGAGCTTCTAACTAGATATCTCACCGTTTATATCTGATTGGCCATTGTTTCTTTAATTCACCGTCACCGGTCAAGACGTAGTCCTTTCTCAAAAAGAAGCCCACAGACTATATGAAACAGTAGAGATTTTTTACTTTTTTAGGGCATATACCCTCTAAATCAAATACTTACTATATTTGCAAACTTAAAACAATAGAAAACTATGTCTAAATCAATTTTTATTAGTTGTGTTCACGAAGAAAAATATTTAATTGACTGGCTCCATAATTGGAGTAGAGCTGGAGAATTTGGAGACATTGTTTTTATCCATGCAATGGAAGAAGATAAAAGATCTGCCGGAGATGATGATGTACGTCGATACATAATGGATCAAATTGACAAAACTACGGCTGTTGTTGTACTTGTAGGTCGGGACACTCATAATCACAAGTGGATAACATGGGAAGTAGAGATTGCGCAGAGACGTAACAAGAAGATTTTTTGTATCAGGATTCCAAATACTAGCGGCGGCGTACCCCCAATTTTAAAGGAATATCCAATTATTGAATTCAAGCTTGAAGAATTGAAAAGAAGTTTTAGAATCTTGAATTAACAAAACTGAAAGTTTAATCCTATTAGCAATTATGAAACAGGAACACACGCAATTCTATGAAGATGTTATAACAGCATTACAGTCAAACTCTATGGCAATTTTTGCCGGTGCTGGTTTGTCAAAATCTGCTGGTTTTGTTGATTGGAAAGGTCTACTTCGTAGTATTGCGACAGATTTGGGGTTAGATATTGATAAAGAATATGACCTTATTTCTATCGCTCAATATAATGTTAATAAAATCGGCGGTAGAAGCGTAATTAATCAAAAAATAATTAAAGAATTTAATGAAGATGTTGATTTGACTAAAAATCATCAAATATTGGCTAGACTTCCAATAAATACCTACTGGACAACAAATTATGATAATTTAATTGAACGAAGTTTGAAGGATGCTAAACGCATAGCAGATGTGAAACATAGTGTTAGCCAGCTTAATATTATGAAGCCTCGACGTGACGCAATTGTTTATAAAATGCACGGGGATATTGACTTACCTAATGAAGCCGTAATTACGAAAGATGACTACGAAGCCTATTTCGTTGATAAACTTCCTTTCGTAAATGCCTTAAGTGGAGACTTGGTTGCCAAACTATTTTTATTTATTGGATTCAGTTTTAGCGATCCAAATTTGGATTATATTTTATCACGAGTGCGCATCCAAATGCGAACTGCTCAGCGTCACCATTGGTATTTTGTAAAAAAAATTGCCATTGGTGATCCGGGCATTTATTCAAATGAAGATTTAGTTTATCATAAAGCTAAACAAGACCATTTTATTACTGATTTGAAGAGATTTAAGCTTCAACCAGTTTTTATTGATACTTATCCAGAAATAACTACAATCTTAAAGGAAATAGAAGACACTTTTAAAAAACAGACAGTTTTTATTTCCGGTAGCGCCGAAGTTTATGGAGCTTGGTCTACAAATAAAGCACAGGAATTTATTCACAAATTATCAAGTCGCTTAATCCGAGAAGGATATAGGATAATTAATGGGTTTGGTTGGGGAGTCGGAAGCGCGGTGATTAATGGTGCTTTAGAAGAAATTTATCGTCGTCCAGAAAAGTACAGTGATGATTTACTTATAGTCAAACCTTTCCCTCAATTTGCAACAGGAACGAAGACGTTAGTTCAATTATGGGACGATTATCGAAGAGATATTCTAACCTATGCAGGGGTAGCAGTTTATATTTTCGGAAACAAGCTTAACCCAGAAAATCCAAACAGAGAAATAGTAAATGCCTTAGGTGTAAAAAAGGAGTATGATATAGCTGATGAATTTGGCATTGTCCACATACCAGTTAAGGGAACAGGTTATATGAGCGAAGAACTATCCAATTTAATTGCAGAAAATAATTTCAATGCGAATATTGATTCTGAATTGCACAAAAGGTACGTCAGCTTATCTACCAAGACTGAGCCAGATGAAATAATAGATAATATTCTAGCAATTTTAAAGGAACTAAACAAATAACAATGGCACGGAATGTATTTTTCAGTTTTCATTATGACAACGATGTTTGGCGTGCAAATGTTGTACGGAATAGTTGGGTAACGAAACCCAATAGAGCAAGTTCAGGTTTTATGGACTCTGCAGAATTTGAGGAACTCAAAAGAAAAGGAGAGGCCGCTGTAAGGCGGTGGATTGATGGCCAACTACTTGGTACATCTGTGACTGTGGTTCTTATTGGAAGTGAAACCCTACAGCGACCATTTGTTAAGTATGAATTGCAAAAAAGTTATGAAAGGGGTAATGGTATAATTGGGATTTATATTAATGAAATTAAGGACAATAAGAGTCAGACAACAGATAAATGCAGCATTTACGGGGTTGAACTGGGCAAAGATGCCAATGGTAATATTGTCCATTTCAGTTCATTAAATGTCTACAGTTGGTTTGGGGACAATGGTTATACAAATTTAGGAGATTGGGTAGAAACAGCAGCTAAAGCTGTTGGCAGATAAAATTTATGGCACGAAGCGTTTTTTTTAGTTTTCATTATGACGACGTTAAGTCCTTTCGAGTTAATGTCGTGCGGAATAGCAATATAGTTAAGCATCAGGCTTCCGGTAATATCTTTTCGGATGGTAGCCTTTGGGAAGAAGCGAAAATTAAAACGAAAAAGAGCCTGCACAATTTGATCGAAGATGTAGGGCTTTATGGAACATCAGTTACCTCAGTATTAATTGGCAGTAACACTTTTGAACGTCCGTTCGTTCGCTATGAAATCATTAAGAGCTTTGAACTAGGTAAAGGCTTAATCGGCGTATATATAAACAGAATTAGGTCAAAACATGGTTACATTGATGCAAAAGGTAGAAATCCTTTTGACTATGTAGGATTGACCATTGGCGAAAATGGCAGAGTTAATTTTTTCGAGTTCGTAAATAGAAAATGGATTCCATTTAAAGAGTTAACGGAAATTAAAAATCGAAAATCGAACACTATTTATTTTGAAGAGCAAACTCCGTTTCAAAAATTCTGGGGAACAGGCAAAGAAAAATATAGATTTTACAAGTTTTCAGAATTTTTTGCATCGTATTGTTGGATAAATGACGATGGTACTAAAAACTTTGCAAATTGGATTGAAGACGCTCATAGCGGGTATATAATTTGATTGTTTAGTAGGAGGTTATTTATATTGTTCCTTAACCCAAAAATAGAGTGCTTTCAGTTTATCTGCCTACAGTTGGGTTTACTAGGTACAAGCGTTCCCCTTGCGAGCACCCATTTCATATAGCTGGTGTTATCGCCCCAAAAACTCCAAACCATTTGCACTTAACTACGCACCATTTTTATTCCTTTTGGTCATATCAGCATACATCCGCAACTTTATGCCATAATGAAACAAAACATGCCAAAAACTATGAGAAACATCGCATCACCCAATTATTATACCACGCCTAACAAAACGTTTTTCAATTTTGCAGGCACCAATTAACAACCTGACAACAAAAAATTTTACCCGAATTCATGAGACACTTCATATTACACTACCCCACACCCAATTGCCAAATTCCTGTCCCGAAGAATTTCGGGAGCCAAATTATCAAATTCCCTCACTACTTTTGCACCCATGCCGGTAATATCACATCGCGGGGCTATGATGCCCCCTTCGCCTATACGTAAATTAGTGCCATTTGCTGATGCTGCAAAGAAAAGGGGCACTAAGGTATACCACCTTAATATTGGTCAGCCTGACATTGAAACGCCAAAAGCTATTCTGGATGCGGTGCGCCATACCGATATGAAGGTATTGGAATACAGCCCGAGCCCGGGCTTTGAAAGCTACCGCAAAAAGCTGGTGGAGTATTACGGCCGTAATGGCATCAATTTAACCCCAAGCCAGATCATTGTAACGGCTGGTGGCTCTGAAGCCATCATGTTTGCTATACAAAGCTGCCTCGATCCGGGTGATGAGATCATCATTCCCGAACCTTTTTATGCGAACTACAATGGTTTTTCAACCAGTTCAGGCGTAAAAGTGGTGCCGATACCATCAAGCATAGAAAACGGTTTTGCACTGCCTTCAATCGAGGCATTTGAAAAAGCCGTTACCACCAATACCAAGGCTATCATGATATGCAACCCAAATAACCCTACCGGTTATTTGTATAGTGCTGAAGAGCTGAATATCCTGAAAGAGATCTGCCTGAAGCACGACCTGTTCCTGTTCAGCGATGAGGCGTACCGCGAGTTCTGCTATGATGGCCGCAAGCACATTTCAGCTATGACGCTGGAAGGGCTGGAAGAAAATGCCATCTTGCTCGATACTATCTCAAAACGTTACAGCGCATGCGGTGGCCGCATCGGCGCCTTCATTACCCGCAACCAACAGGTGCTCGATGCAGCTATGAAGTTTGCACAGGCCCGCCTGAGCCCGCCATCATTCGCCCAGATACTCGGCGAAGCAGCGGTAGACCTGCCTGCTAATTATTTCGACGAAGTACATGCAGAATACAATTCCCGCCGCGACCTGCTGGTAAAACGCCTGCAGGCTATGCCGGGTGTTAAATGCCCATGTCCGGGTGGCGCTTTCTATGCAATGGCGCAGTTGCCCGTGCACGACAGCGAAAAATTCTGCCAGTGGCTGTTGGAAAGTTTTTCACACAATGGCGCTACCGTAATGATGGCCCCCGCAGCTGGTTTCTATGCCACTCCGGGTAAGGGCAAGAACGAGGTAAGGCTTGCTTATGTGCTCAATACCGACGACATTAACGCTGCCATGGATTGCCTGGAAGCTGCGTTGAAAGAATATAAAAACTAAAATCGCGTTATACTGATGTCCCACACTTTAAAAGTGTGGGACATCTTCTTTTAAAGCCATGATGCCCATACTATCTCAGTTATTTATTGTGAGGTTCTATAAACTGAATGCGGGTCTATTCCTCGTAGCATTTATTGCCCTGTTCGGTATCATGAGCGGGATCGATACTATCAATTTCCACCATGCGCTTATGCGGGCCATTACGGGGTCTGCAAGCAATATGCTGATAGCCTTCGTAGTATTTGGCTTGTACAACTTTAAATGCATATCGTTCAGCCTAAAAGAAATACAAAAGCCGGAGAACGATTTCCTTTACCAGGTTCAGGGTATTAGTAACCTGCGCCAGATAGCCCAGTATACCTGGTGCCACACTTCCCTTTATCTGCCCGTATTACTTTATGGGGTTATTGCAGCCCTTATAGGGTTTAAAGAGGGCCACATAATGCTGGCCACCAGTATGTTACTATGGCAGGTAACCATGTGCGTTGCCGGCGCATATATTACCTTCCACCAGCTGAATACCACCTGGAAATATCCCGCTATCCGGCTGCCCGAAATCAACCTGATTAAAAACCGGGACTATTATTTTTACCTGCTGTACCATTCTCTATACAACCGTAAAGGCGCAATAATTGGCATAAAAATATTATCGCTGCTATTGCTGCAGTTTATGGTAGCTCTCAATTCCGATAAGCCTAGCAGGGAAAATGTATGCTTCCTTATCTTGTTATGCATTGCCACCCATGCGCTGCTCCCTGTTTATTTTGCTGATTTCCAGGAAAAACAATTGGGTTTTATGCGCAACATGCCGTTGAGCCTTTTCAAGCGCTACGCACTCTACCTGGTCACCTATGCCCTCCTCTTCCTCCCGGAATTGCTCTTCCTGCTCTGGAACGAAAAAAATGTGTTGCCACTCCCGGTTATATTCGCACTTTATGCATTGGCCATTGGCAGACTTATGTTGTATTCATCTTTACAATACCTGAAAACCCTGACGTTAGATAAGTATACCGGCCTGGTTTTCGGTATGTTTTTTGTTACACTGGTTCTACTGGCGGCAGTTAATTTATGGCTGGTTTCGGGGCTGGAGTTTGGGTTATCTATTATATTATTCCGTTGGCTATACTATAAATATGAGCCGCAAATGCAGATGAAAGGGTAATAATCCCGGTCGTTATTCCGAAGCACTGGTAAGCGGTAATGATTAAATAACCACATTTTTTACCCTTTTTACCTACAAATTTTACAAAATAGATTACTTTAGCGCAATGAGAGATTATTCCCTCTAAGTTAATTCAGCCCAACACATAGCGGAATAATACATTTTAAACGGAATAATAGAGGACATGCATATAAGGATAGTTTTACCTGCTTACAACGAAGAAGAATCATTACCACCCCTGCTGAAAAGAATAAATGACGCTTATAATGTTTATAAGTGGGATGCCAGCGTGTTGGTGGTAAATGATGGTAGCAGGGATAATACCCTTGCTGTGGCGAAGAATTTTAAGGCAGATATTAAGATAGATGTGCTTGATATTCAACCGAATGGTGGTTTAGCTAATGCTATAAACCAAGGTATAAGAACAGCGGTAAAGGGCCTCACTGACGAAGACGTAATTGTTACGCTCGACGCTGATGACAGCCAGAACCCCTTCCTCATTCAACGCATGGTGCAGCAGTTTTCTGAAGGCAGCGACCTTGTTATTGCTTCCCGCTACCAACCCGGTGCACGTATCAGGGGCCTCAAAAAATCGCGCGAATTCTTTAGCTGGGCTGCCGGCTTGTTGTTCCGTGTATTCGTGGGCTTCGAAGGCGTAAAAGACTATACCTGCGGCTTCAGGGCTTATAGGGTAACCATGATCAATAAGACACTTGCTGCTTATGGCGATAAGTTTATCACCCAAAAGGGTTTTGGTTGCATGGTTGAAATTCTGATTAAAATAGGCGGACAGAGTGCTATTATACACGAAGTGCCTATGATTCTGCGTTACGACCTGAAACAGGGCGAATCGAAGATGAATGTGCAGAAGACCATGAAGCAAACGCTTAAATTACTTATGGACTACAAATTGGGTAGAATTAATCCATAATAATCAATTCATACATTAGTCGCTCAAAATATGTCCGGTATTTCATCATACTTAACACCCGGCAGGGTAAATAAAATTAACCTGTTGTGTTTGTTGCTGGCCATCTGCTGGATATTATTTCTGCCGCTAAAAAAAGAAATATGGTACGATGAAACGGTTTCCGTGCTCATCAGTAAAGGTTTTTCTCACGACTCCCCTGCTGAATTTGCCAGCCATGCATCCGCAACCAATGAAACGCTTGCGCAACTGAACACAACCAGCAATGTGTACCACGCAACGTTGGTTGATAATGGTAATAGCTTCCTCTACAATATTTGCCTGCACTGGTTTACCGGCATCTGCGGTAATTCGCTTACGGTTTACGTTTTGTTTTCAAAAATTTGTGCAGCTGCGGCACTGCTTGCTTTTTTTGTGCTGTGCAGCCTCTTTTTTGAAAGCAGCATATTTACCGCTGTCGCCATCATTCTATTTGCATCCGATAAAATATTCTGGGGCATGGCCCACGAAATACGCGCCTACGAAATGGGCATGTTTTTCATTATCCTCTCCGCCATCAATTGGTTCAGGTATATGTACCGCGCTGAAAAACCAATGAACCTTTTCCTTACCGGCCTATTTGCCGCATGCGCTATACTCTGCCACTACCTGAGCGTTTATGCGGTATTGGTATTTATTGGCTACCTGGTTGCAACCAAAAAAGCAAAATTATTTACTGCAAAAAACATACTGGCGCTACTAATTCCGGTGGCTATAATTGGTGTTTACTTTTACGGCGCTGCATTTGCGTTCGGTAATATGAACCGCCAAAACCTTACCATTAAAGCAAAAACAATTTCGGAAGGGTTCAGTGTGGCCCAGGTGGCTATTCGCAGCATGAAGTTCGCCGCATTAAATTTCAAGTTTATCTACCCGGCTGTTAAGGGCAACACTGCTGTTGTGGTTTTGTCATTCCTGATGGTTATTGGCACCTACATTGCCGCATTAAAATTCAGTACAACCAAAGAACAGAAACGTAACCTGAATCTGCTCTTCATCCTCGGTTTCAGCAGCAGTATCTTTCTTGGGGTGCTCAGCCTTAAGGCACACCACTATACGCCGCTCTACTCGCGCTACTATTCATTTTCAGTGCCATTCTGCACGCTGTTTGTCGCCTATGCGCTGAAAGTAATTGTCGATGCTATAGATATGAAGGCCGTGGTAGCTGGTGCGGCAACTGCACTTATCATTATACCTTGCTGCGCGCTGTTCGTGCTGGGAAATGTAAAAAATGCGCCGATTTTGGCCTATAACCATATACCATTGGCTAAAACAATAGTAAATGATAACATTGCAAAAGTTGAAGTACCTAACTGGGCAGAGGCATTTTTAGTCAGCAGCTTTCTACCTGCCGACCATAAAATAGAATACGTGCTGAATAACACAGCCTATAATTTTGTGTTGTACAAACCGGCTGGCATTGAAACCATACCGGTAATAAGAATAGATAATTAAGACGAAGGGATCATGAAAAAGGTAATAGTTTTTTTGGGTACAAGGCCGGAAGCAATAAAGCTGGCCCCCGTGATAGAGGCTTTGAAAGCGAATAAAAACTTCAATACCCTGGTGTGTTCCACCGGGCAGCACAAAGAAATGTTGCAGCAGGTGCTGGATTTTTTTAAGATAACTGCCGATTTTTCCCTGGAAGTAATGGAGCCCAATCAGCAACTGGCAGGCCTTACAGCCAAACTGCTGAATAAAATAAACGACCTGCTGCTGGCCGAAAAACCAGATATGATAATGGTGCAGGGCGATACCACGACAACTATGGCAGCATCGCTGGCGGCATTCTACAACAAAGTAAAGGTGTTACATGTGGAAGCTGGCCTGAGAACCTTCAACAAATTCTCGCCGTTCCCTGAAGAAGTGAACAGGATAATTACCACCCGGCTTGCAGATTATCACTACCCACCCACCAGCCAAAGCGAAAAGAACCTTTTGGATGAAGGCGTGCCTGATAGCAAAATATGGATCACCGGCAATACAGTAATTGATGCGCTGTTCCTGGGTTTAAAGAAGATAGAAAACCAAGTTCCAGCAGGCATACCTGCACTCGGGTTAGATAATGTAAAAGACTTTATACTGGTTACTATGCACCGCCGTGAAAACCACGGAAGCGGCATACTGAACATTTGCAATGCTATTAAGCGCATCTCAGCCGATGCCAACATACCTGTTGTGTTCCCGGTACACCTTAACCCGAATGTGAAAGACGTTGTGCACGAAACACTGGGCAACAACCCGATGATTCACCTGGTACCACCTGCCGCTTACCCTGAGTTTTTATGGCTGTTGAATAACTCCCGCCTTATACTTACTGATAGTGGTGGCGTACAGGAAGAAGCACCTTCACTGGGCAAGCCGGTATTGCTTTTACGCGACACCACCGAGCGCCCTGAGGCCGTAGAAGCGGGCACCGTTTTAATGGTTGGCAGTGATACAGAACTCATTTACAAAGAAGCCATGAACCTGCTTACCAACGACGAAGCCTACGAAGCTATGGCCATGAAATCAAACCCCTACGGTGATGGTTTTGCGTCGCAAAGGATTGTGGATACGATGCTGGAGATGTGAGTTAGTAGGTAGTATTTAGTAGATAGTAGCAAGACGGTTGACGTAAAATATTTGAGTCGGAGTGGGAGCTCCGGCTTTTTTGTGGTTGGGAGGTATAGTACTGATTGCTACTGACTAATGCTTGCCACAAATTAGGTTACCGCCATTTTTGTGTATTTCTCAGGGAATGGAACTGTGCGTACAAATTTTGAAGTCCAAAAGTCCCGATAGCGCCATAATCACTTATACTTTTGACTTTGCCATTGTTGTATGTTATTTCAATTTTTACAGTCCTATCATCAGTCCAGTTGACCCTATAGTTATCATTCAGTTTTGGCAATCGAATATAATTTATAGTGGCTACCAGACGATTGTATTCAACTTCCGCAATGACGGCATGAAAATTACCATCCTTACTATTATATTTCTTTGCATTATAGCTGCCTTTCCGGTTCCTGTCAATTGATAGTTCAAAAACAGGGCAACTACCATAGCAGCCCATGGCGGAAAATTTTATCCGATCTATTTTCAAGTTGTCAGGATTACGATTGTATTCGATAAAATTGCCAAATTTAAATACTAGGGTATCTGTATCTGCAATGTCGTTTGTCGCGAAGGTAAATTCATTGTAGCTGCGCACTACAAGTAACGGAATGCGATCTTTATTTATAATGTTTGTCAACGTGTATTTATTTGATGTGAACGCCCCCCTATCAATAGGGAAAATGCCGTAACGGCCGTTGCCGCTATCTACTACAGCTAAAAGGTATCTGCCGTCTATTACAATATCTGTCAAACTATCATTGTTCAGATCAAGTTTAAAAAACTTACCCTTTCCAAAAGTGTCTTCTTCACTTCCAGCATACGCAATAATTGACTCTTCATTCCATTTTTTGTTTACCTTAGTCATCAAGAATTTCTGAACCTCCGCCACTGTTTTTAACTGGTCAATCTCATTGCCTGTAACAATATTGGATATTGGTAACAAAAAGAAAAAAATTGCAAGAATACGCATGTTCGTAAGGCTAGTGATAAAAATAGTCAATGTTCTCTAATTCCAGAACAGCAGCTGCCTGATAAGAGCATAAAATGGAATCATTCCCCATTTTCCTTACCTT
Source organism: Chitinophagaceae bacterium (assembly GCA_947447265.1). GTDB lineage: Bacteria > Bacteroidota > Bacteroidia > Chitinophagales > Chitinophagaceae > Flavipsychrobacter. The sequence continues at coordinate 11,662 of CANFKC010000001.1, forward strand.
AGCCCACTCAAAAACGCGATTTCAATATGGTGATGCACGAAGTAAAAACAGAAGCAGATAAAAAGCAGTTTTTACAGGTAGCTATTGATATTTATAAAGGGGATGCCAACTGGATTCGCCCGCTGGATAAGGATATTGAAGAGGTTTTTGACCCGGCTAAAAACAAATTTTTTAGGCGTGGGGAATGTACCCGGTGGATACTGAAAAATGATGCGGGCAAGCCCATCGGCCGCATCGCAGCCTTCGTGAACCGCCAATACAAAATGGAGCAGCCTACGGGCGGCATCGGTTTTTTTGAATGCATCAACGATCAGGCCACTGCCAATTTCATGTTCGACTATTGCAAGGACTGGCTGAAAGGCAAAGGAATGGAAGCCATGGATGGCCCCATTAACTTCGGAGAAAGGGAGAAATGGTGGGGTTTGGTAGTTGACGGCTATTACAGCCCGCTTTATGGCATGAACTACAACCCACCTTACTATGTTACCCTAATGGAAACTTACGGCTTCCAGACCTACTTTAACCAGATCTGCTTCGCTATGCAGGTGAAGCAAAAACTGGATGATAAATTCTATGCCCGCCACGCTGCTATCGCTGCTGACCCTAACTACAGGGCGGTAATGATAGATAAAGGCAAAATAGAGCAATTCGCAAAGGACTTTACTTATATCTATAATAAAGCATGGGCAGGCCATGGCGGCGGAAAGTCGCTGGAAGAAAAGACAGTGCAGAAAATGTTCAAAACCATGAAGCCGGTTATGGATGCCCACGTAACTTGGTTTGCCTATTACAAAGATGAACCCATAGCCATGTGGGTTAATCTGCCCGACCTTAACCAATACTTCCAGCACCTCAATGGCCAATTCGGCTTGCTCAATAAGGCTAAGTTTTTAATACTGCAGAAGTTCGGTAAATGCAGCCGCTTTGTAGGGTTGGTATTTGGTATAATACCCGAATTTCAGGGCAAGGGCGTTGATGCCTACATAATTGTGGAAGGGGCAAAAGTCATTCAGCCTATGGCCAAGTATGACGATTATGAAATGCAGTGGATAGGCGACTTCAACCCTAAGATGATTAACATTGCCGAAAGCCTCGGCACACACCGCAGCCGCACTTTACGTACCTACCGTTTCCTGTTTGACAGAACCAAGGAATTTAAGCGCCACCCTATGCTGTAATTGCAACTTTTAAAAAGTTGCAAAAGCTGAAAGTAACCCACTTTTAAAAACGGTTACCGAGACCAACCTTGACAACTCTTCGGAGATTTGTCAAAGCGGTTGATGCATCTAACATACAGTACTCAACAAATGGGGTTTATAAGATTCGATTTGACAACTTTCAAAAAGGTTGTCAAATCTTGATTCATGCCACATCAATAACATGAGCTCAGGTCTCCGACACTGTAAAAGTCAGGGACACCTAGGTATTACCCCCGGTACACGTGAAAAATACAGGCAATACAAACAAATGCAAACGGTGCGGCTACCAGCAATGAATCGAAACGATCCAACGCGCCACCGTGGCCGGGCATGATGTTACCGGAATCTTTTACATCAGCCAGGCGTTTTAATTTCGACTCTATGAGGTCGCCCAGCGTGCCGGCAACAGATGCACAAAGGGCCAGCGCCATTAATTCCAGCATATTGCCTTTACTGAAATAACCATATACAGCGGCCCCAACAACTGTGAGCAGGCTGCCTCCAATAGTCCCTTCCCAAGTTTTTTTAGGCGAGATAGGCGAAAAAGGGGTTTTGCCAATAAACGACCCTACAAGGTATTGCATGGTGTCATTGGTCCATATCATTAGTATGAGGGTTAACGGCAGCAGGCTATTGGTGTCGTAGAGGTAAAGCAAAGACAGCATAGGTACCAGAATATAGCATAAACCGAAAATAGCCAATACCAGTGCATGATAAAAGTCCTTCTTTGAAAGCAGCGCTACCATAAACAATATAGCAGGCACAATTGCCATACCCTTAAGTATACGCACCGGCACCATATAATCCCATTCCTGCAACCTACCATCGTTGGTTTGTAGAAGTAATAAAGCTACAAGCACCGAAAGCACCAACCCAATACCCGCAAACACAGGCATGAGCCAGACCGGCCAATAAGCATCGGGGAAAATTCTCTTCATAAGCAACGTATACTCCCGGTAACACAGCACCCCTATAAGGCATATAAGTGCCAGGAACGATACCGGATTCCAGAGCAGGCCTGCAAGCATAATAATGCCAAACACAATTGCACTTGCTGTACGCTTATAAAAAGTAGGTAAATTCAGAGCCATATGAAAAAGTAAAAGTAAATTAGTAAAAGTAAAAATGCGCCTTAGCTTCTGAGCGCGAAACTCCCGCTAAACCGCGCTTTCAGGTATATCTGCCGCTTCAGTCTCGTCAAAATCATTTCCCCAGGTGGCGGGTAAAGGTGTTTTCGTTTTTACGAGTAAATAAAGCGAGCCTGCAAATACAACTGTTCCACCTATAAACAGCCCAACAGGTATGTGGTCGGCATTCGCGAAACGTTCAACCGCAGTATTTGTTTTAGCCATGTAAGCCAGAATAACCTGCGTACCATTAAATGCCATATGCGCAAGTATACTGCACCATAACGAACCAGTAAGGTAATAAATGGTAGCTAATATTGCCCCGGCAAGCGCTATGGAAAGCATCCCGAAGATATTGGAGTGTATATAAGCAAAGATTACCGAGGTAAACAAGATTGAAAACAGGATGCTGTGCGTGCGTTTATATAAAAAACGCGTCAGGATTCCCCTGAAAAAAAGCTCTTCTCCAATAGCCGGAATAATTGCCATAACCAGGAAGGTGCGCATAAAATCAGCCACAGTAGGCATGGTAAGGTAAGCCTTCATCATAGCTTCACTGTGTGCCTGGCTTTCTTTGGAAGCAGCACTGAAATTTAAAAGCCCGATCCAGGCCTGAAGTTGTTCCAGTACAGGCATTGCACCCAGAATCATGAGCACTGCTAATACCAGATGCAGTGCTTTTTTAGGCATCACAATTCCTGTATATTGAAGTGGCTTAGGATGGGTAAGGTAGGCAAAGAGCAATGATGGCAAAATAAACATGGCTACGCTGGAAATACCCTGCACTATCAGTGACAACTTTATAACCTGGAATGGAGAATCCTGTTTAAGCCCGATCAGATCCGCAAATGTAACTCCGGCAAGCTTTGGCAAAAATGCGTACAGGCATCCCGAGCAGAGCGATATCATGGTAAATACCATCAATAAGAAAAGAAACAGCTGCATACCCCACGGGTAATAACGAAAATACTTCATAATAGGCTGCAAAGATAATTCAAATCAGTCGGCAGTGGGCAGTTTTCGGTCGGCAGTCCTCAATTGGCAATTGGCAGTCCCCACCTTTTGAGGGATTCAGTTTTTCAATGTGAATTCACTTTCCAAATCAACGATGACTAAGCAAACACATCGCATCAAGTCAAAAGGAAAAAGTCTAAACCCCAAAGTGCCAAACGTGTTCATTTAACAAACAATTTCAGCTCGACTCAACACTAGCGCACCTATCGTACTAAACGATAGGTATTTAAGACCGTAAACCAATTAAAATAACATGGAGACTGCCAACTGAAAAACTGCCGGCTAATAATCTGTTCCTTTATAAAAAACCTTGAAGATGCCCTGCCCTATCTGGTAGGTTATTACATCATAGTTGAGCGTCCAGCTCGTGAGTTCGGCATTGGTAACATCATACGTTTCTCCTTCCGTAAAAAGGCGCAAAGTATTGTTGGTATTAATGTAGGCAAGCGAATTGTATTGTATAGTAAGGTCGTTGGGATAGTAGTTTTCCATGTCGGTAATCTCTCCCTTGTAAAACACCCTAAGGTAACCGGTAGGGTCGCGGAAGGCAACAATGTTATCGCCCACCTGGTAGGTCGGGTTAAAATAACCCAGGCTCCTTACGCTATCGCCGTAAAACAATTTGAAATAGCCATCGTTGGTAACAAAGGCAACTACGTTATCGCCTACGTGGTAAGATGATGGAGCAAAATTATCAATCAAAAATGTCTGGCCGTTATGGAAAATTTTAAACTTGCTATCGGCATCAACATAAGCCACTGTGTTACGGCCGGCATCAAAACTTTTTACCGGATAGTCTTCCTGCGCAATTTTACCGCCCCTGAAAAATATCCTGAATTGGTTCGAAAAGTTGTTGTACGCAATAATGTTATCTGCCACGTTTACTGAGGCCAGCGTGCTATCCGGTATGTAGGTTTCAATGCTTTGCACTGTACCGTTATAGTAAACCTTGTAGTCGCTTTTCAATCCATCCAGAAACAAAATAAGGCTGTCAGCAATAAAATACTGGTCACAAATACCGGTAAGGTTTTTTGTTACTCCTTTATCAAATACGTATAACGACTTTTGATTCAGATAGGCTACCAGGTTATCGGTTGCATAGAAAGCATTAGTGAAACCAACATTTACCTGCCTTACGCCACCAGCGTAATATATTTTAAACGTTCGGGAATTATCAAGATAAGGTATGGCTATTCTGCCATTTTTCTTTTGCGTGGGTATCAGAAAGTCAATTTTGTTGATCATGCCACGGTTCCACACCATGAATTCATTCTGGTTATTTACAAATGAAGCGAGGGGCTGGGCAAATGAGCTACAGTTAGTTAATAATAGCAGGAACAGGCAAGAAAAAATTCGCCGCATAGAGTGTTCTGATTATCTTAAATACAAATTAACAAAAAAAAAGCCAGCCTGAGAACAGGCCAGCCCCTATAAACCCTATCACTATGAAAACTGACGCAAAATTATGATAATTTATTATTCCTGACAAAAAAATATTACGTGACGGCTTGCGGGGAAACTTGTGCGCCGCCGTTGCCATGATAATTTCTTGAGAAAAATATTATAAAACTCAAAAAATATAATTAATTTTATTTTATTAACCTACCAATATGCCTCTTTCTTTTTCTAAACTACCCCTTTTAATAGCGCTGTTCTTTTTCCCTTTTTGGGGCGAGGCGCAAATCATTACTACAATTGCTGGCACTGGTACTGCAGGCTACAGCGGAGATGGCGGCTTGGCTGTAAATGCAAAAATCAATAACCCTATATCAGTTGCGGCAGATACCGCAGGCAATGTTTTTTTTGGAGAACAAGGGAGTCACGTTGTACGTAAAATAAACGCGGCTACTGGTATTATTACCACGATTGCAGGTAACGGCGCTTCGGGTAACAGTGGAGATGGGGGGCAGGCAACAAATGCGCAGCTTTATGAACCGGCGAGTGTGATCATGGACGTAAATGAAAATATTTATATAGCTGACGCTCAGAATAACAATATTCGCAAAATTGATAATTCGGGCATTATCTCCACCTTTGCTGGTGGGGGGGGCTGATGCTTGGTCAAACGGCATCCCCACCACTACAGCAATTCTTAGTCCTTGGGGATTGGCTATTGATCCGGCTGGAAACATTTTAATTGGGGACAGGCTAACCGATCGTGTACGGAAAATTAGCACATCAGGAATTATTAACACTATCGCTGGACTCTATACCTCATTTAGCGGAGATGGGGGGCCTGCTACTGCTGCGGGATTAGCAGACCCAGCTGGCGTTGCACTTGACGATTCTGGAAACGTATACATATACGACAATAACAATTTACGGGTAAGAAAAATAAATGCTGCAGGCATAATTTCCACATTTGCCGGCACGGGGTCAGTAGGTTTTAGCGGTGACGGGGGGCTAGCAACAGCTGCACAACTTAACCATGGCATATCATTGTTCGTGGATAATCAAAGGAACTTAATTTTAGCGGACAACAACAATTTAAGGATAAGAAAAATCAGTTTATCAACCAACATTATTACTACGGTAGCAGGTGGAGGAACAGGAGGTCTGGGAGATGGAGGACCTGCAACTGCCGCAAAACTAAACTTGCCAATTGGAGTAGCTGTTGCTATGAATGGCAATATTTATATTGCTGACAAAATTAATAACAGGATACGCCTGGTAAAGTCAACAGTTGGCGTAGATGAAATTTACAATAAGGCAGAGCTAGCAATATACCCTAACCCTAATAACGGCATATTTACCTTGAAGATCATAACTGCCGACAAAAGCAGTACGGCGATTGCCGTTACGCGACTAGATGGTACCTGCATAAAAAATATGAATACCGTTACCGATAAACCAATAAGTGTTTCTCTTGATGTACCACCCGGCTGCTACCTGGTTACGACAGACATATCCGGAAGCAAATATTATCAATTGATCTTCGTTAATTGAGGAAAGGTTGTTTTACCGGAGTGCAATTGCCCAAGATTACCTTGCATTTTACCGGCAAGGGAGGGATGGTTACATTTGATCAATACCACATTCTATAGGGCTTTAGTAGCTACAATTATCGTTTCTTTATGCCACAAAATCTGAATCCAGCCGATGACCGATAATATTTACAACCCAAAATACGTTAAGGACCTCTTCGATAAAATGAGCGGTTCATACGAGCGGGTAAATTATATTACGTCATTCAGCTTTTCGTTGCGCTGGCGTAAACAGTTCCTGAAACATATTGTTCCATCTGATAATAAACTCGAGGTGATTGATTTGATGACTGGGATGGGAGAAGTGTGGGGACCGATGCGGGACAAATTTCCAAATGCAAACCTTTCCGCTTTAGATTTTTCGGAGGGCATGATAAAGAATGCCGATAGCAAAAATGAAAAGCACTACAATGGCAGCGTAACGGTGCTGCACCAGAACCTGCTTAACAATCAGCTACCCGCCAATCACTATGATATAGTGCTATGCGCATTCGGACTGAAAACTTTCGATGCAGAGCAACTTGCAGTGCTGGCAAATGAGGTAAAACGCATACTGAAACCCGGGGGCCAGTTTTCGATGATAGAAGTATCGGAGCCTGAAAATGCTATACTCCGTTTTTTGTACAGGCTGCATCTCAGCAAAGTAGTACCTATCGCAGGAAAAATAATGTTGGGCAATCCCACAGAATACCGGATGCTTTGGAAATATACATCCGCCTTTAAAAACGCCCTTGCCGCAACAGCAATTTTCAAAAAAGCTGGTCTGGATGCCCGGTATGTAAAATACTTCAATGGCTGCGCAACCGGCATTGCCGGAACTAAAGCCTAAAGCGGTTTTTCGTTGAATTTTGGGCAAAAAAAAGCCAGCCTGAGAACAGGCCAGCCCCTATAAACCCTATCACCATGAAAACTTCTTTATGCTAGAGAGCGAATTTTAATGTTTATTTAACTTTACAAATATAATGGAACTTTTCTGAGTTGTGCAACTATTTTTTTGATTTTTTTAATTAAATATTGCGCTCACAAAAATATACTTTCAGTTAATAAATTACTATGCTTTTCCCTTCTTCTTAGGAGAGAAAATTGCCAGCATTCTACGTCCTTCCATCTTAGGCATTGACTCCAGACCGCCATGCTCCGCCAGCCTTTCAGCAAACTTCAGCAATAACAATTCACCCCTTTCCTGGAACATAATTGCACGGCCCTTGAACTGCACATAGCACTTCACTTTATTACCTTCCTGCAAGAACTTCTCTGCATGCTTGGCTTTAAAGTCAAAGTCATGGTCATCCGTATTCGGGGTAAAGCGTATTTCCTTTACCTCGCTTTGTTTAGCCTTTGCCTTTTGTTCCTTATCCTTTTTCTTCTTTTCGTACAGGAACTTCTTGTAATCTATAAGCTTACAAACAGGGGGTACAGCATTAGGAGATATTTCAACAAGATCAACCTCCTGGGCAATAGCAAACTTGATAGCCTCAGCTATCGGATATATACCCGGTTCAATATCGTCGCCGATCACGCGTACCTGGGGTGCGGTTATTTCACTGTTTAAGCGATGTTCATTTTGTGGTAGCCTGGGCCTGAAAAATGGTTTACCTTTTGGTCTTTTCTGCATTAATGGTTTTTAAAATTTTATGGCAAAAATAAAATATTTGTCGGTTAATTACACTTCTTTTTTTATTAAATTTTTATGCAACAGATGCTGCACGTGTTTTTCCCTTTATTTGTTCTTTAACTATTGAGTTTATTTCGTTCGCAAATGCCTCAATTGTTACTGTACCCTTGTCACCTTCGCCATGTTTACGAACTGCAACCATGCCATCGGCGGCTTCTTTTTCGCCTACAATAAGCATGTAAGGTACCTTCATCATTTCAGTATCGCGTATTTTACGACCTATTTTTTCGCTGCGGTCGTCAATTTCAGCACGCACATCCATTTTCTTCAGTTCTGCAATCACATGCTCTGCGTAATCGTTATACTTATCACTGATAGGTAATACTTTAACCTGTAATGGCGCCAACCATAACGGGAAGTTACCTGCACAGTTTTCAATCAATACCGCAATAAAACGCTCCATTGAACCGAATGGTGCCCTGTGTATCATTACCGGGCGCTTACGGGTGTTATCGCTATCTACATATTCCAACTCGAAACGCTCAGGCAGGTTATAATCTACCTGAATAGTACCTAACTGCCATTTACGGCCGAGTGCATCACGCACCATAAAGTCGAGCTTAGGACCGTAGAATGCAGCTTCGCCATATTCAATTACGGTTTTCAGACCTTTTTCGTTTGCGGCAGTAATAATAGCCTGCTCTGCAATCTCCCAGTTTTCTTCGCTGCCTATGTATTTGCTGCGGTCTTCTTGGTCCCTGAGGGATACCTGTGCAGTATATTCGGTAAAACCAAGAGACTCAAATACATACAGCACAAGGTCGATAACTTTCTTAAACTCAGTCAATACCTGGTCTGGTTTGCAGAAAAGGTGCGCATCATCCTGAGTAAACCCACGTACACGGGTAAGGCCGTGTAACTCGCCGCTCTGCTCGTAACGGTATACTGTACCAAACTCAGCCAACCTTAACGGCAAGTCTTTATAAGAACGAGGTGATGATTTGTAAATTTCGCAATGGTGCGGGCAGTTCATCGGTTTCAGCATGAACTCTTCGCCTTCCTGCGGGGTAGTAATAGGGCGGAAACTATCCTTGCCATACTTTTCCCAGTGGCCCGATGTTACATACAACTGCTTGCTGCCAATATGCGGAGTGATAACTGGTAAATAACCAGTTTCTATCTGTGCTTTCTGCAAAAACTGTTGCAACCTTTCGCGCAGCATAGCACCCTTAGGTAGCCACAATGCAAGGCCGCTACCCACTTTCTCAGAGAAGGTAAATAGTTCCAGTTCTTTACCGAGCTTACGGTGATCCCTTTTCTTCGCTTCTTCCAGTAAAGTCAGGTACTCATCCAGCTCTTTCTGGTTAGGGTAGGTTACGCCGTAAATACGGGTAAGCATTTTGTTTTTTTCGTTGCCACGCCAGTAAGCGCCTGCAATATTGGTAAGCTTTACAGCTTTAATTACGCTGGTATTAGGTATGTGTGGTCCACGGCACAGGTCAGTAAACCCACCCTGTGTGTAGAAGGTGATACTGCCATCATCCAGACCATCAATCAGCTCCAGCTTATACTGGTCGCCTTTCTCGGTGAAATAAGCAATAGCGTCGGCTTTAGAAACATCCTTTCTTTCGTAGACAGAATTGTTCTTAGCCAACTCCTTCATTTTGGCTTCTATTTTAGCCAGATCTTCTTCAACTATCGCGCGGTCGCCCAGGTCAATATCATAGTAAAAACCGGTTTCAATAGCAGGGCCTATACCCAGCTTTACACCCGGGTACAATGCTTCAAGCGCCTCTGCCATAAGGTGTGCAGAAGAGTGCCAGAACGTCGATTTTGCATTTTTATCATCCCACGTCAATAACTTCAAAGACGCATTGCTGTTAATAGGGCGTGAACTATCCCAAACCTCTCCGTTCACTTCGGCAGCCAGTACTTTACGTGCCAGCCCTTCGCTTATTGATTTTGCTACTTCCGACGCTGTAACCCCTTCGTTATATTCGCGAACGGCGCCATCGGGTAATGTAATTTGTATCATGATTTGTACTATAAATATTTGCTAAGGTACGAATGAAGTGTTTATGAAAAAACCACCGGCACAGGGTCGGTGGCTTCCTGCATTAATTTTTTATATTAAAAGTTCGTGTACGTAATATGGAAATGGAACGTATCATTCAATATTACAGGCGCAGTAGGGCTTCCACCCTTTGCAGCTGTAGTATCAGGATAATGCGCCGGCAAATCATATTCCAGTATAAATGAGCTCTGGGTAAGGTTAGTTAGGCCACCATTGTAAATATTATGCAAATAAGATACTGCGGTATCATACATAATGTTATAACCCGTACTGGTTGTAGCGTCGGTAATAACTGACATCGCAACAGAGTCTATGAGGCCATAACAACCTAACAAATCAATTTTGGTACCGTTGCTTTTTACTGCCCAGATAAAACCTACAGAATCAGCATCAGCCGCCGAGCAGGAAACACCGTTGTTGTGCACAGCGCCGCGGTTCAATGAATCGAATTTCAGGTAGTTATCCTTAATGCATGCCTTCCTGAAACCACCATAGTCAACAGTTACCGGCTTACCGTTAGGCATCCTCAAAGTAACCATGCTGGTTGATATTTTCCACTTGCCAGTACGCAACATACCATCAGGACCCGGAGGCACAGTAGTAGTTTTGGTACAAGCTTCAAAAAAGAGTATAATAACCAGTAAGGGTAGTAGTAATCGCTTCATATACTAAAATAAATTTGCTATTTTAAAGCATAAAGCTACTAAATATATTCGTGATGCAAAAATCAAAGTCATAAGTCGTAAGTCATAAGTCGTAAGGGGGGAGTCGAAATAGAATACCATCAGGATATATACCAGGCACACTATGAGATAAAGGGCTTCAAATAAGTGTTTTTCACTGCAATAACGTAAACAGCGCTTTTTACTACTCTAAAAATCACGACATAGGGAAATGACGGCAGTTTTATATCTCTTATTTTAGTTTTCCTGTTGGTAGAAATGAAGGAATAGTATTGAGGAGTTTCTGAAATTTTTTGGTAAGCTTCCAGCAATTCTATGAAAAAGCGTTCCCCTAATTTCGGATTGACCTGGTCATAATAATAAATTGCATGTTTTGTATCTTGTTCAGCACGAATACTGATAACCAAATCATAGACCATATTGCTTACGATACTGCCTGAGATTATCGATTGTTTGCTCCAACGTAACGGTTTTATCCTTACCGCTAACCATATCGTCAAACCTTGTCTCCAACATATTTAACGTCTCTTCATCGTATACAACATCATCAGTAACAACCTCTTGTTGTACCAACGTATAAATCGCCATTACTTTACTTTTCTCAGCATGCTCAATGTATTCATGCAACTGAGCCCTAACTGCTTCTATAGTCATAATAAAGAGTTATCTGTAAAGTTACTGAAATATCTCTGATGCGAAAAATAGAAGAGGACTTACAGTAAAGAAAGACTAAAACGCTAAAGAACGGACCCATGTCTTACAACTTACGACTCTCTACTCACAGCTTTCTACTTACGACTAAAGACTAAAGGCTCGCGACCGCTTAATAAACAACCAACTAACATTCAATATTATTTAATACCTGTCGCGGCTGCAATAAACGTATTTTAGTAGCATGAAAATCTTTAACGCCGCACAGCTACATGCCTGTGACGCATATACTATACAAGCATCAGCCATCCATTCCACTGACCTTATGGAACGGGCTGCAGGTAAGTGTGTTGACTGGTTGCGAAACACTTTCCCTAAAGATACTTTGTTCGTGGTACTGTGCGGAACAGGCAATAATGGGGGCGATGGCCTCGTTATTGCGCGCCTGCTCAGGCAACGGCTGTTTGGCGTAAAAGCTTTCCTGCTTCGTTTTGGCAAAGAGCTATCAGACGATTGTAATACTAATTTACAACGGCTTAAACTACTGGATGAAAACCTGGTAACCATCGTGGAACCAGAGACTTTCATATCAGACCTTCCTCCGCACATTGTAATTATTGACGCTATACTCGGCACAGGGTTAAGCAGGCCGGCGAGTGGCTGGATAGGCGCGTTTATAACCAGTATCAACAAAATGCCTAACCGGAAGGTGGCTATTGATATGCCAAGCGGGCTATCGGCTGACACCATTCCTGATAAAGAATCGCCGGTACTTAAGGCTGACGACACGCTCACTTTCCAATTTTATAAACGTACTTTTTTGCACCCTGAATCAGATATTTTCACAGGAAAGGTGCATATACTTGATATTGGGCTGGATAGTACGTTCATTAATGCTACGCACAGCCATTACCGCACTATTGACAAGGAAAACCTTGTTGCTATTTACAAGCCAAGACCTGCTTACAGCCATAAAGGCACTTTCGGCAGCGCCTTGTTAGTAGGGGGCAGTTACGGTAAAATAGGGGCCATGGTATTGTGCAGCAAGGCCGCACTAAGGGCCGGAGCTGGCACGGCAACTGCATTGTTACCGCACTGTGGATACGAAATAATACAGGCTGCGGTACCGGAAGCCATGTGCATTACCAGCGGCGAGAATGTGATAGAATCAATCAGCGGCTGGGAAAAATTTTCTGCGATAGGTATAGGGCCCGGTATGAGCACCGACGAGAAACCGCTCGCTGCGTTTATTGAATTTATCGACAGCTGTAAACAACCGCTGGTAATTGATGCCGATGCGCTGAACATTATAGGTCAGCACCACGAAATACTGGCGAAACTACCCATGGGGTCCATACTTACCCCACACCCAAAAGAATTTGCCCGCCTTTTCGGTGAGAATACCAATAGCATGATACAGCTGGATAATGCCCGTATACAAGCCATGCGCTACAATGTAAATATTGTGCTGAAGGGCCATAACACAGCCGTAGTAACATCAGAAGGTGAATGCTGGTACAATACGACTGGTAATCCCGGAATGGCAACTGCCGGTAGCGGCGATGTGCTGACAGGTGTAATTACCGGCTTACTGGCCCAGGGGCATCAGCCACATGAGGCAGCCATGCTGGGCGTTTTCCTGCATGGCCTTGCCGGCGATATGGCAGTGAAAGACCTTTCGGAAGAAGCACTTATAGCAGGGGATATTGTCGAATACCTCGGCAAGGCTTTCCTGTCAATAAGTGAACCGGGAAGCTAAGAGTAGTTACAAACCGGCAGACCCGATCATTCCCTTAGAAACTAGCTATACACATGCAGGAGCAACTAATAGTGAAAGGCCGGCCGAACCTGGGCAATTTCATTTTTGTCCTTTTGGGTGGAATGGTTTTTGCAACGGTAGGCTGGAATCTTATGCCATGGGATATATGGTTGGGCAACGATGGCAGTGGAATAGGCTACGCCGTGCTTCCTGTTTTTATGGGCGGAGCTGCTCTGGCCTGTTTTCAAAACCTGGTTGTTGATTATAATACTATTAATGTTTACGGCGACCGAATAGAGGTCGTCTCTATCTTTGGGAAAATCAGGCGCAAAGTATTGCTATCTGAGATACTGGCGTATAAAAAAGAGCGTATAAAAAACGGCAAGAGCTCCTTCGAACAATGCCGGTTGTACACTTCAACCAGCAGTCTCGAATTCACTGGAGATACCTGCAAAAACCATCTGGAAGTTTGGGCGGCGGTAACCGATGGCAGAGCAAATGATGAGTCGAAGATAGATGATACTTTTTACATCGATCGGGGTTGGGTAACAGTTTTCGTTGTAGCAGGTCTCTTCTTTTGTGCTGCCGGCTTTTATTTATTTTACAAGAACCAAAGACCGCTTGCAAAAGAGGAATTGATGCCCATATATGGGACTTTTCAATTTTCCCGCAGCGCCAACAACACTGAAAAGCAACAGAACAGCGAAACTTTAAAATTAGCTGAGTATCCCCGAATGGTATTTACGATCAACGAGGACGCATATGCATCTCTTGATACAGCAGCCAATCTCAACAATTTAATTGTCGCGCCGCCCATTACTCTGATGGTTGAACGGACTTTATTTGAATCAGCGGCACGCGGAATTGAGAATGACAAAAAGAAGAAAAAAAAGTATTCAGCATATATATACGACATACCGGTGTATGCTTTAAAGGATAATGACATGGTTTATATTGCGCTTGAAAACAATCCGCATACCAGAGTTTTGGGAAATGGCGGACGGATAACCTGGGTTGTTTTTGGGGTTTTGTTCTTAATTATCGCTGCCATAATCAAGTCCGTTGAGCGGAGGCAAATGGCATAGACTGGAGCTGTTGTTCATTAGTATCCGCTGCAGCGAGCGCCTCACAGGCAAGGGCAACGTATGTGTAAGAGCCAAAATATGACAATGATCATATAAATTTGAGAAGCGCTGCGAGCGGGCGCTTTGTTTATTTCCTTACTTTTGCACTCTTTTTCACTATAACAATACCAGCAAGCATGTGGCATAATATAGCCGCGTTTATTATAAAATATCGCATTGCATTACTCATCATATTACTGGCGGATACGTCATTTATGGGGTACCATGCCATGCAGGTAAAGCTGAGCTACGATTTTAACAGCGCTGTACCAACTGACAATCCGAAATATATTGAGTACCAGAAGTTCCGCAAGCAGTTTGGCGAAGACGGCAACATGATGGTAATTGGTGTAAAAACGAAAGACTTTTTTAACCCTTCGTTTTTTAACGACTACGGCCAACTGGTAAAAGACCTTGTAAAAGTTAAGGGCGTTGAAAATATTTTAAGCATCCCAGGCTCTGCCGCGCTTATTAAAGACACTGTTTCTCAAAAGCTTAAGGTGCAGCCTATTGCCGGCACCCCACCCTACACTAATGTTGATAGTATCAGAACTGCATTCCTGAACCTTCCCTTTTACAGAGGTCTGCTGTATAATCCTGATTCCAACGCCTACCTGATGGGCGTGCGCATACAAAAAGACGTTCTCAATTCGAAGGATCGCAGTGCTGTGGTAAATGAGATAGTAAGCTTGTGCAACGCCTTCGGCGCCAAACACAATATTGAAATGCACTATTCCGGCCTCCCGCTTATCCGTACTGATATGGCTATGCGTGTGCAGTCTGAAATGAGGTTCTTCCTCATTATGTCATTCATACTTACAGCAATTATCCTGGTATTGTTCTTCAGGTCATTTTCAGCCGTACTAGCATCAATGCTGGTTGTAGCTATCGGGGTTATCTGGTCTATCGGTACCATTGTGTTATTGGGTTATAAAATAACCCTACTTACTGCGCTTATTCCTCCTTTAGTAGTGGTAATTGGCATACCGAATTGTGTATACCTGCTCAACAGGTACCATTTTGAGTATAACAGAAACCCCAATAAAATGAGGTCGCTGCTGCGTATGGTTGACAGGATGGGTATTGTAACCTTCTTCACCAACCTTACGGCCGGTATTGGCTTTGGTGTTTTCTTTTTTACAAAAAGTACCCTATTAAAAGAATTTGGCCTTGTTGCCGGTATTAATATCCTCGGGCTGTTCTTTATTTCATTGGTTTTCATACCTGCTTTCTTCAGCTTTTTGCCACCACCGAAGGTGCACCATACCAAATACCTTGAAAGCGGCTGGATAAACAAACTGCTGGCCAGCATTACCAACTGGGTATTCGGACACCGAAGCGCTATTTATGGCTTTACGCTTGTGGTTTGCGGTATGTCAGTTTGGGGTATGTTGAGGTTGAAAAACGATGCTCATATTGTGGATGACCTCCCGAAATCAGATAAAGTATATCTTGACCTTAAATTTTTCGAAAGCAACTTTAAGGGTGTAATGCCCCTTGAAATTGTAATTGATACCCGTAAGAAGAACGGCGTTATTACGTTAGATCTGCTTACGAAAATGAACGAGTTCTGCGCCTACCTGGAAAGCTACCCGGAAATAGGCCACCCGCTTGCCATTACTGAAGGTATCAAGTTTGCCAATCAGGCTTACTTTGGCGGCGATACGGCCAATTACCAGATACCCGGCGATATGATACAGGCTGCATTTGTACTGCCCTATCTGCGCACCAATAAGGGCAGCGGTGACAGTAACAGCATGTTCAATAAACTGTTGTATTCGTTCATTGACAAAGACAAGCAGAAAGCCCGTATCAGCGTTAATATGGCTGACATTGGTTCGCACAAACTGCCCGCCTTACTCAGTAAGCTGAAGCCAAAAGCCGACAGCCTTTTCAGCCCTGACAAATATGACGTTACCTATACCGGAACAAGCGTTACCTTTCTGGAAGGCAGCAAGTTTATCGTAAACAGCCTTCGCGATAGTCTTATACTTTCGTTCCTGATCATTTTCGGTTGCATGATGGCTGTTTTCCGTTCGTGGAGAATAGTGGTGATCTCAATTATTGTAAATATTGTTCCGTTGCTGATTACAGCCGGCCTTATGGGATGGTGCGGCATCAGGATAAAACCATCTACGGTATTGGTTTTCAGTGTGGCCCTTGGTATTACCATTGACGTTACGATCAGGTTCCTCGTTAATTTTAAACAGGAACTTGCGCAGCACGATGATAGTATTGCCGACACCGTGCAACGTACCATAAAAGATACCGGCCTCAGTATTATTTATACTTCGCTGATATTGGTTGCAGGTTTTGGTGTATTCGCACTTTCCCAGTTCGATGGCACCAAGTCACTCGGCTATCTTACTTCCATTACCCTGTTGCTGGCTATGGTAACCAATCTTACTTTGCTGCCCGCACTACTGTTGTGGATGGATAAAGTAATAGAAAAGAAGAATAATGCAGTCGCCTTCCTGATGGGCGAAGATGAAGAAGATGTGATAAAAATGAACGATTAAGCAGCCTGTTTTAAGATTTCGTTAAGAGCCATAAAAAGAAATTTTGGTTATTTTTAATTATCATTCCCATGAGTGATATTACTATGCCATTGCTTAACTGGAAGAATATGAGGCATTTCTAAAACCCCGTATTTTATGGAACTAACCAAAATTAAAAATAAGGGGCAGGGCCGCTTGTTTCGCAGCGACTTTTTAGAAATGATGACTAAAACTCATCCGGTTATAGTCTACATCATGTATTTCCCGGTCGTCTTTTATATGCTGTATACCGGTGCAACCCGCGAGCATATTTCACTAGCAAAAGAAACATTGCTCTTTATTTCCGGCCTGCTATTCTGGAGCCTTTTCGAATACATTATTCACCGTTACGTTTTTCACCTTATCGCTCATGGCAGCCGCTCCAAACGGTTTGTATATACCATGCATGGTGTGCACCACGAATATCCCCGCGACAAAGACCGGCTATTTATGCCAGCCGTACCAAGTGTAATTCTGGCCGTTAGCATCTACTATTCCATGCATGCTATACTGGCTGCTAATGCGCTGGCATTTTTTCCGGGTTTTCTGTTGGGCTATATCGTATATGGGTCAATGCACTATGCCATACATGCATTTGCGCCACCTAAATTCCTGAAGGCATTGTGGCGCAACCATCATCTGCACCATTACAAGTACCCCGACAAAGGCTTTGGGGTAAGTTCTGTGCTATGGGATGTTGTTTTCCGTACCGTACCTAATAAAGGCGACGCGGAATAGGAGGGTCGTTTGTATTCGGCAATTAGTAGTTGAAAAAATTGAACTACTCAAAGGCCTGCGACATCCTGTCTTGCTCTGATTTCGGAATGCCGATTTCTTTTGCAACAATAAGCCAGCGACTTGTTGATGCCTTTACCATTTCCAGAATTTGCTTTGCCCTGCCCTTACTAACCCGGAAATATTCAGCTACACTCAGCGCTAAATCTACGTCAAGCGAATTATCCGTTTCCGATATATTGAGCCCTAAACCTGCACCATATTCATTAGGGTTTATATCGTATGCCGGGGACAATTTCCAGCCTTTATCCGTAAGCAGAAAACCATGATTACGTAAATGATCATCTGTATTTTTAATACAGATTGAAAAGACAATTCTTCTCCACAACTCTTCCAGGTCAGCATTCACATTGGCTCCATATCGTGTGAGAAATTCGACCAACTCAAGGTAGCTGGCACCCGTATCTCCGCTGGCACCATCCAAATGGCCAAGCATTGTCATGGCTGATGCAAAGTGAATTCGCTGTCCATTGTCAGACCTGTCGAATCGTTTGGTAAGAAAGGTATGATACTTATTGCTGAACTTCCGTATGTCCCCTTCCGCTGTATTCAAACCCGCATCTTTTGCCAGAATGTTGGCAACCATCTCCCAGGCTCCGACATTTTTTATGTCGTTTATACTAGGGAACTTTGCTATCCACAAATGACTATTGGCATCTAATACACTTGCTTTAGGTCTTGCGCCACCCAGAGACGATCCAGGCGCTATCAGAAGACTTATCCATTTCAGATAATCAGGATCTTCAGTATTGTCTTCCTCTATTTTGATACTGGCGTATTCCAGCTCGCGAAGTGAGGTCCAGGGTGGCGCAGCCATATTCCTGTCATCATTCAGGAATGCACCAGCCTCGCCCAGTTTAAATCGCAAACCACCCATTCGGTGCCCATCGTAAACGCCAAGCAGATAATCCGACTCTAACAAAATGCTTCGCTTCCGGTCTTGTTGTTTCGCCAGTACCGACTCTCTCCTATCCATTAACACCCTGCCCCATCTATCCGGACTGGAATCCAGGAAAACACCAAAATTCGGCTTGTCATCGCGTGGAAAATAACGTCCTGCATATAGCTGCATGTCCGGGTCAATTACATATCGAGCATCGTTACTTAGCCACTCATTTGAATATTCAAATGAAAACACTTCCTTGCCACGGGAAGGTATCACGTTAAGTACCCCCATAAGTAATGGAGTTTCGAATTTCTCCCAATGAGCATACACCCATATTTCTTTTGCGCTACTCATCAGCCTGCTTTCTTTTAGGGGCTCGTGCACTTACTAAAAGTTCTGCATCCTGTAATTTCCTGCCCAGCTGGTCGTCAGAGGCTACCTTTGTCAGGTCTTTATCCAGCCCAAGCACAAATAGTACCTGGCAATACATCCCCATCGCTACAGCAGGCGAACCTTTTTCAATTTGCCATAAAGTTGCCCGGCTAATGTTAGAACGCTCTGCAACCTGTTCTCCACTTAGTTTGCGCCTTAGCCTGGCTAACTTAATATTTTCACCCAAATTCTGTAAAATACGGTCAGTTGAGGGCAATATAACTACGCTCCTTTTCATGATAACTGTAAAAATAAACAGAAATAGCTTTCATTGTTCATTTTTAAGAACATTATAACAATGAAATGTAGTTATAGACTACGCTGCTATAAATGCGGGTGTTTTATTTTAGGCAATTCCTTGGTTTCATGCTTTATGATATAAACCGCGGTATCAAATATGGTAATACCCTTACCATACCTTATAGCGTAAACCTTGGTGAATTCGGCACCGAAATACAATATAATGGAGGAATAATATACCCAAGAGAGCAAAATAATAAGCGATGATGCCGCGCCATAAGTACTGATAGACTGAGAGCTGGCCAGGTAATAGCTGATGAGAAATTTACCAATCAGGAATAATACACCTGTAAATGCCGAACCTATCAAGGCATCTTTCCAATATATTTTGGCATCTGGCAGCACCTTATAGATAACGGCAAACAAAAAGGTGACCACAGTGTAAAGCATACCCACATTCACCACCTGTAACAGCACCGTATCTGCATCACCCAGGAAGTGCGCTACCCGGTCGTTCAGCAGATCCATAATAAGGTTAATAAACAGCGTTACTAATAACAAAAAGCCACTACCCACTACTAATGAAAAAGAAAGAAGACGGTCGGTAATATACTTTACCCAGCCCTTCTTTGGCTTAGCCTTTATTGACCAGATATAATTGATGCTGCTTTGTATCTCGCTGAAAATACCTGTAGCGCCAAACATAAGTATGAGGCCGCCAATAATGCTGAATAAGGTGGAGTTATGTTGCAAGGTCAGGTTATCCAGCATGCTTTTCAATTGTGCTGCACCGCTTTTGCCTACGAGCTCACTCGCCTGGTTAAACACTTCGGCGGTCACTGCTTCCTTTTTGTAAAATTTACCCAGCAACGTTATAATGACCAACAAAAGAGGCCCGATAGAAAATATAGTAAAATAGGCCAGCGAAGCGCTCAATTTAGTACCATTATCTTCCGAAAATTCGTGGCCTGATTGTTTGACTAAACTAAAAAAATTGAAAATTTTTTTCTTCATGTGTAGCTGCTGCTTGTCTGTCGCTGTGTTATTTACAGTGGTTATTATGGTGCGGTAAATATACCAATTTAAGCAATGGCAATTACTAAGGGTATGCATGCAGAATTAGGGGTGCATTTCAGGCTTTTACATAATATTTATTGCAATAACAGCTATGTGACCGCACTGGTCTAAGCGTCCCGCTTCGACCTAAAACGGGCAAGCGTCCCGCTTGCGAGTACGCCCTAAGTTCAAAAGAATAAACATCCAGTTAAATAGCCAATGGAAAAATGTTGTGGCAGTGGCTGTGCTATATACAATGCGGTAAGAGCAGGATTTGTTACTGAACCCCAACAAGGTAGGTGTCGCGATTATATTGGTGCCAAACACGGGGTGATAGAACGGCTATTTTATCAGGTACTTTGATCTGCTCGCAAGCGGGACGCTTGCTTGTTTTCAGGACGAAGCGGGACGCTTCGACCAGCGGGAGCCTCCAGAGGTGCATCAGCTGCTATGCCAGCTATGGAAACATGCCCTGCATTGTTTTGCTTTGGGCGTTCGGGCAAGGCTGCCACACTTTGGGCAACGATTAAAATAGACTTTGTCGCCAGAACGGGCAAGGACATCTGTTGCCATTTCAATAATCATCCGGTCGTTTTCTTTCTCTACCATACTTAGAACTTTCGGATTACCCGATACCCATCCCTGCTTCTGAAGTAATTGTTTTCTGGCTTCGTATGCTTCAGTAGATTCCATATCGGCCGCAGTCAATAGTTTGAAGATTGAATCCTTGTGTTTCAGCGCTGCAGCTTCCTCTAAAGTAAGAAGAGAAGAATACCACGTGATGATATACCTCGCAATTTCTATGTCCATAAAAGCCGGTGGTTTAAAGTAAAGGTAATTTTTTGTACGCTATCTGCATTCAGGTGCGCAATACAATTGAGCCATCAAGATTCACGCACCGATAGTAAAAGTTCCCGGTACAACTAACGTGGTTAAAATATTCAGCACAACAGCAATGCACTATAGCTGACTCCTCGTCTGCCGCTCTTTTAACGACCTACCCACCTTAAAATCAAAAACCCACCATCAGGCGGGTTTTTGATTTTTCATTTTTCAGTTTTGATTTTCAATTAAGCTTCTGCATAAGCCTCGGTAGGCTCGCAGGTACAAACCAGGTTACGGTCGCCATAAGTGTCATTAACACGAGCAACGCTTGGCCAGAATTTGTTGTTCTTAACATAAGATAATGGGAATGCAGCTGACTGGCGGCTGTATTTATGGTTCCACTCATCAGCAGTAATAACAAACTGTGTATGTGGCGCATTTTTAAGCGCATTGTCGGCTTTATCAGCGCGGCCTTCTTCTATATCACGTATTTCTTGGCGGATGCCCAGCAATGCGTCGCAGAAGCGGTCCAACTCAGCTTTGTCTTCGCTTTCTGTTGGCTCTATCATAATAGTGCCGGCAACAGGGAAGCTCATTGTTGGTGCATGGAAGCCATAATCTATCAGGCGTTTTGCAACATCTACTGCTTCTATCTCAGCGCTCTTTTTGAATGGGCGAAGGTCAACAATAAACTCATGCGCACAGGTACCGCCGGTACCGGTGTACAGAATGTCGAAATCGTTCTGTAAACGGGCACGCATGTAATTAGCGTTCAGTATTGCAAATTCAGTAGCCTTACGAACACCTGTAGCGCCCAGCATACGGATATAAGCATAAGAGATCAACAGGATGCTTGCAGAGCCATAAGGTGCCGCAGAAACTGCGTGATGAGCGCCCGGTTTGCCATCCAGTTCTACGTGGCCTGGCAGGAATGGAGCCAGATGCTTACGCACACATATAGGTCCCATGCCAGGGCCACCACCACCGTGAGGTATAGCGAAGGTCTTGTGCAGGTTAAGGTGGCAAACGTCAGCGCCTATAAGGCCCGGAGCTGTTAAACCTACCTGTGCATTCATGTTAGCACCATCCATATACACCTGTCCGCCATGGCTGTGCACTATTTCAGTAATGTCTTTTACAGTTTCTTCATACACACCGTAGGTACTTGGGTAGGTGATCATGATGCCTGCAAGGTTAGCAGCGTATTGAGCGGCTTTAACCTTAAGGTCTTCAACATCAATATAACCATTTTCAAGCGCCTTAACTACCACCACTTTGTAGCCAACCATTACAGCAGAAGCCGGGTTAGTACCGTGAGCAGAAATAGGTATGAGGATAACATCGCGATGCGCATCGCCGCGGCTCACGTGGTAGCCACGTATTGCCAGCAGGCCGGCATATTCGCCCTGTGCACCACTGTTAGGTTGCAGGCTGCATGCGTCGAACGCAGTTATTTCGCACAAATAATCAGAAAGTTCTTTAGCCATCTGGTGGTAACCACCTGTTTGCGATGCAGGCTGGAACGGATGCATTTTGCTCCAGTTAGGCTGGCTCAGCGGCATCATTTCTGATGCTGCATTCAGCTTCATGGTGCAAGAGCCTAAAGAAATCATACTGGTGTTAAGGCTGAGATCCTTGTTTTCCAGCATTTTTATGTAACGCATCATCTGCGTTTCGCTGTGGTGGCTGTTAAATACCTGGTTAGTTAAAAACTCGCTGGTGCGGGTAAGCGATGTAGGTATGTGCTCCAGTATAGTATCTTCAGCAAGGCTTAGTGATACCGGCTCATCGCCTACAGCAAAAATGTGGAGTATTTCCAGTACATCCTGCGGAGTGGTCGTTTCGTCAAGCGAAATACCGATAACATTATCAGCTGAATAACGGAAATTAATGCCTTTTTCTTCAGCATTTTTGCGAATAGCAGCAGCGTCAGCCACCGTAACTGTAATTGTATCGAAATAATGTTTGCTGTGCAGCTTAATGCCTGCGGCAGCCAACGTTTCGCCTAGTGCCTGTGTAAGCAAAGCAACACGCTTAGCTATGTTTTTCAACCCATCCGGACCATGGTAAACGGCATACATTGCAGCCATGTTAGCCAGCAATGCCTGAGCTGTACATATGTTAGAAGTTGCTTTTTCCCTTTTAATGTGCTGCTCGCGGGTTTGCAGCGCCATACGCAATGCACGGTTGCCCTGTGCGTCAACGCTTACACCAATAATACGGCCTGGAATCTGGCGCTTGAAATCGTCTTTTGTAGCAAAGAATGCAGCGTGAGGTCCGCCAAAGCCCAATGGAACACCAAAGCGTTGTGCGCAGCCTAAAGCCACATCAGCACCCAACTCTCCCGGAGGGGTTAACAAAGTAAGTGCCAGCAGGTCAGTAGCCATCGCCACGTAACCACCTGCCTCATGCATAGTAGCAATAAAGCCGCGGTAATCATCTACGCTACCGTTGCCGCAAGGGTATTGAACCAATGCGCCAAAGTAAGTAGTGTCAAGGTCGGCAATTTTATAATCGCCAACAACTACATCTATGCCCAATGGCGTAGCGCGGGTAATAACTACATCAAGCGTCTGCGGGAAAACATTATGATCAACGAAGAATTTAGGGCGGGTTGGGTTCTTATCATCCTTGTTCAGGGTGTGGAAGAACATGGCCATCGCCTCAGCTGCAGCAGTACCTTCATCCAGTAAAGATGCGTTAGCCAGTGTCATACCAGTCAGGTCACAAACCATAGTCTGGTAATTAAGCAGGCTTTCCAGGCGGCCCTGGCTTATTTCAGCCTGGTACGGCGTGTATTGCGTGTACCATCCCGGGTTTTCAAAAATGTTACGCAATATTACGCTTGGCGTATGTGTATTATAATATCCTTGCCCTATATAATTCTTACAAACTTTATTATTCAAAGACATTGCACTTAGCTTCGCCAGGTATTCAGCTTCGCTCTGCGCTTCCGGTATGTTCAATTTATGATTCATACGGATGGCAGCCGGGACAGTGCGGCCTATCAGTTCTTCCATGCTCTCAACACCTATAGTGCTCAGCATTTCTTTTGTCTCTTGTTCACCCGGGCCTATGTGGCGGCGAGTAAATTCTTCATTCTGAACGAAAAATAAATTCATATAATTGCTTTAATTTAAGGCCTGATTTAGAAACGAATTATCCGGGTTCACTAAGCGAACATGCTATATATAAAAACTCCCCAAAGTTAACGGGATGTAGCGGATTTGCAAAAAGGGAAAGAATTAAAATTGTTTACAAGTATTAGGAACCAATGTTGTGCTATACCTGGCCAGATAATGCATAACTGGTATTTCTTCCGGCAGTATCTTCTTTTAGTAGAATTCCTGAGTTAATTAATTCCTGAATATCGCGCAGAGCTGTGTCCTGTGAACATTTAGCCATCTTCGCCCATTTCGATGTAGTCAGCTTACCTTCGAATCCGTCAAGTAGTTTGTTCAACATCAAATTCTGTCGTTGGTTCAGTGGCTGTCCTTCGAATTTTTCCCTGAACCTTGCTTTTCTTAATACCTTATTAAGAAGCTGCTCAGTTAAGGTAAGCGACCTATCCAGGCAACTTAAAAACCAGTGCAACCAAGATGTGATATCCATATCCCCTTTTTGGGTGCTTTCCAACATATCGTAATAGTCTTTACGCTCCAGTTGAATTTGTGCTGACATGCTGTAAAAGCGCTGTGAGCTGCCATCGGCGCGTGCAAGTTGCAGATCAGCTATTGTACGCGCAATCCTGCCGTTTCCATCTTCAAAAGGATGCAAAGTAATAAACCATAAATGCGCTACAGCTGCTTTAATAACAGGGTCAAGGCTGGTTGTTGTATTCATCCATTCAATAAATTGCTGCATTGCTGACGGAAGTAAGGCTGCATCCGGGGCTTCAAAGTGTATTTTTTCTTTGCCAAAAATACCTGATACAACCTGCATAGGCCCTTTACTGCCATCGCGCCAGTTGCCAGTAGTTATTTTATGCATGCCACTGCGCCCTGTCGGGAAAAGTGCTGCATGCCAGCCAAACAATCTATCATCGGTTATAGGTTCATTAAATTTCTGGGTAGCATCCAGCATCATTTCCACAACCCCATCCACATGCCTCTCGGCGGGCACAAGTCCGGCAATGTCAATACCCAGCCTTCGCGCTATGGATGAACGCACCTGGTCGGGATGTAGTATATCTCCCTCAATTTCGCTGGTTTTTATAATATTAACGGTAAGCGAATGTAACAAGGCCTCCGAACGAAGCTGAAAACCCAATGCTTCCATATTACCCAGCAACCTGCCTTGCTTGTTGCGAACTGTTGCCAGCAACGAAATGACACGTTCGTTATCCCAGTAAAACCGTGGCCAATCTTTATTTTGATAAATATATTTATTCATTATCCGCAGGTTATGCGGCGAATATACGACTTATTCACCGCATATTTTGCGGTGAATATGGTGATTTTACTCCGCAAAAGGAGAAAAGAGTATGCGGTAGGCACGTATGTGGGTTTGTAACGCCCCATCACCCCTGGTTTTTTCGCGAGCGAAAAACCGTCCCCTCTTTGGCAAGAGGGGAGTTCCCACCCGACGTGTTCAAATATTTGCGCCACCAAATATTTTTCCAGTATAACTACAAGAGTGCGCTTAGCAACAACTCCCCTCTTGCCAAAGAGGGGACAGATTTTTTTCGGAACGAAAAAATCAGGGGTGATGGGACCTACTCCCTCACTATCTTCTCCCTGTAAATACCCCCACCGTCACCAACAACCTCCAGAATATAAACACCCGCCGCTAACTGCCCCACCGGCACAACCGCTCTCAGCTCCCCGCTCTCGCCCTTCAAAACCGCCTGCCCCAGTACATTGGTTATAACAACCGATTGCATTACCGTTTCACACTCCACATATAAAACCGAATTAACAGGGTTGGGGTAAACGGTAACACCTAATGACTTTACCCCTTCAATACCAAGATGTGTAGAATTATCACACTTTGCTTGTGTTACTTTACGAATTCTGTTATTTACAAGATCGTTAATAATAATATTCCCCAATGTATCAACTGCAACTCCTGAAGGTAAATATATAGATGATGTATCAGCTAGCCCCCCATCGCCATTATATGGACCATTACCGTTACCTGCTATAGTTATAATTTTACGTGTTGATATATCTACTTTACGAATGCGATTATTGCCATTATCAACAATGTACAAATTATCACAAGCATCTACTGCAACCATTGTAGGCGTATTCATAGATGCAGAATCACAAACCTGACCATCCCCACTAAATCCTGAAATAGAGTTTCCCGCAAATCTCGATATAATGTGTGTTACGTAATCTATCTTTCTGATGTTTGAATAGTGGGCTATATATATATTACCTTTTGAATCCGAACATATACCATTTAATACCGCCAACCCAGCCAACGTTGCAGGCCCGCCATCTCCACTATAGCCTGACGATGACCCGTAAAGTCCAGCATATGTTGAAATTACATTATTAGTATCGATTTTCCTGATATTACCATTAATGACATCCGCTATATAAAGATTTCCATACGGATCAAAACACAAGCTATATGGCCCATTTAACGATGCATTGGTTGCTGGTCCGCCATCGCCAGAATAACCGGCAATTCCATTACCTGCAATTGTAGAAATGATGCCAGTAGCAATGTTTACTTTTCGCACTCTTGCACCAGCATGTTCTGCGATATAGATATTATTATTTTTATCAACTGCTATACCCTCGGGGTTATTCAAAGTAGCGGCAGTTGCTTGCCCACCGTCTCCGCTAGAAGATGCAACGGTATCCCCTGCAAAAGTACTGATAACACCAGTTGGAATAATTTTCCTTACTTTGTTTACCCAATTGCCTGATGTAAAATAGTAATTACCTA
This sequence comes from Chitinophagaceae bacterium, assembly GCA_947447265.1. Classification (GTDB taxonomy): domain Bacteria; phylum Bacteroidota; class Bacteroidia; order Chitinophagales; family Chitinophagaceae; genus Flavipsychrobacter. Next base: position 38,564 of record CANFKC010000001.1, read on the forward strand.
GATGGTCAAATACTCCCCAACCGTTACCAACAATTTTGGCGAGTGTTGCAGGTCCGCCATCTCCCGAGTCACCACCAACTCCTATACCTGCATACGTTGTTATTATCTGCCCATTCCCCACAAACGGCAGCAGCACAAAACACAACACCAATAACAACAGGCACTTTTTCATAGCTTTCATTGAAATTTAAAAAAAGAGTGATGGGGCCTACTCCCTCACTATCTTCTCCATGTAAATCCCCCCATCTTCACCAACAACCTCCAGAATATAAACACCCGCAGCTAACTGCCCCAAAGGCACAACCGCTCCCCGCCCTCGCTCTTAATAACCGCCTGGCCCAGTATGTTGATGATAGCAACTGAATGCATTACCGTTTCACACTCCACATATAAAACCGAATTAACCGGGTTCGGATAAATTATCGCTTTTGTTGGTGAGTTTACACCAGGAACATCTAGATAACCACAATAAGGGTAAGTGACCTTCCTGATTTTAGGCGAATCAACCTGACTAAAATATAAATTATCGCAACTATCAAACATAACGCAATGTGGATGAGTTATTTTCGCAGCCGTAGCAAGTCCTCCATCTCCATCATCGCCATCAATGCCATTACCGGCAACAGTATGAATAATCCGATTTTTATCTATCATCCTGATCCTATTATTGGTCACATCGCCAAAGTACAATGCGCCGTGCTTTACTGTAATACTACCAGGATTAATATGAGCTGATGATGCGGGTATTTCATCACCATTATAAATATAAAAAGAGGAATCTCCAGCAAAAGCATGTATGTTTCCAAATGTGTCCATTACCCTGATAAGAGCATAAATATACTCTCCAATATACAAATTGCCTCGCTCATCGCAATCCAACGTGCCGGGAGTGCATTTACCGACTGTAGCTGGACCATTATTTCCACTTGAACCTAACGTTCCATTACCGGCAATTGTCGAGATTATGCCAGATGTATTTATTTTCCGAACCCTATAATTAGCAGCATCAGCAATGTATAAATTACCAACATAGTCAAAGCAAACATCTGTTGGCAGATTTAGTAATGATGCACTTGCCATTCCCCCATCACCACCATATCCACCTGCACCGCCCCCAATACCACTTAAATTGCCTGCTATGGTAGTAATAACTCCTGTTGATTTATTTATTTTACGTACCCTATTATTAGCGGCATCTGCAATAAATAAATTACCTGAGCTGTCAATTGCCATACCCGTAGGTTGATTTAATTGGGCTGCTGTCGCAGGTCCCCAGTCGCCGCCAAAGCCGGCAGTACCAGTTCCGGCAATGGTCGAAATAATTCCACTGTTGTCAATTTTCCTTACACAATGAGCCAGCTGCTCAGTAAAATAAAGGTTGCCATATCTGTCAAAGACGATATCATTGGGATCATCAATTGCAGCAGCGGTTGCTTGAGCACCATCTCCTCCGCTTCCGCCACCTGCATACGTTGTTATTATCTGCCCCCTCCCCATAAACGGCAGCCACACAAAACACACAACCAATAACAGCAGGCACTTTTTCATCGTTTTTTATTGAACTTTAAAATATAATAGAGGTGAATAAGCCACTACTCCCTCACTATCTTCTCCCTGTAAATACCTCCATCTTCACCAACAACCTCCAGAATATAAACACCCGCCGCTAACTGCCCCACTGGCACAACCGCTCTCCGCTCCCCGCTCTCGCTCTTAATAACCGCCTGCCCCAGTATGTTGGTGATAACAACCGATTGCATTGCCGTTTCACACTCCACATATAAAACCGAATTAACCGGATTTGGATAAATGCGTAGACTGCCAATTGCCGATTGCAAACTGCCAACTGAAACATCATGATCCCAAACAATATGTAACCCCAAAACCGCGCTGTCTATGCAAAGGTCATTGGAAAGCACCCTCGCTGTAATGGTATCTGTTCCTACAGTTTTGGCATATGTTACAGAGCGTACAGAGGTGGTCGCAAACGCAAAACCATGGTTCAGCCAGCGTAAGGAATAGCTGCTTCCCCCTCCTGTAACAGCCGCACTTACAGTTACAGAACTTCCTACAGGAACAACTGTACTGCCTGACAAAGTAACTGTAGGGTGCACAAGTGGTGCAACCACCATATTTAAGGTATTGCTGCTTACTATTGCAGGCAACGCACAGAAAGCATTGCTGGTTAGCACACAACGTACAGAATCACCATTTGCAGGGGCGTAAGAATAAGTACTACCTCCGGCACCTGCAACGCTGCCATTTAGATACCATTGATAAGCAGGTGAAGAACCGCCATTAGCAATAGTGGCTGTAAATAATACTGCATTGACACCGCATACAGTGTCATTGGGGTTTGGAGCAATTGTAATTGATGGTGTTACCCGCGGTAATACAACGGAATGAATAGTATTGCTCCTTGCCATTGCTGGCATAGCGCAGTGATTGTGGGAATTAAGCATGCAGTATACTGAATCGCTTGCGGCCAGGGTATCTGTAAACACATTGCTTGCCCCAACACTCACCAATGTATCATTTACATACCAGTAATAAGTATTAACAGAGCCGCCACCCGCTATTGTAGCGGTGTATGTAATTGCAGAACCGACGCATGTTGTATCAGCCGATGCCGTTATTGCAACAGTCACCGCTGTAGTAGCGGCAACACCCGAAAGCCATACTCTGCGGATATGATTGTTTGATTCATCAGCTATATACACATTGCCACAGGCATCGGCTGTAACCCCTTCCGGGTTATACAAAGACGCAGCAGTTGCAGGTCCACCGTCACCCGAATATGTCGTACTTCCATTACCTGCTATCAAATGAAAAACTCTTGAAGTATCAACTTGATAAACTCTATCATTCGAATAGTCCGCTATATATATATTATCTATTTTATCAATACCAATAGCATAAGCTTCAAATTGAGCAGAATCGGCATGCATACCGTCCCCAATATAATACCAGTTACCATTCCCTGCAATAGTGGTAATGAGGCCGGTATTGGTATTTATTTTTCTGATTCTTTTATCCGCAGCAAGGAATACATTTCCAAAAGTATCAATGCAAATGCTATTGTTAATGGCAAGAGCCGCCGCCGTAGCGGGGCCGCCATCGCCACTAAAACCATAAGTTCCATTACCAGCGATACTTGTAATAATACCTGAAGTGTCTATTTTCCGAACTTTTCCGCCGCCGCTATCAACAACGTAAATATTACCTATCCTATCTACACAAAGGCCGCCCGGCATGACTTTTGCTGCTGTTGCGGGTCCGCCGCTACCCGTACACCCTGCTGTTCCAATACCGGCAATAGTCGTAATGATATGAGTTACGGCATTAACTTTTCGGATACGATAATTATAAAAATCAGCAATGTAAATATTTCCAATTGTATCAATTCCAATTCCCTGTGGATTTAAAGTTGCTGCAGTCGCAGGGCCGCCATCACCGCTAAAACCGACACTTCCATTGCCTGCAACAGTATGAATCACACCATTCGTATCTATCATCCGCACACGTGGGCTGCTAAGCGAATGTAAAAAATAATAATTACCGTATTTATCAAAGACACCTCCAGCAGGTTGAGGTACGGCTGCGTTAGTTGCAAACCCACCATCCCCTAAAAAAGAGCCGCCACCGGCAAAATTGGTTATTATCTGCCCACTCCCAACAAACGGCAGCAGCACAAAACACAAAACCAATAACAGCAGGCACCTTTTCATAGCTTTCCTTGAACTGTAAATTTACAAAAAGCTGCAATATGAATGAATAGGTATAAATACCTAATTTTTGTGTGGGTGTGGTGTGGGAACTAAGATTTTTAGGATTTCAAGATTATAGGATTAATTTTTGAAACCAACCGTTTTTGAGAAAACCTATGATAAACCATTATTTCCCCAAGGCTATTCGTTTCATAACGTCGTCCCAGGAAGAGAATTTCATCAGTCGATTTTCATATTTTAGGTAGGTGTCCCACACTTTAGAAGTGTGGGACACCTATAGGCACAAAAAAAGGTGCCTGAAAAGGCACCCTTCGTGGAAATTTAATTTTGTTGGTATTCCCGTACCTTAAATTCCCACTACACACACACTATTCGGGAAATACTCAACTACATAACTTCAAAAACTGTGCCCGTATTGTTTTGGCAGTACCCAATTAACAGCACTTTCACAGTTCGTCAATATCTTAATGGAACCTGTACCTGATACCTACTGTTTCTGGTAAAAACAGCATGTGGTAGCGGTGCGTGCCATGGTCGTCATAAATGCCATTTGTTTTGTCAGTACCTACCTCTACGAAGCGCGCACCGATTTCAACATTCAAACCCCAGCGGCGCATAAAATAATAGCTATAGCCAGCCTGCAGGCCAAAACTATAACCAATACCCGAGCCGTAATTATAATTTGATACATACCTGTAAGAAGAATCAGGAGCCGCATTGTACTTGCTGTAACCAACTGAGCCATCGCTTATAGTGGTAACCAAACCAAGATTTACACCAAAGTATAGATTAGCCTTATTGTAGGTTTTCCATTTACTGTAAAACGGAATAACATAATTCAACTGGAAAGATTCCGTGAGCGCAGGTTTGCCTATCTGGAACTTTACTTCTGTTTTGTTTAAAGTAGTGCCCATCGTGTAAGGGTTGCTCCAGGTACCGTATGATTCCCAGGTGCGCATGCCCAACTCTGCAGCTATATTCCAGTGCTCATCAACAGCATAAACAACCTTAGCCGAAAGTTCAGGTACTACGTTAGTACGAGCTCCGGTATAATCATTTGCCGGGCCCTGTGGGCGTGTAATGCCGCTTGCACCATAGTTAATACCACCATCCCAACGGAGGTCCGGAGGGAAGTTTTCCCATATGGCTTGCCTTTGGGCAAATATGCTACCGGTAAAAGCTATTACAGCCGCGGCTGTGAGTAATAATACCTTCATATTATGAAGTAAGTTAGAATTAAACTTCAAATCTAAACAATTAAGTCAAAAATAGAAACAAACACGCCAAAAATGGTGGATTTGAAGCGCCTTTTATCATAAAAAACCGATATTAAGACCGCTTTTAAGGCATTTAAAGTAAGTTGCTACCCAAAATCTTCGTCATCATCATCATCTCCCAAGCTCATATTCAGCATACTGCCCAGCATATCGGTAAAGTTATAGCCACCCTTCTCAATGCCTTTTTTACTGATCAGTGAGAATTCGGAAAGGCCATGGAGCACAAATTCCATAAGCAGGCCAGCCTGGTCTTCATCAATTTGCGGATAGAATTGTTTTACCGCAGCGTAAAGCCCATCAACTTTATAAAGGTTGTTGCGGTAATCGGCATCGCTATCGTCTTGCAATAATATAAGGTCATTGCCCTTGCCAAACCAGTCGATAATCGACATGTATGGATTTGGTTTTGACTTCTTAGCGTCTTTCGGTCCTTTCTTAAAAGACTGCGGATCAGGGAAGTATTTGCAGAAGGTAGTCCTGATAGCTAAACCCATAAGGCGATAAGCAACATTCAGCGGGCCTTCCTGCTCTCCTTCATATACAAGTTCTATTTTGCCAGTTATGGAAGGTATTATACCTAAAAAATCAGCAATGCGCACGGTTGTTTTACCACCGCCATGGCGTAAAGCACGCCTTTCGGCTGTACTCACCAGGTTTTCGTAAGCTGAAATGGTAAGCCTTGCCGATACACCGCTTTTCTGATCTACAAATTCGCTCTTTCGGGCTTCCATCGCCACTTCTTCCACCATCATCTGGCAGAGTTCCGGCACCTCTACGGTTTTCAGTTGCTCCGGTAAAATATTGGCTTCCTGTTCTGTAATAGCGCGGGAAAGCTCTACGGTTTTAGGATAGTGGGTAATGATCTGGCTCTCAATACGATCTTTCAACGGGGTTACAATACTACCCCTGTTGGTATAATCTTCAGGATTGGCAGTAAATATAAACAGGATATCGAGCGGCATACGTAGTTTAAAACCACGGATCTGTATATCGCCTTCCTGCAGAATATTAAAGAGCGACACCTGTATGCGCGCCTGCAGATCTGGCAACTCATTAATTACAAATATGCCCCTGTTACTGCGGGGTATAATGCCATAGTGCAGTGCCCTTTCGTCAGCAAAGCTAAAACGCATATTAGCAGCCTTAATAGGGTCAATATCACCTATAAGGTCCGCTACCGATACATCTGGCGTGGCCAGCTTTTCTCCGTAACGCTCGCTGCGGTGTAACCAGCCTATCGGAGTATCATCGCCCTTTTCGTCTATTAACTGCCGTGAAAACAGGGATATAGGCGCAAACGGATCATCATTAATTTCGCTTCCGGCCACGAACGGTATCCACTCATCAAGCAAGTGCACCATTTCACGCGCCATGCGGGTTTTGGCCTGCCCCCTTAAACCCAGGAACAATATATTGTGCCGACTCAAAAGCGCCCGCTCAACATCAGGTATTACCGTATCTTCAAAACCCAGTATGCTCTGGAAAGGGCTTTGCTTCTGGGTAATTAGTTTGGTAAGATTTTCCCTTACTTCGTTCTTAACGCCTTTCGGTTGGTAGCCTGATTTTTTCAGTTCTCCCAATGTCTTTATTTCAGGTTGCATCATCAGTTATTAATAATAATGCTAAAGGTAACGGTTGGAGCCATTACCATAACAATGTGCGTATTGTAAAATTTTATGGAACTATTGTACTTAGGTTTCCCACACTAAAAAAGTATGGCACACCTGCCGATTCCGGCATTTGAAATCTAACCCCTGGAATTTCACAATTTATTCCCTTATCCTCCACGGCCTTTCTGTTTCATAGTCATCCCACCAGCCATGGCTTTTGCGCTCTTTATACCAAAGAAATGAAAATGGTAAAACCGTTAGCGAAACCACCATGCTGCTCTTTTCAGTAAGCGTAGAGGTAATTGGGGTTATGGAATTCGCGGAAAGTGATTGAATCTGCATTAGCTGCGCACCACCTATGGAATAGAACGCCTTTACCCTGAAACAAAACAGCCAGTAAGCTGAAAATTCCGCCTTGGCAAATGGAGTGAAAGTCGTAGTGCTTTTATTATCGACCACCGCAGTCGTTGAACTAAAGCCGGAATAGACGGTGCTCTGCATTTTCGGCATAATACCTGCACCCAGCACAAAACCGAAACGGGTAGTACGGATGGCAATAGCATCTGAGCCAGATTTAAAGTCAATGCTCAAGGGCAGTGCGTATTGCGTGGTAACAGTAGCCAGATTTATTTGACCCGTGGGGAAATAACTATCACCCGTGCTGGTAATGCCGCCGTTCACATCAGTAAACGTATAGCTGTTCAAATGAAAATCAGCACTCAGATCGAACGAACCCCGCCTGCCTGTTCTTAAAATAGGCATGGTAACGCCAACTGCATAACCTGCGCCATTACTCGACTTTAGTGTGCGGGTAACAAACGTATCGCCCACGACATTATGGTAACTGTCATACCGGGGTACCACACCGGCATATTCAGCAGTCACATTCACAATATTCGTCCCTACTGTGTAGCGGGAAGCCTGCGTGCCAAACGCGAACGGATTGGCATAGAAGTAAAAATACTGGCTGAAACCACTTACGGGCAATAAGCAACACAATAGCAATAAAAGTAAAGGGTATTTTTTCCCAGCCATGGTAATTGGTGTGTTTTAATCGTAAATATATAAAATAGTTGAAAAACCGAGCCGAATATCATTGCGGTAAGTTAATAAAAGGCTTAAACCGCAGCCAAGCTCCTGTTTTGGGGCGCTTCTCTACTACAACTGCTTCGTTATAGCTGGCATAGCCGTGCCGTTTTTTGCATTGAATAATCATCAAAAATTAATTAGATACCTTTGCAAAAAATTGATGAATGCCTGCAACTTTTAATGAGCATGAAGTAAAATCAGGATTGAAGAAAAAGAGGGTACTTTCCGCCTTTCTTGATGCACTGGTGCTGCAACATTTAAAGGGAATAAAAAAAGTGCGCCTGAACTATATTTTCTGTTCAGATGATTACCTGCATACGATGAACCAGCAGCACCTGGATCATGATACGCTTACCGATATCATTACCTTCGACCTTAGCGAGGGCAACAATCTGGTAGGGGAGATATATGTGAGCACAGACAGGGTACGCGATAACGCACAGAAGTTTAACACCAGTTATAACGATGAGCTGCACCGCGTCATATTTCACGGCACGTTGCACCTCTGTGGTTTTAAGGACAAATCGCCCGCAGACCAAAAAAAGATGCGCGAACAAGAAGATAAATGCCTGGAGGCTTATAGCCACGCATAATATCGTTTACACAGCACTGGCATTGTAACAAAACAAGCCCTGGAAGAAATAAAAATAAAACACACCACGTTTTAAAATGTGGTAAAACATTAAGAAAAGCAGAAAATGAAATTCGATACTTTATACGAAGACAACGACCTTATTATTGTGAACAAACCGGCCGGACTGCTGGTAATACCTGACCGGTTCAATACAGAGATACCGAGCCTGAACAAGGTGCTGGAAACAAAGCTGAAGCAGCATGTATGGGTAGTGCACCGCCTGGATAGAGATACGAGCGGTGTTATTGCATTTGCCAAAAATGAAGAAACCCACAAGCACCTTTCAGCCCAGTTCATGGAACATGATGTGAACAAATTTTATGCGGGCATAGTAACCGGAATTGTGCACCCTACCGAAAGCCGTATTGAAAATATGATTGCCGAGCACCCTGCTGTACCCGGTAAAATGATAGTTGCCAAGAAAGGAAAACATGCTGTTACTGACTACAGGGTTGTAGAACAATGGCCCCTGTATGCACTGATGCAGTTCCAGATACATACCGGCCGGACGCACCAGATTAGGGTACATTCAGCCTACATTGGCAACCCTATTGTTTGCGATGAAGTATATGGCGATGGTAAACCATTTTTTGTATCGCTTATTAAACGCAAATACAACCATTCGGAAAAAGAGGAGCAGGAACGGCCTTTGCTGAGCAGGCTTGCGCTGCATGCATATAAGCTGGAATTTGAGCGGGCTGATGGCCAGTTGGTAAGCGTGGAAGCACCGCTGCCAAAAGACATGGCGGCTACCGTAAACCAACTGAATAAGTGGACCAAACAATCTTCTTAATGCTGCAATAAATAAAGGCCCGTAAAAAGGCCTTCTTACTTTTACTTTTTTACTTTTCAGCAATGCTTACAGTTTCCCTGCACGGAATCCAAATTACTGCCCCACATGGCTTATACCCCCAGGAGCATATTCTTGGCAATGTTTTTGAGATAGATGTTGATATTGAATTACCAGATACTATGCCGTGGCCATTTGCTGATTATACAATCATTCAAAGCACGGTATCGACAGTTTTCCATAATCAGGGCCAACTACTGGAAACGTTTGTCTATAACATTCACTCCGCATTAAAAACCCAGTTCCCGAATGCTATACGCATAAAAGTTGCTGTACGCAAATTACACCCCCCAATGCCGGGACAGGTGAAATTTGCACAGGTTTGTTACGAAGCGTAACGCTTATTGCGAGGTCGCTAACACTGTATTAGTAAGAGACGAGTGGACGTTTTATTCACGGTCACACACATTAACATGTACAATCCCGAAGGGATGACATTATTGTAGAGAAAGAGGTAGCAAAAGCACCGCAAACCAGTTGTAGTGTCTTTACTTCATTTTTTCATTTTTTCCTTTTTGCTCTTTCGTATTGCAAGGGCCAGGGCATCTCTTCGTAACCCAGGTCTCGGGCTGCACGCAACGGGAAATACGGGTCTCGTAATAATTCCCGGGCCATAAAAATCAGTTCGGCCTGTTGTTTGTCCAGTATCTCCTCCGCTTGCTCTGGCGTAGTAATAATTCCGACTGCCCCGGTGAGCATTCCGGTTGATTTAACTGCTTCGGCAAAAGGAACCTGGTAGCCCGGCTTTGCAGGGATTTTAGCAAAAGATACCACCGCACCTGAAGAGCAATCAATAAGATCAACCCCAGCAGCCTTAACTATAGGAGCCAGAGCTTTTGAATCTTCTATCGTCCAGCCACCTTCCGCCCAATCAGTAGCAGAGATACGCAGGAATAGCGGTAGATGCTCCGGCCATTCTGCGCGCACAGCTGCAATAATTTCCATTAGAAAGCGCACCCTGTTTTCAAATGTGCCGCCATATTCATCGGTGCGCTTATTGGCCAGTGGCGACAAAAACTCGTTAATAAGATAGCCATGCGCACCATGTATCTCCAACACCTCAAAGCCGGCGGCAAGCGCTCGGCGCGTAGCACTTTTAAATGCGTCTATAATTCTTTCAATACCCTCATGGGTTAAGGCTTCCGGCATGTCTTTGTCTTCAGAAAATGGTATGCTGCTTGGCGCAAGGGTCTTCCAGCCACCTTCCGCTACCGGTATCAACTTATCACCATTCCATGGTGAAGTAAGGCTCGATTTTCTGCCTGCATGTGCCAACTGTATACCCGGCACACTACCCTGCGCACTAATGAATGCCGTTATCCTCCGCAGTGGCTCAATCTGCTCATCATTCCACAAGCCTAGATCTTGCGGGGAAATACGGCCTTCGGGTGTAACCGCCGTAGCTTCAGTGATTACAAGCCCTGCACCACCCACTGCCCGGCTACCCAGGTGTACCAGGTGCCATTCGTTCGCCATACCATCGGTAGCAGAGTATTGGCACATGGGCGAAACGACAATTCTATTCTTTAACGTAATACTGCGTATGGTAAGCGGCGTAAATAATGCTGGCATGGCGTGGGTGGTTAAATTGTAATCAAAGATACCAACAATTGGAAACGGAAATTTACGGGTGCTAATAAAAAAATAAGGCATCATGCGCTTGCATGATGCCTTGAGTATTTTAATTTTTAAATGGATTACCTGTTCAAAATAACACTGCACGTATCATTATGTCCTGCTGGTGTATTCAGCGCTATATAGTGCATTACAATTGAGTTAGCGGTAAAATGGCCCGCGCCCCACATGGTAACACCATTACCAATTGACTGGCGATCTACATAAACTGAATCTGTATTACAGTCAAGGCGCATAAATGTGTTTGTATTGCTGCCATAACCACCCAGATTAACGATATTCAGGGCTGTGTCGCCAGATGAAGCAGCTGCAACGCTATAGGTATAGCTGCTCAGGTTGCAGGCATTATGGCCTGTATAGTTGCCCTTCAGGTTGTAACCGCATTTGTAGTGTACAATACCCAGGTTAAAGGTGTAGCTCTTGTAGCCATTTGTAGGGCTGTAAGTAACTAAAGTAACCGGGTAATTACCTAATACCGAAGCGCTATCGGCATAAATTCTGAAATTAGCTGTGAATGTTGGGGTACCGGTAATAGTATCTTTAGCCAACCTTACATGAGCCGGCAGACCTGTAATGGTAAGCGTAACCTTTTCATTGTAGTTACCGGTAAGAAACCTTACTTCCAATGGCACATCCAAAGAATCGTTATGGTTAACATATACGTTTGACATGGTATCAACAAGAAAGGCCAGTGGCGGGTTGGTATTCTTCACGCAAGACCCGGCAAACAGGGTTAGGGCAAACATGGCAAGTAAAACACAATTCTTCATCAGTATTATTTTAAAGCGGAAAGATACAATGTAAATTCCAAATATTAAATTGCAAATAACAAATAACGAAATTCAAAAAGGAAATTCCAATTCTGAAAATCCAAATTAAAAATTCCAAATTCCAGGCTAACAAGTACAAACAATGATTTTTTAATACCCATTGTTGTACACCGCATTGCTAACCTATTTAGCATCAACCTGCACTTTAGGCTCCAGCACCCATTTTTTTTCATTGGTGTGGGTAACCGTTACATCAAGGTTGTAGCGTGTTGCCAGGTAAGCGGCCATTTGGTTGGCTGCATAAACAGAGCGGTGCTGACCACCTGTGCAACCGAAAGCAACACCTAACTGTTCAAAACCGCGGGCTATGTAGTCTTCAACGTTTATTGATACAAGTCCGTAAACGTGGTTCATAAAGTCAGGCATGCGGGTTTCGCGCTCCAGGAATTGGCGCACCAACTCATTGTTGCCCGTATGGTGTTTATATGCATCAAAACGGCCCGGGTTCAATATACCCCTGCAATCAAAAACATAACCACCACCATGGTTACCGTCAAACTTCGGAATGCCGTTTTTGTAAGAAAAGCTCATGACCTGCACATTAAGCTTCGGCTTTTCTGTATTGCTGGCAACCGCATAGCGGGCCTGCATTTCTGGCGACGATATCTTCTCCAGCAACGACCGCATTTCCGGATAGGCCGGCGCCTGCGGATGATCGGACAGAAACTTATTAAGACTTTTCAGTGCCGGGCTTATGCTGCTGATGAAATGCGATTTATGCTGTAACAAACCCCTGAAACCATAAGCACCCAACACCTGTAACAACCTTACCAGCACAAACTGCACATATCCGCGCCTGAAATGGATCTCATCCATACGCGGCACATGCAAGTCTTTTAATGAACTGATGTAGCCATTCAGCAGATCTTCCTTCCAGGCATCAGTTAGTTTTGCCTTTGCCTGCCATAGCAGCGATGCAATGTCATATTGCGGCGGCCCCTGCATACAGCCCTGATAGTCAATAAAATAAATTTGCCCCTCATGCACCATTATATTGCGGCTCTGAAAGTCACGATACATGAGTGTTTGTGGTTGCACCCTGCCGAGGTCCTTACTAAGCAGTTCCATTTCGCTTATCAGTAAAGAACGGTCATAAGGTATATCCTGCAGATCGGCGAAGTAATATTTAAAATAAAGCAGATCTGACATAATGGCCTTCTCATCAAATTTTTTCGACGAAAAGCACTGCTTATAGTCAGCATCCCGACCAGCTATCCACTGGGCTTTTGCCAGCTGGCCCATTGCTTTATGGTACAGCTTACGCACTTTATCAGTATGGCCTTCTGTTTGCAGCATATCGAACAGCGATGTCTTACCAAGGTCTTGCTGCAAATATGCCTTCCTGTCTTTACTGGTTTTATAAACTTCAGGTACGTTCACCTCGTTTTTACGAAACAGTTCAGTAAAGTAAAAGAACGTATTGTTTTCTGCTACATTGGCATTGTATGTACCAATTGCTATTACACCGCCACCCGAAATACGATAGTAACGGCGATCAGAACCCGATACCGCCAGCGGCTCGGTCAATTCAACTTTTTTTTCAAAATGTTCCTCAAATAACTTTTCGAGTATGGTAGTTATCTGGGCTGTGGTTTTATTCAATGTCATTAATCTTTTCCAGGGTAATCAAATAAAAAAACGCTGCGTTTGGCAACGGGCATTGTGTTCCATTCTTCCGCCTTAAACTCCACTCCTGCAACGCCGCAGGTAGGCATATTATCTATATTAAAATCAGCCGAGAGCTGGTTGGTAAATTCTGTTATGCCAGGGTTATGGGCAATTATGAATACCGTTTTTATCTTGTCGCTCACTTCAAACAGCAACTCTTCAAAAACTGAGGGTATACAATGATACAACTTTTCTTCAAACAGCACGTTCTCGAGGTCATAACCGAGCACCCCCGCAATTCGTTTTGCCGTTTGCCTGGTTCGCTTTGCTTTACTGCAAATAATCAGGTCCGGCATCAGCCCAAGTTTCTTCAACTTTTCGCCCATTTCCACTGCCTCGCCTTTTCCACGGTCGTTCAGCGGTCTGTCAAAATCACTTTGCAGGGGATTGGCCCAGCTCGATTTTGCATGTCTTATCATCACTAATCTGCGTTGCATATCACTTACTTTTGGGCGCCTTACTCAGGCTTATAAAACTTCAATTTCAAATTACTACCATCAAATACTGCATAACTGTCATACTTTATCCAGTCGCCCAGGTTTACATAAAGGCTATCACCTTTTAACGGGTATTCGATAGCAATATGCCTGTGGCCGAAAATAAAATAGTCAATATGCTCCGTCTTTAATTTCTCGTTTGCAAACTGTACGAGCCACTCGTTGTCTCCAAAAAACGCTTCATCCGGTCCATCGGCATGTTTAGGACCGAGGCGACTGAGCCAACCCGCAAACCCAACACCGGTATCCGGATGCAGGCGCCTGTAGAGCCATTGCGAAAAACTGTTACTCATTACGGCCTTGAGCAATTTATATCCATTGTCACCAGGGCCCAGTCCATCACCATGACCTATAAAAAACTTTTTATCGTTTATGGCAATCGTTATTGGATTGTAGTGCACGGGCACATTCAATTCTTCCATGAAATATCCCCGCATCCATAGGTCGTGGTTGCCTGTAAAGGCTTCTATTTTTATGCCACTGTCACTCAATTCGGCAAGCTTACCCATGAAACGGCTGTAGCCCTTAGGTATCACATTACGATATTCAAACCATGTATCGAAAATATCACCCACCAGGTACAGGCATGCCGCATCATTCTTTATGCTGTCCAGCCAGATACAAAGGCGCTTTTCACGCGCTATGCTTGTTAGTCGGTCGGGAATACCCAAATGAAAATCGGAGGCGAAATAAACCTTTTTACCTTTTGGCAATTCCATGAGGTTGCAAAGTTAATTAAACGTAGGGTAAAATGGCAGGTTTATACCCTGACAAATATCACCCTTGCCACATATTAACCATTGCTTAAAGTGTACCGCCGCAAGTCATGTTTCTTAGTGATACCTGTCATCACTTACCGGCATAAATTGCCTGTAATTTCGTTGGGGCTGCACCTGCCGGTGAAATGGCATGCAGAAGAGTAAGAATTATACATTATTTTACCGTGTCGGAACCAGGGTAATCATTTATGGAAAGAGATTTAGTAGTAACCAAGGCATCTGGACAAACGGTGCCATTTTCTGAAGAAAAGTTGCGTAACTCGATGAAAAAATCGGGTGCGTCAACACAGCAGATTGATGACGTAATAGCGGAGATTGCCGGTAAACTTTACCAGAACATGCCCACCAAGGCCATTTACAAACTAGCCTTTACACTGCTTAAAGAAAGTTCTCGCCACCTTGCTGCAAAATACCACCTGAAAGGCGCTATTATGGAGCTAGGCCCTTCTGGCTTCCCTTTCGAAAAATACGTGGGGGAAATTTTGCGGCAGCAAGGCTATAAAGTGAAAGTTGGTGAGATGGTACAAGGGCAATGCGTAATGCACGAAATTGATGTTATTGCCACCCTGAACCAGCGACAACTGCTGATAGAATGTAAATACCACAACCTGCGCGGCACAATATGCGATGTTAAGATACCGCTATACATCAATTCCAGGTTTAAAGATGTGGAGGCGCAATTGCTTAAACAACCCGAAAACAAGGTGATGACTCACCAGGGCGGTGTTTATACCAACACCCGCTTTTCTGACGATGCCATTACCTATGGCACCTGCGCCGGCCTTCAGCTTGTAGGCTGGGACTACCCCGCTACGGGCAGCCTGAAAGATCTTGTTGATATGCTGGAACTCTACCCGATCACTTGCCTTACTTCGCTTACGAAAACCGAGAAACAATACCTGCTGGACAAAAAAATTGTACTCTGCCAGGAACTGGATAACAACACCCGGTTACTGGAACGGGCAGGGGTAAGCCCGGGAAGAATGAATGTGGTACTACAGGAAACCCACCAGCTGTGCCGACAAACTGCAACCAATGAACCGAACGCATAAATTTCACTCATACCATACTAACAATTGAACCATGAATACAGGAAATAACCCACAGATAACCATCCAGTTTCTGGGTGCCGCAGAAACAGTTACCGGCTCGAAATATTATATCAAAACCCCAACCAAAAATATACTTGTAGACTGTGGCCTCTTTCAGGGGCTATTGGAATTTCAACAGCGCAACAGGGAGAGCCTTCCCGTTGCTGTTGGCGATATTGACATCATTCTTCTTACACATGGCCACCTTGACCATACAGGATACTTGCCGAAGCTGGTGAAAGACGGTTTTGCCGGGCAAATATGGGGGACCGCGCCAACACTGCAGATAACCAAAATAATTCTGGAAGACAGTGCCCGTATACAGGAAGAAGATGCGGCCCGGGCTAATGCAAAAGGCTTTTCAAAACACAATCCCGCAGTGGCGCTTTACGATACTGGCGATGTTGAAAAGACAATGCCGCTTTGCTACCCGCAACCGCCGGACGTGTGGCTGGACATTGATAAAGATATTCACTGCCGGTTCCGCTACAACGGCCATATTATTGGTGCAACTTTTATTGAACTGAAGGTTGGTGATAAGGTTATCGTATTTTCAGGAGACATTGGCCGTACTAACGACCTGCTGATGTACGAACCCAAACAACCGGAACAGGCTGACGTGGTGCTGATGGAATCAACATACGGAGACACCATTCACCCCGATGATTCAGCAACAGAACTGATAAGGATAATAAAAGAATGTGTTGCCAAAAACGGCACCCTTATTATACCAAGTTTTGCTGTGGAGCGCACGCAATTACTGATGTACCTGCTATGGAAACTCAGGACAGCCGGAGATATACCGGATGTGCCCGTATATATGGATAGCCCGATGGGCAGCAGTGTACTCGATGTATTTGAGCGCAACCTCTCCTGGCACAAATTATCGGCCGATGATTGCGTAAACATGTGTAAAGACATTAAGCTGATACAAACAGTACAGGAGACCTACAAACTGTCACAGGCTGACTTTTCAAAAATAATTATTGCTGGCAGTGGCATGGCTACCGGCGGGCGGGTACTTACCTATATGCTGCAATATCTGCCCAACCCCTCAGCTACCATGCTTTTGGCAGGATACCAGGCTGAAGGAACACGGGGTAGAGACCTGCTGGACGGTGCTAAGGAAATAAAAATTTACGGCAAGTTCTTCCCTGTAAGGGCGACGGTTGAAAGTATTACCGGCCTGTCAGCCCATGCCGACCAAGGCGAACTTATTGCATGGCTTTCCGCATTAAAAACTAAGCCGGCCAACATCTTTTTGATACACGGCGAAACTGATGCGCTACAGGCGATACAGGCTAAAATAAAAGAGGTTTATAACTGGGATGCGACCATACCAAAATTGAATGAAGTATTTACCATCTGAAACAAAAACGGCCCCGCAATTGCGGGGCCGTGAATATTAAGTGAGTTGACTATTAGTTATTCCTGTCCATTCTTTTCGCATCTTTAAATTTGTGCATCATGCCAAATTGAAGTGTTATGTAGCCAGGATGAAGGTTATTGCCCCCTGTAGCGGAAGCGTTACTAACATCGCCAAATGGCATAGCGCTATAACCTTCGTTAATGGTGGCAGCCCACGTTTTGGTAATTGGGAATTGCTGCCTTAAACCGAAACTAAACCTGAAAACAACAGAGTTGATCATAGCATCAGTACGGCGAAGATCGTAAGAACTCATTACGTTATGATTGTCATGATATACTTCTGTTTCCTGAAAACCGGTTAATAAGAAACCTATTGTTGCTGACGAATAAAAATGGAGGTATTCGCGATGCTTGCCTACGCCCAGATCAATCATTGGGCCGAAATGCAGGTAAGAACTTTTGTGCTTTATATTAACGCCATTGGTTCCACCAATACCATCGTTTTCTTTGCGGCTGAATGCAAATGAATATTGTTCAAACGACGACTTTACACCCCAATACCAGTGACGCGCAAATTTGCGGGTATAGTAAGCGGTTCCTGCAAGGTTTATGTCAACATCATAACCAGGTACGGTAGCCGAAGAGTAAGAACCCGTTGCGAATACCGGGCGACCAGCGCCTAACTCAAGGCCTATTCTGTTCTGCGCAAATGAGCAGAAAGCGGCAAGTGACAGTAATGATGTAAGTATAAATGATTTCATGTTCGAAAAATAAAATGATTTTATCTGCAAAAATGCAAATTGTTTAGCAAGCATCACGCATGGTTATTTGCTGTGATTGTAGCAGATACCCAGGCGAAAAGTAATGTATGTAGGTTTATAAAACTGGTTAACGTTGTTGTGCAGGGAAGCATTAGACGGATCATCTGATGTGCTGATAAGGCCCGGCAGGAAACCAAAATCCTGACCAAGGGTAAAAGACAGATGTCCGCGTGTTGGGAAGTATTCCGTAAACCCAAAACCAAGGCGGTATACCAAAGAATTCATCGAAGCAGAACGGTCAATCATGCTATCATAGCCCGGTGTAGCCGAATAAGCCGCCTTTGACCATTTGCGTAAAGTATCTGTAGCATTCATTTTGAACCCTGCCCCGCCGGTGAGGTAAAAATGGATATTTCCTTTTTTGCCCAGGTGATATTCCAACTTAGGACATGCAAAAACATAGGTGCTCTGGTTTCTCATACTTCCCGCAACGACATTGGCATTATCCTTATCGTAATACAGATTATACTGCTGCGCAAACGCAGAAAGGCCAATGCCTACGCGATAAAACAACGCATGCGTATAGTCAAGCCCGAAAGAAAGCCCATAGTCGTAGTTGTAACGCGTAGCTAAACCAGCTCCCGCCCAAAGCGATACCAAAGAATTTGAAAACCCTTCATAGGAGCCAAGAACAAGTAGAACTATGAGTAATATTCGTTTCATGAGCGAAAATTAGTTAAAAAATATTGTTTTGCAAACCCCTGCAAGCAACCAATGTTACGTTACGGAGCAGTACTACAGCACGCTTGCTTATTTCCAGGTGCAATTTCCCACTAAAGCAGTGGCTGTTTTTTAGTCCCTGCGGGCAGAAAGCGGCTGGTGAAATTTGCGCATAACGCCCATCTTAAACATAAGGTAAGCCGGATGCACCGCACCAATATTGGCAACGTGAGTAAGATCGGTAACCAAAACGCTGTAACCTTCACTAAGCGTGATGTGCCAGAACTTGTTAATTGGGAAATGTTGCTTCAGACCAAAACCCGGGCGGAAGATAAATCCGCTCACTAATGGCGAAGAATCGTAGGAATGGTCAGGAGTATTGTAAGAACCCGGAGTGTAGATACCGGTAACTTCATTGGTATTGGTAACAAAACCCATGGCAGTTGACACATAAATGTGCATATACTGATGGCGACCAAGACCAAAATCTAATAATGGTGTAATTGTAAAATAAGAACTGGTGTGGTGTATATCTACCTTATAGTCCTGTGTTTTGCTGTAGTAGAAATCATAGGCTTCCAGACCGAGCGCCGCGCCAAGGTATACATGGCGGTCAATCTTGCGCAAATAATCCATACTTATGGTTGGCTTTATTACTGCAGAGTGGCGATAACCAAAAGCATCGCTGCTCGTACCTACAGTAAATATGGGAGCTGTAACCCCGGTTTCGATACCAATTCTGTTTTGAGCGAACGAAAAAGTTGCTCCACTCAAAAGAAGTGCTACTATGATAAAATATTTCATGTGGTAAAACTAAAAAATAAATTCCTTATTTTCTGCAACATATTTTCGGAGAATTACGCTCGCACGATACCTATCTTCATGATATTGATCATATAAAGCGTCTAAAGTGGCCAGGCAGGTGCTTAAACCTGCTTCATTACACCAGCTCAGCAGGCCCTTAGGGTAGTTAACTCCCTTTGTCATTGCTGTTTCCAGATCGGCAGCGGAAGCTACATTCAGATATAATGCATCAGCGGCCTCATTTATAAGCATAGCCAATATGCGGTCCACTATTATTTTGCCTTTATAATCATCGGTATCTGGTTGTGGCTGCGTTACGCCTTCGGCATAATTATAAAAACCGCGACCACTTTTTCTACCCAACCAACCGGCTTCCAGCAGGCGCTTTTGTGAAAAAGATGGCTTATAACGTGGATCGAAGAAGAAAGATGTAAATACTGTTTCGGTAACCACATAGTTCACGTCGTGCCCAATATAGTCCATCAATGTAAATGGCCCCATACGAAAGCCACCAATAGTGGTCATAGCCCAATCAATAGTTGCCATATCGGCAATACCCTCTTCATAAATGCGGATGGCTTCGCTGTAAAATGGCCGTGCTACCCTGTTAACAATAAAGCCCGGGGTATCTTTGGCTAATACTGCAGTTTTACCCCAAGCACCAATTAATGCTTTTGCTTCAGCAAGTAATACAAGATCAGTTTGTATGGCCGGAATCACCTCCACGAGCGCCATAAGCGGTGCCGGGTTAAAAAAGTGCAAACCCATAACCCTTGCCGGGTTTTTACATGCTGCCGCAATAGACGTAATAGACAAGGAAGAGGTATTACTGGCGAGTATGCAGGTATCGCTTACTAAGGCTTCCACCTCTGCAAAAACAGCTTTCTTCACTTCCAGGCGCTCTACAATGGCTTCTATTATAAGTCCGCATGGTGCAAGCGCACCAATTTCGGGCGCAAATGTCAACCGGCCCATAATCTCGGCAGCCGAAACAATCTTGCCTTTCTCTTCAAGTTTAGCAAGTGTTGACTGCAGGCTTGCTTTAGCTTTATCTAAAGAGGCTGTATTATTATCGTAAATAACCACCTTATGTCCCGCCATAGCAGCCACCTGCCCAATACCGGAGCCCATTGCACCCGAACCTATAATACCTGTTATTGTGTTTTGATCCATTTTTAATTCCTTATCCAATGGTATTTTTTACAGAAAAAATGTGTAAATCAGTTTAAGAACTCAATTGTGAACACAGTGTGTTCACATTTGAGAAAATCTTATAGAATTGCCTGAAGAGATATAACTGCCGATAAGAAAAGCCACTACCAAACTTTAGCTCTAGGTTTTCAGCCAAAGACTTGATGAGAAACAACCCATAATCTGCCCTTTCGTTGCCATTCTGCTCCTCTTCTGCTATTATCCTTCCAATATTCCAATACATCAACACCCGTTCCGAGTCGACAGAACGAACAGCACGCTCTTTTGCATTAGCAATTATAGCATGTATTTCATTGATAATTTCTCTTCTGACAAGCATTAGCTAACGTCTAGTATTAATATACTGATTTCGTGAAACATAGGCATACAAAAAAATATCAATCAAATTGTGAACACAGTGTGTTCACAATTTGATTGATATTTTTTTCTGTGCCAATATGCTCCAGTCAGTATCTTCCAGTACAATGTTGTTAGACAATTTACCCAATCCATCAATTTCCATTTCCACTACATCGCCGGGCTGTAACCACTGTTCTTTATAGTTAGGGTCATTGAGTTTGCCCGTGCCATTAAGTTCCAGGAAGCAACCAGTACCTACTGTGCCGCTACCAATAACATCGCCGGGAAGTATATCTGCCCCATAAGCACAACGCTCAATTATTTCAGCAAAAGTCCAGTCCATATCACCTACGCTGCCGTAACTCACTTCTATGCCATTCACCAGGCAACGCATTTTAAGGTCGTAGCTATTACCAACATGGCCGGGTTTAGCCGGTACTTTGTATTGCTCCAGCTCGTCTGGCGTAACCAGCATAGGGCCAATTACAGTGCTGAAATCTTTGCCTTTTGCAGGGCCCAGATTCAACAACATTTCCTCCATCTGTAACGTACGGGCGCTCATGTCGTTCATAATCATGAAACCGGCAATATACTGGTCAGCATCTGCAGCCTTAACGTTACGACCCTTTCTACATAACACAACTGAAGCTTCCAACTCAAAATCGAGCCGCTTCAGATGGTCAGGCATTACAGGTATAGGTCCAGGGCCCATTATGGCATTATGATTGGTAAAGTAAAATATAGGATATTGGTCAAACTCGGCTATCATATCCACCTTGCGGTTGCGGCGTGCGGCGGCAACATGCTGGCGAAAAGCATAGCCATCGCGGCACGAAGTAGGGTGCGTTACCGGAGCAAGTATCTGCGCGCTTGCAAACGGGATGCCCTGATAAGAAAGCTTGCCGCTTTTTATCTCGTTTTCGGCACTGCGCATCACATCTATGTTTTCTTCCCATTTCTGCAACAAGTCAGCCATAGTTGCCGGCAATTGTGCATTGGCTCTATGCGTATCATACAGCATTCCATCAATGTAAAATGCCAATTGTTCTCCACCGTCTTTTGCGTAGGTAACGAGTTTCATTATAATCTAGTTTGAGCCGCAAAATTAACCGTTACCAGCGGCAATCCAAATTTAGTTAATGCCAAGCGCTCAATTAGCCTGCACAAATGCTTGTCGGAGCGTTGAAGGTGGATACAAAAGCACAAACCATAGCCATATGTCAGGAGATAAAATGCCGGTCGGCGACATATACTATTTACATACTCTGCTTAATTGCTGCCAGATTCATAAAAAACACAAGAAGCGGCGTAATGATTGAAAAATCAGATTGATGCAAAGGCAACTAAATGTAAATACAAAGCACTAGTTATCTATTTGTTACATACCAGTATAATAATATTGATTTCCGTCAATTAATACGTCCGCTTTTCTTTCTAATTTTGTGCGTAATAAACTGAATAATCTATAATTGACTGAGTGCGCTATGAAGATGCAGGTTTTGATGTTAGCCATCTTTTTACTGTTTTTCACATTCCTGCCCCCGGTACAAATGAGGGCACAGGAATACAGCGGCTGCAAACCATGGACAGAAGGCAAGACACTCGGCTGGGAAGATTTCAAAGGAACACCCGATCCTGATTCCAGGATGCTATCAACGTTTGCAGTAGAAGTAACCTATACCTATAAACCGGACAGCAACGGCACTTTTATTTTTGACGTGCATTGCGATTTTAAATGTGACGAATCGTGGAAGCGTTGGGAACGGGTACGACCTTATATGCTGGAACACATACAGGGGAATTTTGACATTGCTGAAATATACGCACGCAAGCTAAAGCAGGAGTTCGAAACCTACGCTGCACTGCCTAACTTTACCAAGGGCAAAGCAAGGTGGATCTACAATCGCATTGAAGAGGAGCGTTTGGCTGAAAACAACCTATACGATATGGAAACCAACCTCGGTTACTATTTTAAAGATCAGGAGTTGTGGAACCAGAAAATTGCAGGTTTATTGGGCCGCCTGAAACGATATGCATCTAACTAGATTGGCGATGCTATTCTTACTCTAATTGCAACAGTAAACCTGACATTTCAGCGTTTAAAGGTATGGCTTTAGCCAGCTGACTATTGTTTTCCGATGCAGCAAAGCTGGCCAGCAAACATCAATTAGCGCCAGCAACAGTATAAACACCAGCATATAAAACCCAAAGTCAGCAAAAAATGTTGCCACCACCTGGGCATTGCCTGAACTTATGTTCCGGTAGTTGAATTCGTGTGGGTGAGAAATGAGAAAAATAAGCCCAACCACATTATACACCAACCATAACCGGCTTTCAAAAATGGCAAAAAAGAAAACAGGTATCAGGAAATAATGCACAAAAAGGTTACTGGAAAGTAATACAATTAGCAGGCAGTAAAATGCAAGCATTTCCAGCAATGGCCTTTTACGCAGGAAGAAGCCCGACAGCATCAGTAGCATGAAAAAGATATTGCGAAAGGGCGATGCCGAATACAGGGTAATCATATCGAGTATAGGCTTACCGATAAACAGGTTATAAGCTGGTGCGTTAATGGTTGGTTCATACAACAATATGTTAGCTACAATACCTTCTTTGCCTTCGTGCCAATAGGGCAAGAAAGATAGCGCAAACAGCGTATAAGGAACGACAATAAGAATAGCCTTTTGCGAAATTGTAAGCCGCTTATGCAATAGCAACCAAATAGGAAAAAATATAAACACGTGCTTTATAACCAATGACAAGCCAAGCAAAAAGGCCACCAAGAGGGTTTGCTTCATTGTTAAGCTCCAGCCCTTTACATCGCACTCGTAACAAGGCTTTCGCTCTATATAAAATGCCGCTGCCAGGGCAAAGAGAATCGCGATATTGTCGAATTGGTTGTGATAGCCGGAGATAATGATGCTTATAGGAGACAACAACAATAGGTAGGCTGCTACAACTTTGCTGTTTCTGAAAAACAGAATTGCGATACCAACATCGAATAATGAAATGAATGCCGCCAATGCTGTTCGGAAATGCGAGGCAAATATCATTTTCAACAAATAAAGCATCCACATCCAGAATGGTGAATAATTGTACCTGTGTGTGCCGGCATAAACATTCTTACCATCTTTCATCAGTTTGGCAACAATGTCCCACGACTCAAAATCATAGTTATGGCCAAGCGCACTCAACATCATGCGCCCGGCAAACGCCAGCATTAAAGCCACCACAAAAAACCTGCCATCTTCTAATAGCCGGTATAATTTTGAAACAGGTGCAGGTGACTGAATTATCATTTCGTTAGCAGCTGTGAACACCAAAGTTCATGCAAATATTGGATTCAACAAAAAGACGACACTTTATGCCAACCATCTTCTAATTATTGGCACAATCGTGCTGCGGTGCAGCCACGATGGCCGCAGGAAATCGATAACGGCCAGTAGTAAAATACCAGTGAGGAGGCTGTAACCCCACATTTCTATAAACGAGGCCCACTTAAGAATCTCGCCCGATGACATTTTAATAAAATTCAACTCCAATTCATTAAACAACAGAAAAACGCCACCAAGAACATTATACGCCCACCCAAACCTGTTTTTGCTAACCGCTAAAAATACCATGGGAATAACCAGGTATTGATTGGATATTAAACTTGCGAACATGACCACAAAGGCTGTATACAATAAAATCAGCTCCACCAATGGTTTCCGCCTTAAGAAAAACCCGGAACCGATCATTATACTGAAAAAAATAGCCTTGTAGGGCGTAGGAAAGATAAAACACATCATATCGCCTATAAAGCGGCCTAACAGTAAATTATACAAGGGTGCATTTACTCCGGGGCTGTAAAAAATAACGTTATTCAGTATTCCGTCAATACCCGATAAGTAAGGCAAAAATGAACCAAAAAATATTGCATAGGGCACTAGAACCAGTATCGCCTTTTGCTTTATCGTAAGCTGTTTATGAAACAGCAACCAAACCGGAAGAAAGATAAATATATGCTTGGCTACCAGGGACGCGCCTATGAGTGCAGCTAACAAAGTTGTTTCGGTAATACTTAGCCCAAAGCCGCTGACCTCGTTACTGTAATGCCTGCGTTTTTCAGCGTAGCGCAACGCCAGCAACATAAGCAGGATGGCCATATTGTCCATTTGGTTATGAAAACCGGTAATGATCAGGCAAACAGGAGAAAACAATATAACGTAAGCTGCCGACCTGTTACCCCTACGAAATAACACAAGTGCTATTGCCACATCTATCAGCGATAAAAATAGAGCAACTGCCGTCCGGAAGTGATTGACGGAGATGTACTTAAGCCCGTACAAAATCCACATCCATAGCGGGCCATAGTTATAGCGGCAGGTTGCCGCGTATCCATTCTTCCCTTGCGCCTGCAAACTGGCCACTTCCTGCCATGATTCAAAGTCGAAATTGTGGCCGAGTGTGCTCAAACCCAGGCGTGCTGCAATGGCCAATAAGATGGCTAAGAAAAAAAACAGCTTTTTATTGGCTGGCGCGTTAGTGTATTGCTCCAGTGGCGGACGAATAAGGTTCACAGGCGGGTACTTGATAGGTTAAAACTGCCGAATTATGAAAACACTCGTTTTAATAACCGGAATATCCTATCAAGAATAACGCTATAACTATCAGTTTATTGCATGGGGCTAAAGATTGCTACTCCCATTCAAAATCGCGCTCCACAACTTTTTTCAGGCGCTCTACCAGTGTAAGTGTGGCCGGGCAATGCACCAGGTTATTTTTGAAGGTGGTATTGTATTCGTCAAACGGCTTTTTGTCGTGGTGCGGAAACTCTGCACAATCGGCAGGCCTTACTTCATAAATCGAGCATTTATTATCGACCAGGAACTGGCAAGGTTGCGTTGTATTTACCCATTGCTTGGCATCATCTTTCTTTAACCACTTCGTTTTGAAAGCGGCAGGCGACATTCTTAAATGGGTGGAAATGCGTGCAATATCTTCGGTAGTAAAAGTTGGCGTCATTGTTTTACAACAATTAGCACAATTGGTGCAATCGATATCGCGCCACACGGTAGCATCTACCTCAGCAACAAGCTCCGGCATACCAACAGGTACAATTTCATCCAGCTTATCTAAAAAATCAGATAATATCTTTTTCTTCCGCTTCGCCCTTGCGGTGAATAACGCTATGTCCATAATGCCTTGTAAATATATGTCAATTTTGCTGGTGGGCAAACGGTATTACTGGGTACAAATGCACGGCGGTCAAAAGCCCGATGTTTGTGGTTTCCCCTAAAAGCACCGTAACATGCTCGTTGCCTGCTATGGCTAAATTTTTGTCAGTGTCCCCATAACGCACTCGCCCAACTACTTGGCCGTAAACTTATATCCGATTCCCCTTATGGAATGGAAGTGCACAGGGTTGCGGGAATCGCGTTCAAAATACTTTCTGAAATTAAGAATGAAGTTATCGATCGTCCTGGTAGTCGGATAGACATTATAACCCCATACAATCTGCAATATCTGCTCGCGGGAAACAACCTCTCCTTCATGCTCTATCAGCAATTTAAGCAAAGCCGCTTCCTTCTTGCTCAGTTCCTGCACTTTACCACTCTTATCAACGCATTCGTGAGCTGAAAAATCTATTCTGTAACCGTCAAATTCATAGGTATCGCCTATACTTTGCGGTTCTTTCATCCTTTTATTCTTGGTTATGAGCTTACTTACCCGCAGCAGTAATTCTTCCAGGTTAAACGGCTTGGTTAGGTAGTCATCGCCGCCCTTCTTCAGCCCCTCAACCCTGTCAGCACCCGAATTGCGCGCACTCAGGAAGAGGATCGGCACATCGTTATGTTGCATACGTATGGTTTCACAAACGGTTATACCATCCATTTCAGGCAACATTATATCCAGTATTATCAGGTCGAAATACTCCCCTTTCACCGTTTTAAGCACGCCCGGACCTGTATCTGTTGTGGTTACTTCGTAACCTTCCAGCTCCAGGTTCAGTTTTAAGGCTTCTCTCAGGCTCTCTTCATCTTCAGCAACCAGTACGGTAGCTCTGGGCGATTTATTCATATAACCTATCTATAGTTGTAACGTAAAAGTAAGAAGAATGGTCAAAATGACGGCATAGGATATGATAAAGAAATGAGAAAAGTAAAGTTCATTAAAGCTATCGATGCCAATTCCAGATAAAGTACGTATTTTTAATATAGCAACTGCAGCTATGCAAAAACCATTTATCATAAATATACCACAGCCCTGTGACGAAGACTGGGCTCAAATGACACCCGATGGTCAAGGCCGTTATTGCAGCCATTGCCAGAAATCTGTTATTGATTTTACGACATGGAGCAATGCACACCTGCATAGCTTTTTTAAAGACAGAAAAGCCAAGGTGTGTGGCAAGATGGGACTCACTCAACTTAATGTACCTATACTACCTCCACCAAAACAACAAACACATTTGTACCGAATGGCGGTTGCACTGGGCCTTACACTTATATTTTCGGGTGCTGGAAATGTAGTGGCGCACCCACGTGCGCCTTACGCCTTCGCACCATCAGGCAAACATAAGGAAAAAGAGAAAACAGGGAGCGATACGACAACAGTAAGGGGCGCGGTATACTCCAAACGTATTGGTAATACACCTGTAAAGGGTGCAAATGTGCAGTTGATGATCGGGAGTGAGTTAATACATAGTTGCTTTACCGATTCAATTGGCGCCTACTCTATTCTGGATGTAGCAAAGGGTAGTTATAATCTTTGGATAGAATGTTATGGCTACGAACCTTATGTCCGAATTGGTGTACAATTACCTACCAAAATTGAACAATACGATACTTTGGCTGCCGTAATACCGGCAATGCCTTCAGAGGATACTATGAACATTCAACTGGGCGGAATAATGATTGTTGATAATTCGGCGGAGTTAGTGTTTGATACACTAGTAGTTGAAAAAAAAGCTCCGGTAAAAAAAAGTTTGAAAGAGAAAAGTAAAAAGGATGTAAAGCCAAAGCGTAAGTAGTTCTTAGGACAATAATCAGTTGCTTCCCCCCTTCCACTCACTCTTCAAAATACCGGCAATAGCAACATCTTCCGGCACACCATTCCTTAGAACGCTTTGCCTGATGATACCTTCTATTTTGCCGCCAAGGCGCTCAGCAACTTTGCCGCTACGCATATTGGCAGCTGAAAAATGTATCTCAATTTTATTTAGCCCTACTTTATCAAAAAGGAATTGAGAAAAGTGCTTCAGACATACTGTCACTATGCCTTTGCCTTCATATTCCTTGGCTATCCAATAACCTATCTGTGCCTTCTTTACACTATGGTTCCATTGGTGCATACCTACACCACCAATTATTTTATCGTCATAAAAAATACCCAGCGAAAGCGACTCCTGCATCTGCGCCTGGTGTTGCGTATCTTTTATGTAACGGAGCGAATGCTCTTCTCTGGTGGTATGCCTTACCCATTCCAGCCACTGTATAAGATGTGGCCTTGAATTATTTACCGCGGCAAACAGCATAGCAGCATCATCAGCCGTATAGCTGCGCAATTGTATGTGCTCGTTTACTGTTATGGTTACCACTATGTTTATTTATCTGTGCTGTTCAATTTCTGCCATATTTCCGGGATGCGCTTTATCCAGGCCATTTCGCGCATTTTTGTTTTGGCTTCTTCCACAGGACTACCAAAATAAGTTTTCCCCGCTTCAAGGCTGGCCGGAACACCACTTTGCGCCAGCACCACCGCCCCTTTGCCAATGGTAAGATCTTTATTAACACCTACCTGTCCCCAAAGTATTACTTCGTCTTCAATGTGCGCAACACCTGCCACACCTACCTGAGACGCCATCAGGCAATTACGACCAACTACAGTGTCATGGCCAATTTGTATATGGTTATCCAGCTTGGTGCCACGGCCTATTACTGTATCGTGGCTCACGCCTTTATCAACAGTGCAGCATGCACCAATTTCAACATCATCTTCTATAACAACGCGGCCGCAGCTCAACATTTTATCATACTGCACTTCCCTGTCTTTGCGGCGCTTAAAATAAAATGCGTCAGCGCCAATAACGGTACCCGAATGAATCACTACGTTATTACCAATTACGCTATGATCGTAAATTGTTACGTTAGGATGAATAATGCAATCTTTACCTATGGTTACATGGTGACCTATGAAAACACCCGGCTGTATGATGGTTCCCTCGCCAATAGCTCCGGTATTTATCATTTTCGTAGCCGGTTCAAATGGCCTGAACCGCCTTACAATTTTAGTATACGCATCAAAGGGCTCAGCGGTAACCAAAAGGGTTTTCCCTTCAGGACACGGAACATCTTTATTAATGATAATAATGGTAGCCGCTGAATGGAGGCATTTACCATAATATTTTTCAAAATCAACAAACGAAATATCGCCCTGGCTAACTTTATGTATCTCATTAATGCCCAATGCCAATTGCTGGTCGTCACCTCTTAATTCAGCGCCTAAAAATTCTGCCAGCCATTGTACCGGTATCGGTTGTTCAAATTGCATTCACTAAAATTTGTGCAAAAGTACAAATTTGAAAGGGCACTCTTAAAACCAAATGCTATTTCTTTTCAGCTTTAGCCTAATTTCGGGCTATACTAATACACTCGCATTGCAATACATTAATATAAATGGTAAGCTCACAGCTGCCGACAATAATTTAATTCCGGTTGACAATGGCGCTTTCAGGTATGGATACGGCTTGTTTGAAACCATACTGGTACAAAACGGCTCCCTGCAACTTGCCGACCTGCACATGGAACGGTTATTTTCCGGCTTGCAACAACTCCTGCTTAATACACCAGCCCTGCTAACACCAGCAAGGCTAACCGAACAAGTGTTGAAGACCGTTGGCAAAAATAACCTTGAAGAAGCGTGCCGGGTAAGACTACAGTTTTATGCTGGCGGCGGCGGGTATTATGGCAATAATGTTGCACAAACCGGTTATATTATAGAATGTTTCCCGCTTACGGAAACGCTTACCGGGCATAATGAGAATGGCCTCGTTTTAGGGGTTGCAACAGGCGTTAAGAAAAGTGTCGATTCCCTGAGCAATTTAAAAAGCTGCAATGCCCTTATATATGCAATGGCGGCCCGCCAGGCCAAAGCCAACCACTGGAACGACGCGCTAATAACCAATACCAATGACCATATAATAGAAACCACTATCGCTAATGTTTTCTGGGTTAAAGATGGCAATATATTCACACCTCCACTTGCAGATGGCTGCATAGCCGGAATCATGCGCAGGCACATTATGCAAGTACTAGGCAATGTAACCGAGCAAACACTGACTCATGACATATTAGACGAGGCCGATGAAGTTTTTACCACCAACGCAGTAAAGCGTATCAAATGGGTGAAACGCATTGGCAATACAACTTATGCTAACGACACAATAAGAAATATCTACAACAAGTGCTTTTAAAATGATGTATTCGCTAAATTTGGCATCAATATTGCTCCAATACATCAACAATCCTGTCCAATGAAAAAAATGCTCACGCTTTTTTGCCTGATCTTTATAATAGCGCTCCATTTGGGGGCGCAGGTCAGGCTTGGACCGGAAGTGGGTGTGAACCTTGCCCATTATAAACTAAATGCGGGATTTTTTGCGTTCAGTGCTTCCAGCAAACCTGGCATTATTGCGGGAGCTGTGGTTGACATACCGCTGAGTTCTCACTTTTATTTGCGGCCTGCCGCCAGGTTTGTTTCTACCAGCTACGATCTTAATTATACAATTGCGCAACTGCAGGGTACCATAAATAGCGTGCAGGTTCCGGTAAATTTACTGTTTAAAACCGGCCGTGAGGGTAATCGTTTAATATTGGGTGCAGGGCCCTATGCAGCCTACAATGTTATAGCAAAAGAGCACATTACCACATCCGGCATACTCTCGCAGTGGGGCGTACCAGACAACATTGACTCTATGCGCAATCTTAACGCAGGGGACCTCGGCATTGGTTTTACCGCGGGTTATGAGTTTGCCTCTCACTTTACCGTGCAGGCACACTTGCAAAGAAGTTACGGGCATCTTTTCTTTGATACACAGGGTATAACCGTAAAAAATTACAATCTGGCAGTTACGCTGGCCTACCTGTTTGGCGGCAGCAATAACCACAGATATTGAGTATGATGTGTTAAACTACTTTAACCGAATATAGAGGAGGCCATCGCGCCTCCTTATTTTTTTATAATATTGCATTGGGTTTTAACCCTGACCAAAACAACTGCTCCAATGAAAAAAATATTATGCTCCCTGTTTTTGCTTGTTAGTGCAATTACATTGAAGGCACAAACCAAATTAAGTATTGAAGCCGGACTGTTATCGTCTGGCTATACAGGCAAAAGCGGCGGCAAAATGATATATACTGCTGATAAATGGGGAGGCCGCTTCGGTGTAGGTTTCGATTCTAAAGTGAGTAAGCGTATTTACATGCAAACCGGCTTACTGTACGTTATGAACGGCTATCTGCAGAACACTACAAAAGGCGACCTGAACTGGTCAGTAAACACGCTGGAAATACCGCTGAATGTAGTGTACAAAACGGACAGATTAGGTGGCGACAGAATATTTGTGAGCGCAGGCCCATACTTTGGTGTTAACCTTTCCGGCACAAAGAAATACAGCCCATTCGACAGTACCTCATATACCCAGACACTCAATGCAGGGAATGACCCACGCGACGACATCAAGTATTTCGACATGGGGCTTGGCGCCAATGTTGGCTATGAATTTAAGAAAGGACTTTTTGTGCGGCTGCATTACCAGGTAGGGTTAGCTAATCTTAACCAGGTAGGCGACGAGAACAATAAGCTGAAGAATAAGAATCAGGGTATTTCAATCGGCTACTTATTAGGGTCTAACAAAGCTAAAAGAGACGATCGCAAAATGAGAGCGTTCCGCAACCATGGTCTTGAAATGTAGGTTGCAAAATTAAAAGTGAAAAAGTAAAAGTAAACGCTCCCGCACTCTGTATATAGCTATACGATGCGCCTGCAACTTTCGCCCCTGCCATTTGCTACTAATACCCTATTTTTGAAAGGTGCTAAAAAAGATATTACTGCTGCTTGCCTGCGCAACTGCCACCTATAATGTAACTGCTCAAATCGGCTATGGTTATGAACTGGGGGCGGGCATGAGCAGCATGCGCTTTGCACCGGAGATAGGTTTTACAAAAGCCAGCAAAAAGCCTGTATTTAGTGGCAAGGTGGGCGGACTAATTGATGCAAGCGTCACGCCACATTTCTACATACAGACGGGAGTATATGCATCCCTGAAGGGGCAGCAGCGTAACTTCTCTTTTTATAGCAGCGACAGCCTGAATGAACAGGTGGCACAAACCCTGCACCTTGCCTATGCCGACCTACCCATTAACCTTACCCTTAAGACCGGCACTCAGGGCAAGGGCCGCGTAATTATGGGTATTGGCTGTACGCTTTCTTATGGCATAGGCGGCAGCAACAAACTCAGATCGAGCGGGGTGGACTCAGGGATAGCATTTAATAGGGAAATCAACCAGAGTGTACGGCCGAAGGCACCGCTTAAAGCATTCGACATCGGGTTGAATTTATTTGCTGGGTATGAACTGCCTACGGGATGGTTTTTCAGAGCTTATTACACTGCTGGTACTAACGACCTTGGCCTGAGCACTGAAATAGATAAGAACAGGATGTGGGGCATTGCGGCAGGAAAATTATTTGGCAAAGGCCGGAATATAAACCAGGAGAAAGACGACCTGATTGATAAGAGTGAGTAGGTTTGTTGAAGAGTTTCACGCAAAGGCGCAAAGACGCAAATACCCAGTTGGATTTACAATCAAGATTTAAGAGGCGCGGCTTCCCAGTTCGTTGTGAAGGCTCACGCAAAGGCGCAAAGACGCAAATACCCAGTTGGATTTACAATCAAGATTTAAGAGGCGCGGCTTCCCCCACTTGTTGTGAAGGCTCGGGCAAAGATGCAATTTCTGGATGCAAATCTATCAGGACAAGCAAACTCTCTTGAGTTATTGATGCTCTGTCCTTTCTTTGAGCTTTTCATTCATCAATTTAAAACCGTTTAGTGTCTGCACATCCAGCATCTGCTTCATAAATGGTATGAGGATTCCTCTGAAATGCTCGTATTGTATGAAGGTAGTTGTACCATCGCCATTGTCTTTTAATTGGAAGGTATGCTCGCCATCGAAAATTCTACCCACGAACAATTTACCTATCCAACGTAATTCTTTGTTTTGCTGATACTGCAATACCAGTGGCTTAAAGGTCATTGGCTTGCCACCAGGCAGGTGTAACAGTACCTCGATATTACCGCCAACAACGGGCTTGCCGGAGAATGATTTAATGAACGGATTCCATTGTGGGTAGGCGGCGAAGTCGGTAAATACTTTCCAAACTTTTTCAGGTGTAGCGTTTATAACAATTTCGCTGTAAACAAGTTTGCCGTTCTTAATTACCTGGCCTTGTGCCGCTGTATTGTTTTTGTTGTTCATGTTTTTTGCGTTTGTGCCGGTTGCAATCATTATTGCGACCACTGCGATGAATTGAATTTTGAAGTGTATCATTCTTGTTTGTTGATGACACAAAATTCGTTCACCGGGCGTGCTCAAAACGATAACAAAAGATAAGAAATTACCCCAGTATAAATTATTAATTATACCAACCTGCCACAACATATTATCCACTCATCGTCTTAGCAACCAACGTTCTTATTTTCTTTTCCTCAGTATGCTTAAAAGCACTTTTTTAGCTACGGCTGAAGTTTAGCGAATTGTCACAATATGCGGTGTCTTCGTGTTGCTTGTCCAGCGTCTTCATTTACTTTTTTTATTTCGTGGAGGTCTGTCTTTTATTTGCCTCAATGAAGGCTTCGCCGTTGTGCTGCCGCAAAAAAAGTAACAAAAAAAGCGGCACTTTTTTCTTATCGTTCCGCGAGAAAAAAGAAGCCCCCCGGCGTCTTATGCTGAAGCTTGTTACTCTAATGTCCGCGCCGGGACGGCGTCGCGGGGTATATATGATAGCTACTATTCAGATTTTTCGTTCCAACAGCGAGAATACCAAAATCATTTGCGCATTACCCGGTTGCGGATGCGGCTAAGGCTAACGGGGGTAATGCCCAGATA
Source organism: Chitinophagaceae bacterium (assembly GCA_947447265.1). GTDB lineage: Bacteria > Bacteroidota > Bacteroidia > Chitinophagales > Chitinophagaceae > Flavipsychrobacter. Next base: position 72,604 of record CANFKC010000001.1, read on the forward strand.
ATTGGCTATAAGGTGTTGTGGTATGCGTTCTATTATTTTCTTTTTGGTGCTTTCTAATAGCTGCACATAGCGCTCTTCGGGGCTCAGGGTAAGCAGGCCAACCATGCGATCTTCAACGCCAACTAATGCCCATTCTGCAAGCTTTCTGCCAAAGCGTTCCCAATGTATGCTTTTTGTAAAAGCTTCGGCAAGAGCGGTGTAAGGAAATACAATGAGTACACAATCTGTCATGGCCTCAATAGTCATCTCTGATGGCTTGCCGGTAATGCAGCTTATGTAGGCACCTACAAAGGCATTTTCAAAATAGAAGTAGGTGGTTTTTTCTTCTCCATCACGGGTATAATAATGGCGCATTGAGCCATCAATTATCATACCGATATCTTTGCCATGCTTCCCTTCTGGTGTTAGGAAACCATGCCTGGGTATTTTCAGTTGTTTGAGAGACGGAACCAACAGATCCCAGTCTGCATCCGGCATTTTACCGAATTGTTCTACCTGCCGCCGCAGCACGTTTACCTGTTCTTTAAAATCCATAGTGCCTGAATTTGGTTGCGAAAATACGCGGTTAACCCGTTGTTAAACAGTGCCTGAAAAATTGAAAAATAATTCCCGCCTGGGCAGGCGCAATTGTATTGCGGACAATTGGTTTTGTTTCATTTCAGGCAGTTGCATAGTGGTGGTCATTGTAACAAAGTTATGCTTGCAGCAATTGCCAAAAAAATTGTGTTGGAACCATTGGTACTAAAGTGCAAATGGTGTGGAGTAAAGTGCAAATAATTTATCTGGTTGCGGCCCATCAACTTAAGCGCAAGAAATGGTATAACGGCGATAAGAAGATCTGTTTTTTGCTTTGTCATCCTGAGTTTTTTTTCAGCGCGCTGCAATCAACCTGCAATGACAATTATGCATTTACATGGCGCCCTGACTCTCAATAAATGGTCTTTACGATCCCGCTTTTTCTGCCTATCGTGTGGACATATCTTTGCCATCAACACCGTAACATGATATGCGCCTTCGGCGCTACCGCTTTGTAGCTAAAACGCCGCCCAATGGGCTATTCCCGCATAGCGGGATACCCTATTTTGCCGGTATTGGGTAGCACCTACGGTGCATAATCCAAAGAAGATGGTGGTTCTACAGAGCGGTAACCCCTATGGGGCATTACAAATTAGTATGATGATAGATGTGTCCACACTATAGGCTTTTTCTGCAGGAGAAGCAATCTCAAAATAGCAGGGAAACTTTGTGCACCGATCAGCACTCGTGAGATTGCTTCGCTACGCTCGCAAAGACCAGCCTTTTTATACCTCTCAATGGCTGGCACGAAGGATTCTTATGTAAGCCGCCGTGGCATGCAAGAACGGCGTGTATAAGTTCCTTCGCTGCGCTCAGGATGACAAGTCAGAGTGGGCTCAGTAAAATCTTTCCTATGCCTCCGTGAGGGAATGACCGTTAGTTCCGAAAAATCAGTCCCGATTTTTCTGCGGGATCGCAAAGAACGGATATGGTAAACGAGTGGTTGTGGGTTACATCGATTGCGCATAGCCATCAGGGTTAGGTGATTTATAATAAGCTACTATCAATTTTTTTTACTTTATCCAGCGATTAACAGACCCAAATATGCAGAGACGCAAGATTTTGCGTCTCTACGTAAAACGTAAAAAAATATTTTGATGACGGTTCATTATTACATACAAAAACAGCTACCCTTTCGGATAGCTGTTCTACTTTTTATTATTAATCACAATGCTTATGCGGTTGGGTCTGCGTCCATTACTGGCATATCAATATCATCAACTTTATCGTTACCACGAATGCGCTTTATCCAGGCTTTAAACCTGAAAGCGAGTAAGCACATTACCGGCACGGCTATCAATGTAAGGAAGGTTGCGAATAACAAACCATAGATCATTGTCCATGCAAGGGATGCCCAGAATGCCGCACTGTCACCACCAAAATAAATGTGTGGGTTCAGCTCAGTAAGTAATGTACCGAAGTCGATATTCAGACCTACTGCCAAAGGTACAAGACCGAGGATAGCCGCAGTTGCTGTAAGCAATACAGGCGTCATACGGGTACGGCCTGCCTCAACAATGGCATCGTATGGCTGCATGCCTTCATGTAGCATCAGGTCCATAAACTCTACGAGGAGAATACCATTCCGGACCACTATACCTGCAAGGGCAACAATACCAATACCACTCATTACCATAGAGAATGTAGTACGGAACATAGCATAGCCCAGCATAACACCGGTAATACTAAACAATACCTCACTCATAATAATAACCGTGCGGCTCAGCGAGTTGAACTGTAAGATAAGGATCAGGAATATCAGCATCATTGCTATACCCATTGCGCCACCGAGGAAGGCACCTGTTTCAGCTTGCTCTTCTTGCTGGCCACCCATTTTAACTGTAATAGAACCCGGCACATGGAATTCGTCTATTTCGCGTTGCACAGCAGCCACAACATCGTTATCATTAAAACCTGAAATAACGTTCGATGAAAGGGAGATAATACGCTTCTGGTTCTTACGCTTTATACCACCGTAGGTAGAGCCATAATGCACATTTGCGAAAGAGCTTATCGGCACGGTACGCACCATGCCACCCATACCCATATCGCGATATACAATTGGTAAGTTCCTCACCGCATCAATATCAGCACGCTGTTCTTTCATCAGGCGCAGATTGATAGGGTAATCATCATTCGCATCTCTGAAGCGCGATACTTCTTTACCAAAAATAGCAGTACGTAAGTTCATCGCCACGGCGTATGTGGATATGCTTTCGCTGTTCATCCTTTCCCTGTCGATATCAAAAACAATTTCCGGTTTGTGTGCATCGAAATCGCTGCGCAATTCTTCTACACCAGGCACTTGTTTTTGCTTGAGGAAGCGTTTCAGTTTTTCCGATGTGCTTACCAGAGTATCCAGGTTATCGCCGGTAATATCAATTACAATCGGCTTAGGCAATGGCGGTCCGCCACCTTCTTTATCTACGGTGACTTCAGCACCAGGGTAAGACCTTACGGCAGCGCGTATCTTTTCAAGATACACAGCGGTTGATACCCCATTTCTTTTTTCAAAACCTTCAAAGGCAACCGTAATTTTACCCTTGTTCGGGAAGTCACCAATTTCGCCACCGTTAGGGTCAACGGCATCGACAGTAACGTTTGCAATAACAGATTTAACTATCGGGTTTTTCTTGCCTGTAGCAGGGTCGTTACCCAATACATCATTCACTTTCTTTTCCATTCCGCGCAATACTTCACTGGTATAGGCCTGGTCAGTACCCACGGGTAGGTTCAGGTATACATAGGCAAAGTTAGGGTCAGCAGACGGGAAGAATACAAACGGCACATTACGCGACACGTAGAAGAATATAGAGATCGGCAACAACAAGAAAGTAACGACAAAAACTTTTATAGGGTGTGCCAAAGCCTTCTTCAACCAGCGGGTATACCAATCACGGAATGCAGGCCATGCTCTTTCCTGGAAGGCAAATATCCATTTAGAGAACACAAATTTTTCTAACAGGATAAACAGGTAGATAAACACAACAAAGTTTGCCATGCCAAAGGTTTTTGTTGCGTAGAAAATGAGCGCAATAGCAGCAAATACGATGGCAACGATCTTCTCTTTTTTAGAGAAAGAACGCCTGTTCGGTGCATTGTGGTCATCTGGCTTCATGAAGCTAACCGCGAATACCGGGTTAATGATATAGGCTACCAATAATGAAGCAACCAATGTAATGATCAATGTAATAGGCAGGAAGAACATGAAGCTACCAATAACACCTTTCCAGAACGCGAGCGGAATGAATGGCATTAATGTAGTTGCAGTACCTGAAAGCACGGGCAGGAACACCTCGCCGGTCGCCAGCTTGGCGGCCTTTTTGATATCCATCTTTCCATTGTCGTAAATACGGTGGGTATTTTCAATTACCACAATAGCATCATCGACCACAATACCCAGTGCGAGCAGGAAGGAGAACAACACAATCATGTTCAACGTAAACCCAATAGTAGGTAAAACAAGGAACGCAATAGCGCAAGACAATGGCACTGACAGCGCCACAAACAATGCGTTGGTAACACCCATGAAGAACATGAGGATAATGGTAACCAGCAAGAAGCCAATAATAATGGTATTGATAAGATCGTGCAAGGTATTACGGGTAGTCTGCGATTGGTCGCCGGTAGTAACTACAGTAAGGTCTTTAGGAATTTCATCCTTCGCCTGCATCCTGTGTACCAAACCTTGTATGGTATCAGAAGCTTCAATCAGGTTGGCACCTTTTGCCTTAATAACGTTCAGCGTAATTACATTCTTATTGTCAAGGCGCGCGTAACTTTTCTGGTCAGCAAAACTATCAACAACGTAAGCTACGTTTTTCAGGTAAATGCTTTGCCCCTGCGGGTTTTTAACAATGATATCACCAATCTGTTCAGCGGTCTTGAATTCATTTCTGAGGCTCAATACGCGCTTCTGGTTATTCATGGAAACTTCACCGGCAGTGGTAGAAACATTCTCTGAAGCAATAGCACGATCAATGTCATCGAAGGTAAGGCCGGCGGCCTGCATCTTGTACATGTCTACGTTTATCTGTATTTCACGGTCAAGCGCACCTACCCTGTTTACCTGCTTAATCTGCTTCAGGGCTTCAATATTGTCTTTTACTTTATCAGCATATTTCTTAAGCCTCTTCAAGTCATAGTTACCCGAAATATTCACTGACATTATCGGCAATTCCGAAAGGTCGATATCCTTTACTTCCGGCTGGAACGGCAGATTCTTAGGTAAGTCCTGCTTGGCCTTATCCACTCCATCCTTTACGTCCTGCTTGGCTTTAGGGATTTTGATGTCCGTGTTAAATTCAACAATAACAACAGAATAATCCTGAAACGAGCTACTGGTTACCTTCTTAACACCTGTAAGGTTTTTAACCTGCTTCTCAATTGGCTTGGTAACCAGGTTTTCCATGTTCTCCGGTGATGTACCCGGGTATACCGTCTGAACAATTATCTGCGGAATTTTAATTTCGGGAAATTGTTCCTTAGGCAAATTGAGGTATGCCATAAGACCGGTAAGCGTAATGATAATGGTAATTATATACACAGCGGTGCGATTGTCGATCGCCCAGCTGGATGGTTTAAACTCTTTAAATACGTCCTTCATTTTAAATATTGTTGAGGCAATAATTATTGGAATATGCGCAGCTTATACCGTAGGTGCAGCAGTGCAGAATGATTGTTTTATGGTGTAATGCAAGCCGGTATTACTGAACAATAATACGCTGTCCGTTTTCCATTTCTTCGAAGCCCGCAGTAATAACTTTATCACCAGGGTTAAGGCCACTCATTATTTCTACAAGGCCATTTGAATTGCGGCCTATAGTTACGTTTACTGCCTTTGCTTTCTCGCCATCGGCAATGTATACCATTGGTCCTTCTGAAGTTTTCTGGATGATAGAAACAGGAACTACCAATGCATTGTTGTTGGTGTAGTTCGCTATCTTCATAATGCAAGACATATTAGGGTGCAGCTTGTTGCTGTTATTCATGTGCACGATTACCTTGAACGATCTTGAAGCCGGATCAACTGATTGTGCAACATAGCCGATCTTTGCCTTAATAGAGTCGCCGATATTAGGTAGTACAATAGTTACAGCATCTCCTTCTTTAACTTTACCCAGGTAGTTTTCACCCAACATCGCTTCTGCATTCAGCTTATCATAGCTAACTATCTGTATACCTGTCTGTCCGGGAGCGGAAGGTCCACCAACTTTAAGATCCACCCTATCAACTGTACCGCTTATAGGCGCTACAACCCTGTACATGTCTCTATTCGCTTTTGCTGCAGCAACCTGCTTTTGCACGCCTTCATAATTTGTTTTAGCACTCATTAACTGTACTTCCGTACCAATGTTCTGAGAAAATAAATTTTGCTGCTTTTCATAGAGTGATTTAGTAAGTGCCAAACTTGGTGCGAGACCTTCTATCTGGCGATCAAATACTGCCGCATCGAGTGTAGCCAATACCTGGCCCTGACTTACCTTCTGCCCTACCTTCACTGAAATGCTTTTTACTGTGCCCGGAGCTTGTGAACCAGCAAGTACATTCGCATCGCCTACAATTGCAGACTGCACCTCAATGTTACCTTTAAATTCGGTTGGCTGCACTTCCATTACCATTACTGGCGTTGCCTTGGTCACATCTTTTTTACCTGCTTCGAGCACCTTTATTTTAGCATCGATTTCTGAGCGTTGCTTTTTAAGTTTTGCCAATTCTTCAGCACTATTGCCTTTGCTGCCATCGCCGCATGATGCAAAAATTATTGCCGGTAGTATTAAATAGATTAAACGTTTCATTATTATAGTGTGTATTTAGTTTTAGAAAATTGTTTAGGTTTTGGTGATTATTTAGTCAATTAGTCCGAGGGCTTTTTTAAGGTCAACCTCTGCATTTATCAGATTAAGCAATGTAGAAAAATAGGAATTTTGTGCAACCAGCAATTGTGTCTGCGCCGTGGTTACTTCAAGGTTGCTGCCTACACCGGCTTTATATTTCCTTTGGGCCAGATCTACAACGTCGTTGGCTAATTTCAGGTTCTCTGTCTGGCTCTTTAATTGAATCAGCGAGTTTTTTAAGGTACCTCTTGCCTGGGCCGCCATAAAATCGATGCCTGATTTCAGGTTTTCAATATTGTTGTTTGTTTTGTCGACATTCAGTTTTGCTTCCTTCAACTGGTTCGTCCTCATGAAGCCTGAAAAAATCGGCACATTCAATTGCAATCCTATTACAGAATTTGATTCATAATGCCTGAATTTCCAGATGTCAGCGAATTTATCAGAGCCGTAATTTGTACCTAAAGAACCAAAAGCTGCTAAAGAAGGCAGCGCCGCCAATTTAAACCTGCGCACATTGTATTCCTGCAGTGTTTTAACTGTATTCAATACTGCATATTCAGGCACCTTGTCGTAGTTGTCAGCCTCGGTTAACAGGCTTGCAGCAGTTGACGCGTGTTCTGTAACTGCGGTATCGGTAATAACTATAGGTTGGGTGATGTTCATACCTATGCCGTACTTCAGTGCATATTCCAATAGCTGTACATTGTTTTCCAATGAGGCGCTATCATTCTGCAAATTGTTTATTTGCACCCTGGTGCGGTCAAGGTCGATTTTCTCAACAAAGCCCTCTTTACCGGTAGCTTCTAATTCCTTAAACATACTTTTTGCAGTGGCTAGCGACTTTGCTACAATTTCGCGTTGCCTGTAAGCCACGGCCAGTATGTTGTAAGATTTGATGATGCCGTATTTAATACTCACCACTGATGCGCGTTCGTTTCTGCGCGCGAGTTCCATAGCCATCTTCCTTGCCTGTAATGCTACCAATGCACTACCATCGAAAATGAGCTGTGATGCGGTAAGACCAACCGATGCCGCATACGGCACGGAAAACGCGAAACCTACAATTACATCTGGCGCGGTTGCCCCACCAAATGTGCGGGCGTTAAGGAATTGGCTTTGTGGCCTTGCAAAATAATCGAATTCAGCTTTACCCGAAACTTTAGGTAGCGCGACAGATGCTGTCTGCGCGTTTTGCGCAGCCTGTATCAAAATATCCAGCTGGGCATTCTTAATGGTGTAATTATGCTGCATGGCATAATCCATGCAATCTTTCAGGCTTAGCTTTTGGGGCTCCTGTGCTTTCGCAAAGGTTGCCGTTATTAGTAAGGTGATGAGTGTGGTGTAGATCCTGTTCATATATAATTGTGCTTGTTGTTATGCTTTTGCTTGTTTTAAATATTTCTCTTTGTAATTAATGTAGAGTTGCTCGCCTTTGGGGGTCATTATTCCGTACATAAAATGCTCGCCCAATTCCATCGCAACTTCCATCAGGCTATTCCGGTCATTCACCATCAGATTAGGCTGAAAAATGAGGAGCGAAGTTTCTATACGAAGGCGCGCCAGGATGTCAGCATTAATGTTTTCGCGGTACAAACCTTCTTTTATTCCCTGCAGAATATTTTCCCGCATCATGCTTACGTCTCTGTCTTGCAACAGATCGCGGAATGTTTTGTAGGCAACCGGATAGTAACGCTGCATTTCGAATAACGCCATCGGGTTAATTCGCTTATTCATGGTATCAAAGAATGCCAGAATTTTCACCATGGCATCTACTGCGTTATCGGCATTCTCTAGAGCCTGAGCACAACTCGCGGTAGTATTATTCTTATACCATATCATGGACTCGTTCACTACTTCTTCCTTATTGGCAAAATGCAGGTAGAGTGTTTTTTTAGATATACCGGCCCTCCGGGCTATGTCGTCCATGGTTATTGTCTTAAAACCATATTGGGAAAACAACTCCCCAGACACAACAAGTATTTTTTCTAATTGTTCCATAATAAATTCGAGGGCAAAACTAAGGAAACGTTTTTGATAAAAAGAGTTTCCGCAGTTTTTATATTTTCTTTAACGGTATAGAGAAAGCCTATATTGTTAGTGGGGCGTTGCCGGTAGCGGGGCAAAATATCTTTGCATTTTATATTGCAAATCCTGCTTATTTTGCCGGCGAATTCAAAAACATGTATCTGAAACCGTCATTTATCATCTTCTCTTCGTGCTGCCTGCTGCTTTCAGCATGCGGTTCATCCAAAAAGGCCGTAAAAACGCAAAACCTGATGCCGGGCACCTGGCAGGCTACCACCATAAATATTGACGGAGACAGCAAAGACTGGCCATCGCCTTACCCTAATTATGACAGTAAGGGAAAGGTGGGTTATGCAACATCTAATGACGCTAAATTCCTTTATATAACCGTTGAAAGCGGTGACGAACTTACTCAACTTAAGATATTAAAGGCGGGTATGACGATTTCAATCGATACCAGCGGCGGCAAAAATCCGGGCTTCAGTATTAAGTATCCGCTTGAAAATGAGAATACTGAAATTGAAATACCCCGGCCCGATAATGGCAGTAAGGATGCAGCCATGCATGCGGCCAAACAGTTGACACAGAACATACGCAAGGCGATAGAAGTAACCAACCAATACTCGCTGCAGGGCTTTACGGGCTGCGATGGCGGCTATATGGTGCCACAGGTGCCACCTTGCGGCATTAAGGTAAGAATGCGCCTGGATGAGTACAAAGAGATAGTATGGGAGGCTGCGATACCGGTAAAGTTGCTCTATGGCAAAGAAAAACTAACTGCCGAGGATGCCGGAAGGCCCATATCGGTATGTTATGCAGTAAATGGCGTGAAGAAACCGAAATCAGAGGGATCGGACAATGTGAATAATAATATGGGTGCGGATATGAATGGCACACCGGGCACCCAGCACAACAGTGCACAGCGTGGCACAGGTGGCGGCAGGCGGCCGGGTATTGATAACCCAATGGAGCACCTTTACACCGGCACAAAAACCTGGAAACAGTTCCGCCTGGCTGCTGAGCCGAAGTAATTTTCCTACCCACGACTGCTTGCAGGCCATATAAGCGAATGTCATTTATATAACCGTAAATTAATTATTTGCCCTATCCTAACGTTTTTAGTAAATAATCCGTCTTATTATGCTGTGAGCTGATATTTTTTTGAGCGGCATATTTTTTCGCCGCCGGCCCCTGTAAATTTTACTATTCACTACACATAACACCCCGTCAACCTTATTATCAAGTTTACGTAGCATGTCTTTTTCCAGAGACATGCTTTTTTGTGTTTGGGAACGTGCGGGGAACTTCAAACCACGGTTTGCAACCGCGGCTATTCGTGTGTAAGTTCTCCGACTTATTCCATTTTTAATAATAAACAGGTATAAGTCTTCAACGCCCTAATTCATCTCACCAGGGTAAAAAACAAAACGGGCACCGATGTGGCGCCCGTTTCAATTTAAAAATATGGTAAGTAAACTTATTGTTTTACGAATTTCCTGATAGCAACCCTGTTGCCTGTTTCGTCGAATAGAGATACCATGTAGATACCATCAGTTAAGTTACTGATGTCGATAGATTTTACGTTCTTTTCGTCTATCACCAGGCGACCATCAAGGCTGCTGATAACAGCGCGCAGGCTTACCGGTGCATCGATATTCAGAACTGTAGAAGCAGGGTTTGGACCCACTTTCACCTGACCATCAAGGTTTACTGAATTAACAGCAAGATTGCTGATAACGTAATTAGCAGCGTCATTTTCGCAACCGAATGAATCTTTAACATGAACTCGGTAAGTACCATTCAATGCCGCTGAGAATGTGTTAATGGTTGCGCCGGTTACAGCAGTACCATCTTCGTACCACTGGTAAGAAACATAATAGTTAGGCACGGAGAAGGTATTGGTATACCAGTCGAAAGTGATAACCGGTACCGGTAGCGGATGTACTACTAACGATCTTGAAATAGAACAACCTGTAGGTAATGTGTAGGTAACGTTAACCGTACCACCCGCAACACCATGCAACACACCTGTGCCGCTGATGGTAGCTACTGATGAAGGAGTTGCCGTCCATGCACCACCTGCCATGTAATTACTTAATGAATCGTCAGTTGTAGCGCAGAAAGCCGGGCTACCAACAATAAACGGAGGAGCAGGGTTCACCGTCATAGGCGCTGTAACGTAGCAACCTGTTGATGGGAAGGTATACGATATTGTCGCAGAACCGGCAGCTATACCTTTAACCGCACCAGCGCCAACAAGTTTTGCCTTGAAGGTATCAGAAGAACTCCAAACACCACCAACTGAGGTATCAGAAAGTACCCTTGTTGCACCAGGGCACACATTAAATGTACCGGTAATTGGCGCAGGTATGCGATTCACCGTCATAGTGCGGAAAGTAGCGCAACCTGAAGGTGGCGTATAAGTAATGGTAACAGTTCCTGCAGTAACACCTGTTACCGTACCCAAACCTGCTGCTGCAACCGCAATAGCACTGTTGCTGCTGGTCCATAAACCTGAAGGTACAGAGTCAGTAAGCGTAACAGAAGAGTTAACGCATACCGCTGCAGGGCCAACGATTGCCGGAGGGAAAGTTGAAATAGTTAACGATGTAGATACAGAGAAAGAACCACAGGCACTGCTCAGGCTATAGCTGATAGTAACTGTGCCCGGAGCGACGCCGTACACTACGCCTGAAGTCGGGTTGATTGTAGCAATGGCCGTATTGCTACTGCTCCATGTGCCGCCGCCACCGCCGGAGGTCCTCACCATAGTGCCGGTAGCACCAGGGCAAATTGACGATGGGCCTGAAATAGTACCTGCCGACACCGTATTCACTACTGTGTCGCGATAAGTGGATATACCCGTACCGCAAGCACCTGTTTTGGAATAAGAAATAGTAGCTGTACCTATGGCAACGCCATACGCAACACCGGTTGATGCATTAATGCTGACAACACCGGGTGCTGAAGAGCTCCAGGTACCACCTGTTACTGTTGTAGAAAGTGTTGAAGATGTGCTCAGGCAAATCTGGCTTGCACCCGAAATAGTACCGGCAGATGGCGGACCATTTACTGTAATAGTATCGTAGGCAGTACCTGAATAAGGAGTTGAGTAAGTTATAACTGCTGTACCGGCACTGTTACCACGTACCACACCAGTAGCTGTTACTGATGCAATTGCCGGGCTCATTGAGCCCCAGGTGCCACCTGGTGTAGAATCGGTTAAGGTGATGTTAGCACCAACGCAAACTGAAGAAGGGCCCATTATCCTGGATACCGGTGGAATGTATTCGCGAATCTGGGTAGAGTCATTATTCCATTTGTCACCGGCATCGGCAGTACCAGCGCCATTAACCATGTTAATAACACCATACAGCGCTACAGTACCAGAACCTACTGCAGCTGGTGCTGTCCATGGAATAACCATACGATAGGTTGTACCATAGCCACCAGAACCTGTTGCAGCCGCCAAAGAACCGGCAGAATGTTCTGTAAGCAGGAACGAGCCTGCAAAAATTGCATGGGTGGCTGTTCCTGATGGCAGGCCAGAAGTCGCTAACGTACCTGCATTCAAGGCACCACCAGTGCCGGCATAATGCCATGCACTCGTAAATATTGCGTTGTAAACAGCAGTCAGCTGAAAGCCGAAACGTGGCAAAGTCAATGATGTAGACAGATTCTTACCAACAAGTACAATGTTGTAACTGCGACCTGCAACATAATGATCGACTGGTGTGCCGGCTGAATCCAGGTAAACAGCTACGCTATCTGTTGAAGTGGCACCACTGCTGTGGCACGCACTACCACTGCAACCATTCACACCTGTAGCGCCCGTGCCATTTATGGCAGACGTTGAGGCGCCAGGGCTGGAACTATTACTAGACAGGGTTAGGTAAAACAAGCCGGCGATAAGTGGCAATAGTAAAAGTTTCTTTTTCATAGAATTTTTTGGAATTATCATTATTGACCGGGCACAAAAATCCCCGGACCTAAACAAGCATTAAAGATATAAAAATGAACTTGAAATATCAAAAATAATTAAAAGTGCGTTATGTTTTAAGCCTTATACGAACAATATTTTCATAGTAAAGGGTTGCCAAAAGCGGCAACCCTTTACATTATTAGCTACTAATTAATATTATCGTTTTATCAATTTTTCAACCCTAAGCCTGTTGCCCTTGGTGTCGTAGACAGTAAGTATGTACAAACCATCAGCGAGGTTCGAAATATCAATATCCCTGTTGGTAGTGTTCGCAATTACAACTTTACCTTCTATACCGGTAACCGTAGCTGAAATCTCAGCGGCTGTTTCTATGTGCACGATATCGGTAGCAGGATTAGGGAAAATGCTGATTGCAGCCGTTTCGCCAACATTGCCAACAGCAAGGTTATACAGGCCATAAGGGTCAGAAAGCCTTACACAACCGAAAGTATCGGTAACCATAACCCTATAGCTGCCGTTTACATAACCGGTAGTTGTGCGGTTGGTAGCACCTGCAATAGTAACAGTATTCAGGTACCACTGGTAACGGGTATAGTAGCTGAACGTGCTGAACAAATTGGTAGTGTGGTTAAATGTAATAACCGGTGCAGGCAGCGGATGTACGTTTAATACTATCTGGTTAGTTGTTACCGTACAACTGCCCGGTATATTAACGAAACATGTGTAAATGCCGCTTGTGGTGGCTGCATACGTGGTGTTTGTAGCACCGGGAATATTTATAGAATTCTTCTTCCATTGATATAGAACACCGGTTGCTGCAGCAGAAATGTTTACCCTCAGGGTTGCATTGCCACCCTCGCAAAATGCGGTAGTATCGGTTGTATAAATGGAAGGTAAGGCTACTTCCACAACATTGTAAGTGGCCGAAGTAGTAACACAACCTGTAGGAACCGTCACTTTGAGTGAATAACTTCCCGTTGCTGTCGCGACATAAGATACATTGGTGGCCCCGGTAATTGCGGTGGCCCCATTATACCATTGATACGTGTACCCCGTTCCTGAAGCGCCGGTCAACGTTACGCTACCACCGGTACAAAAAGAAAGTGAACCTGAAGTAGTAACAGTGCCCGATGCGGAAGGATTTACAATAACAGTTGTTGGTGGAGTACCCCTTGTAGTGCAACCAAAACTATTGGTTACTTCAACCCTATATGTGTTAGATGTACGTGCGGTATAAGTGACATTTGTAGCTCCCGGAATAGCAGCTCCACCTGCAAAAGACCCTGTTCTCCACTGGTAAGTGTATCCTGATGGCGCTGTAAGCACCACACTATCGTACGAGCAGACAGTAACAGTACCCGATGGTGTAGCAACAGGTGTTGGAGGCGCTGGATTCACTGTAAGCATTGTAGTATCGGTAGCAGAACAGCCCCATGCATCTGTAGCAGTAAAGGTATAAATACCAGTAGCTGTAACTGGTGCGCCAAATATTTGCGGGTTGCGCGATGCAGTGGTTACGAGTGCACCAGGACCTGCCCATGCATAAGTATAAGTGCCAGTTCCGCCTGAACGGCTACCTGTAAAAGCAACATTTGTACCAGCACATACGGTGTTTGGTGTAATAGATGCAACTACCGCTACTGCAGTAAGGAAGCTATCATTCATTCCGGTATTATCATTTATGCGCAATGTTCCGGCAGCAGTTGTAGCACCCCAGCCGAATAACTTAAATGTTACGGTCTTTCCGGCACAAATGCGTAAAGGTGTAGCCGGAGAAAATGCTATTGTAATTGGCGAGGCAGTTGCATAACCTGTTGCAGTTGCACCGTAATTAATATCACCAGCGCCCATGTTATAAGTAAGCTGGCAGCTGCTTGGGCCGGTTGCACTTACCTGCGACTGCAACACCACGTTCCTTACTATAACTTCGGTGGCAGAATTGGTAGAGAGTGTAAAATAGATGTATTTGTTGTTGGTTTGAGCGGATGCCAATGTGCCACCCATCTCCCAGTTACTAGTGTTGTAACAGGTTGCAGCAGCAGTACCGGTCATTGCGGCGCTACGATGCCACTGAGAAACGAAGATAGTCGCAGAACCAGGCGTAATCATTGCTGGCCAAGCAGTGGTGAAGGAACTGGAATCGGCAGTTATCGTTGTTGATGCGCCTGAACCAGTCCACACAAAGGGATTGATAGCCGTTTGTGCGTTCGACGAAGTTGTGCAGAACAGTACCGACAGGAATAAGCATACTGAACTAAGTAAAACTTTCTTCATAAATATTATTTAATTTCAACTTACAAATTAGGGTGTTATCCTTAAGCTAGTAAAGATAGTGCGTAAAAATAATAAAAATCCCATGTCATAGGTATATTATTTTTTTTGCCCCTCTAACGGTAATATTAGTTTAACCGACGATTAAAATCCCGCACCAATTTTACAGTTGCTTAATTTCCAGAAACTTGCGGATTCTGGAAGTATTATTGGTACAACTTAGTGCTGCTTCTACTACCCTTGTATTTTTTTCCCCATGTATTAAAAAGAGATTAGCCGGGGCAAATAGTATCACAATAAACACCACATTTGCATTTGCAAGACTTACGATACCATGATCAAAAATAGCATTTCCCTATTATATATATTATTCTCTTTATCTGCTACTGCCTGTAAACCCGGCGCAAGTAAAGAAAGCTACCAGCAAACTGAGCAGCAACAGGCAGGGGCTGCACAACAAGAATCCCGCGCTTTTACCGAAACTTTTGAAAAAGGATCAAAAGGAGGGTATGCGTTGGCGGCAGTCACGCTGGCATCGGGCATATGGGTTTTCGATAATGCACTGGTAGGCAGCGCTGATAAAGATAGCAGGCATGGCAGCCGGGCAGCCCGGCTTCAGAGCAAGGGTACTATTACCATGAATTTTGATATCAGCACCCCTGTAAAAGAAGTAAGCATCGCCTCAGGTACTTTCGGCACAGATGCACCCGCCACCTGGGGCTTGTCGTATTCTACCGATGCCGGAAACAACTGGCAACAGGCAGGGAGCGATGTAACCACTACTTCGCATATATTAAATACGGTAAGGTTCGCGGTAAATGCTTCCACTGCTTGCAGGTTTCAGGTGCGCCACATAAGCGGGGGCCGGCTCGATATTGATGATTTCAGCATTGATGGTGCCAGCGAAGGCGATGCCCAACCGGCAAATACGTCGAATGTAGCCAATACCCCAATTGCAGGGGGCCGCGACGACAATATGGCCCCCGGTAACCCTAGCGCAGCTACTGCGAAAACTACAAACCCCAATAACTACCTGCTGGTTAAAACCCAGTACACCCTTTCTTATAATAACAGCAAGGGCATGGCGAATTGGGTTAGCTGGCACCTGAGCAGCGCCTGGAAGGGCGATGCAAAACGTTGTAATTGCTTTGAGCCGGATAACGAATTACCGGCTGGCTTTTTTAGAGCCACGACGCACGACTATACTGCAACAGGCTTCGACCGCGGCCACCTTTGCCCATCTGACGATCGTGATGCCACCGCTTCTGACAATGCGGCAAC
Organism: Chitinophagaceae bacterium; assembly: GCA_947447265.1. Classification (GTDB taxonomy): domain Bacteria; phylum Bacteroidota; class Bacteroidia; order Chitinophagales; family Chitinophagaceae; genus Flavipsychrobacter. The sequence goes on from CANFKC010000001.1 coordinate 88,537, forward strand.
CTTCTTCATGACGAATATGTCGCCGCAGGCACCACACCTTAACCAGCAGACCTGGGAAGGTCTGGAGGCTTATTGCCGCAAGTTGGTGCAGCAAGGCAATGAATTATATATTGTGGCGGGCGGCTATGGTAGTGGCGGGGAAGGCAGTGCCGGGCGCGTTACCACTATTGCCAACGGGCGCATAACAGTTCCAGCTCACTTTTGGAAAATTGTAATTGTTTTGCCGGAAGGCAGTAACGACATAAGCCGCATAGGTCCAGATACCCGTATTATAGCCGTGGATATGCCCAATACACAAAGTGTGAACCAATACAAGTGGGACTATTACCGCACTACCGTCGATGCCATTGAAGCCGCAACCGGCTATGATTTCTTAAGCAATGTTTCTACCACAATTCAAAAATCAGTTGAGGGAAAAACTGATGCCGGGCCTAGCCGGTAGGGGAATCTCTTTTGGTTAACGCGTAAATATCACGCGAAGGCTAAAAGCCGCACTAGTCCAAACGTCCCGCTTGGTCTTACAATTTGCAAGCGTCCCGCTTGCGAGTTATTTATATCGGAAGCCGAACGCATTGACCGGTGTGGTCTTGTGTTTTCGGAAGCAAATGCTTCCTGAATGGGTGGACGAAGCGAATGCTTCGACAAGTAGGGGATTTAAGAGGCGCGGATTTGTTATTTTGCTTTGCCATCCTGAGGTACGAAGTATCTCTATGTAAGCAATTGCGTCGTGCAAGAACGGCGTGTGTAAGTTCCTTCGCTGCGCTCAGGATGACAAGTCAGAGCGAAGGTTTGAGTTAGTATTTTTATTAAGACAATTTTATTGCCCCACTAGTCCGAGCGTCCCGCTTGGTCTTACAATTTGCAAGCGTCCCGTTTGCGAGTTATTTATTTCGGAAGCCGGACGCATTGACCGGTGTGGGCTTGTGTTTTCGGAAGCAAATGCTTCCTGAATAGGTGGACGAAGCGAATGCTTCGACCAGTAGGGAACCGTTATACACAACTTGTAGTCAGATTAGCCCGTGCAGCACAGTTATAACCGCTTAAGCGGCAACATTTTGTTCATGATAACATAATATCATACTTCATAGTTAGTAACATAGCGATATTAGTATTGCGGCAACAAACAACACATACATGAAGAAAATTGTTCTCATGCTGTCTATGACGGCAATGGTGCTGTCATTCAGCAATTGTAAAAAAGAAGCAAAGCCAACGGTGGCTGCGGTTTCAACTGCTGTAACACCGGCCACAACAACTGGCAGTGGCCTGCAGGCGGCTATTTATACCGGCTTCCCGGAAACATTTGAAAGTGGTACCAAGGGCGCTTATGCTGCGGGAGACGTTACCCTTACTACGGGGTCGTGGAACCTGAGCGATGCATTGATTGGCAACCTCACCGGCGACCATAAAAACGGTTCGCAGGCTGTTCGTATCCAGAATACAGGGATGTTAACCATGAACTTCAACAAAACAGCAGGCGCTACACAGGTTACCGTAGCCCACGCTATTTATGGCACTGATGCTGCCAGCACCTGGACCTTGTGGTATTCTACCAATTCCGGCTCTACCTGGACGCAAACTGGTGGCACCGTTACCACTTCTTCTGCAACAGTAAGCACCGCCACCTTTACTATGGCTGTTACTGGCAATATCCGTTTCCAGCTTCGCAAATTGACTGGCGGCCGTTTAAACATTGACGATTTCAGCATTACCGACAATACCACAGGTGGTGGCGGAACCGGTGGCACTGCCACCAGGGACGATAATATGGGTATGGGTAACCCAAGTGGTGCAACTACCAGCACAACTAACACCACTAACTACCTGATGGTAAAAACACAGTATGCGCTTTCTTACAACAATTCAAAAGGAATGGCGAACTGGGTAAGCTGGCATCTGAGCACTGCCTGGAAGGGCACGGCAACCCGTTGCGATTGTTTTACACAAGATGCAACATTACCAACAGGCTATTACAGGGCTTCAACATCTAACTACACCGGCACAGGCTTTGACCGTGGCCACCTTTGCCCGTCTGACGACCGTGATGGCAGCGCTACCGACATTGCTGCTACCTTCCTTATGACGAATATGTCGCCACAGGCGCCAATGCTTAACCAGCAGCCATGGGAAGCACTGGAAGCTTATTGCCGCACGCTGATTACTGCCGGCAATGAATTATACATTATTGCAGGTGGTTATGGCTCAGGCGGCACAGGCAGCAATGGCGGCACAACCACCAGCATCGCCAGCGGCAACATTAATGTGCCATCGCACTTCTGGAAAGTAATTGTAGTGTTGCCTATCGGCACGAGCGACGCAAGCAGGGTATCTACATCAACCCGCGTTATTGCTATTGATATGCCTAACGTACAAACCGTTAACGCTCATACATGGGATTACTATCGTACCAGTGTAGATGCTATTGAATCTGCTACCGGATATGATTTTTTAAACAATGTATCAACTACCATACAGAGCACGATTGAGGCAAGTGTTGATGCAGGCGCAACGCACTAGTTTCCCATGGGAAGTCGAAAGTCGAAAGTCAAAACCTAAAAGTGTGTAATACATTTTTCAAATAAACAGAAAAGCTCCACCCTACAGAAGGCGGAGCTTTTCTATTACATATAGTTAACGGTAAGGAACCGCACGAAATCAGGCTACCTGCTTATGGGGTAATACAGTATAAGTATACGTTCCATTTTCATCTTCTCCTTCATCAAATGTCACTTCTACCTCTTCAGGCTGAAAGTATACAGACATTTTTTTCCGGATGATGGTCAGGAAAGAAGCAAGGGCATTTTTCATAGCGGGGTGATCGGTTGGTTGTGTCAGTTCGGGTTTCATAATCGGGTTGTTTAGTAAAATAAACCTCCTTCACAATTCAGCAATACTAAAATAACGCAAAGTTGTTATTAATATTGTACTTACGAAGTTAACGATTAATCGGTTTTCGGTGCGCAAGGGCTATGTTAATTTTACCAACAGCTTTTTAAGATTTCCTCCCATATAATTTATTTGGACTACAAAAATATTTTATTTACTTTTGCAGTCCCAAATTTTTCCCCGCTATTTCTCACAAGGAAATATCCGCAGTTGCAGCAGGGAAAGTTGGTATTTTTTAACTTAAAACAAATTATGGCAACAGAAAACAACCTTCAGGATTACGAGCTGATGGTCATTTTTACTCCGGTGCTATCGGATGATGACTACAAGAACGCTCAGAAGAAATTTACAGATCTTATCATCGCCGAAGGCGGTGAACTTGGCAACCAAAATGCATGGGGTCTTCGCTCACTTGCTTATCCAATAGCTAAAAAGACTACAGGTCTTTATTATGTATTGGAATATAAAGCGCCGCCAACTACCAACGCAAAGCTGGAAATTCAGATGAACCGTGATGAAAGCATCATGCGTCATATGATTACCCGCCTTGACAAATATGCGGTTATTTATAACAACAGGAAGCGTACCAAAAACACTGCTGAAGAAGCTGTATCTTAAAATCAATCCCACACAAAATGGCAAAGCAAAACGAAATAAAATTTTTGACATCAACCCGTGTTGAAAAGCGCCAGAAGAAATACTGTCGTTTCAAGAAAATGGGCATCCGTTATATAGATTATAAAGACGGAGAATTTTTGAAGAAGTTCCTGAACGAACAAGGCCGTATGTTGCCACGTCGTATTTCAGGTAACTCACTGAAATTCCAGCGCAAAGTAGCGCAGGCTATCAAGAAAGCCCGCCAGATGGCACTTTTACCATACGTTACTGACCTTTTAAAGTAAAACAATCATGAACATCATTCTTATAAAAGACGTTGATAATTTGGGTTCAGCCCACGAAATGGTGGAAGTAAAGCCGGGATATGCCCGCAACTATTTAATTCCACAAAAATTTGCAATTGAAGCTAGCGGTTCTAACAAGAAGATAATGGAAGAGCGCCGCAAGCAATTGCAGAAGAAAGAAGATAAATTAATGGCACAAATTGCCAGTGTTACTGAAGTACTGAAATCATCACCAATTAAAATTGGTGCTAAGATCGGTGTTAGTGGCAAAATCTTCGGTTCTGTTACCGCTATCCAGATTGCCCGCGCTATCCGCGAGCAAAAAGGTTACGAAATTGACCGTCGCCGTATCACTATCCTTGACGATGTTAAGGAAGCTGGTTTGCACAAAGCAAGCATTGATTTCGGTAAGGAAAATGTAGTAGAAATTGAATTTGAAGTAGTAGGCGAATAATTACCTCCAACTTATAATACTGAACCGTCCCGCGAAAGTGGGACGGTTTTTTTGTGTAGTGGGGGTGCTGAAAGCGGTTAGGTTTCGCCGGACGGAATCCGGCAACCGCTAACGCCGTAGGAACATCCTGCGGCGAACCTGGGTTTTACCTGTTACACAACATTGAAACGTTCTCTTTACATTTGATACTGATGACCTTTGAAGAATTTAAGCGCGAATTCGAGATATTTTCGAAAATTGATACTCCTGAAAAACTGGCAGCTTGCGAACGACAGTTTCAACAACGGCTGGTACAAATGGAAGATGCTGATTACTTCGAACCATTTGAAGATAAGACAAATGGGGATGACGTTGTTGCCGGGTACGAAAAGAACCTTAATGCCATTTTCGAGTCCTATCAATTAGCGGAAGACCAGATCCACTTTTTTATACAACCATCGTTTAGTGCAGAACGGCTTTTGATAATTAAAAAATCGATTGACTCCTATGAGATAACCCTGGTTGGCCTGGAAGAAAGTTACTGGAGCAGGTTTTATCGCGATAATGCTGTGGTAACCGGAGCAACAAAGCTTTCCCGCGGGTTTATTACGAAAGCAACGGGCGATATGCTTTTCGAATTGCTGGAACGTTCCTTCCGCGCTGCAAGGAAGCCTCAGATACCCATGTGGGTTTTAGATGGCACAAAGTATAAGCTTTCCATGATTATTGATGGTAGCAGGAAAGATGTAAGCAAACACTCGCCCGATGGCGATTCGAAAACCGGCAAAATAATCAACGTATTGGAAGCGATAATGGAGCACACTTTAACGGCTACCTTAGTCGGAGCAGAGCAAAACATAGCGGATAACATTAGCCTTTGTTTACAAGGTCAATAATGACCGCATCCTAAACGGTAATATCGCGGCCCTACGTCATCTATATAAATATTGAGAAAGACGTATCCATTTTAACCGCACAAACATAGGGCGATGTAATTATTATATGGCATAATGAAAGGATGTTTCGGAATCCATCGTCTAACCCCGTAAAAACGGAATTATTATGCCATCAATGTGGGTTCGTAAAGAATGTAGAAATTCAACATCAAAGAAACAAAATAACTACTGGCCCTTCTTGTTGCTGCTTCTCGCAATAATTCCTTTATCTGTTTTCGCACAAAACAACAAACAGAATATAAGGGGCGTAGTAATAGATAAGCTATCGCTGATACCCATAAGCGGAGCCTCTGTGCAGATTCTGATAGACAGTACCAGGCAAACAGTTTTTTCTGATTCGGCGGGCAAGTATCTGCTGGCTAACATTGCACCCGGCAGGTACGAGATCAGGGCCACCAATACCGGTTACAAAGATGTGTATGTCCTCAATATTGTTGTTACCTCAGGTAAAGAAGCAATTCTGGACATAACCATGGAGGAAACCTTTAAAAGCCTGAAAGAAGCTGCTGTAAAAGCATCGGGTAAAGCAGGCGCCATAAACAAACTCGCTACCGTTAGCGCGCGTGCGTTTTCGATGGAAGAAGTAAACAGGTATGCCGGAGGGCGCAGCGACCCTGCCCGGCTTGTCGCGAATTTTGCGGGAGTGAGCGCCCCGGACGATTCCAGGAACGACATTGTGATACGAGGGAACTCACCAGTGGGAGTATCGTGGCGGATAGACGGCATGAACGTTACCAATCCAAACCACTTTGCTACTGTTGGCACCACTGGTGGCGCAGTAAGCGCCCTCAACACCAATATGCTCAAGAACTCTGATTTTTTCACTTCTGCTTTTCCGGCTGAATATGGGAATGCGATAGCCGGCGTGTTCGACCTTGGTTTTAGAAATGGGAATACGGAGAAGCGGGAACATACGTTTCAGTTGGGCCTGGTCACCGGTCTTGAGGGCATGACCGAAGGCCCCATAGCCAAGGGCAGCGACGCATCTTACCTGGTAGCCTACCGCCAGTCTGGGGCCTTTCTTGCATCCACGTTTGGCATCAACATCGGTACGTCATCTACCCCGGCTTACAAAGACCTTTCATTTAAAGTTACCAGTGGCAAAACCAAATTCGGCACCTTCAGCCTTTTCGGTATCATGGCCAATAGCAGCATTGCCATTACAGGAGGAAAACCAGGCAGCCTGTATGCCCCACCAGATAATACCGACCTCTACAGCGCTATTGGTATAGTTGGCCTGAAGCATATAAAAATACTCAACATCCGATCGAATATCACATCGTCAATAGGCGTGAACTACGCAAAAAATACCCAGACACAATCGACAGCGGATACCAATAATACCAGCCGCAGCATTGAAGATGAGAAAGTGATACAGACATCCTATGTTGCATCAATAGCCTATAGCAACAAAATCAACTCCCGGTTGTTTTTAAAAACAGGCATACAAGATCAGCTTATTAACCTGGACCTCTATTACCGCACCCGCCGCAACATGCCGGACTGGTTGCAAATATGGGATAATAACAGCAACACACACCTGGCGCAGGCCTATGCGCACCTGAAGTATAACGTTACCGAAAAGCTGACTGCCAATGTGGGACTGCACACGCAAAAGCTATTTCTGAACACCAAGTCGGTATCGGTGGAGCCAAGGATAGGTTTGAAGTATGATGTGGGAAGCAAGAGCAGCTTTAGCGCCGGGTTCGGATTGCATTCGCAAATGCAACCCGTGAATATGTATTACAACCAGTTTCAGAACGCGACCACTACTAACTCTAATAAAGACATGGGCTTTACAAAAAGCCAGCATTACGTATTAGGTTACGACTGGCAACCCCTGAAAGATTGGCGGTTAAAAGCCGAGGTATACTACCAGCACTTGTATGACGTTCCGGTAGATTCCTTCTCCAGCAGTTATTCCATGCTCAATACCGGTTCCAGCTTTAAGCCGGACCTGTCGCTGAACCTTAAAAATAATGGCACCGGAACCAATTACGGCGCTGAATTAACCATAGAGAAATTCTTTAGCAGGAGCTATTATGGCCTTTTTACTGCGTCGGTATATGAATCGAAATATAAAGGGAGTGATGGTGTGGAACACAATACCGCGTTTAATGGAAAATACGTGTACAACGTTCTTGTGGGTAAAGAATTTAAAGTTGGTTCCGGTAAGCGCAATAAGTTGAGCACAGACTTAAAATATACCAATGCAGGCGGTCGCTTCCATACCCCGATTGACCTCGCAGCATCGCAACTGGCCGGTAATACGGTGCTGAAAAATGATACTTATGCCAACAGCGAGCAGTATGATAACTACTTCAGGTTAGATTTTAAGACCAGCTTCGTGCTCAATAGTAAATCGCGCAAACTGTCGCAAACCTTCTCGCTTGATCTGCAGAATGTGACCAACCACAAAAATGTCTTCTCCCAGTCTTACGACAATGGCAGTAAAACGCTCATGACCAGTTATCAATTGGGTTTCTTTCCGAATTTTATTTATAAGCTCCAGTTTTAGGGTAAACGCGGGTTTGCAGATTGCAAAAATGTGGCAGGAATTAAATGTGAGGTAGCAGGGTTTCGCGGGGCGGAATCCGGCAACCACGTTCGCCGTAGGAGCATCCTACGGCGAACGTGGGAACGTTGGTAACTTTTAGTTATAAGTTACAGTTTTAGAATAATTTACCATACATCCGCAACATTGCCATTTACCAATAAATATATGTATTTCGTAACGTTGTTTAGCCGTAACTTGCGGCTCTTAAAAACACTCAAATGAAAGAAGTAGTTATAGTAGCCGCTGTACGTACACCAATTGGTATGTGGGGTGGTGCTTTAAAAGACTTTTCAGCGACCAAGCTGGGAGCAATTGCTATAAAAGGCGCACTGGAAAGAGCTGGTGTAAATCCTTCGGAAGTGAACGAAGTACTTATGGGCTGCGTAATGCAGGCTAACCTGGGCCAGGCGCCTGCAAGGCAGGCTGCGCGTTTTGCTGGTATTCCCGATAATGTGCCATGTACTACCATAAACAAAGTGTGCGCAAGCGGTATGAAAGCCGTTATGCAGGGTGCACAATCTATTATGCTGGGTGATAACGATGTAGTTATAGCTGGTGGTATGGAAAGCATGAGCAACGTGCCTTTCTATAGCGAAAATATGCGCTGGGGCAACAAATATGGCAACGTAACACTGAACGACGGTATTATTAAAGACGGTCTGCTGGACGTATACCACAACTACCCTATGGGCAATGCAGCTGAACTGTGCGCTAAAGAGTGCAACATCAGCCGCGAAGACCAGGATGCTTTTGCAGTAGAAAGCTACAAACGCAGCCAGACAGCTATTGAAGCGGGCCTGTTCACCAACGAAATAGTTCCGGTTGAAGTGCCACAGAAAAAAGGCGACCCGATACTGGTTACTAAAGATGAAGAAGCCTACAACGTAAAATTTGATAAAATATCAGGCCTGAAATCAGCATTCGTGAAGGATGGTTCTGTTACTGCAGCCAATTCAAGCACCATGAACGATGGCGCTACTGCGCTTATTTTAATGAGCAAGGAAAAAGCTGAAGCACTTGGTTTGAAACCATTGGCAAAACTGATCGGTTATGCTGATGCAGAACAAGCGCCGGAGTGGTTTACCACAACACCTTCTATTGCAGTGCCTAAGGCAGTTGCAAAAGCAGGTTTGAAAATGGAAGACATTGAGTACTTTGAACTGAACGAAGCGTTTAGTGTTGTAGGTCTGGTTAACTGCCGCAACATGAACCTGAGCGCAGACAAGGTAAACGTAAATGGCGGTGCTGTTGCATTAGGTCATCCTTTGGGCTCAAGCGGAGCGCGTATTATTACTACCCTCATAAATGTACTGAACCAGAAAGGCGCTAAATATGGTGCTGCCGGTATCTGCAATGGTGGCGGTGGTGCAAGCGCTGTAGTTATTGAGCGTATGTAATTTTTAAATTAATTATTCCAGAAGGGGTTCCACTATTTAAAGTGGAACCCTTTTTTATTTGGGGCTTTTGCGAAGTTGATAAAAACGTTTCACCTCTCTGTTACTACTTTGTTTTTATTTTTAACTTTTAATTTTTGATTTTGCCATCCCTTATATTTGCAAGACAAACTTCATTAAATGAATAAGATACTGGTTACTGGTGGCTGCGGATATATTGGTGGTCATACAATTGTTGACCTGATTGAAAATGGATTTGACGTGATATCTGTCGATGATCTTTCCAGGGGTTCTTTAAAAATGTTGCAGGGCATTGAAAAGGCTGTTGGCCGCCCAATTAAAAACTACAAGGTTGACCTTTGCAACCTGGATGATACCGATGCTATTTTTCTTGAAAACCCGGACATTGTAGGCGTAATACATTTTGCTGCATTCAAGTCGGTACCTGAATCGGTTGATGACCCGATACTTTATTTCAGGAATAATTTCAACTCGCTTATAAACATACTGCAGTGCGCTGAAGCCTACAACGTAAATAATTTCGTGTTTTCTTCTTCCTGTTCAGTATATGGCAACCCCGCCAAGCTACCGGTTGCAGAAGAGGACCCGTTCACTGAGCCAGAATCGCCTTATGCACGCACCAAACAGGTTGGCGAGGCTATCTGCCGCGACTTCAGCCGCGTAAAACAGCATTTTAACACCATTTTACTGCGCTATTTTAACCCTGCAGGAGCACACCCCTCAGGCATGCTCGGCGAGTTTATGGAAAAGCCTGAAAACGTAGTTCCGGTTATCACGCAAACTGCTATCGGTAAGCGAAGCGAAATGACCGTTTTCGGTACTGACTACGATACCCGTGATGGTTCGTGCATCCGCGACTATATACATGTGTGCGATATAGCGCATGCACACACCCGCGCCCTTCAGTATATTATTGAAGACCGCAACAAGTTGAACTGCGAGGTATTTAACCTGGGCAGCGGCAATGGCGTTTCGGTATTAGAACTGATTCAGGCTTTTGAAAAAGTTTCCGGCTTACAACTGAATTATAAAGTTGGTCCACGCAGGCTCGGCGATGTTATTTCTGTTTATGCTGATAACACCCGTGCTAAAAAAGTATTGGGCTGGGAAACCAAGTATGACCTTGATGCGATGATGGACACTTCCTGGAAATGGGAGCAACACCTGGCTACGCTGAAGAAAGAAACAGCGGTGTAAAAAAATTAAAAAGTAAAAGTAAAAAATTAAAAGCCCGTGCAGTTGCGCGGGTTTTGCTTTTTGCGGGTTGGTGTCAAGTCAAAAAGAAAAAGTCAAAACCCAAAAGTGCAGAACGTATTCATTTAACAGACAATTTCGGCTTAACGCAAAAAGAGGATAGTAGCGTTAATGAGTGCCGCTCCGATTATTGATAATACCGCTTTATTAATTAACTTTATATTCAAAATATGCGTCGCTATGAAAAATTGTTCCTCTCGTCTGCACCAGTTATTTCTTTTCTGCATTTTATTACTCCTGGGCGCAGTTAATGGTAAAGCTCAAATAATAACCACAATTGCAGGCACGCCGACGTCGATGGGCTATACCGGCGACGGAGGACCCGCAACAGCGGCGACATGTGGGCGTCCGTGCGGACTACATCTAGATAAAAAGGGAAACCTATATATTGGCTTTCCCAACAATTTACGGCTACGGATGGTAGATTCAACAGGAATCATTGACTATATTGCTGGAACAGGTGCCATGGGAGCGGTTGGTGATGGAGGTCCGGCTACGGCGGCAACGGTAGATCCGTTCGATGTATTTACCGACAAAAATGGGAATATTTACATTGCGGATGGCAACCGCCTCAGGAAGATTGATACTGCCCATATCATACATACAGTAGCGGGCAATGGATCAACCGGCTATAGTGGCGACGGAGGGCCTGCAACGGCGGCAAGCACCTCACCCTCCTCTGCCGCGATCGACACGCTTGGAAATTTATATTTGGCAGACGGAGCATGTGTTTGTATCAGGAAGGTTGATATATCGGGGATAATTACTACCATTGCAGGCAATGGCACAAGTGGATATTCCGGCGATGGAGGACCTGCTACAGCAGCCCTTCTGTCTGGACCAGCGGGCATAAAAACTGATAAACAAGGTAATATATTTATTGCTGACGTCAATAGTGCCGTAATTCGAAAAATAAATAGCAGCGGGATTATTTCTACAATCGCCGGTATTGGGACAAGTGGCTTCAGTGGGGATGGAGGGCCTGCAACAGCGGCCAAATTTAATGGTCCGCAAGGTCTTGCAGTTGATGATATCGGAAACATTTTCATAGCCGATTTTTCCAATAATAGAGTGAGAAAAGTTGATCGGGCAGGCATCATAACCAAAATTGCAGGATCAGGTGGCGCTGTCAGCTTCAGCGGAGATGGAGGACCGGCCACAGCAGCAAGAATGCACAACCCTTTGGGTGTTACGCTGGATGGCTGGGGCAACATGTATATCAGCGACTATGGTAACTACTGCATACGCTATGTAGGGTTCAATAAAAAACCGCTTTTTGTAGGCGGCCATGTACTGGAAATAGGTGCATGTATGAATACACCTGCATCGCTCAATACTACCCTCGCAGCCCTTGAAACTGACAGCACACAAAGGGTAACCTGGAGCGCTGTGACCAGTCCGCTGCATGGCACCTGCAGCGTTGCATATAGTGCTATTTCATTGGGTGCGCCACTGGTGCCTTCGGGCCTTAGTTATACGCCCTACGCCGGTTATGTGGGAGCAGATACATTTATGGTAAGGGTAACCGATGGGCAGCTATCTGATACGGCCGCAGTATATGTTACAGTTACCAATTTAATGCCTTATGCAGGCGCAATCAGCGGCACAGATAGCGTTTGTATTGGCGATACTATAAGGCTTTCAGATACCACTACCGGCGGCGCATGGAGCAGCAGTAATGCTGCACTCGCTACGGTGAGCACCACTGGCCTGGTAAAAGGTGTTGCCAACGGCAGCGTTAATATCCGCTATATTGTAACAAACCCATGCGGCGCTGATACTGCTTTCCACCCTGTTTATGTGCGACGCTGGGCCGATTGCCCGAATAGCATAGCCAGCACAACAACCGCGACCAAAAAAGTAAGCATCTACCCTAACCCCAATACCAATTTATTACGCATTAATGCAGCAATTGACGTTCGGCTGGTGTTATGTTTTTTAGACGGTAAAACCGCAATGGAATTCAACCATGTAAAGGAGGCTGATATCTCTGCCTTAGCCAGTGGTGTTTATTTGGCCATGGTTTACGATATGCAGGGCAACAGGCTGCTTGTAGAGAAGGTAATTAAACAGTAGGGGAATTTGGGACGGTTCTATGCGACCTTATTCCTTTCGGAATAATCTCACGGCTTCATTGTTTATGCGCGCAGCATATATCCCGGGGATCAAATTCGCAACATCAATGGTAACCTCATTGGCATTGCTATCTGCCATGTAGACCAGCTGACCCAGGCAATTGATAATAGCTATTGAAGTCAGGCGGTAGTTACCCGAAATAATAAATTCATTGGTTGCGGGGTTTGGATAGAGGTTCAACACTTTTGCTACACCAATTTGAGGAATGCCTGTAGTACAGGTATCGACAATCAGTGGCACAGCAGTCGTATCGCGGCATCCATAGGTATTAATACCAGCTACAAAGTAATTGGTGCTTGCTGTGCCGGTTGCTGTGGGGTTGGGACATGATGTACAAGAAAGACCCGATGCCGGGAACCAGGTATAGGAAGCAGCCCCGCTCGCAACAAGTTGTATTGTGGAATCTTTACAAACTATAGCAGGTGATGGTGAAACGGAGATAAGATGAATCGGGAAAACGTTTAATGTAAAATTAGTCGAGTCGCTACAGCCGTAAGTATTGGTACCGTAAACCGAGTAGATAACAGTTGAATGAATAACGACAATGTTAGTATCGCATATGTAACAACTCAGACCTCCACCATGCCATACAAATGCCATATATCCCGACAGACTATCATGTGCTGCAAGTGTATCCATAACACCCGGGCATATTGTATCGCGACCGGTAATACTTATAACGGGGGTCGGGTATACCGTCAAAATTGCTGTATCAAAAGATGCCCCGATAGTGTAGGTAATTACGGCAGTGCCGGCTGCAAGGCCAGTGATATTTGCACCTCCGGATGTTGATACAATTGAAATGATAGAAGAAGTAGTGCTCCAGGTGCCACCTGAAGCAGTATCCGTAAAATAGCCTGTTTCATGGCGACAAATGGTTGACGGACCAGTAATAGGCCCCATACAGTAGGCCGACGTTGAAACCAACAACAGCAATACCAGCAACCTTATGTAAAGGATAAATATCGGGGTTCGTTTTCTCATAGTTCAAAGACAATTAAATCGGGCTAAGCTATTTATTGCGATAGCATCCTTATTTTATTCTTCCTTCCTGCCCATTAGAAACAGCACGAGAAAAACCAATAAAAATACTATAAAAGAAATACCTACAAACGATAAATAGATCTGTGCGGACTGGGCGCTGAATAAGGGGATGTGGCGCGAATGCGTATGTTTCCATACAAACGGGATGCTGATGATTGCTGCAAATAATAAACAGTTCAGGATAGTCTGCTTGTTGAAAAAACCTTTGATGCCAGCCATAGTTTTGAATTTATTTGCACTGCAATTTAGGATGGAATTACGATAAAAACAGGATTGCAAAATTGTTCTGTTGTAATTTATAGGCCCTGCCTTTAGCCATATCGTGCACCTGCGTTAGTTGATGCGTATTGCGTTGTGTGAAATGCGGTATAAGCGCTATTCTTGCTAGTATTAAGAAGACGCAATGGAATTTGTGCCTGATGCTGTTGTTCAACACCTTCGGCGTTGGTGTTTTATTTTTATTACCGCCGGTTTCACCGGCGGCTATTGTTATTTAAGCCCTTCGGGCTATGCCGATTTTAAGTGATCAAAATATTATACCATTTGCCAGTAGGTAGGAAAACTAGAAACCAGAGTCTAACTTATGAGTTAGATAGATTAGACGGCAAATTTCGGCATGCAGATTTAAACGCTAAGGGCGCGGAGTGTGCGCAAAGAAAACGCTAAGTCAACGAGATTTATGCCTAGTTTTGGTATTCACTTCGTCTTACATAACATCGTTTGGCTAAAGCCGTGCTTCTTGTTATTATACCCCGGTCTAAAGACCTACCGTATACCGACATCTATCGTCATTATAGTTGTTATCCCAATTAGACATTAAATCTGCACTAAATGGCTTGTAAAATTAACCACCTCCCCCGAATGAACGCAGCTGAAGGAGCCGCGCTAATTACACAGTCTCCTCCTTCAAAAGGAGGAGACTGTGTAATTAGCGCAAGGTGTTATTTAAATGTCTAATTGGTATTAATACCCCGTAGGGGTTACCGCTCTGTAGAACCGCTATCTTCTTATGATTATGCGCCGTAGGTGCTACCCGATACAGGCAAAAATAGGGTATCCCGCTATGCGGGAATAGCACAATTGCCTGGCTTCTATAGCTAAAGAGCGATAGCGCCTAAGGCGCATATCATGTAACTCATCTTGCTGGAAAAAATGTGGTGCACGCCTGGCTAACGTCCGAGCTTATTGGTGATAATAAATGCTTGCCCACCGCATAAAAAAACTGTCCCACACTTTGGAAGTGTGGGACAGCTGGAGTAATACCTTATTTATTGAAACCTGTTTTATTTATTCATTGTAGCCAGGAACTCTTCATTGCTTCTTGTTCCTTTCATTTGTTTAAGCAGGAAGTTCATTGCTTCGTCAACGTTCATATCGGCTATGTGGTTGCGTAATAGCCACATCTTGTTCTGCACATCTTTATCCAGCAACAAATCATCGCGACGTGTTGAAGAAGAAGTGATATCGATAGCCGGGAAGATACGTTTGTTAGATAGCTTACGATCGAGCTGCAACTCCATATTACCCGTACCCTTGAACTCTTCAAAGATCACCTCATCCATTTTAGAACCGGTATCAATAAGGGCTGTAGCGAGTATGGTTAGTGATCCGCCATTTTCAATTTTACGGGCAGCACCAAAGAATTGTTTTGGCTTCTGCATTGCATTAGCTTCCACACCACCACTTAATACTTTACCACTTGCAGGGGCCACTGTATTGTGTGCACGCGCAAGACGGGTAATAGAATCTAGCAGTATCACTACATCATGTCCAACTTCAACCAAGCGCTTTGCTTTTTGTAAAGCGATAGTTGAAACTTTTACGTGCTTATCAGCGGGCTCATCAAAGGTTGAAGCAATTACTTCAGCCCTTACGCTGCGCTGCATGTCGGTAACTTCCTCAGGACGTTCATCAACCAACACAATCATCAGGTAGCACTCAGGGTGGTTAGCAGCAATTGCGTTAGCCACTTCCTTAAGCAACATGGTTTTACCTGTCTTCGGCTGAGATACTATCAGTCCGCGCTGGCCTTTACCTATAGGGGTAAAGAGGTCCATAATACGGGTGCTGTAGTTGTTGCCAGTAGTGGTAAGGTTCAGTTTTTCAAACGGGAATAAGGGAGTCAGATAATCGAATGGCACACGGTCGCGAATTTCATCGGGCAGGCGGCCATTAATGGTTTCCACTTTAAGTAATGCGAAATATTTTTCGCCTTCCTTTGGTGGGCGCACATTACCCTTTACGGTATCGCCGGTTTTTAAACCGAACAATTTTATTTGTGATGGTGATACATAAATATCATCCGGAGAACTTAAATAGTTGTAATCGCTGCTGCGTAAAAAACCATAACCATCCGGCATCATTTCCAATACACCTTCGCTGGCAACTACGCCATCAAAATCGAGATTGAAATTTGGTTGCTGCTGCTGCTGGCGGTTATTGCGGTTATTTTGCTGCTGCGTTGGTTGCTGTGCCGGCCTTTCTGTTTCAGCGGCCTGTGGCGGCTGCACTTCATTGTTATCGGCAGTTGGCATTGTAATACCTGTATTTTCCTTTTCTTCAGCTGGTGCAGCTTCGGCAGGTGCTACCTGGGGCGCTTCCGCTACCGGTGCAGGAATATTAGTATTGGCGTTATTGAAGTTTTGTTTTTCAATCCGCTCCGGCCTTTCAGGGCGCTCTTGCCTTTCAGGGCCGCTGCGTTCGCCTATAGGGCGTGGAACAAAAGGCTTTTGGTTCTGCCTTGGATTATTGCCCTGGTTTGGGTTGTTGTGCCTTGGGCGTTGTTGTTGCGAGCCAACCATGTGGTGCGCAACGGGTGGTATTTCTGTTGGCGGTTTCGGTTGTGTTATTTCCGGATTAGTATCCGGCGTTATTTCCGGTATAGCAGGCTGAGGTATTTCTACAGGAGGTTCAGGACGTGTTATTTCCGGCTCTGGCTTTGGCTCAGGTTTTGCATCTGCGACATCCTTCGTTTTGCGGCCTCTTTTCTTTTTGTCTGCAGGTTCAGCTTCTGCTATTGGTTCCGGCTTTGAATCAGCAGCAATAGCAGCTTTGGGTGCAGGTGCAGGTTGTGCTGCTTCCTCTACTTTTTCCGGCATACTCATTGCAACCGGTGCAGGTGTTGGTGTTGGCTTGTTAGGTATAATTGATGCGGTTTCTTCCTTTGGTTTTCTTCCGCGTTTTTTCTTTGATGCATCATCAACAGGAATGGCATTAATGGCCTGCTGATCTAGTATTTTGTAAATTAAAGATTGTTTGTCAAGCGAGCGGGCGTTATCTAATTTGAGGTTGTCGGCTACGTCTAATAGCTCAGGTATGAGCATATCATTTAATTGCAAGATGTCGTAAGGCATGCCTTGTATTTTTCTGATTGAAATGATTTAAATAAAATTAATAACACGATAGATGATACTGTGAATGAGTTCTTCTGAAAATAGGTATCCTGGGAATTCCCGGCAACCGGATTAAGAATGGAACAAAAGTCTAATTGATTCCGTACTGCAAGTTTACGGATGTTTTTTATAAAAAAGAAAAAAGATTTAATTTTTGTGATTTGTTGCAGAAAACGCGTCAGCCATGCGTTCTATGGTCTTTTCGAGGGGGGTATAGCTGAATGCCGGCAGTGCGGCAAGCAGCTTTTTATTGTCGTAATGGTTCTGTGTATTCGCATTACGCGCGGTTTCGCGGGTAATAACAGGCTTTTTGCCAAACAAAGCCATAAGCTTTCCCAACCGCCATGCAAGGCCGGTTATCAGTGCATTAGCGTAGAAACGGGGCGGCCTTTTATTCAGCGACTGCGCCATCAACGTAAAAACATCGCGGAACGAACGGTTACCATTGCTCAATATATAGCGTTCGGCCTCGTAACCAGACGCCATAAGCGCCTGCATAGCACTGGCTACATCTTTTACATCGACCCATGCCGTAATGCCATTAGTATAAAAAGGGAATTCCTTCCACGCCAGCTTCGTTAATTCGGTTGAACCGTCAACAAAATCGCCTTCGCCCAATATAATTCCGGGGTTTACAATTACCGCATTCAGCCCTTCGCCAATGCCGCGCCACACTTCTGTTTCAGCAAGATACTTACTCATTCCGTAAGCGGAAGAATAGTCATTTTCGCCCCACTGCTCTTCTTCAGTTATTTGTGGTTTTTCGGCTGTTGCCTTACCCAGCGCGGCTATCGAGCTAACGTAAACCATTTTGGTTATGCCTTGCTCCAGTGCCTGGTTTACAATGTTGGCTGTGCTTTCCGGGTTAAAATGCAGCATCATTTGCTGTCCTGCGGGCTGGAAGGAAATAATTGCCGCGCAATGGTAAACATGCGTTATGCCTTCCATCACAGTAGCTACGTCATAAACATCGAGCAGGTCGGCATATTGCCACGTAACACCTTTTAAGGCGAGCAATTTTGCGCCCGGTTTATTTTTATAGTATAAGGCGCGAACAAGCTCCCCCTTTGCCGATAACGACTGCACCAGGTGTTGCCCCAAAAAACCGCTTGCGCCGGTAACTAAAATCATAACACGCCAAAAGTAAGGCAATTTGCGAAAACATTGTTTTAAAGCGTTCCTAAGCACTGTAATCTGCCATAAAAATACCCATTACAACAATGTTGCTTAGCTTTGTTGCAATTTCACAATTTATGCGGAGCCGTTTTTTTATTATGATTGCTGCCTTGCTGTTACTCGTATGGCAGGACAGTGTCGCCCAGACTCCGCAGGAGTTTAGCAAGAAGATTGAAGCCTCTACCACCGACCTGTATTCGAAGGCCGCTTTGTGGGGCACAACCTTTATTAGCCAGTATAATGGCGATGCTAATTACGGCGAGCTGAAGGCCGTGCGGGTTGATATACAGGAATATATTGACGAACAACTTTCTTATTTTAAAGAAGCCGAAAATGTTGGTGGCTCAGAAAAACTTAAGGCAGCAGTTATTTCGTTCTATGAATACGAAAAATCGTTGGTGCAGGATGGTTTTGGCCCGTTTGATAAGCTGAATAAATCATCGGGCGACGAACAGGTGAATAACTGCCGCGCTACACTGAAAGAGCTTTCCAGAAAGGAATATGATTTTACACAGGCGCTGAACAAAGAGCGTCGTGAATACGCTGCAAAGAATGGTTTTTCGCTTGACCCACCTCCCCCGGCTCCAAAGCCTGCGCCAAAGCCTGTCGCAAAAAAACCATTGCCACCAAAACCTGTTGCCAACCGCGCACCGGCGCCGGCTGCAAGCCCTCAGCCACCTGCAGAACTGCCAAGAGGCAGAGGTGAACCACCAAGAAAACCTGTGGTTAAAGAAGACGACGAAGATAAAGATGACGACAAGGAATAATGGCCGTCAGCCAAACGAGTGAAGAACAAAATGGTTCCGCGCAAAGCCGCATCTGATACCGCAGGGTGGAAGACCGAAAAGGGCTTTCTCCGCTATTAAAGGGAGATGTACGTCTTATACTTTATTGACTCAGTTCTTTATTTCCCGATGATGCTATTCAACACCTTCGGTGTTGGTGTTTTGCTTTTGGCACCACCGGTTTCACCACCAGTGTACGAGACACTGTTTCGCGAACATTTACCTACCAGAAATTGGATACTCCCTAATGAGACATGAACCCTCTATTGTTACATTTTTCTACAAAGCGGTAGTCCCTAGCGGGACATTTTCAACTGCAATGACGGGATTCGAACACTTGTGGCTTTTACCAGCACTTATTCATATTGAAGCCCTTCAGGCTCCCTTGAGTTAATCATATTTGCCAACAGGGCGCTTTTCACCTTCAAGCCTGCCGCGTTATCACCGCACATCTGCCGCAAAAAAAATGCGCCCTTTCAGTGGCGCATTTCAAAGTACTGTATTGGAAAGTTTATTTGTAGATAGTAACTGCGATTGTGGTATCAACACCTTTTATCGCTGCACCAACTGTAGCGTAGGTTATTGGGGTGCCGATCCTCATATAAAAAGTATCGATAACCAGGTAGTCATGTAACAGGAAGCTATTGGTGCTTCCGCCCATTGGCGCATACTTAGTGTAAACGTAACCAACTGAAGATGCATAATAGTTAGGATCAGTAAACTGGTGCTCAGAATATGATGCTCCCAATGTATAGGTGACACTATCGTTCAGGTGCAGACCAAACGTATCCGTGCTTACTTTGTATTCAGTGATGCCACCCGTTTTTGATGTGAACCTTACCGCAACGCTAGAATCAAGCACATTGTTACCCCTTTTAAGTACCAGGCGGTAGAACGTATTGGTCTGTAGTTTAAAACTGTCAAATGCCTGCGAAGCATTATAGTTCGTATCAGGTAATGTGATCTCCGGCCTTTTGGTAGAACAAGAGAACATTACAAGCGAAATAGCCAGTACACAGAGTATTTGTTTCATTTTTTAAACTTTTTGTAAAAATAGCAATAAATGGTAGAATCCAAAAGTAATGCAATTTAGCCCTTAATACAAGTGCGCAACCACTTTAAAAGCCGAACTGCTCCCCTATTTACCGTTAATAGCCTCATTATTCCAGGTAATCTTCTCGCTTACGTGGGTGGCTCTGCTGCCTTCTCGGGCCGGTTCGTCAGTATAACCAAGAAATAGCAAGCCCATCACCATATCGTCTTTACCAAGGCCGAGGTATTGGGCAAGTGCCGGCTTGTGTACCATACCGCCCGTACTCCACAAGGCGGCAATATCCAGCGCGGCGGCGCCCAGCAGTATGTTCTGCACTGCGGCCGAGGCTGCAGCTATTTCTTCTACCTGAGGTATTTTTTCATTATTGCCGCGCTTCATTACGGCTATAATTAAATGAGAGGCCTTGTCTGTATTGCGCGCCAACTTCTCCCGGGTGCCTTCCATGCGCTTATCTTCGGGTGTGTTATTCCAGTAGAGGTCGGCATGGTCTGCAGCAAACTGCTTCATGGCGGCCCCTGAATACACAAAAAACTGCCACGGCTCGGTTTTGCCATGTGTTGGCGCCCAGTGTGCCAGTTCCAGCAACTCCATTATGGTTTCGTCAGGAATTAATTTGCCGTTCATTTTTGCCCAGCTTACGGTGCGCCGGCTTTTTATAATGTGCTTTATACTATTAAACTGTTCGTTATTCATTGCGTGCAAATATAAACCGGACTTTCTTAAATTTGCTTTTACTATTATGAAATACACAGGCGCGGTAAAGGCATTAGTATTGATGGGTTTAATGGTTTTTAGTTTTGCCGCATGGGCACAAACGTATAAGCCGGTTGACAAGGGCTCGCAGGTAGAATTTACTTTTAAGAAAGGCAAGGGTGATGACCTGGTGCAGACCAAGGCTAGTTTCAGCAAGCTCTTCGGCATGGTGCAATTCGACCCGAATATGCTGCAACATGCATTGTTCGATATTTCTTTAACCACTTCGGGGCTCAGAGCTGCCGGTAAAGAAAACGAAGCCCACCTGAGGAACTTTGAGTTTTTTGATGTGTCGGACTATCCCGCAATCGTAATTAAATCGACTTCGGTAACGCAGGACAGGCCGGGTAGCATAGTTTACCTTGTTAATGCCAACCTCACTATTAAAGGGATTACACGGCCCGTTAAAATACAATTCACGACGACGCCCTCGGGCACCGGCTATATGTTTCACGGCCTGCTGCAATTCAGTCGCAAGGCCTATGGCCTGGGTACTCCTGAAGAATTTGACGACATGGTTACTGTGTATTTGCAGGTCAATACTGCAAAAAAATAGGCTTGGCTTTCGCTCTTTAGTTTCACGCAAAGGCGCGAAGGCGCTATGACCGTGTCCTTATTCAAGATTTAAGAGGCGCAATCAGGATGGGTAATTTTAGCTTCGCGCAAAGGCGCAGAGACGCAATGACCGTCTGATTATTCAAGAGTTAAGAGGCACAAACACTTGTGGTAATTTTAGGCTCACGCAAAGGCGCGGAGAAGCAATGACCGTGTGATTATTCAAGATTTAAGAGGCCCAATTGGGATGGGTAATTTTAGTTTCGCGCAAAGGCGCTAAGACGCAATGACCATTTACTTATTCAAGATTTAAGAGGCGCAAACGGTATGGGTAAATTTAGTTTCGCGCTAAGGCACGAATAAATGGAAAGTGAACGTCAATCGTCGAAGCCGAGGTCTTTTTTATAGAGGTCTAAAGCCATTTTTCCCTGGAAGATCATTGCCTTTGTTTTGGGGTCGTAACAGGTAACAAATGAGGTTGTATCTCCCCGCTCGGCAACTTCAATATCCACAATTATTTCGGGCAACACTTTGTGCTTTTTATTGATGATGTGTGCATGCCCTGCTGTAAGTAAAAACGCAGCTACTGCGTTTTGTAATATTGGCTGCATGGGGTAACGAAATTCGGTATGCAATCCGGGAAAAAGTTCGTATATATAGTTGAGCGATGTATCGAGTCCACATTTTGCATCGAAACTACTATCGCCTATCTCGCGAAGAAAACCGAGGGTCTTATCTATGTCGCGGATTTTGAAAGAAAGGGTGTACTCATTAAAAATAACGTGCACCTGCGGCCTGTCCCACAGGTTGCGCATGGTAACAGGATGTTGCGCGTACAACATACATGACTGAAGTAGCGCTAACAAAAGAACCAGTGAACTTTTAATTTGCGGTAATTTCATGTCACTAAAATACGAAAAACAATAAAAGCAGCACTACATTCCCTACTTTTAACGTCAAATTATAATTGATGAAAAGTTTTGCGAGCGATAACTATGCCGGAGTATTGCCAGAAGTAATGGATGCCCTGCATGCCGCCAATACAGCCCATGCCCGCTCTTACGGAGCTGACGATATTACCGCGAGGGTAAACAGCCTGTTTAAAGAAGTATTTAATGCCAATACCTCGGTATATTTTGTGTTTAACGGCACGGGCGCCAATGTGCTGAGCATCAGCAGTGCCACCCAATCTTACAACGCTATTTTGTGTTCTGATACTTCTCATATCTATTGCGATGAATCTTCAGCACCGGAGACATTTACCGGTTGCCGCTTTTTTGCAATTGCTGCTGATGCCAACGGCAAGCTTACCCCAGATGCGATAAAGGAACGGCTGATACGCAAGGGCGATGTGCACTATGCACAAACCGCAATGGTATCGATAACGCAAAGCACAGAGTATGGTACGATCTATACTGCGGCCGAAATTAAGGCCATTGCTGATGTAGCGCACGATTTTGGTTTGTACCTGCATGTAGATGGATCGCGCTTCTTTAATGCAGCGGCATCTTTGCAATGCAATTTGCGCGATATCAGTTGCGATGCAGGGGTCGATATATTATCGCTCGGCGGCACAAAGGCCGGCATGATGTATGGCGAAGCCGTTGTAGTGTTCAATAACGAGCTGAATAAGCATATTGCATACAAACACAAGCAGGTAATGCAATTAGCCTCTAAAACACGCTTTATTGCCGCGCAATTTGAAGCTATGCTGAAGGATGAACTGTGGCGTAAAGTTGGCACACATGCCAATGCTATGGCCCAGCAACTACACATGGCGCTTTCCGGGCACCCGGAAGTAAAATTTACGCGCCCGGTGCAGGCCAATGCGGTATTTGCGGAAATTCCGCGCCACTGGTATGAACCGCTGCAGGAGCATTTCCCGTTTTATGTTTGGAAAGACAGCACGCACGAAGTGCGGCTGATGTGTTCCTGGGATACCAGGGCAGATGATATTACCCGCTTCAGTGAAGCGATTTTGAGGGTAAAGGGTTAAGGTTATTATCGCGGCAAAAAACAGTTTCGCGCAAAGTCGCAAAGGCGCGAACTAAAACCCATTCAAGATTTAAAAGGCGCAACTAAAAACGCTGAAATGCCATTAAGTCAATGACATTGGGGTAAAGGGATAAGGTTAATTTCGCCAACACTTCAAAAATATATGCGTTCGACCCTTATCAGGTTTTGAGCGGTAACAGATAAATCACCGCGGCTTCACCTGCGGTGATTTATATTGAAGCCCGTCGTACTATGCCGATTGTTGACAGTTAAAATGGGGTAATACTATTGACTATAGTTTTTGGTTCTCCCCGATGTCATAGTTCAACACCTTCGGCGTTGGTGGTTTGCTTCTGGCACCGCCGGTTTCACCGGCGGCTATTTTTGTTGAAGCCCTTCAGGCTTCTGTAAGACGTTCACATCTCGTCCTCGTTTGCAACGAGGATGAGTGAGGATACCCTATTTTTGCCGCTATCGGGTAGCTCCTAACGGAGCATTATCCTAAAAAAATTGCTTTACTACAGATCGGTAGCCCCTAAGGGGCAATTCCCATATCGTCCTCGTTTGCAACGAGGATGCAACAGAACGGCGTTTGCAACGCCTGTAAAAAACCAAAGCACTACTTGCTATGACACGCGTTACAAACGCTCTGCTATAGCATCCTCGTTGCAAACGAGGACGAGTAAGGTTTCCCCCCTACCCGGGTGTCACTGTTCAACACCTTCGGCGTTGGTGGTTTCCTTTAGGTACCGCCGGTCTCACCGGCGGCTATTTTTGTTGAAGCCCTTCAGGCTTCCGTAAGACGTCATATCTCGTCCTCGTTTGCAACGAGGATGTAACGGAACGGCGTTTGCAACGCCTGTAAAAAACTGAAACACTTATTGCTATGACGTGCGTTACAAACGCATTACCATAGCATCCTTGTCGCAAACGAGGTTGGGTGAGGGCTATAAAAGATGCTGGCTAAATCGCTAAACTGTTAATGCGCTACAACGACCTGTCGCGTGGTTACATTGTTTTGGGTAGCTACCTTTAGCAGGTAATTACCTGCAGGGAAATTCCGGGTGGGAATGCGGATGATATACCTGTCGCATAAGGGCACATAAGTATTGTAAACCTCTTTGCCGGTCATATCGTACATAGCAACAATAAAGGCCATTGCATCCTTCATATTTACCCGTAGTGTGAAAATATTGCCGGCGGGATTAGGGAAAATATTAACGTCTGCAACCTCGTCTATGGTGGCAACCTCTGAAGGCGTATAAGGCGAGTAATAATAATTCCACAAGTAAGGGCCTGTAACCCATGCAGAACCCGTCCATGTTTCGGCAAGCTTTGTTGTTACCTGGTTAAAGGTGTTATACGTATAGGTATACCGCATTGCATTAACCCATGCTGAGCCATTCCACTTTTGGTCTATCTCTGTAAGCGGCATGCCAGCAGCGGTAAAGTTACTGTAAAGGCTAAGGGAATCGTTAAAGCTTCCACTAGCGCTAAATTTTATAAGTGTTTTAGATGTGAGCAAATGCGAGGTTGAATCGTATCTATAGAAAAACTTGCTGGTAACATTGCTAAAACCAGTTCCATCCCATAAAAAGCGAGTACTGGTTTGCAAATTATTACCACTCCTGTAAGAGTAGTCAAAATCATCGGTGGAGTAAAATGTGCCTTCTGTATAATCATAGTCTATCTGCTGGCAAAAATTTGAACGGAGGGTATCATAGGCAAATTCCCGCCTTGAAGTGTTAGCCCATGTGCTTCCAGTGCCAACCTGGCTCACCATATAGCCAACATTGGTATCTGCATTGATATGAAAATAACTATCGCGCCAAAAAATATCCCAAGCACCACTTGTATTCATGTGCATGGCGGTTACTGATTGGGGTTTGCCGGTTGCATAGTAGTCTACTATGTATTTATATGCTCCGTTTAAACCGGTGATGCCGGTTAGCCAGTAATCGGCATCAGCAACTAACAGGTGGAATTGTGTTCCCGGCACACCAGAACTATCATAGTGTTTTACAATGCGGTGATGCAGCGTAAGGCCGCTGCCGGTAACTGTGCGTGTTATTGCGGAATCGTAGTTGAGCGGGTGCACAAGATCGCCACCACGGGGATTGGAATAGAAGTATGTAGTGGTATCTGTTAGTGTAAAAGCGGAGCCCGAATAGGCGCGTGTAGCCTTTGCTACCAGCCTTGATTGCTGCGCATCAGCGGTGCTGTGCAATAGCAGCAGGGCAATTGTAGCAATAGTGGATAATGTGCTTTTCATAAAATATTTTTTCCGGGTTTAATTACTGATGGGAAATAATTACCTTTTCGCTACGTGCACTGTCTCTTCCTGTAACTTTTACCACATAGTTGCCGGCTGGTAAATGAGTTGTATGGATGTTGGTTTCAGTCTTTGACTTTGCGGCTATATTGGCCTCAAAAACCTCCCGGCCAGCCATATCATACAATGCTATAGTCAGCGCTGCCGGTTCGGTTTGTTGAATACTGATATGCAACACATCTTTTGCCGGGTTAGGGAAGATACTCAGCTGCATAGTTTCGTCCTTCGACGCTACCGCAAGCGGGTTATACCCCTCGTAGTAATAATAGCTTAACGACTGCCCCAATGCATATGCCCATGCTGAACCAGACCAGGCATAACCTGTACGAGATGTCATTTGGTTAAAGCTATTGTAGGTGTAATCAAATTTTTCATAGTTGTACCAAAAACCGGCCCCTGTTGTGTCCCATTGCATGTCTATCTCCAGTAATGGCATATGGCCGGTTGTAAAAGAGCTATAAGTAAAAAGCCTCTTATTATCCCACGCCCCGGTCGTTGCATTATATACCTGGAATGTTTTGGTAATCAAATTACCCGAGCCATCATAATTGTAGTTATATCTGAAGCAATATACAATGGTACTACCGCTCCAGTAACCATGGGTACTTGTCGCAAACAGCTCCCTATTGGGTACAGTATAGGAGTAATCATTAGTGTTATAAAAAGTGCCTTGCTCATAATCAAAGTCGTACTGCTGGCCCTGGCTATTTGTGGTTCCGGCGCCGTATGTAAATACCCGCTCACTATCAAGCACAAAACCCGAACTGGTATAGGCATAACGCTTTACATTAAGAATATCGCCCGAGGTAACGTAGGTAAATACTTTCTTATAAGCTGAATCCCAGCTTGTACCGCTCCACGTTTCGCATAGCAGTGGTGATGTAAGGTGACCGCCAGATGATGTCATGCTGTGCCTGCATGAATCTCGCCATGTACTTGCATTCCAGGTACTGGTTGTAGCACGGGTTAATGAACCGGAACCGGTATATGTTTTGAGGATGCGCTTATAGTTGGTAAGCGACGAGCCATAAACCTTTGTTATTGCTGAGTCGAAATTAAGTGGGTGGCAAAGGTCGCCGCCACGGTGGGTTGCATAGAAGTAGCCTGTGGTATCAATAGGTACGTATGCCGAACCCGTCCATACATAATTGGCGCGGCCAATGAGGCGCGAGCCTTGTGCATTGGCCTTTTCATGCGATAAAACGATGATGTGCAGCAATAGTATAAGGGCTATATTGTTCATGAGTTTTGATGAGTTTATAAAGTGGAAATTAAATATACGTAAATGTTTTGTGATGTACAAATAGTCTTCCCTCAAAAGTACTAAGTGCGATTGAGTTGCAGCTTAAACATGTTACTTTTTGTGCTGCCGCAAAAAGTAACCAAAAACCGGAATCTTTGGCCTATCGCTACCGCGGGCCAAAGGAGCTAAGCTGCGTGTTTTGTTGAAGCTTGTTATTCTATTTGTCTGCGCCGGAACGGCGGCGCAGGTGTTATGTAGCCAGTTTGTAAGAGCATATGTATATCCCCCAGACAAAAATTGTTGTAAATGGTTTTTACACACGTAAAAAGCACATATCGCCCTCGTTTGCAACGAGGATGAGTAGAGCCTTTCGTCTAACACCCAAAAAATACTGCCTGTGATAACTACACGTTAAAAGCCCCCGACATATGTCAGGGGCTTTTAAAACTGTCTTGAAAAATATTAGTGAGCTACTACTATTTCTTTAGTGATCTGTCCTTTTGAACCAGCTACTTTTACAATGTAGTTGCCAGCTGGGTAGTTATCAGTTGCGAAGCTTGTAGTGTAAGCTGCAGTTGATGGAACGCTCCAAGAGTTAACTACTTTACCAGTGATATCGAAGATAGAAACTGTGAAAGCCTGAGCTTCGTTCCATTTCAGGTCGATAGAAACTGTGTTCTGAACTGGTACCGGGAAGATGTTTACAACGCCATTCTCGCGGCTGATAGTGCTAACTGCAGTACCGAAAGAAGAACCATAACGATACATTGCCATTGGATCTCCGTTTACATGCTGCCAAAAACCAGCAGTGTTCCAAGAGATACCCATCAATGAAGTCAACTGTTCGTGAGTGTTGTAAGTGTAATCATACTGCATCCAGTTGTACCAGAAACCACCACCTGTTGTATCCCATTTCTGGTCAATTTCGTTGGTTGGGTTATGGCCCGCTGTGAAACCGCTGTATGTTTTAAGTGTTGTATTATCCCACGCACCGGTTGAAGAATTGTAAACCTGGTAAGTAGAAGTGATGCGGTTGCCAGCTGCATCGTATGCATAGCTGTAACGAGATGAATTTACAAAGCTAGAACCATTCCATACAGTGTAAGTTGAAGTAGCCAACCTGTTGGCTGTATCATAGTCATAAGCATATTGCTGTGTGTATGTTAAACCAGCAGAACCGTTGTTTGCATCGGTTTCGAGGGTCATCATACCAGTACCACCATCATATTGATAAACTTTCTGAGAAACGAAGGTTGAAAAGTCAACTCCGGTCCACATATAATATTTATCAGTGATCAGGTGACCACCAGAATAGCCATAAACGTTCTTAGAATAGTTATTCCAAACGCTGCCGCTACCAGTTTGGTATACCATGTTGCTGGTTGTACCATCGCCATTGTAGAAGTAGTTGAAACGGTTAACGTTGTCCCAACCGCCAATGCTGTTCATAGACAGGTTTGAAGTATTTTTAACAGCGTTGTTGCTGTAAAATTCTTGTACTGATTTCTTAGATGCAACTGAATCAGTTACCAACCATGTGTTGGATTCATCATATTTCAACTGATGAGTCAGATCTCCGCCCCTTGCCATGTCATCATACCTGTAAGCGGTTGAATCAACAGGTACAAAAAATGTACTGTTATTAGACCAATGGGACTGTGATATTAACCTTGAGCCGGTTTGAGCCTGTGCGTTCTGTAGTAGGAGTACAGGTAATGCAAGTGTGAAGAGTAGCTTCATTCTTTTCATAATTGGCAATTTAATTAGAAAAATTTTGGACAGTTCGAAAAACGATACAATGATAGTAATATTTTTTTATAAAGTGCAAGTTTTTTTGAAAAATAGTGGCATAGTGCCCATTTTTGAGGGTAATTACCTCTCCTCACCCTGCAAATATTTAATAAATGTAATTTAGTTTTCCGCTAGCCACAACAAATATATCGAAGCATGCGAATATTATATTATTGATAATTGACAGCATGTTAGTACGATATCTTTTTTTACGCACTTATATAATAAATCCACCGGTTTTTTCGTTTGACAATTTTTCAAAATGGCCTTATTAGCGAAATTAAGGGTGAACCCTTATGTGTAGTTAACTCTGTTTAATTGCCCGGCGGATTGTTTTACCAATGCCGCATTCAGAAAATGGTATCGGAATTGCAATTGACAGTGTGATCGAGATAACCAGTTATTCCACACATAAAAAAACATTGCCCACAGGGAGCAATGTTCAAATATTTTCAAAAAACCCTTTTAAGTATTAGCGGTTATTTCAGTGTGAGATTAGCACCAATCGTCTGGCCGTTCTTGCTGATGGAGTTGTAAGTTGGTATAATGAAGCGCGCACTGTAGTCGTTATCAGAGATGAACTTCAATACATACTCTACTGCAAACGCGGGGTCGTTCTTCTTACCCACCAACAGGTATTCAAGGTAGAACAGGCAAATACCAGAATCAAAAGATCCGCCATTGTCAGAGCCTATCCATTTTTCAGCAAAGGCAACGATGTCGTTCTTGTTGTCCTGTATCCTTTCGTGCAACTGCTTTATTGAAAATACCTTCAGGAATTTCAACCTTTCCACATCACCTTCTACATCCACATCATTATTAAGCGTAGCACCACTGCGGCGCGCCACTTCGGCATCAACTTCTTTTACCAGTTTGCTTTTTAACACATAATCTTTTAACGTATCTTCCGTCATCTGGGCGTTTTCATCGAACACTGCAGGTTTTGCCGGCTTTTCTACGCGCTCATAGAATGGTATGTGTGAATCATCTTCGTCCTTGTTACTATCCCTTACCACTTCAGTTCTTCTTTCCACCATGCCATTCACATTCATATTGAAGGTTTCTACCTTGTCAATATTCAATGCTACAGATTCTTCGGCTGGTGCACTGGCTGATGCCGGGGTTACAACAGCAGGCATTACTGGCTGTGCTGTTTGCTCCCGCACCAGGTTATTAACCTGTGCTGCGCCTGCAAAAGTATTATCGGCTACATCGTTAATATTCACCGCCAAATTTGATGGATGATTTACACTCATATCCATCACATCCATTTGCGGAATGTGCTGTATTTGTGGTATGGTATTCGCAATGTGGTTTATGTTATTAACCGCTGGCTGCGCCTGCTGTGGCGTAAAATGCTGCGGTATAGCCTGCTGTAAGTTAGGCTCCCCGTTGTGCGAAAGATAATTATTATCAGTGCCTGGACGCTGCATTTCGTTAGCGGCTGGCGGCTGGTATACCTGCTGTTGGGCAGGTTGCTGCACCGGCTGCGGAATTACTTTATTTATATAGTCATTTACATACTGTTGCGGCTGTTGTACTGGCTGCTGCGGTATAAATTCTTCCGCTACCGGCGGCGCAGGGATATACTGCTGCTGCGGAGGCGGCGGAGGTGCAACATATTGCTGTTGCGGTGGCGCAGGCTGCTGTACCGGTATGGCTGGCTGCTGCTGGGCTTGTACCGGCGCGGCAACTTGCTGCACGGGTGGCGCAGGTATTGCTGCCGGTGCAGGCTCATTTAAGGTTTTATGCGCGTCCTGGCCCTGGTCTATCCAGCCGTATTGCGAACTGAGGGTACTTCTTATTTTTAGAAATTCAAGATCGGCCATTTCTAATAAAGCGCCTACGCGGTAGAAGTCGCGCTTCATTTCTTCCGGGAAAGTAGCGCTGTCATAACCCAGTTCTTTTTCAATACCAGACCATGCATCCTGCAGCATAGAGCATACCTGTATCTCAAATTTGGTAGTGCCCAGTCGTTTGTATTCCGTAAGTTCCTGCCTTGCCGGTTTCAGCGAAGCTACATACTGCACTTGCTTATATGATAAATTATCGGAGCGTAACTTTTTCTTATCTATTGAGCGCTCTTTGTTTACATCAAACTCTGAACTGAGCACTTCTGATATTTTGGTTACCGTATCTTCGAAGTAAGTAATTACACGAATTGCAGGTATGTATAGGTATTCGCCGGTTTTGGTCTGCTGCTGATCCATTCTGGATTCGATGCGATAATAAGGGATATTATTTTGTATAATAATTTCCTTCACCAGATCTTCCATTTTAACCATGAAAGCGCTGTTAGACTCCATGGCTGTTTGATGCTTTTTAGATGGCATAAGCGTGCAATTTGAAGTACAATAATAGGCAATAAACTTTAGTTATCGACATATTCACGCCCCCGATTAACAAACGATTAAGATATCGAGACGTAAAAACGCCGAATGGTAATGGGTTGATTTAGTACCGTACGACGGTGCGGAGCTGCTCTTATTTTACGGGAGCGTGATTATTGCCTTACTTCCGCCAATGATGCTCTATGCTAATGACACCAGGAAGCATGACAGGGCTCATTGCGGCACACCTGAAAAAGTAGTAACTTCATGTAGTTAAAGAATTAAAAAGTAACTATTAGTTAATATGGAATTGCAACAAACCGCTATTGCGCTGCACGACGAATGGGGAATGGAAATGCCGCAACTGATTTCAGAAGCCACTATCCTTAAAATGCTTGCGGAGCGGGTAATAACATTGGTCGGGAGGGATTCCGGGCAATTTTTCCAATTAATGTACCAGCTGGATATTTCAGAAAAAAAATTGCAGGGCGTTATGCATAACGAAGATTTTGCCGACCAGATTGCCCGCCTCATTTACGACCGGCAATTACAAAAGATGGTATCGCGGCAGCAATATAAAAGCCAGGACACTACTACTGACCCAGACTTAAAATGGTAAACCGCACTTACCAATCAGACCGCTGCAATTCTGCGCCGGTCCGTACAAGTCTACGCTTGATATCTAATTGAGCCGGGATTATGTTACATAAATTCCATTCTTTTATTTCTGGCACGATATTTTCGTTATTTTTAGCCAATTAGATTATTAGTCCGTGCGCTTGAGTAAAATGCTGAAAGGGGTTCTTATATTCCTTACCCTATTCCTTATTGGTTTGCCCCTGTTAGCGCAAACGACCGATAGTATGTCCCATGCCGATAGCATGAAGGCCATGCCATTGGCAAAAGATACCACAAAGGCGCAGCACACGGAAAAGATTACCATCAGCGGCAAGGTTGCGGATATGAACACCAGTGAGGGCATACCCTTTGCCAATGTTTATTTTAAACGCGCCCTGCTGGGTACCACTGCCGATATTGATGGTAATTTCGCGATGTCTTTAGACACACTGCCTTCCGATACCCTGCACATAGAGGCTATGGGTTATACGGCACTAGACAAACTCTTACAACCAAAGGGAGCACACAATTTTACTTTCGTAGCCGAACTGGAACGCGCCAATAATTCGCTCAAAGAAGTTACGGTAAAGGGTGTATATGAAGATCCGGGCGTAATACTGATGCGCAAAATAATAGCCCACAAACCTTTCAATAACCCTGACCGCCTCAGCAACTACAGCTATGAGGCATACAACAGGCTAGAGGCCGACCTGCAGCGGCTGAGCCGGTCGCAGTTCCAGAAAATACCGCTGCTTAAAAACTACACTTTTATTTTTGACAATCTTGATTCGGTTTCAGAAACGAAGCCCTACCTGCCACTTTACCTTACTGAAACATTGTCAGACTTCTATTTTTCCAGCGACCCTAAAAAGCAACGGGAATATATAAAGGCCAGCATGGTAAGGGGCGTTAACAACGAAAATATAGTGAAGTACCTGGGTACCCTCTACCAGAACGTGAACATCTACAAAAACTACATCCCTGTATTCGACAAGAAGTTTATAAGCCCTATAAGCAATGACGGCATTTTCTACTACCGCTATAAAATAAAAGATACCCAGATGGCTTACGGGCACCGCATTATACTGGTGCAGTTTTACCCCAAGCGCGCAGGCGAAAGTTGCTTTACCGGAGACTTTTGGGTGGCTGATACATCGTATGCCATTCAGCGCATCAGCATGGATGTTTCCAAACTTGCCAACATAAACTGGGTGGACCGGATAAGCCTCTACCAGGAGTTTGCGCCGGTTGATACCACCTGGTTTTGTACGAAAGATAAATTTGTAGCTAATTTTACCATCTACAATTCTAAGAAACTACCGGGCTTTATTGGCCGGAAAACGACGACGTATCACAAAATCAAAATCAACGAACCCTCTGTAATTAATGCGTTGAATAACCCAGAGTGGAAAACCGATGTAATTAAGGCTGATTCTGCCAAGGGTGCTACCGATGAGTGGTGGCTGCACCACCGGCCAGATTCCCTTTCGAAGAACGAAAAGGCTATTTACAAAATGGTAGATACCATCAACAACATGCCTATTACCACTGTTTATAAAAACACCATAACGTTTCTGGCCAGTGGCACCAAAGATGTGGGTTGGCTGCAGTTGGGGCCTTATTACTACCTGTATAGCACCAATCCCGTGGAAGGCAACAGGGTGCGTATTTCGCTCGGCACTTCCCGGAGGCTGAAGAACATGCACTTTGACGGTTTTGTTGCCTATGGCGATAAAGACAATCGCTTTAAATATGGCGGCAGCGGCCTCTGGATAATAAACCGCAAGCCCCGTATGACACTGTATGGTTACTATGCGCATGATGTTAACCAGGCTACCAATTATTACGACCAGGTGGGCAGCGATAACATATTCAGTACCTTCTTCCGTAAAAAAGGCATACCGTGGAAACTGGCCTTTTCTGATGACGAGCGCATACAGTGGTATAACGAATATTACAACGGCTTCAGCCACCGGCTTATTTTGCAGCACAGGGTATTCACACCCTATTCACCGCTGCCCGGCAGTTCTATTTTTGTTGATAAAAATGGTAACCCTTCCAACTCCGTAATCAGTAGTGAGGCAGGCGTGGAACTGCGCTATGCGTTTAAAGATAAATACCTGGAAGGCCTTTATAAAAGGGTGCGGATGGCCAACAAATTCCCGGTGCTTAAATTTGAGTTCACCGCCGGGCTGAAGGGTGTGCTGAACAGCAGCTATAAGTATCAGAAAATGCGCTTTACTGTTACGGAAAGCATTAACATACCACCACTGGGCCATTTGTATTACAACCTCTTTGCCGGTAAGTATTTCGGCACGCTACCTTACTCGCTTTTAGAAATACATCCCGGCAACGAATATTACTACTACAACAGGTATGCGTTCCAGATGATGAATAACTATGAATTCCTGAGCGATAATTATGTGGGCTTTAATATTGAGCACAATATTGGCGGTGGCATTTTTAACCGCATACCGGTAATTAAGAAACTCAAGTGGCGCCAGTTCTGGACGGCCAAAGGCGTTGTGGGCACGCTGAGTGATGCCAACCAAAAGCTAAACCTGGATAATAGCGGCGAACATCTTTTCCGCACGCTGAAGGGGTCGCCATACCTGGAATTAGGCACAGGTGTATCTAACATCCTGCACGTATTCCGTATCGATTTTGTGTGGCGAGTGAACCCCAAGCCTATTTCCACAGAGGTTAAATCGAAATATTTCGGCATTTTTGGCAGCGCTAATTTTGAGTTTTAGTGCTGTTACTGCCGGTTACTGGTAAATACCGCAACGTTTCTTAAATTTGCACTGATTTTAAGTTACTTATCTGGGTAAAAGCCGGGTAAAGTAGTCTTTACTTGCGCCTGCGCGCAAAACGCATTTAAACAAATAAAGGTTGGCAACAGGAAGAATTTACGAACAATTACGTGCATTGAAGGCGCAAAACAAAAGTGGTTTTGCAGTGCTTGCCGACCCCGATAAAATTGCAGCGGCCGATGTGCCCTACCTGGCTAAGTTGTGCAATGATGCCGGAGTTGATTATTTGTTTATTGGTGGCAGCCTGCTTATGGCTCACCAGATGGAAGAATGTATAACGCGCTTCAAAGCTGAAAGCGATATCCCGGTAGTACTTTTCCCAGGTAGCCCCAGCCAGGTAACGCCGCTGGCAGATTCCTTGTTATATCTTTCCCTGATCTCCGGCCGGAATGCAGACTTACTTATAGGCCAGCATGTGGTGTCTGCGCCATTGGTTAAGGCCAGCGGACTGGAAGTAATATCCACAGGTTATATTTTAATAGATGGCGGTGTGCAAACCACCGTCTCGTATATGAGTAATTCAATGCCGATACCTGCCGATAAGCCTGAAATAGCCCTATGCACTGCATGGGCGGGCGAACTTCAGGGTAACCACGTTATTTATATGGATGCAGGCAGCGGTGCCCGCAACCCTATAAGCACCGACATGATAACCAAGGTGAGCAGCCATATCGATATTCCCCTCTTCGTAGGTGGTGGCATAAGCACCCCACAAAAGGTATATGACAATTGTAAAGCTGGCGCCAACATAATAGTGGTAGGCAACGCAATTGAACGCGACCCTCTTTTAATAAAGGACCTGGCACAGGCAAGCAAGGGTGTTTAGTAGTTAGTAGATAGTAGTTAGTAGATAGTACATAGTAGATAGTAGTGAGTAGATAGTAGTGAGTAGAAAGTAGAAAGCTGTTGGGTATTATACTAGAAAGTCTACAGTAGAAAGTAGATAGCTGTTGGGAATGTTGGCTTGTGCTGATTTTGGCAGACAAGAGCGTACCATTTCGCCTGTTCAAAATCGACATAACTCTAATTGACTTTGCGCCTTCTTTGCGAACGCACTACGTTCTTCACGTTAAAATCCTTTGCTCAAATTTCCTGTCTAACCGCTATGGTTTGGCATTATGAGTCTATTGCTTCAGCACTTTTTCTATCAGCAAACAACTACCACCTATAATTGCATAAAGTGGTACAAACCGCGATATATAGACCGAATGTATTGCTGGTATTGGCTTTACAAGTTTCTTTTTTATAGGTACAGAAGTGCTGTGTTTTGGGTGACGCAGCTAGCAAAAAGTTGCCGGGTGACGCTCCATTAATGCCGAAATGCTAAAAAAATTAAAAAATGTCCATTTTTTTTGGTGGTTTTATTTTTTATACGCACTTTTGTGGTGGGTATATTTTTCATAAGGTGTAAATAAGGCTGCTGCTTCTCTAAGCTATAGCCTTATTTTTTTTGTGCCTACTTTACTGAGCAGCATTTGTTAGGTGTGGTAAGGCAATTATCCTGAACTGGTTCAGCACACACCCATAAAAAAGGCACCAAAACTGGTACCTCTAACAAAATTCAACTTTATATTTTTTCGGTTGCTTATTTCTAGCGTTCGTCAAAATCTATCACTACCCTTTCGGTTCTGGGGTGGGCCTGGCAAGTGAGTACAAAGCCTTTGGCTACCTCATCGTGTTCCAAGGCATAGTTTACCTCCATTTCAACTTCGCCTTCCATTACACGGGCACGGCAGGTGCAACACACCCCACCCTTGCAGGCATAAGGCAAGTCAGCACCATTGCGCAATGCAGCATCTAATATACTCTCTCCAACGAAGGGAATATCCATTGTAAACGTAGTTCCGTCAAGCCTTATGCTTACGCTGCTGCTGGCACCTTTATTTACGTTGTGACTAGTCACCCATTTTTCATGTGTAGCTTTAGGCTGGTCGGGGCTGGTAAACAGCTCTATATGTATTTTACCTGATGGTAAACCAAGATCAATCAATTGCTGCTTTACCGAAAGTATCATCTCCTCCGGGCCGCAAATAAAAGTTTCATCAATGGTATCCAGGTCTATCAAACTGTCGCAGAACTCCTTGCATTTTGCTGCGTCTATGCGGCCTGTAAAGAGTGGCATTTCAATGTACTCGCGGCTGAGCAGGTTATATACCCTTACGCGCTGCATGTACTTATTTTTCAACGCTTCAATCGCTTCCCTGAAAATAATGGAGCTCTTCGACCTGTTGCCATAAATAAGTGTAAAATGGCTGTTAGGTTCATTTTCAAGCACCGTTTTCATAATGCTCATTACCGGGGTAATGCCACTACCCGAAACAAAGGCCAGGTAGTTTTTGTACTTGCCTTCTGATTTGCCCGGGGTGAATTTACCCATTGGCGGCATCACCTCTAAAATATCGCCGGCTTTAATACCACCATTGGCGTAAGTCGAAAATTTACCACCTTCAACCTTCTTAATTGCTACGCGCAACTCCCCATCATTCGGGCTGCTGCAAATAGAGTAAGAACGACGCACTTCTGCACCATCAATAATTGTTTTGAAGGTAAGGTACTGCCCCGGCAGAAACCCGAACAGTTCAGCCTGTTGCTGGGGAATATCGAATGCTATGGAAACACAATCAGATGTCTCTGACCGAACATCCTTAACCTTTAACGCATGAAATTTGAAGCTTGACATATGGATAGTTGACAGTTGGCAATTCGCAGTCGGCAATATTCAACTAAATAAGTTGGCCGTTGAATGCGGCGCAAAGATAACAGTTTACAGTTAACAGTTTATAGTTGGCAATTGGCAGTGGGCAGTCCACAATTCAGTTGGCAGTTGGCAGTCAGCAGTGGGCAGTCAGCAGCTAAATTAAATGACCGTTACTTTTACGACATAATTAGCGTTTTCTGGAGGGAGCCTAGATTTGACCACAATTAGTTATATTTGCAATATCTCAACACTACGCCAAAATGAAACACCTACTCATTGGTTTGCTTATTTTATTGCCTCTTTTTACAACTGCGCAACCGGGTATAATCAATACTATAGCAGGTACCGGTGTTGCTGGCAGTGCTGGCGATAGCACCTTGGCTGACTCTGCAAGACTACAGCCCTATAGTGTAGCGGTTGACCAGCATGGTAATGTTTTTGTGAGCGACAATTATTTTAACAAAGTGCGGAAATTCAGGGAAGGCGATACAATTTATACCCTGGTAGGTGACGGTTATCCTGGCTTTGGTGGAGACGGCGGTCCTGCGCAGGCTGCAAGGCTAAGCAGCCCGGTGGGACTTACCGTTGACGCTGCCGGGAACCTTTATATTGCAGATGCGGCTAATTATGTTGTAAGAAAAATAAACGTAAACGATACTATTACTACAATTGCCGGGAACCATACAACAGGCTACTATAGTTGCACCGGCGTACCAGCAACAACGTGTAAAATAGGAGCATCTGGCCTCGCAATAGATTCACATGGCAATTTATATATTGCTGATGGCAATTCAAGAATAAGAAGGGTAGATAGCGCTGGCATTCTGTGGAACTTCGCGGGAAACGGGAGCGTAGGTTATAGCGCAACCGGCGGGCCCGCTACTGCGGCCGCATTTGATGGGCCGGTTGCAGTATGCGTTGATGGCGCTGGCAATGTTTATGTTGCAGATAAGAGCAACAATGTGATTCGTAAAATAGATGGCGCTGGCATAATTTCCGCTTTCGCGGGCACATCAACTGCTGGTTTTTCGGGTGACAATGGCCCTGCAACTTCGGCTAAACTTAATGGCCCGAACGATGTAAAAGCAGATGCCTATGGCAACGTATATATTTGTGACCAGAACAACTGCAGAATACGCAAAGTTGATGCCAGTGGCATTATTACAACTATTGCGGGCTCGTCTTCTGCTGGGGGCTTTTCAGGTGATGGCGGCCCGGCTACCAACGCTAAATTAGCCTACCCTTCAGGGATATGGGTCGATGACAGCCTCAATCTCTACATTGCCGACAAAAACAACTACCGGGTAAGAAAGGTGGGGCATACCATTCCATCAGCGGTTACCACACTTGCCGCTGCTGCACCATGGGTAAGGGTGTACCCAAATCCCTCGCATGGTAGTTTTGT
Source organism: Chitinophagaceae bacterium (assembly GCA_947447265.1). GTDB lineage: Bacteria > Bacteroidota > Bacteroidia > Chitinophagales > Chitinophagaceae > Flavipsychrobacter. Next base: position 127,060 of record CANFKC010000001.1, read on the forward strand.
ACTGGAAACAGAAAAAGCCGCAGATAACAGCACCGTGGAGGTGTATAACACAGCAGGGGTGCGGGTTTACACAAAGAGCATCATTAGCGCCCGTACAGAAATTGTATTGCAACAACCGACTGGTAACTACTTCGTTAAAATAAAAATGGGCCAACACTTGTTGACCCAAACAATATCTATTGAAAAGTAGGCTGTAATAAGGCATTACATATATTTCACTTCATCAGGCAGGTTGTAGAACGTAGGGTGGCGATATATTTTATCGCTCGCTGGGTCGTACATGGATTCGCTCTGGCCAGGGTCAGAAGCATGAATGTTATTACTTTCCACTACCCAGATGCTTACGCCTTCCATGCGGCGGGTATATACGTCGCGCGCATTTTCTATAGCCATTTCGAAGTCAGCAGCATGTAAGCTACCGGCATGCTTATGGTCGAGGCCCGCTTTGCTGCGTATAAACACCTCCCACAAAGGCCACTCTGATTTATTCGTTGTTTTATTATCGCTCATTATTAATTGTTTTCACGCAAAGACGCGGAGACGCAATTGCTCATTTTATTCTTTAATCAAGGTATCAAAGGCGCAAGAATTTTAATCTTGCCCCTCATTGACCAATTGTTATGCTGCTTTAGCTTCGTTTTCCTTTCTTGACTTCCTTTTAGAAGCATGTGCAGTTGCTGCATCGCGCACCCACTGGCCTTCTTCCCACGCTTTCTTGCGGGTTTCAAGGCGTTGTTTGTTGCACGGGCCATTGCCTTTCACAACATTTTTAAATTCGGCCCAATCAATAGCACCGAAATCAAAATGGCCGCGTTCTTCATTCCATTTAAGATCTTTATCCGGAATAGTAAGGCCGAGTATTTTTGCCTGTTCTACAGTTACATCAACAAACTTCTGACGCAGTTCATCGTTGGTAAGCCTTTTAATGCGCCACCTAACGCTGTTTTCTGTATTCGGGCTTTCCGCGTCGGGAGGTCCGAACATCATTAAACTTGGCCACCACCAGCGGTTGAATGCATCCTGCGCCATTTTCCGTTGTATCTCGCTGCCTTTGGAAAGGTTCAGCATAATTTCAAAACCCTGGCGCTGATGGAAACTTTCTTCTTTGCACACACGCACCATAGCACGTGCATAAGGGCCGTAAGATGTGCGGCAAAGTGGCACCTGATTCATAATGGCAGCACCATCAACCAACCAGCCTACTGCGCCCATATCTGCCCACGTAAGGGTAGGATAATTGAATATAGAAGAGTACTTAGCCTTACCTGAATGTAACTGATCATACATCTCATCGCGGCTGATACCTAATGTTTCTGCTGCACTGTACAGGTATAAACCATGTCCTGCTTCGTCCTGCACCTTGGCCAGCAATACAGCCTTGCGGCGTAATGTTGGGGCGCGGCTTATCCAGTTACCTTCTGGTAACATACCCACTATTTCGCTGTGTGCATGTTGAGATATCTGCCTGATAAGCGTTTTGCGGTAATCGTCCGGCATCCAGTCCTTCGGTTCGATCGTTTCGTCTCTATCGATCTTATCGTCAAAATGCTGCTGAAATGAAAATTGAGTCATAAAACTTGAGGTTTTAGCCGGTACAAATGTAAGCTAATTTCAAAACTGAAGGATGTGATTTATACAGCTATTTCCAAAACCAATATTGTAGTATACATGGTTAACGCAACGCATTTGCTCAAAACCAATATTTATTCTTTTAGTGTTTCTTCAAGTTCATTCTGTCGCCATTTCAGCGAGTTTTACCCTTTCATATATGTCAGCAAGCCCAATAGTTACCTGTATTGCTGACATTGACAAAGTATCCTTTATGCTCTTAAATTCTTTAAGTTCCCAATTGCCAGCGGCATTAATTGCAAATGCTTCTACATGAATAGTCGTGGAATCAATGAGGATATATTCCTTTAATGTTGGAATATTCCTGTACAGCATAAATTTCTGTCCCCTATCGTAGTTTTTTGTAGATGGCGATAGCACCTCAATAATAACAGTAGGATTCAATGCATTCATTTCATCATTATTGCGTGTTTCAGGTTCTCCGCAAATGATGGATATATCAGGATAAGTAAACAGCGTATTGGCAGGAATGTGGATTCTTAAATCGCTACCATAAGGACGACAAGGTTTCCCCTTCAAGATGCGCCCTATTTCAACAAATGTATTTGACGTTATCTCGTTATGCGCCAGTTTTGCCCCCGACATGGCAAATATCTCGCCTTTGTAATACTCGTGCTTATCTTCTGAAGCATTTTCCATCTCCAGGTATTCTTCAATAGTATATTGGCGGCTGTTATAAGCTACAGCTGGCTCACGCACTTCCATGAAATAAAGTTAGGGAAAAACTACAACACAAGTGTGCCACACTTTAGGGGTGTGGCACACTTAATTGACTTTATTTAAAGCATTTATTTAATCACTTCCAGCTCCTTACCAACTTTTATAAATGCGCTGATAGCGGTATCCAGGTGATGGCGGTCGTGACCGGCCGAAATCTGTACCCTGATACGCGCCTGGCCCTTCGGTACTACCGGGTAGAAGAAACCAACAACATAAATACCTTCTTCCAGCATACGTGCGGCAAACTTCTGCGCCACAACTGCATCGTATAACATAAGCGGAGAAATAGGGTGCGTGCCCGGCTTGATATCAAACCCTGCATCTGTCATCTGTTTACGGAAATACAACGTATTTTCTTCCAGTTTATCGCGCAAAGCAGTGGTTTCGCTCAGCATATCTAAAACAGCAATGGAAGCCCCGACAATAGATGGCGCCAGTGAGTTAGAGAAAAGATACGGACGGCTGCGCTGGCGCAACATATCTATCACTTCTTTTTTACCACTGGTAAAGCCACCCGATGCACCACCGAGCGCCTTGCCCAATGTGCCCGTAATAATATCTATGCGCCCCATAACACCGCAAAGCTCATGCACACCCCTTCCGGTTGCGCCCATAAAGCCCGATGAATGGCTCTCATCTATCATTACCAACGCGTCGTATTTATCAGCAAGGTCACATATTTTGTCCAGCTGCGCTATGGTACCATCCATTGAAAAAACCGAATCGGTCACGATCATACGGGTGCGGGCATCCATGTTAGCTTTCAATTGCGCTTCAAGGTCGGCCATATCATTGTGTTTATAGCGACCGCGGCGAGCTTTACATAAACGCACACCATCAATAATAGAGGCATGGTTCAGTTCGTCAGATATAATAGCGTCTTCCTCTCCTAACAATGGCTCAAACACGCCACCGTTAGCATCAAAGCACGCTACGTAAAGAATAGTATCTTCAGTACCCAGGAACTTTGCAATTTTGTGCTCCAGTTCGCGGTGTATATCCTGCGTGCCGCAAATAAAGCGAACGGAGCTCATGCCATAACCCCTGCTATCTACAGCCTTGTGTGCAGCCTCAATTACTTTAGGGTGAGATGACAGCCCTAAATAGTTATTGGCGCAAAAATTAAGCACCTGCTTGCCATTTACGGTTATCTCAGCGCCTTGTTCTGAAGCTATGATGCGCTCGTTCTTAAATAAACCGGCATTCTGTATTTCCTGAAGCTCGTTTTGTATCCTGGAATAAAATGATGGACTCCCCATGTTTATGATTGTTATTAGTTAATTGTAATGGTTAATTTTCTTTGCTCCCCTTTGATTTCGAATTTGGAATTTAAAGTTTGAAACCTGGAATTTCCTTTTGTTATTGAAGGGCTTTAAGATAGTCCGGATTCATATTTAAGAAACCAAGTTCCCGAGCCCTCTGGACATCTTTAATGGCCTGAGCCTTATTTCCCTTTTCCTGGTAGCACATGGAACGGGCATAATATATTTCACCCATCTCTGGGAACAATGCCAAAGCTTTATCAAAATCGTTAAAGGCATCATCGCATCTGCCTTTTCTCTGCAGCGCCCTGCCCCTGTTCAGGTAAGGCTGCACAATGTCAGGGTTCTGAGCAATGGCAATACCATATTGAACAATGGCGGAATCGGTTCTGCCGGTCATATCCAGGAAGTTACCGTAGTTACTATGCGCTTCCGGATTATAAGGCTTCAGGCGTAGTGTGCTTACGAAACAAAAATACGCACTATCAAACTGCTGTGCTATACTGTATACTATCGCCAGCCCGAGGTAGGCATTCGCAGCCATTTCGCTGCTATCCATTTTAAGGGCCTTGTAGTAATACACTTTCGATTCATTGAACTGGTTGTTACTCCGCATCAACTCGCCGATAGAAATATATGGGTTCACAAAAGTCGGTTGCAACTCAATAGCCCTGCTCAGCAAGAAGAAAGAGGAATCGTAATACAGCTTGCGCTCCTCCGGCTTTACTGATTTGTTGAACTTCATAAAATAAGAGAAGCCCAGGTTATTATACCCATTCGGCGCCCTTACCGGTTCAATTTCAATTTCATCGCGCCACAGGCTTGCCTCATCGTACCACACCTTACAACGCTCGTTACTCAAAAATGCAAGTACCGCGCAATAAGCGCCAACGGCAACCATGGCCATTATACCCAATTGCTTCCTGCTCTGTGAATTATACCATTCCGAGACAACCCAACCCAGCATGAAGAATAAACCGATGTACGGCAGGTAGGAATACCGGTCTGCAATAATGGCACCACCCACAGGTATGAACTGCAATAGCAACGCTATGTTAGCGAGGAAAAATAATATACCAAACATGCCGGCCTTGCTCTTCCTGGCGAGCCAGAATATTACTGCCAGCACCACGGCGGCAATAAGCGGGTAAATATAATACACGGCAGGCAGGCTACCCTTCTCTTTTAGCGGATATGGGTAAAAACAAAGCAATTTAACCGGTGCCACTGCCTTCCATAAATAAGTTACAAGGGCATAACCACCTAATGCAATACGTTCAATAAAATTAAACTTCTCCCCTTGTGTATTCAGTGCGCCGAACACCTGCTGGTCTGACATCGACTTTATACCAAAGCCAACTGAAATAAGGAAGAATGGAATCTTATCAATCAGCGTTGCGAAATTGATGCGCATAGTTTTGAAAGATGGTATTTCCTGCTGCGCAACATCATCAACAGTTTCAAAAAGATTGCCTTCAAAAAAATCGATGATAAGTAATGTGACCGGTAAAATAACCGCTACAGGTTTTGATAGAAGAGAGCTTAGAAAAAGCAGCAGAACCAATCCGTACCACTTCCAGCGGCCGCTATCTTTACGGCGTATGTAAAACAGGTAAGCAATGCAAGCAGCCATATAAAAGAGCCCGTAAACAACATCTTTACGGCCGGCAATCCATGCCACCGATTCTATGTGCATGGGGTGTATACCAAACAAAACTGCTGTAATAATGGCGGCGACGCGCTGTTTAGTCAATAGCTTTACAAAAAAGTAAACCAGTACCGTTGTTGCAATATGGAACAAAAGACTGGTAAGATGGTAAGTGTACGGCTCTAGGGTAGCGCGGCTATAGTCGATGGCCAGAGTAAGCATGGTAAGCGGGTGATAGTTACCCATAATAGGGGTAAGAAAAATCTCTTTCACCCCTTCGGCATTCAGGTGATCTTTAATCAGAGGCTGGTTCTTCACATAACCGGGATCGTCCCAATTCGTGAATTGATTGAGCAATGAAACCTTCAACACCAGGTACGTAAACAAAGCTATACAGGCAGAGACAACAATATCGAGCTTACCGCCAGACAGTTTTGAGCCTCCGGTTGCAGAAGCGTTCGCTGTCCTGGCCACATTTGGCCTGGTTTGCACCGGCTGCGATTGCTTAGTATTATTGTTCACCGGCTGCTGCCTGTTACTGTTTTTTGCCATTCAACATCAATAATTCTACTGTCATTTAATGTTAACTATCTACCCTGCACAATAGGCGGAACTCGTATCAATTGCTCACTACAATTTCATTACCTTTCAACACCGGCACAACCGGGTGGGTATTCAATGTTGTACAATATTCCATATCCTGTGCCAGCCCAAAACCAGACAATCTCCTGTAGTGTGAGCTATCCTTCAGAAATTCTATCAGGCCAACTTCACTGGCATCACGGTATAGCGTTGCAGCAGCCCTTGCACTATCGCAATTAATATCAAAGCTATCCCGAACTTCTGCGACAACTGCACCTGCAAAAAGTGTATCCTCCATATTGAAGCGATCTTTCCATGATGCACAACCGAGCAATACATTCTTATTCTGCTTTTTCAGAAAATCGCATACAGCGGCAAGGTTAAGAAAAGAACCTATTACAATTACCGATGCACCCTGTACCATGTGCAACAAACGTGTACCATTTGTTGTTGTGAGTACGAGTGTTTTTCCCTTTATAAATTCGTTCGGGTATTCCAGCGGCGAATTGCCATATTGCAGACCCTCAGCTACCTTGCCATCACGTTCACCTGCAGTAATGCTGTTGTCAATTAACTTTCCAAGTTCAATACATCCCTCAACCGAGGCTACAGGCAATACACACTTTGCCCCATTGCTTAATGCAGCCGTGATAGTAGAGGTAGCCCTGAAAATGTCAATTATAACAACCACCGAACCGGTGGTGTCATATAAATGAAGTAAGGCAGGTGACAAGCAAACTTCAAGTTTGGGTTTTTGTATGGATGCCATGAAAAATAATTGAAGTGCAAAATAATAAAAAAGCGCTGCAACTTGCAGCGCTTCGTAAATAAGTTACTTTACTATTAGTACACCCACATATCGTGTTCTTTATTGAAGATCTCGTTGGCGTTCTGTTGGCTCTCATAAAGTGCCTCCATTTTGCCCCTTGCATCTGTACCGAAAATGTCTTCGTAACGTTGGTTGAGCGAATTGCTCACCTTAGTTATTTTGCTAGAGAACATACGGCGCTCAAAGAATTCATCCCATGTAAAACGGTAAACATCGTTATTAGGATTGTAAACTTCGTAGGTAGCCAATGTGTTGCGTATTTCAGGATAAGACAACCAGAACATAGCGGCAGAGCCTTTATAGTTTTGGTTCTCATCAAGATAATCAAGAACCGGAGCAATACCGATGATCCTAACTACCATTTTACCCATGTTACGGTCAAATATCCAATCTTCCTTTACCCTGTATGAGAATACGAGATGCGGGTTGAAATCCTTCTTAATGATTTTCTTGATCATGGTACCATCCACGTCTTCCACTTCAATAGTGTCGGGCTTAGGAGTGATAGCCTCGATAACCTGCTCTTTAGTCAATTTGGTAGTGAAACGGTCGTCATTGCCAAACGGAGAGTATGCAGTTATTTTACCAGACTTGATCGCATCGATAAGAATTTCTATGAACATACCACCACCGGTATTTTCATCACCTTCATACCTGAAACCGATGTTCTGCTTTTCGCGAACATCTATTTCGCGCCAAACCCTCTTCTGCCAAAGTACATCAGCAGCACGAATTACCTGATAAGGCAATGGAGCGCCTACGTGCGGAACTTTATCATAAGCACCATCGGTTGCCAATGACGGCTTCCAGGTATCGTTAACCGAATGGTATCCTGAACCGCTAACCGGTTCGTCGGTAACAGTACCTTTCTGGCCAAAAGCAGTAGCACAACCCGCCAAAAGTGCAAAAGTAACAGCGTATTTATAAGAATTAAGGATGGACATATCCCAGTATTTTTTTGTAAAGTTAATTAATTTAAATTAAATATCAACGCACCCAGATCCCTTACTTTGCCATCGGGGCCAACAGCCTTGATGTTTTCAAGATACACCCTGTCGCCTGGCTTTACTTTGCCTTGCAGCGATGCTACCAGTGCGTTATCCATAAACTTAGCACCCTTGCCACCTGCTGGCATTTTTACCAGTATTTCAGGCACATAGTCACCACCCTTAGGAAGCATAGAGAACTTGAATTCAATAATAGTGAATTTGGTATCGAATTCGAAATTTTCCATAACAGCAAGCGGAGCAACAGCAGCTTTGAACATACCTGCAGACATTGGACCACCGGTTTTGCCTAACAATTTAGCAATTGGATTAGGGATTGTTTTAACACGAATAATAGATGTAGAAACTTTTACCGGAGCACCATCTTTATTCTTACTCTTAGCCATAATGTCTACTGCGAAAGAAGTTGATGGCGTAGTGCACCTGATAGCGAAATGGCCGTTAGAACCTGTTTGGGTAGCTCCCGGAGGTAACTGAAGATATACATCTTCAACAGCATAGCCAGCAGCACTAACTGTTACAGGGTTATCAACACCAATATAGAATACGTTCATCTTGTCTAACTGCAATGACGCACCGGTAGTACCTACCATGTAATCGAAACTCCAGTCTCTTGTAATTAAACCCTGAACTGTTTCCAGCATTACTTTACCTTTTACAGTCTGTAAACCAGTACCCGCTGCAACAGTTTCCCAAGGAATAGCACCATTTACCGCATCTTTCTTAGAACCACCACCCTGTGTAATAACAGCAGTTGGCTTCAAAGTCCTGTTAAATGCAGCCAACAATATGGTCGCTTCAATTTTATCGCCCTGTAAAGCGTAAGTAGTTTTAGGAACTGCTACTGCAGCCATTGTATCGAACACGAACTCTTTAGTGTGTGCTAATTCAGAAAGGCGTTTGATAACCATGTTCTCACTGCTTCTTACGTCATTCTGGAATTTAGAAAACAATGCAAGAGATGCGATTGCTGGCATGTGCTCAAAGTTTGCAATATTCCAGTCACCTGTAGGATTGTGCTCGTTCTTCTTAGGAACTTCAATGCTCAAAGGCATTGTTTTGCCGAAAGTTGCAGTATCTTCTGGTGGTAACTGAGAAAGCAGATACTTCCTCATTTCCAAAATCTTCTTTTGAACAGTGTCACCACCTTTCTTTTCAACTAACAAAGTTGTAGTCGCATCGATGTTATCCATCTTATCAGGGAAAGTTGAATCTTCCTTGCCATAACCACCAGCGGCCATAACGACTCTCTTCTTCCAATCATTGAAGTACTTCATCATTTCGTCAGACTTAGCAACGATGTCGTCGGCCTGCAATTTGTATTTGTGTACCTTTTCGTATTGACCCTTTACGTTTTCACTTTCCTTAATTGCAGCATAAACCTCAGCCGTCTTGGCATCGATAGATCTGTTCGACTTATCGATACTCGTGCTTAACGTTTTGAATGCGTTAAGAATTTCATTTGATACGTTGAGTGCCAGCAGTGCGGTCAAAACCAGATACATCAGGTTGATCATAATTTGCCGCGGCTCCTTAGGTATAGACATTCTTTATTTTTTACTATAAGTGAGTTATAATAATGTTCCGTTCGGTATTATAAGAAAATTAACGTCCCTGCATTGCAGACAGCATATTACCATAGATCTGGTTAAGGCTGGTAAGATTCTTAGATAAGAGCGCAATCTGGTCTTTAGTATTAGTTGCGTCTTTAGCACTTGCTGCCATTGCATCAGATGCACTAACCAGGTTGCTGTAAAATTTATTCATTGCTTTCAGGTGGTTGTTTGCATCCTGCAATTCAACTTCATATATCTGGTTAAGAGTACCTAAGTTTTTAGATAATACTTTAACCTGATCATGGAACTTAGCAGTATCGCCGGCAGCATCATTAAATGCACCCATTGTTTTAGTAGCACCTACGAAAGTATTTTTCATCTGGCCCAAAGCATCAGCTGCTTCACGAGCACCTTTAGAATAAGCATCAGTTGAAGAAGTGATGTTGGTAATGTCTTTCATCTGCTCAACAGTTTTACCAAAATTGGTAAAGTTCTCGTTCAGACGCTTCATGCTTGTAGGTGTGATCTGAGCTTCTTCCATCATCTTGTCTAAAGACTTCATTGGAGACTCACCTGGTTTACCTGGAACTTCGTGTGCAGCAGTACCATGATCTTTCAATCCCTTACGGAAAGCTTCAACGTGTGGATTTTCAGTTATACCCGGGTAGAAACGTTCCCAGTAGTAATCGCTATGAGGTGGGAGCAGACCAAGCATCGCAAAGATAACCGCTTCCGTAATCATACCAGAAGTAAGCATGAGACTTGCACCTGGCCAGTGCTGAATTTTAAAGAGCGCACCCATAAGTACCACAGATGCTCCAAGACCGATGATTAGATTTTTTAGGTACTTACCTGAGTTCGATTCAAAAAAGATTACTATCGGATTCATGCTATTTTAGTTTTGCTTTTTATACTTAAGTTTATGATGAATGTCTTTTTTTCAAAATTATCCTTTCTTAACAGCGCGCCTGTTCCTTAAAGCTGGCTCAGCATAAGTAATTACGCAACGGAAGCCGATATAAGGTTTTGCAGTATCTGCATATTCGAAATCGCGAGTACCAACCTGCAGGAAATAAGCAACATCCCTCCAGCTACCACCACGAACTACTTTTCTTGTAGTTTCGATAGCATCGCCAGGCCTGTTAGCCCTCTTTACTTCAGAGTTGATATCAGACATCTGGTCGTAAGAACCATTTGCATAAGCAGAATTGGTCCACTCTGATACGTTACCTGACATGTTCTTCAGACCGTAATCGTTAGCTGCATATTTATCAACCGGAACTGTGTACAAACCACCATCAGCAGAATAGTTACCGCGCTGAGGTTTGAAGTTAGCTAAATAGCAACCTTTTTTATTGATGATGTAAGGACCACCCCATGGATAAGGAGATTCGTTCCTGCCACCGCGTGCTGCCCACTCCCACTCTGCTTCTGAAGGAAGACGGAACTTGCTTTCGGTATACATTTTTGATTTATCGCGCTCTGAAACCCAGATTTTAGTACGCCAATCGCAGAATGCGTTAGCCTGATACCAGTTAACACCTACAACAGGGTAAGTATTAAAGCCCTGGAACCAGAAGTACTGGCGGGAAATTGGTTCATTGTAAGAATACATGTATTGACGAACCCAAACAGTAGTATCAGGATATGCCTGAATAGTTACCGGATAAATGAACGCTTTTTCATTGTATGTTTTGCTATTTGCTGCCCTAGAGGCATTCTGGTAGTCAAAAGTCTGGTAAGAATATTTCAATTCCTTGGTATTGATCATCTTAATACCCCAGCCTGATTGGTCAGCCTGAATGTACATAGATGCCAATTGATCCTGAACGTCAGCGTCTTTCCAGTTGATCCTCTTATTCCAGTCCAGCTTAGTGCTGCCGTCCGGAAGATCTTTTACGTACTGAAGAATGGTACGAGCTATAGAATCCTTTACCCAGTTGGTAAACTGGCGGTATTCCTGGTTCGAAATTTCGGTCGCATCCATGTAAAAACCTACAGTTTGTACAGTATGAATGTTCGCATCGTTTCTACCACGTACATCTTCGTCACTTGCTCCCATTTTAAATGTTCCTGATGGAACATAAACCATACCTATCGGCACAGGAGCCTTATAATTCATCCTGCTTTGATCACCTATTAATTGGCCATTTGAGCCCCTTTGCCCGCAGCTTGCCGCGAATGCAAGCAAAGCTAAAGAGAAGACTTTCAGGGATGTTCTTTTCATACTACTATCTGTTATTTTAGCAATTTGGCAAGTAAAAATGCTGGTTTCAACTGTACACAACTATTGAAACCGACGCACAATATTCAAAGATTTTTCCAAAAATACAACTTTCCACAAAAAAATGTTAACAATCGGTAACACTATTCAAAAAAAACTGCCGGGTTTATTACCTATTTTTTATACCTCTAAGTGCCTGTTCCACTGTACTGGCAGCGGCTGAGCAGGCATTTTCCGAGCACACAAATATAGACAAATTATTGAGAGAAAATTTATTTTTCAAAATAGGTGCAAAACCCTCATTTTTAGCGGCAAAAAGCAAATAAAGTTGCGGTAAAAATTGCTTTTTCAGCGCCTGAGCCGCCATTCGGGCATTTTCGCCTGTACAAACCGCGGTCGTTATACCTACTGCATTTCGCTGTATCAATTGGGCCCAATTACCAAAGGAATACCCATTTCGCACTGTTGTATCTACCATGTTCCCGACCATCACTTTTGAGAGCTCTATCCATTCCGGCCGCTCCATACACATACCACATATCCATAAATTATGCGCCATAATCGCATTTGCCGATGGGGTCGCACCGTCGTAAAGGTCAACTTTGCGTACCGGAATATCGGTTTGTCTGGCTGGTGTAAAGTAGAAAAACAACGCCTCGTGGGCAAAATCTGCAATAACGTCGTCAACAAGTGCTGACGCTTTAACAATCCATTGGTCGTCGCCGGTCAGGGAAGCCAATTGTAACATTGCCTGGATGAGGTAGGCATAATCGTCAAGCTTGGCAGGTATTTTGGCAATACCATCTTTCCAGGTATGCTTCAGACCTTCCGCGCTTTCAAAACTTTCCAGCATCCATTTCATGTGCAAACCTGCTAACTGCTCATATTCGTCATTGGCAAAAGTCGCGGCAGCCTTAGAAAGTGCTGTGCTCATGAGTGCGTTCCAGGAAAGCAGGCACTTGTCATCTGTAAGTGGCCTTATCTTCTTCGCCCTGGCTTCCAAAAGCAGGCGTTTAGCGTAGCCTATCTTTACCAGCAGTGCATCTTCCGTAATGCCGTTTTCTTTGGCAATTTCAGCTATGTTGCCGGCTATATGCAATATGTTTGTTTCTTCCCAGTTACCATGCTCTGTTACGCCAAAATATTGAGCCACTACCGGTATGTCTTCAGCCGGTAAAATCGTTGCAATTTCGCTCCACAGCCAGGTATAAAATTTCCCTTCCACACCCTCGCTATCGGCGTCTAGTGCGCAATAGTAACCACCTGATGGGTGCTTTAATTCGCGCTCTGAAAAAGCTATTGTTTCCGCTACTATCTGCTTGTATCGTTCATTGCCGGTTAGCATGTATGCATCGCAATAAGCGCCTATCAGCAATGCATTATCGTACAACATTTTTTCAAAGTGGGGAGCCAGCCATTCTCTGTCGGTAGAATACCTTGCGAACCCACCACCTAACTGGTCATAGATACCGCCATCAGCCATCGCATCAAGGCTCAATAAAGCCTGCTGCAAACACGTACTGTCGCCTGTAAAATGATAATGTTCCAGCAGGAAGGTTATGGCCATCGTGCCCGGGAATTTAGGCGCATTACCAAAGCCTCCTTTTTGCTTGTCTGCGAGCCTCATAATGCCTGCGGCTATGTTGCTGCAAACCTCCATATCCAATTCCTTAAAAGGCTTTGCAGAAAGGCCTTTTGCAGCCTGTTTAAGGTACTGCACCATTTGTTCTGACTGTTGCACCACCTCGTCATGCCTGTTGTGCCAGATATCCAGCATGCGCTGCATCAGCTGTGTCCACGAAGGGCGGCTGTATGCAGGTTGTGACGGATAATAGGTGCCCCCATAAAAAGGAATTCTATCCGGTGTCACAAAAGCATTCAGGGGCCAGCCGCCATTGCCGTTGATGGCCTGTACGGCATCCATGTAAAGATGGTCTACATCCGGATGTTCTTCGCGGTCAACTTTTATGCACACAAAATGTTCGTTCATAAAAGCAGCCGTAGTTTCATCTTCAAAACTCTCGCGCTCCATAACATGGCACCAATGGCAGGCTGCATAGCCTATGCTCACAATTACGGGCTTATTTTCGGCCTTAGCTTTATCAAATGCTTCATTGCCCCACGGGTACCAGTCCACCGGATTGTGGGCATGCTGTAAAAGATAATGGCTTTGTTCGTTAATGAGTCGGTTTGGCATGAAGCAAAGGTAGCGTCTAAATGGCTCAATTGCGTAATGGCTCAATTTAATGCGCAATTGCGCAATGACTCGATGGCTCAATTAAAATGCTTAATAGCTCAATGTCCTTCTTGAAAAAAGAAAAGGGTTAGCCCTTCCACTTTTTCAGGCCAATTTCCTTTCTGGCTTTGTTGGTGGCTTCGGGGTTAATGGGAGTGGCAATTTTTGCGCTTTTGGTTGCTGTATCCCATTGTTCGCTTATGCAGTACAATTGTGGCAGGTGCCGGTCACTCCGCACACGATCGTGCATTTTCGCATATTCCATTGCTGATAAATTTCCTGCAAGCACTTCGTCTTTCAGCACGATAAAAAAGTCATCGCTCATCAGCGGGGAGTTATGAAGTAGTATAGTGGTCACCTTCCATTCATCAATATACTTTTTAGGGAAGCCATACTTTTTGATGATGCCCGATAGCCTGATGAAGTTAGCGGAATCTATTGCACCCTGGTAGACCCACAATGAATCTTTTTGTGCCTGCGAAATGCCTACCCTACCCTTCATAACATTGCTCATCCGCCTGTTCTGGCTATCGGCTGGCTGGTTCCGGAGCTCGGCTAGTTTTTGCGGGTCAAGCTCCCCATACATCAATTGCCAGCGGTATCGCTGATCTTCAACACCCATCTTGAGTATCTCATTTTTCAGGCTATCCTTTATTGTTTTAGTAACAGGTAGACGCCCCGGCTGCTGCGCGACAACAGCAAAGCTCAACAACAGTAAGAAAGCAGAAAGGATGTGAAATTTCATAATGGTGCGTTTTAGTTGGCTAACACAAAACTACAAAAAGCGACCGCCGAAAATATTATACCGTTGGTTGTGTGCTCGCTAATAACGGCAAAGTATCGAATACTTATGGGTTACAATGAATAGAGTACATCCCGGTGGTCGTTGGTGAGAACACCAACAACGGCGAAATGAAATAAAAAATGGAATGGGAATTTACTTAACCGGTTGCTTTACGCTTACCAGGAAGAGTTCTAATGCGGCTACCATGGAGGGTGAATTAGGTGCCGGAGCTTTAATATCGAGCCTTAAACCGCTGTCTTCTACCGCTTTTGATGTGGTAGGGCCAAATGCGCCAATAAGGGTGCCATTCTGGGTGAATTGAGGGTCGTGCTCGAATAAGGTTTGTACGCTATACGGACTGAAGAAAACGATCATATCGTAGCCAACTTCCATAACCGAAGTTATATCGTTTGATACCGTGCGGTAAAGGGCCGCTTCTGTGTATTTTACATTGTGCTTTATCATGTATTGCGCAATGTCGTTCTTAGCACTGTCAGAAAGCGGCAATATGAATTTTTCGTTGTTTTTGTGCTTGCCTACTATTTCAAGCAGACCGGCGGTAGTACCATCTGCAGAAAAGAATACCTTTCTTTTGCGGTACAATATGAACTTCTGGAGGTATAATGCAACTGCTTCTGTTATGCAGAAGTACTTCATTTCCTGCGATACCTTTACTTTCAACTCTTCGCATATCCTGAAGAAATGATCAACTGCGCTACGGCTAGTGAACACTATTGCAGTGTACTCGGTAATATCAACACGTTGTTTGCGGAACTCCTTTCCTGACAAGCCTTCCACGCGAATGAAAGCGTGAAAATCAACCTTTACATCATATTTTTTGGCAAGCTCAAAATAGGGAGATTTATCAGTCTCTGGGCGAGGCTGAGTAATTAAAATACTATTAACCTTAACTTCCTTTTTTTCAGCAGTTTTCTTTTTTGAACTAACAACTTTTGCCATATTCTAGGACCCGGTAATTTTTTGAAAGGTTGTTGTATTCCGGCAACATTAATTTAATAAAACATTAGTCCTTTAACTAATAATTTCATTAAAACCGCCAGTGGCAATATTTCCGAGGCGCAAAGGTACATAAAAAAATGGAATTTACTATATTGGAAAAACGACCCGAAAACCTGCCACGACCTCACATACCTGTTTAACAGCAATATGCCCCCAATTACAAATGAGATAATAACTATTTGTTGTGCAATATCCCTGTCAGCAAAAGCCAGCACTATAATGAACGGTATTAGTACCATGCCGAGGATCTTATTAATAAGAAATACGTTAAACAAATACTGCTCCGTAACCCCTTCTAACCTGAAGGCCCAGCCACTGAAACGCACAGCCGCATATTTGGCCGCGTAAATAATGCCCGTGCCGGCAATAAGCATGATGAGCAACAACGAAGATGGTATAACCCCCGAATGGTGCGGCGTGAACAACTTTACCACATAGTAGATATAAGCACCTTCGGCTATTATGAAAAAGATGTTCATTAAAAAATTGGGCAAGCCTGCGCTGGCCAGCTGGTCTTTCAGTTGCCTGCTGCTGAGTGTCGGGTTCCAGAACGCCATCCAGAGGTTGTAGAAATACCGTTCATCTACAAACCGGATCACGCCCAGCATCAGGCACAACGACAGCAAGAGGTAAAAATCAGATGTGGCGGACGTGAAGGGGTGCGGCATTTCTACATCGCTGATAATGTAGCGGGTAGCCAGCATCGGGTGGCGCGTTAATACGCTATCCATCATATGCACGGTACCTGCTTTCAGTACGGCGGTATCTGCAACCGTAACTATCCCGTATTTTGACAGGTTTACCTTAGCCATCCCCTCGTTACAAGAGAAAGCCAGCATTAAAAACAACAAAAATTTAAAATACCGCATCTGAAAACGCAAAACTAACTGTTTATCGGTTCATAATATTTGCAGCCGATTAATAGTGCACGAATATTTTTCCACCCGGGTTGTTAGTAACACTTCGCCAGCCCATTTAGCGTAATTTTGCAACCTATGTTACAGCCCGAAAACCCAGACGCACAACCCAGGCACAAGGCAGGCAATGCTGGTATTTACCTGCATATACCTTTCTGTAAAAAAGCTTGTGTGTATTGTAACTTTCATTTTTCTACTTCTCTCAGCAATAAGGACGAGCTGTTGAAGGCTATGCTGCACGAAATAGAACAGCAGCGCGATTACCTGGCAGGCACGCCGGTTTCCACTATTTACTTTGGGGGCGGCACTCCATCGCTCCTTTCCGCTGACGAAATAATGAAACTGATAGACGCTGTTTACAAATACTATCCTATAGCTGAAATAAAAGAATGTACCCTTGAAGCCAATCCAGACGACCTCGATAAAGGCTATTTAAAGGCTTTAAAAGCGACCCCAGTAAACCGACTAAGCATAGGGGTGCAATCGTTTGTAGAAAGCGACCTCGAATACATGAAAAGGGCACATACCGCACAACAGGCGGACTATGCCATTAAGGCCGCCCAGGATGCCGGTTTTTCCAACCTTAGCATTGACCTGATATATGGCACCCCCGGACTGTCAGATAAGGCATGGAAGGATAATCTTTCCCGGGTAAGAGAGCTGCAGATACCGCACTTTTCATCGTATGCGCTGACGGTAGAAGAAAAGACCGCACTGAATTATGCTATTCAGAAAAAGAAATCTGCCCCGGTTGACCCGGCACAGGCGGCCGCACAATTTGAATTGCTTTCAGAATTTGCTGCGGTAAATGGCTATGACCATTACGAGATATCCAACCTGGCGTTGCCCGGCAAATATGCGGTGCACAATACCAACTACTGGCTGGGTATGCCCTATCTTGGCATAGGCCCATCGGCGCATTCTTTCAATGGCACAGCGCGCAAGGCTAACATCAGCAACAACGCCTTATATACAACTGCATTGCTGTCCGGTAAAGAAGCCCCTGCAGAAACGGAGCAGCTGACCACTATTGAGCACCTGAACGAGTATATCATGACATCTATCCGCACTATGTGGGGGTGTGACCTGAACTTTGTTTCCGTTAAATGGGGATGTGATTACCGCTCGGTAATTGAAAAAGAATCCGAAAAACACATTAGCCGCGGCTTATTGGTTAAAAAGGACGCCACCCTACTACTTACACAACACGGTAAACATTTTGCTGACAGAATAGCGTCAGAGCTTTTCTTTTAGGGGATACAAAGATTATATTCATCATCCAAAGCTGGTGAAATGAACGCTCTATTGCGTGCTTCCAGCAAAAACGATATGCAATAGTTGCAGCACTGGTGCTTCAACCAATCCTGCTTTTGCAGCAAATTTCGGCAGGCTGATTTCAACATCAAAACACGTCACGAAAATAACGTTTAACCCTTCGGGGTTGCCAGCGTATATCCATATTCCGTGGGTAATCAACCGCGGCCATTCCTATTTACGTCCTTCGGAGTAGGCTGAATGTTGATAGCCGAATGGCGCAAATTAAAAAAGACCCATGAGGCTTTTTGAAAGCCAACCGGCATTACCAATTGCATCCAAAATCCATTCATTAGCATAAAGAAACGAGCCGCTCCAAATTAATGGAGCGGCTCGTTTTTATTTGAGAAGTAATCAATATTCCGACTACTCTTTAATCAACCTCTGAACAACTTTCTGATCGCCTGAAGTAAGCTCAACCATGTAAACGCCTGCTGCAAAATTGCTCAGCTGTACGCTGATACTGCCATTTTGCTTAGTGCCGATATTCTGGTTGTAAACACTTACACCTGAAAGATCAAGAACTCGTACGCTTACTGCTTCAGCTTTACCGTTTGTGAAACCGATAGTTACTTCGTCAGTAGCAGGGTTTGGAGTCATAGTAACCTGCAGACCCTTGTTATTAGCAACGGTAGAAGGAGCCATGCTTAACTCAAACCTTTGTTCGCCCTGTGTTTGCTTATCTGAAGAGATAGAGAACCTGTATTCAGTACCTTGTTGTAACAATACAAATTGTTTCAACAGTTTGTCATGCAGGTAAACTTTACCCCCTTCAGGAAGAGCAACGTTTTCAGACTTGATAATGAAATCCTGAGCAATGTTACTTTGGATACCCAATGGTATTGCACTTTCAGCCTGGTAAGGACGGCCATCGATTGTCAATTTCTTGTTGTCAGCTGACAAGCTATAGAAATTAAGATCAGCAGGGCTGTTTGGCTTAGTTGCGTCATAGTTACCATCTTCTTCGTTAGTAGCATCATCGTTAAACTTGATGTTTAACATATCCCAAGGATGATAGTTTGCATCATAGATAGTTAATGCAACATAATCAGGACTAGCTTTCAACACACTAGTTGTTGATGTGGCATTCTTCATGCTTTCCGTGAACGTCATAGTTGCAGCATTGTAAGCAGCACGTACCTGGAAGCAAGCGTTAGCCTGCAAGTAGTAAGGAACTGCAGTAACAGAAGGAATTGCCTGAGCCTGGAACTGACCGGCAGAACCAAGGAACGGATTCCAGATATAGTATGCTGCACCAGTTACCGCACCGGCAACTTTCGCGTTGAATACACTTGTACCGATATCAACCGGAGAAGCGTAAGGGTTACCTACCATGTTGTATTCCTGGTTAGCGGCTGAACCCTTAGCAAGAACAACTGTCTGAGTGCCCTGGTTCAACACACCTGACTGTGCAACGGTAGTTGAAGATGGAACGTAAGCACCATAGCCTAAACCTTCGCCCTTAGCACCACGGAAGTACAAACGAATACCCTGATATTGATGTATCCTGTTACTGTCAGCGGTAACATAAGCGCTTGTGAAAGGCCTCCAACCTGGATCAGATGCAGCAGCTGAGTTACCAAACAAAGGATCGTAACGGAATGCAGATGGAGCATTAGAAGCAGTAGTAGTGAAACCGTTAGAAGCACCACCGGCACCAGTTACGTCTATGTAATTCTGAATCTGGTCAAGACCAATGTAGTTGCTGAACGGATGAGCCCAGAAACGATAAGCACGACGACCACCTGGTATCCACTGAGTTACTTTAACATTACCTGTTATTGCACTACCAGAAGCAGGAACCGGTGCAAGACGCGCAGTGCCGAAACTATCTGAGTAGAATACAACGCTATCACCTGTAGCAAGCGTACCAGCAGTAATAGTAGCAACACCCTTGATTGTGAACCTTGAAGCAACGCTTACAGTAGCACCGCTTGGGTTGTTCAACTCAAAGTTGTTAACAGAACCAATACCAGAGATAGTCTGACTACCTGCTGAACTATTCAGAACAACCGAACCAGCACCGGTAATAGAACCGCTGTGTGTCATGTTACCCTTAATATTCAGGTTACCGCCATTGCCAATTGCAACAGTAGCACCAGAAGCGATAGTGATGTTATTCGCAGTACCACTTGCAGAAGCAGCAATTACTGGGCTGTAAGTAGTTCCTGAAGGAATAATTACATTATCAGTTGCTGTTGGTATGAAACCGCAAGACCAGTTAGTTGTTGTATTCCATTCAGTTTCAACACCCGTAGTACCACCTACCCATGTCATTGGAATAGGATTGATAACAGTATCGATATTGATAGAATCAGAACATACCGGATTGTGTACATCATACAATGTGTAAGTAGTTGCAGTAGTTAACGCACCTGTTGTAAGTGTGTAAGTACCGCCAGTTAATGTAGCATTAATGATAGAACCGTGGTTGATCTGGTAAGAAACTGTAGCACCAGAAGTACCGGTAAATACAATACTTGTTGAATAACCAGAGCAAGGAGGAACTGCTGAAGTAATGCTACCTGCAGGAACAGCGTAAAGGGTCAGCGTAAAGCCATATGATGTGCTAGAGCAAGGACCGTTTGAAACTGTTATTGTTCCGGTATAAACACCTGCGATACTTGTTGAAGGTATTGTAAGAGCGATAGCAGAACCAGACAGTGTTGCACCTGATACGTTGCTGAAGCCATCAGTGATAGCAGCAGAACCCCATGTGATACTGTATGTTGTAGGAGAACCTGTAGGGCTTGAGAACGAAATGTTAGCTGATGTAGCTGGCTGGCAAAGACTTGGGTTAGCTCCTAAAGTAATAGAAGGAGTTGTGTTAACCGTGTCAGCACCTGTCTGCCATACATTGCAACCACCTACTGAAGCTAATACTGTATAAGCTCCTGTAGTGTACTGAGTACCGAACGTTACACCAGTACCTGTAGAACCAGTAACAGGGCTACCTGATACTACACTGTTCTTATACATCTGGTAGCTAACACCTGTTTCAGAGTTAGAAGTACCAACTGTAACACCAGCAGCAGTACAACCATTACCACCGGTAACACTGTAAGCAACAGGAGAAACTGCGATAGTAGAAGAACCTGTCATTGTAGTTTGGCAACCACCTGCTGTAGCAGTACCAACAACTGAGTAAGAACCAGCGCCATAAACTGTACCGAAAGATATTGCAGAAGCAGTACCAGCCACAGGGCTGCCAACAGCTGATGCACCAAGGTATAATTGATAGTTAACACCAACATCAGAACCAGATAAGCCAATTGTCACACCTGAGTATGAGCAACCTGAACCACCTGTCATTGTGTATGTGTTAGGGCTGTTGTAGATAATGCAAGAACCTGTCATTGTAGTCTGGCAACCGCCTGTAATAAGCGTTGCTACTATAGTGTAGGTACCAGTAACGGTCATCGTACCAAAGCTGATTGAAGAACCTGTACCTGTTACAGGACTGCCAACCGGAGTTGCACCTCTGTATAACTGGTAAGTAGCGGTTGCCTGCGAGTTTGGCAATGTAATAGTAGTACCTGCAGTACAACCTGTAGCAGGAGCTACCGTGTAAGCTGTTGGTGGCGTGTAAACGTTAACTGTATTAGTAGAAACGTTACCCGCTGTACAACCGCTGTTTGCATCAACTGAAGTTACAGTGTAGACAGTAGTAGAAGTGATACCTGTTGACACCGGATTAGCGATGTTGGTAGCGCTTAAGCTACTACCTGGAGTCCATGTGTAGCTGTAAACCGGACGTTCAAACCTCCACGCTGTACCAGCAACAGTGTTGTTGATAGTATAGTTGACGTTGTTTTGACCAGGAACGGTTGTAGACAAGCTATAACCTGGGTTTTGAATACCGCATACCATGTTGTAGGTACTTGCTGTATTTGCTTTTGAAATGAACATTTCAATAACGTTGCTGGTTTCATACAGTACGATCTGTCCCGTGTTAGGAGCGCCGCCTGAAAAATCACCATAATTGTTATAGTTCACTACAAACTTACGGTTTGGCGTTGTGCCGATAGTTCCATAAGTAATACCTGAACCATTCAAATCATGCCAGAATAAAGCAATGGCACCTGGAACAGCACTCGTAGGGAAGCTTGCAACAGTATAAGATGCACTTGAACCACCGATAGAGATGAAACCATTGGTACAGATACTTATTGTACTGTAAGCAGTACCATAGTAGTTAAATGAGAACGGAATAGTAGCCGAACTAGCAACATCATCGCCTGAAGGACCTGCAGTAGAACTGGTAAGCGTATACGGAGTGTATGGAATAGCCATAACGGTATAGTTAGTAGAACCAGATGCAGGAGAAGTAACACTAACACTAAGGTTAGAAGTACCGCCCGGGCAGATGCTAGCCGGAGTCGCTGATACAGACACTACCGGAGTAGTATCTACACTAGCCCAATATGAAGTAGATGTAGTACAACCTGACTGCGTAGCAGATACTGAATAGATACCTGAACGGTTGGTTGCAGCACTGCCTATTGTAGCAGTAGCAGATGTTGAAGTAAAGCTCAACGGACCAGACCATGAATATGTAAATGAACCAGAACCTGTAGTATTAGCTGTTAAGCTTAACGTACCACCGCTACATACAGTAGCAGAGCTGATAGATACAGCAGATCCGTTTACAGTCATAGAAGCAGTAACCGGAGAACCGCAACCTGTGCTATAAGTAATAGTTACAGTACCAGAAGTCATACCGGTAACAACACCAGTACCAAATCCGATTGAAGCGATTGATGGGTTAGACGACGTCCATGCACCACCAGAAATTGCATCAGTTAAAGTAGTTGTAGCAGTCGCACAAACTGATGTAGCACCAGTTATTGAAGATGGACCGCTGCTACCTACCGCTACTGTCATTGTAGTAGAGCAGCTACCGATAGCATAAGTAACCGTTTCTGTACCAACAGTGGTAGCAGTGTAAAGGTCACCGGTTGTAGCAGAGATAGTAGTACCTGTAGCAGAACCTGATACTGACCATGTACCACCAGATACTGTATTGCTGAAGTTGTTAACACTTGCAGTACAAACTGATGATAAACCAATGATAGCAGAAGGAGTGCTGTTAGTTGTGAATGTTACTGTTGCAGCAGAACCGCAACCTGTGCTGTAGGTAATAGTACAAGTACCTGCTGACATACCAGTTACGGTACCAGTAGTAGTAGTAGCCGTAACTACCCTTGCTATTGTTGTATCAGAACTTGTCCATGTACCACCCGGAGTACTATTAGCTAAAGTACTTGTAGCACCAACGCAAGCGTTAGCGGTACCAGTAATAGTACCAGGAGCAGCATTAGTAGTCCATGTAGTGCTAACTGCAGTACAACCTGAAGTTGTATACAATATAGAACATGTACCAGGTGCACCACCCGTTACAACACCCGTTGTAGGGTTTACAGTTGCGATAGCTGTGTTAGAACTAGACCATGTACCACCAGATACTGCGTTACTCAACGTTGAAGTTGAGCCAGAACAAGCACTTGGTGTACCAGAGAACGCGCCACCTGATGGGTTAGCAGTGATCAACTGGTTTGATGATGTAGCAGAACCACCTGAAGCAGTACAAGTTAATACGCAATTGTAGTAGGTATTAGTTGCAACTGAAGGCGCATAAGTATAGTTTGTCGCACCAGAGATAGCAGTATAAGTACCACCCGATGTAGCTGAAGACTGCCACTGGTAAGTTAAACCAGTAACGCCAACTGCAGCTGTAGGATACATACTTGTAGATACCGGAGAGCAACCTGTTGTAGGTGTTGCAGAAACAGCACCTGCTGTAGGCGTACCTGAGCAAGCAACAGGAGCAATTACGTTAACCTTGTAGTCGCGGCAATCACCGTAGCTGATAGCTGTAGTAGGACATGGATTCATTGAAGGATATGCGCTGAAACCACAGCAAGCATACTGAACCTGTACCCTCATCCTGTGATAACCAGGTGTTGCAGTAGAAGGAATAGTAATAGAAACAGCCTGAGCAGGTGTAGCAAAGTAGTTATAACCACCTACACTTTCAGATGATGCAAAAGAACCATCATCGTTATAGTCAATCCATATCTGACTAACCATACTGCTGTAGTATGTGCCGCCTGTTGTAATAGTACTTGTAAAAGTATTACCACGTAAGAAGCCAACAGAAGTAGATGAAGTCAGATCTTCCCATCCTGAACCAGAACATGCAGAAGCATCAGCAATAGAACCAGATGTACCGGTTACTGCAAACTGAGCATACATGCTGTAAGAAGAACAAGCAGCAGAAGCTGAACCATAAGTTGGAGTACAAGAAGATGCTGGTAAAGCCCATGTCGCAGTAGTTGTGTTCGTATTAGCAGAAACGCCTGAATAAGAACAGGTAACTATGCAACGATAATCAGTAGATGATGAGATACCGGTAAAGCTATAGGTAGCCAATGTAGCACCGGTAATGTTAGACCATGAACCTGCACCTGCAGCAGAAGACTGCCATTGGAAACCAATGCCACCTGAAGCAGAGTAACCTGAACATGTAAGTGTGAAAGTAGTACCACCTGAACCTGTTGTAGGAGATACTGCAGCAGTACCTGATGTTGGTGTACCAGAGCAAGGACTTGCACCTGTACCATTTACACTAGAACATACAGCAGAAGCCAAGCCACCACCTGATACACAAATAGTACCAGAGAATGAACCCGCACTTGCAGGAGAGAACCTTACACCAATTGTACCTGCAGAAACAGTAGCACCGGTGTAAGCTATTGTATAGCTGGAAACCCATGCAGAACCATTGTATACTTCGAACGCTGAACTAGAGCTGGTAACGGTAAGGTTACTTGCTGCAGGTGTAAGGTAAGATGCATTAAGAGTCAGCGTGCTTGTAGCAGATGAAGTACCTGTAGTTGTAGGTGAGAACGAAATTGACGTAGGAGTCAACGTTGCCGCCGGAGGAGGAGGCAGGATGTTGATTCTGTAATCACGAGCATCACCATAAGAGATCGCTGTTGTAGGGCAAGGGTTGATGCTTGGGTAAGCAGCACCACCGCAACATTGGTAGTTAGTCACTTCCCTCATCATGTGGCTGCCCAGAGTTGCAGATGATGGTGTAGCAATTGTAATAACCGGTGCAGATGTACCAAAACTACCACCGCCGCCTATGCTTTCTGAAGCTGCAAAAGTACCATCATCATTATAATCTATCCAGAACTGTGTATGCAAGCTTCCAAAGTAACTTCCAGACATAGCCAGGGTTACATTATAAGTAACACCAGCCGTTATAGAACAAGACAATGAAGTCCTGTCTTCGTAGCTTGTACTGGTACAAGCAGTACCATCGCTTATAGAACCAGAAACACCAACCAATGTACCTATACTACCTGACATTGGATATGAGCTACAAGGGTTAGCAAATGCTGGTACGCAATAGTTAGAGATACGAGCAACAGATGAGTATTGGTTAAGACCAGAATACGTACAAGTAACCAGGCAATAGTAATACATGCTCGATGTTAAACCAGAGAATGTATACGTTGCATTGGTTGCACCGGTAATATTAGTCCAGGCTGAACTTCCTGTAGTCGACTGCATCCACTGATAAGTAAGACCAAGGCCAATTGAAGAACCTGACAAACTTAACGTGAATGAAGTAGCAGAAGTACCTGCACTCGGCGTAGTTACTGTAGTACCTGCAGTTGGTGTACCAGAACATGCGTTAGCACTTGTACCAGTTACTGGTATGTTCAATGGAGTTAAACCACCACCTGAAAGAACAACGTTACCTGAGTAAGCACCTACAGTTGATGGAGCGTTAAACTTAACGAATACGCTGGTAGCAGCAACGGTAGCTGAAGAGTAAGATATTGCATAAGAAGAAACGTATGTACCACCTGAAGTGCTGCAAACTGAGAAGTTTGTTGGAGCAGTTACAGTAAGCGCATCAGTTGACGGTGTTAAGAACGAACCGGTAACAACTGTTGACTGTGCAGTAGATGTTGTACTTGCAGCAATAGTACCAAAGCTAAGCGACGTTGGTGTAGCTGAAGACATTGGAGGAGGGTTCTGGATGATTACATAGTAATCACGCGCATCACCATACGATATAGCAGTTGTAGGGCAAGGGTTAACACTTGGATAACCAGCACCACCGCAACAAGCAGCATAGTTACCAACTATCCTGGCCCTGTGCATACCTAATGCAGCACCGGAAGGTACTGTCATGCTGAAGGTAGGAGTTGATGTAGATATTGAACCATAGGCGTTACCACCCATGCTTTCACTGCTTTCGAAAGTACCGTTATCGTTATAGTCGATCCAGAACTGTGTACCGAAACTTGTATAGTAAGTAGTACTTACGTTTTCAGTAACAGTGTAAGAAATGCTCCTGTATAAGGTGCAACCGATTGAAGAAGAATAATCGATGTAGCTGGAACCTGTACATGCGTTATTATCAACAATAGAACCTGAACCACCTACTAAAAGCTTGACAGATGTAGTCATCGGGAATGAGCTACAAGCGTTAGCAAATGTTGGGGTACAGCTTGAAGCTGGTAATACCCAAGTAGCTGTAACCGGAGATGTAGTAGCTGATGAACCTGAGTATGAGCAGGTAACAACACAACGGTAGTCTGTGCTTGAAGTGATACCGGTAAATGTATAGGTAGATAAAGTAGCACCTGCTAAAGTTGTCCATGTACCTGAACCCGATGGGTTACGATATTCCCACTGGAAGCCGATACCACCTGATGCAGTATAGCCAGTACATGTAAGTGTAAAGGCAGTAGAAGCAGCGCCTGTAGTAGGAGAAACCGCTGCAGTACCTGCAGTTGGAGTACCAGAACAAGCAGTAGCGCCTGTACCGTTTACACTGGCACAAACTGCTGAAGCAAGACCACCACCTGATACACAGATAGTACCCGAGAAGGTACCGGTAGAACCTGGAGTAAACCTTACTGGTATAGTGCCTGCAGAAACTGTAGCAGCTGAGTAAGAAATACTGTAGCTGGTAGAAACCCATGCAGAACCATTATACATCTCAAAGTTTGAGTTGGAGCTGGTTACAGTAAGAGCACCTGTAGAAGGCGTTAAATAAGTCGCATTCAATATAACGTTGGTTGTTGCAGAAGATGAACCTACCAATGTTGGAGAGAATGATATTGAAGTTGGAGCAACTGTAGCTGCTGGCGGAGGAGGAATCACATTTACTGTGTAATCACGTGCATCACCATAAGATATTGCAGTTGTAGGGCAAGGGTTAACGCTTGGATAAGCAGCACCACCGCAACAAACCGCATAGTTACCGACTAACCTCATTCTGTGTGTACCGGGAGTGGCAGTTGCAGGTAAAGTAAGCGAAATAACCGGCAGATAAGTACTGAAGCTGCTACCACCACCAATTGACTCAGATGAAGAGAAAGTTCCGTCATCGTTGTAATCGATCCAGACTTGTACGCCAAAACTTGGGTAGTACGAAGTGGTAAGATTTAAAGTTGGAGAATAAGTAGAACCAGCCCTCAATGTGCAAGACAAAGAAGTCATGTCTTCATAACTCGTACTTGTACATGATGTAGCATCAGTAATGGTACCTGAATAACCATTCAATGTACCGATACTTGCATTCATTGGGAAAGAGCTACATGCGTTAGCAAATGTTGGTAAGCAGTAAACTGCACAACCTACGTTTGATGATGTAGCAGATGCACCAGAATAAGAACAAGTAACCACGCACTGGAACCACCTTGCAGAAGTAAGACCTGATACAGAATAGGTAGTATTGGTAGCACCAGTAATATTGGTGTACGTACCGCCTGCTGATGTAGCAGACTGCCACTGGTAGCTAAGGCCTAAACCTACTATAGTAGCGCCTGAAAGGCTAAGGTTAAATGTAGTAGCAGAAGTACCTGCAACAGGAGATGAAGCAGCAGTACCACCTGAAGGCGTACCTGAGCAAGCATTTGCGCCGATACCGGTAACCGCTGTATTGATAGCAGCACCTAAGCCACCACCAGTTACAGTAACGTTGCCGCTATAAACACCTGCTGTTGAAGGAGCTACAAACTTAACATAAATACTGTTAGATGTTATAGTTGAAGCTGAGTAAGAAATAGTGTAAGAAGTAGCGTAAGTACCACCTGCAGTGCTGCAAACCTGGTAATTACTAGGTGCAGTTACAGTAACAGTACCTGTTGCAGGTGTAAGATAAGCCGCTGTAAGCACTGTATTTAAAGCAGAAGATGTAGTACTTGTAGCGATAGTACCGAAGTTCAATGAACTTGGAGTAGTAGAGCCATAAGGAGGAGGATCTTGTATAGTTACAGTGTAATCACGTGCATCACCATAAGAAATTGCTGATGTAGGGCAAGGGTTAACTGATGGATAAGACGAATAACCGCAGCAGCCATAGTTACCAACAATCCTCATCCTGTGCAAGCCTGGAGTGGCTGTTGAAGGAACCGTCATGTTGAAAGTAGGCGTAGCCGTAGTTGGGAAGTTAATACCACCCATGCTTTCTGATGTTTCAAAAGTACCGTTATCGTTAAAATCTATCCACAACTGTGTAGTGAAGCTACTGTAGTAAGATGTAGTCAGGTTTTCAGTAACTGTATAAGTTAAGCTCCTGAACAAAGTACAAGTTAAAGAACCGGTATAGTCTTCATAGCTGGCAGAAGTACAGCCTGTAACATCACTGATAGAACCAGAACCACCAATTAAACTCTTAATAGAGCAATTCATTGGATAAGAACTACATGGGTTTGCAAATGCAGGTGTGCAGCTAGAAGCCGGTAGAACCCATGTTGCAGTAGTAAATGCAGTTGTAGCTGATGAGCCAGAAGCAGAACAAGTCACAACGCATTTGTAGTAAGTTGTTGAAGCTAAACCAGAGAAAGAATAAGTAGCCAGTGTAGCACCTGAAATGTTAGTATAAGTACCACCCGATGTGCTCGCAGACTGCCATTGGAAGCTGATGCCACCTGCTGCAGTATAACCAGAACATGTAAGTGTGAAAGTAGTTGCAGCAGCACCTGTAGTTGGAGAGCATGATGCAGTACCTGCAGTTGGCGTACCAGAACAAATTGATGCACCTGTACCTGTTACTGAAGCGCATACTGCTGATGATAAACCACCACCAGTTACACAGATAGTACCAGAGAATGAACCAGCAGAACCCGGTGTAAACCTTACAGGGATAGTACCTGCAGCAACTGTAGCACCGGTATAAGCAATAGTATAGCTTGATACCCATGCAGAACCACTATACACTTGGAAGTTAGTGTTAGAGCTTACAACCGTAAGGCTGCTTGAAGCCGGCGTTAAATAAGAAGCATTTAATATAAGGTTGGTGGTAGATGAAGAAGTACCAGTTGTTGTTGGTGAGAATGCAATTGAAGTTGGAGCCAACGTAGCTGCCGGAGGAGGTGGCAGAATGATGATCTTGTAATCACGCGCATCACCATAAGAAATAGATGTTGTAGGGCATGGGTTGATGCTTGGGTAAGCAGCACCGCCGCAACATTGGTAGTTAGTTACTTCCCTCATTATGTGAGTACCCACTGTTGCTGTTGTTGGTATAGCAATAGTAACTACCGGTGAAGATGAAGAGAATGCACCACCGCCGCCTACGCTTTCTGAAGTAGCGAAAGTACCATCATCATTATAATCTATCCAGAACTGTGTATGCAAGCTACTGTAGTAACTTCCAGACATAGCCAGGCTTACATTATAAGTAACACCACCTGTTAAAGAGCAAGACAATGAAGTCATATTTTCATAGCTTGTACTTGTACATGCAGAGCCATCGCTTATAGTACCTGTAGTACCTATCAATGTGCCAATACTGCCGGACATTGGATAAGAGCTACAAGGGTTAGCGAATGCAGGTAAGCAATAAATTGCAACACCAACAACGTTCGATGCTGCGCTTGCGCCTGAATAAGTACAACCCACAACACACTTGAAGTAAGTAGCCGAAGTAAGGCCCGATACCGTATAAGTAGCATTGGTTGCACCTGTAATATTAGAGTAAGTACCACCTGATGTGGTAGCAGACTGCCATTGGTAAGTTAAACCTAAACCGATAGATGTACCGGAAAGGCTGAACGTAAATGAACTACTTGAAGTACCGGTTGGCGCTGACACGCTTGCAGTACCCGGAGTAGGAGTGCCGCTACATGCATTTGCGCTTACACCTGTAAGGGATGCACAAACTGCAGATGACAAACCACCACCTGATACACAAACTGTACCAGTGTAAGTACCCGGTGTACCTGGCGCTACAAAATGTACATATACGCTATTAGCTGATACTGCGCTACCTGAATAAGAGATAGTGTAAGAGCTGGTATAAGTACCACCCGCTGTTGCACAAACCTCGTAGTTAGCTGATGCAGTTACGGTAAGCGTACCGCTAGAAGCAGTAAGGAACGCTGCGTTTAACACAGTAGCCTGTGATGCTGACGTAGAGCTGGTACCGATAGTACCGAAGTTCAACGTAGTTGGCGCTAAAGATGCCATTGGAGGAGGCGCTGCGATCGTAACTGAATAGTCACGGCAATCACCATAGGAAATTGCAGATGTAGGGCAAGGGTTCATGCTCGGGTATGCAGACGCGCCGCAGCACTGATAGTTACCTACAATCCTCATTCTGTGTAAACCTACCGCAGCAGTAGCTGGAATTGCCAGAACCGCTGTTGGAGTAGGCGTACTTGAATAACCATTACCACCTACACTTTCAGAAGTTTCGAAAGTACCGTTATCGTTAAAGTCAATCCAAACCTGCTCATTAAAGCTACTGTAATAAGTAGTACTAGTATTTAATGTAGCGGTATAAGAAAGAGATTGATAAAGTGTACAAGTCATAGAAGCAGAATAATCTTCATAGCTTGAACCAGTACATGCAGTGTTATCAGTAATAGAACCTGTAGCACCTACAAGGTTTTTGATAGATGTAGTCATTGGATAAGAACTACAAGCATTTGCAAATGCTGGTGTGCAAGATGACGCAGGAATAGCCCATGTAGCCAATACAGGGGATGTAGTAGCAGAAGAACCTGATGCAGTACAAGTAACAAGACACCTGTAGTAGGTGTTAGATGTCATACCTGAAAAACTGTAAGATGAAGTAGTAGCACCTGTAATATTAGTATAGGTACCGCCTGCACTTGCAGAAGACTGCCACTGGAAAGTAATGCTGCCTGCACTTGTATAACCAGTGGTCGATAATGTAAAGGTAGTACCTGTAGAACCAGTAGTAGGGCTCACACTGCCGGTACCTGCTGTTGGGGTACCAGAGCAAACTGCCGCTGAAGTACCGCTAACTGATGCGCAAACCGCTGATGACAAACCGCCACCACTTACGCAAACAGAACCAGAATAAGAACCTGCAGAAGCCGGAGCAACAAAATGTATTGGAATAGTTGCTGCAGAAACGCCTGCGCCAGAGAAAGATATAGTGTAGCTGCTAACCCACGCACTGCCATTATAAACTTCAAAGTTTGATGGAGCAGTTACAGTAAGGTTACCTGTTGATGTAGAAAGATAAGATGCACTAAGAACTGTATTTAAAGTACCTGATGTAGAACCTGCAAGTACCGCGCCGAAAGCACGTGAACTTGGTGTAAGAGATGCTGTTGGAGGAGGTGTTGCAACGTTGATCGTATAATCACGGTCTTCACCATAATAATAGCCGCCGCAAGGGTTGATTGAAGGATAGTGTGCACCACCATAGTTGGCATCATTAACAGCAACCCTCATACGACGGTTACCTGGGTAAACACCACCCGCAAGGGTAATATTAAATATGTGGTTACCAGTACCGGATGTAAATCCACCTACACTTTCCGAAGCATCAAATGTTCCGTCATAGTTAAAGTCAATCCATATCTGGCCGGAACAAGAATATCCTCCCGGAGTGTTAACCGTAACCGCGTAGGTGCCGCCCATGTACATGGTGCAGGAAAGCGACGTCTTGTCAAGGTATCCACTACCATTGCAAGCTGCAGCGTCGCTTATAGAACTGGATACGCCAGTTGCGTTAAAGGAGCCGACGCGCATACCATAGTACGAACACGAGCCGTACGCATAGCTAAACGTGGGTGTGCAGTAGGTTTGCGAGTAACCCGCAAAACTGCCTATACACAGTAAGATTAGTAAAATCAGTTTTCTCATGCTGGTGGTTGTTTTTGGTTTTTGTGTTTTGTGATTGTAAAAGGAATTGTTCATTTCATTCGTCCGTGTGCACTGTAGTGGTTGATCTCTAGCCATAATTCTCTAATTTAGAAGGTGAAGAAATAGGAGAGAGGAGATGAGTAATCAACGACTTTGATTCGGTGAGGAGTACAAACGAAAAAAACCGGGAGCGTGAGCTGCCAGCCAAAACCTTTCCCGTAACTGTATTTCCATTGTGCTCGTCATAATTAGTATGAATGCAGAAACCCGCATCAGGCGACACACCGTTATTATTATTTGTTATTGCTTGCAAATTGTTCGAAAGTATCCAACCAACGGAGCTGTTTAATAGGTAAGAGCAAAACAAGTTAGCAGAAATGTTTTGCATTCCCTGAACACGCTCGTTTACGCTATGTCTCAAATTGGTTGTGCCAATGACGACTTCCTCTTTACCCTTTTCCCCCTGGGTAAGGCCCGATGGCAGTCCATTGCCAGTAAGCTTCGCCTCACCGGCAAAACCCGCCATGCAAAAACTGCACATTAGAATGATGATTGAATAAACCTTTTTCATGTTTTGTGTAGAGTATATGTTTTTACTTCTTTCTTTTACTGGTGCGGCTTTCGCAGCGTTAATGATTATTTAAACAATGTTTAACTTTGAGATAAACCGATTGCATTAGTAACAAATACTTTCGATATCACTCGCAAGTTATCAAAAAAATTAACAAAAAGCTACTTTCTCATTCAAAAAAATCACCTTTTAACCTTCGGTTAACCAATAAATAACTATTGATTAGATACTTTCCGATGGTTTTAAGCCATTTAGTTTTTTTTAATGCATACTTGTTTGGCCTGCTATTAACTAAACGTGACTATTGCGTTAAAAGCATTTTAACTTTTAGCGAACTTCAAATGTAAGGAAATGAATGTCAAAACACGCAGTTTAATTCACTTTTAACAAATTGATAAAAATACACAAAATTTATATGCGTAAATAGCTGTCAATAAAATAATAACACATTAACATAACACAATCAGATATAACCGTTTTGAAAACCCATCTGTTAAAATTATCCAAAAAAAATAGATGCATCTGTATGCAATTTGGATTTTGTTGCATTTAAACCGGATAACATATAAACTAAGCAGAAAGCATTCATTTTATAGTACTATATAGTATTTTTTTTGTCACTTTAACACAACAAACGACAGTTATTAACATATACCAACTCAACGGATGCAAGCATTAATAACCTTTTACAATAAAATAATAACACGCGAATACAAATAGAATTCCCACCGATTCGAAGTTTGCTACATGAAAACAATTCTAGAACTATTGACGACATACTAAAATATACGTTGATTTTTATGAGCGCAAGCGTTCTACTTACCAATATTTGTTTAAAAGCGGACAAACGACAATATATCTGTACATTTGAAGAGGTCAAGAATCCGGCGAATGAAGAAGTGTATAATTTTGCTTTTCCTTAGTCTGTTTGTATTAAAATCAAACGCACAATGGCAATACCCAGCTCAAGGCAAAGAAATAAACTATAGAATTGCAGGTTTTTCGTTGCCGGAAGTACCACAGACAACTCAGTATACGCTTGAAGTGACGGAAGGACTTTATGATAACGAAAATTTTTTCAAGACACATATCATAAAACGGTGTACTTCAAAAACCAACCAGCTAATCGTAGAATTACCATCCTGGGGACAAAGTTACACCTGGCGATTCCTTTATACCCATCCCGGAAACAGAACAACAAGTAGCCCGCTTTATCATTTCAGCACAGGCAAGCCTCCAGTTGTAGATACTCATCTCTACCGGCTACGAATAATAAAGAATGCAAAAAAATATCAGCAAGCTTATGTCATCTGCGATAAAAGCAGGGTTATCTATGACATGAAAGGCAATGCGATATGGTACCTGCCAAATATACCTGGTATAATTGAGTCAAACGGAGAAGTACGCGACCTGAAACCAACCTTTAAAGGCACAATGACCTTCGTTACAAACAATATGGCTTACGAAATAACCTACGACGGTCAGCTACTATGGAAGCCACCCAATATCGGCCAGGTAAGTCAGGATAGCATAGAACGCTATCACCACGAAATAAATATACTCAGCAACGGAAACTATATGGTGCTGGGAAACGAACTGATACCCTGGGAATGGCGTAAAGACAGCAATGGCGATAGCGCACTATCTCTGGTATCTGCAGAACAGATGAGTCAGAATACGGGAAAAACATACCCACGCATTTCATTCGGAACAGTTATTGAATACGATCAGGCGAATAATGTAGTCTGGTCATGGCGCTCCTCTCAATATTTTCTGGAGCAACAAACGAACCAAAAAACGTTAAAGAATCTTAAGAATCTTTTCGACAGCCACGAAAACGGATTCGCATTCGATGAAAAAAATAAAAACCTGTACGTAAGCTTTAAAAACTTCAGCCAAATATTTAAGATAAATTATCCTGACGGCATAGTGACAAATGTTTACGGCAAATCCGGCGACCCCATAACCGATCAAAAAGCACCGTTTTGCCATCAGCATAGCGTCAAAATATTTAAAAACGGAAACATTTGCCTTTTTAATAACAACATTTGCCATCCGGATGAAACACCAACTGCATTAATGATGCAAGAGCCTGCCGGAGGAAAGGGAAATCTTAAAAAGATATGGGAATATAAATATCCCTATAAAGGCGATTTTACAGAACTCAGAAAAGCCCAGGGAACATCGGGAGGAAATGTAATGGAACTACCCGGCGGTGAAATACTCGTATCTATGTGCAATCCATATGGCAATGTGTTTATTGTAAGCATGGATAAAAAACTGCTCTGGGATGCAGTACTCGAAGTCTGGAACCTTGTAGAAAAAAAGTGGTCAGCACAATCGGCATACAGGTACAGCATCATTACCAGTCGCAACAACCTTGGGCACCTTATATGGCGCGAGAATATTGAGGGCCGGTAATTAATTACATTTATCGCCGAACACTTCCCCGGCTGAAACATCGCATTACTATGTATAAAACCATAATACTGATAGCAATTTTGTTCGCAAATATCTCGGGCAATATCATAGCACAGATACACCCGGCTGAAGGTGCCCGGCTGCACTACCGGTTAATTGGTTTTTCTTTTCCGGCAGCATTAAATACTGCTGGCAGCAAATTAGAAATAGCCGCTGGTACCTATAATTCCGAAAGCGAATTCAGAAGCAATGTCATTAAATCTGCTGCTGTAAAAAATAACAAAATAATTATAGAAGTACCTACGTTCGGCGCCGAATATACATGGCGACTTACAGCCGCTGCAAGCACTCAAAGAATGGCAAACCCGTTCCACCATTTCACTACGTTGAAAAGCAGCAATGCAGATACCACCAATTACCGTTTCAGGATAGTGCAAAGTGCAATAAAATATAAAGACGCTTACGTGTTTAATGACAAGACCAAAACTATGTACAATATGCAAGGCGAGCCTGTTTGGTTTCTGCCAAACATCCATGGGATTGTAGAAGACAATTCAGAGATAAGGGACATCAAACTGACGCCACAAAATACCATTACATTTCTTACCTACAATATGGCATACGAGATCAACTACGATGGGGAAGTATTGTGGCGCGCACCAAACAAGGGTGCGCTAAGCCGGGATGCCGAGGAGCACTACCATCACGAGCTAACCCGACTTGCCAACGGGCACTACATGGTGCTTGGTCATGAGATACTAAAATGGAAATGGGACTACTCCAACAATGGTGATAGCTCTATTGCAATAGTAGAGGGTAATGAAAACAACGCTACTGTTGTAGGCAAGAGCAATATTCCATTACGAAGGATGCAAATGGGCACTATAATTGAATACGACAGTTCTGGTCAGATCATCTGGTCATGGAAATCATCTGCCTATTACAAGAATGAAAACCTTAGGTTTCTACAATCATCTATGGGTTTTATCGAGAGCCACGAAAATGCATTCTTTTTTGACGAAAAAAATAAAATGCTTTACGTTAGTTTCAAGAACACCAACCAGGTGCTTAAAATAAAATACCCGGAAGGAAAAGTAGTTCACAAATATGATGGCTTGGAGTTACAGACCAAGGTTGGCACCAGCATGCTGGCATTATTCTCACAGCAACATGCTTGTAAAGTGACATCGGCAGGAGATCTGTCGCTATACAACAATAACATGGCAAACAGCTTTGTAGAGCCACAGGTACTTATTTTGCAACAACCAACTATTGCCAATGGTAAGTTAAAGCCTGTATGGATGTATCAATACCCACAGAAATACAGGCTAGAGACCAGAGATAGACTCACCAGCGGTGGTAATGTTATTGAACTGCCCGATCATTCTTTTTTTGTCTCCTCGTGTACGCCGTATGGCAATGTTTTTATAGTAAATAGAGAAAAGAAATTATTGTGGGATGCACTGCTTGAAATATGGAATGCTGATGAGCATAAATGGGTAACAAAATCGGCTTACAGATACAGTATTATTACGAACCGAAAAAACCTGGAACATCTGATACACGGAGAAAATATTGAAAGCCAGTAGCTATTAATGCTCACCACGTTCCACAACCATTTTATGAGCGCCACAATCCACAAGCAAAAAATGATTAAGACAATAACCACTGTACTGATACTGCTTTGCTTTGTGCAGCCCTATACGCAGGCACAACAAACACCAAAAGAAGCCAGCAGCCTTAACTACAGGATAATCGGATTCTCTTTTCCTGCTACCGCAAAAGCACCTGGTTACAAAGTTGAAATTGCTCAGGGCAACTACAATGACGAAGCTGATTTTAAGAAAAACATAGCCGTAACTACTACCTGCACAACCAACAAAATAATTATAGAAGTGCCAGCGTTTGGCGCAGCATATACGTGGCGGGTAACCGCGCAAAACAACAACAGAAATAGCACTCCATTATACCACTTCAATACCGCGAAAAGCAACAATGCAGATACCGCAATATACCGCTTCACGGTGCTTCAAAACGCTCTGAAATTTAAAGATGCTTTTATATTTAACGATGGCAATAAAGTACTGTATAATATGCGTGGCGAGCCCGTATGGTTCTTACCGAATATTAAAGGCGTGGTTGATGAAACTTCTATAATCCGCGACCTTAAAATATCGCCACAAAACACCATTACTTTTCTTAACTACAATATGGTTTATGAGATAAACTATGATGGCGTTATACTGTGGCGCGGCCCTAACAACGGCAAGGCAAGCGGCGATTCTGTTGAGAGTTACCATCATGAAATTACCAGACTCGCGAATGGCCATTACATGACCCTGGGGCATGAGGCCCTGGGATGGGAATGGAAGTACACCGGCAATGGCGACAGCAGCGCAGTATTGACAGGAAAAAAGCCGGTCGTCAACCCCAATGGCGGCCTTAAAAAAATGGCGCTGATGGGCACCGTTATAGAATATGACGAGAGTGGAAATGTTGCCTGGTCATGGAAATCATCAAGCTATTACAAAGGCGACAAACTGCAGCAACTGCAGTCGCCTTTGGGTATGAAAGAGACCCATGAAAATGCCTTTTTCTTTGATGAAAAAAGAAAGCAGCTCTACGTGAGTTTTAAAAACACCAACAAGGTACTTAAAATAAAATACCCTGAAGGCAAAGTGATGGATGTTTATGATGGGCTGGAATTAACTACCAAGGTTGGCAGCAGCAATCTGGCATTATTTTCAGAACAGCATGCCTGCAAATTAGCAGCCAATGGCGATCTGTACCTCTACAACAATAATATGGCCAATTCCTTTTCTGCGCCGCAGGTGCTGGTACTACAGCAACCTACTGCACCCAACGGACAACTGAAAACAGTATGGAAATATGAATACCCTACCGGTAGCAACAGGCTTAACAGAGAGCGCCTTACAAGCGGGGGTAATGCAATAGAACTGCCCGACCGTTCTATGTTTATAGCATCTTGTGTACCTTATTCCAATGTCTTCATTGTAACCAGGGATAAGAAAATAATCTGGGATGCCTTCCTCGAGAGATTCGACGTTTTAACGAAAACCTGGAAACATTTCCCGCAGTATCGCGCAAGCATCATCACCAGCCGGAAAAAAATGGAGGATCTCGTCTGGGCGGCTCAATAAATTTGCGCTAAACCAACGCAGTAGCGAACGCTATGAATTAACTTAAAATAAAGCAGCCTCACATCGCAAAAGTTGTAAGGCTGATTTACTGATTTTCAAATAAGATATTAGTGTTTAAAGTGCCTGGTACCGGTAAGCACCATAGCCAGTTTATTAGCTACACAATAGGCAATGCTGTCATTATCGCGCACTGAACCGCCCGGCTGGATAAACGCAGCTATACCAGCTTCGTGCGCCATTTTAACGCAATCATCAAACGGAAAAAATGCATCAGATGCCAACACTGCACCCTGCAATGAAAAGCCGAACTGGCGGCTCTTATCTATCGCTTGCCGCAGTGCATCAACACGACTGGTCTGGCCACAACCCTTACCCACCAACTGGCAGTCTTTTACCAATGCGATGGCGTTAGATTTAAGGTGTTTGCAAACCACGTTAGCAAATAGCAAATCGCGCTGCTGCGCATCGCTGCATTCCACACCACCAACTTCTTTCCACTCCGCGAAATTCTTAGCGTCTGAATCTTGCACCAGCACACCATTAAGTATGCGCTTGTACTCTTTAACCGGGTAAAATTTCTTCTTCTGCAACAACAAGTTGCGGTTCTTTTTCCCTTTCAGCAAAGCCAGTGCGTCAGCATCAAAACCTGGCGCCAGGAGTATTTCAAAAAAGAGTTCATTTATTTTTTGCGCAACGTTAAGGTCAATAACCTGATTCGTTACCAACACACCACCGAAAGCGCTTTCAGGGTCGCCAGCCAGCGCCTTTTCCCATGCAGTTGCAACATTATCCGCAAGGGCAACTCCACACACATTGGTGTGCTTAATTATAGCAAACATAGGTTGGTCAAATTCAGCGCAGATCTGCACCGCAGCATCAATATCAACCAGGTTGTTATAAGACAATTCTTTACCGTTCAGCTTTTCGAACAACTCATCAAGATGGCCATAAAATTCAGCGTGCTGGTGTGGGTTTTCGCCATAACGTAACACCTGCTTATTGCTATGCGAAAGCTGGAAATTACCATGCGCAGTATGGCTTTTAAAATAAGCTGAAATAGCCACATCGTAATGCGCGCATTCTGCGAATGCAAGTGAAGCAAAATGCTTACGGTCATCAATAGAAGTGGTGCCGTTTTTCGCATTCAGCAGGTCGTAGTATTCTACGTATTGGCCGGTAGAAGCTACGATGCAGACATCAGCAAAATTTTTACCGGCTGCACGAATGAGCGACACCCCGCCGATGTCAATTTTTTCAATGATGGTTTTCTCATCGTCAGTAGATGCTACTGTTTCTTCAAAAGGATAGAGGTCAACAATTACAAGGTCGAGCAATGGTATCTCATATTCCTTCACCTGCTCCATATCGCTATCGAGCGCACGCCTGGCCAATATGCCGCCAAACACCTTTGGGTGCAGTGTTTTTACCCGGCCACCCAGTATCGAAGGATACCTGGTAACATCTTCGACCGCAACACATGGCAGGCCGAGCCCTTCAATAAAAGTCTGCGTTCCCCCGGTTGAATACATAGTAACCCCCAGTTCGTGCAGCCTCCTTACAATAGGTTCCAGGCCATCTTTATAAAAAACAGAAATCAGTGCTGATTGTATTTTGCGATCCATCAAAAGTAAATTTGGTGCGAAGATAATAAGGTTTGCGGAAGCATCCGATTGCAGTGTATTTGCTCAAAAAGTAAAAATTAACAACCTTACTATATTTGCAATTCTAGTTGGTAAATATGTCCCCTCAACCATATTAGCCTTGAAAATCGCGGCTGTTCTCCATAAAAATGTGCAGGATTTGTTTATGCTGGAAGCATCTGATTAATACCACAAAGCCGAAAATTCAATACTTTTTAGCACCTTTATACGATACTTTATATTTTTGCTGCATTAACCAAACAATCAATGAAAAAAACCATACTTACACTTATTGCCCTGGCATATATATCTGCCGCTGCATTCGCCCAGAAAAACAAGGTGAAAATTGAGACTGAATACGGGAATATTATTGTTATGCTGTATGACAATACCCCGAAAAACACCGAAAACATGGTTAAAAACGCAAAAGAGCATGTATACGACAGCACTTTGTTTCACCGTGTAATACCTAAATT
Source organism: Chitinophagaceae bacterium (assembly GCA_947447265.1). Lineage (GTDB taxonomy): Bacteria > Bacteroidota > Bacteroidia > Chitinophagales > Chitinophagaceae > Flavipsychrobacter. The sequence continues at coordinate 167,211 of CANFKC010000001.1, forward strand.
CATGGTACAGGCGGGAGACCCGGACTCTAAACACGCAAAACCAGGCGAAATGCTGGGCAACGGCGGACTGAAGTACACGATACCTGCCGAAATAAACGATTCCAACTTCCACAAAAAGGGTGCATTAGGCGTAGCACGAGATAATAACCCTGATAAATCGGGCTCTGCAAGCCAATTTTACCTGGTGGTAGGCAAGGTGTGCACCGATGATGAACTCAACAATATTGAAAAACGCACTGGCCGCAAATTTACCACTACCCAGCGCGAAGCGTACAAAACCGTTGGCGGAACTCCGCACCTGGATGGCAACTACACTGTTTTCGGCGAAATAGTTGAAGGACAGGAGATTGCAGATAAAATATCTCTCGAAGCCCGCGATGGTAGTGACCGCCCGAACAAAGACATTCGCATTATAAGCCTCAGTGCAATGAAAAATAAGAAGAAGAGGCATTTCCTGTTCTTTTAAGCAGTGACAAAGTATCCTTAGCAGCACCCTATTTTCAGATCATTCCTGATCAGGATGCTTAACATATTGGCATTGACAACTTCCGGGAAGTTGTCAATGCTTTTTTTTGACCATATAGCAGCCGCACCGCTTCCGCAGTTTTAACCATAAATTATATAGTAAACAGCTATTTTTGCAGTATGTCCTCTTTCAATACGGGTTCCGGTCAGGGTATGCCACCGGCTGTAAAAAATATCATCATCATTAATGTAATAATGGTACTGGCGCAATTTGCGCTCTTCAGGACCGGTATAAACCTTGATGATACGCTTGCGCTGCACTATTGGACATCGCCGGATTTCAAGTGGTGGCAGTTACTTACCCACATGTTCATGCACGGTAGCCCTGATAATTTGAATCTGACCATTGAGCACATATTTTTTAATATGTTTGGTTTATTTATGTTCGGCTCTATGCTCGAAAATATCTGGGGTACCAAACGCTTCCTTATCTTCTATCTGATTTGCGGGCTTGGTGCCGGTTTCTGCCACATGGGGGTGCTTTCTTACGAATTCATGAGCTTTCATCATTCTTTTTTAGAGTACCAACAACACCCTACCCTCACAGAATTTACCAAATTCCTCTCAAGCCATGGGCTATCGGAAAGCGGCCAGTTTCTTAGAGCCTGGGCAGAAGATCCTGGTTCTCCGGCCTTTTCCGCTGAAAGTATAAAGCTGTTGCATAGTTTTTATGGACAAATGACCGACGTGACCATGGTGGGTGCATCAGGCGCTATTTTCGGGGTAATATTTGCTTTTGCTTACCTTTTCCCGAATACAGAAATGTACCTTATGTTCATACCAATACCCATAAAAGCAAAATGGATGGTGACAGGTTATGCTGTTATTGAGCTATTTTCAGGTGTTGGGCATATTAAAGGCGATAATGTGGCGCATTTTGCGCATTTGGGTGGTATGTTGTTTGCTTTCATTCTGTTAACTATATGGAAGAGAACGAACCGGAACGACTTTTATTAATAACTTTGCAATAAATGGGAACAGGGAACAGGAGATCGGCACTATCATATATTCCGGGCTACAAGAACAATGCAGTTTTGCAACTCATTATTTTTTCGGGCTCGGCATACCTTGCGCTAGCCATTTCGTGGTCTATCATCATGATTGTGTATTCCGGCAGCTGGACCAACTTTAATACCTATTTCTTACCCAATATCTCACTAGGTTCCGTGGCTACCTTCCAGCACCATTGGTGGACGATTTTTACATACGGCTGGTTTCAGCAGCCTAACAGCTTTTTAGAATTGGCAAGCGGCATGCTGTGGCTTTACTGCTTCGGCTCTGTAGTGCAGATGCTCATTGGCCCAAAACATGTAATTCCACTTTACGCATACAGCCTTATTGCAGGTGGCATTTTTTACATGGCAGCCCAATTGCTACCCGGCCAGCTGGCAAATATTCCGATATCCTTCCTGAGTGGCCGTGCAGGTATAATAGGCATGGCTGTTGCAGCATTTACGCTAACACCTAACTACAAGTTTTACCTTACTGAAACATTCACCATACCGCTGTTGGTTATCTTCCTGCTGTTCTGCGGACTTGCCGTCACTACGTGCTACGAACCAGGCATTGGTTTTTCTGCACCCATATTATTGCTCAATATCGGCGGCAGTATTATGGGTTTTGTATACGTAAAGCTAACCAAAGCTGGCTACCAGCCTGCGGGTTGGGCATATAGCCTTGCTGCCGCAATAGAAGGATCAGTAACCCCAAAAGCACGTCCAACCCTGGTTCGCCAGAAAAGTATAGCCGGTAATACCTACAGCGTTTACCAGCCCAAACAAGGTATTTCACAGCGACTGATTGATGAGATACTCGATAAAATAAACCAGAAAGGTTATGACTCCCTCTCAAATGAAGAAAGGGAAATTCTGCAGCGTGCTGGCAGGGAATAAATAATCAAGCAATAGCCTGTAGTGCATTTAAAAGTTTATGAGAGTCCTTTCGGGCAATGTCATTAGGGCAAGATTTATTAGTGATATATTTCGCTTATCGCACAACCTGTTACCAATCATCTCCAGGTAAACCAATCAATAGTTTAACCTAGATTTTGCAATTAAATGCCCATTATTAACTTAACTCCTTGATTATCAATATCGTTTTGTTGAAATTTTCTACTGCAATGCAGTAAAAAAACGAACGATTAACTTATTGGTAGTCAATTATTTACAACGATAATGAACTTCAACTGCAAAATTTGGGTTTAACAGCAAGGATATTCATCATCTTTGCAACCCGGTACTAAACACCGCTGCGGTAGTAAAAATTTTACGCACCGCCTAAAATGCGGCTTTAAACGGTTTAGAACAACATCGGCCCACATTTATGCGTGGCTATTACACAAAAGGAAACGGATGCCTCGCTCAAAGCATCCGTCTCCCGGTTCGTGTGGTTGTTGTTTTCTCAGTTTATGCTACCCATAGGCATTTCAATTTAGTGGTTGAAAAAATGTTATCGTCTTACCTGTTGTTTATCCATAAGCAATGCGTTGTTTTAATATTGTTGAAAGAATATTCACTTGATGTTTTTTAGCCTGGCCTATTAATTTAAGCTGCTGGTAATAATATTGAAACCCATTGTAAACTCCGTTTCTTTGCCCGGCTCACTTGTAAACCCGATTGTTCCGCCCATTAATTCCACGTACCGTTTCGCTACATATAAACCCATGCCAGCACCTTGTATGTTGGCTACATTATCTGACCTGTAAAAAAGCCTGAAAAGGTTCGGCTGTTCGGTTAGTGGTATGCCTATTCCTTGGTTCTTAACTGACACCTCAAAATGCCGTTCCGTAAGCCGCGTTGTTATCAGTATAGGGCACGCGCCGCTTGAAAATTTAATAGCGTTTGAAAGCAGGTGTAACATGGCGCCTTTTAACAGCACCGGATCAAGTATCACCTTGGTTTCGTCGCCAATATGTTCGTATACAATATCCATTTTCAGGTTGCAATAATTGTTGAGGTCAACTATCATTTTCGATATTTTATGCTTTACATCGAAGTAAACAAAATTGGTTACGACCTTATCGTCCTTCAACTTACCAACTGCCAGAAAATCATCAAGTATTTCAGTAAGTGAATTGACCGAGGTTATAATGCGATCGAGATGCATTGCTCTCTTTTCCTGCTGGTCTTCACGGTTGTACTGCCCTATTAAATAGGCCGATGACAACGCCTCACTCAATGGTGTTCGGAACTGATGCGAGGCCATTTCAATAAGCCTTGATTTCAGCATTCTAAGTTCGCTGACCTGAGTGGCAACACTGCCACCATCCTTAACATTTTTCGCGGTTTTCAAAACCTCTACTGTCATGCTGTCGTTGTTTTCGTGCACTAAAACTTCACTTAAATTTCTCATCTTAATTTTTCTTTTTTTCTGTCGCTATACGACAGTGTTTTATGTTAGTAAATAAATTGTACAGTGTTTTGTGTTGTTGTTGTTTGTTACTGATTATGATGCAAAAGTATATCCGCAACACCCCCTTCTAAATGACCCACATCAAAACCGTGGTTGATGCTGATCAATTGGGGTGGGGAGGGCAAATGAATATTTTAATAAATCAATTAGCAAATTTTTTCCCCTACTAATCAACTAATCAATTAATTTCGCATCCAAATACAAATTCAATGAAGAAAGTAGTTACCAATGCCGATGAAGCGGTTAGTGATATTCCTTCGGGAGCAACTATTTTGCTGGGTGGTTTCGGGCTGTGTGGTATACCTGAAAACTGCATCTCTGCAATGGTTCGCAAAGGCATTAACAACCTCACCTGCATATCAAATAATGCTGGGGTAGATGGCTTCGGAATAGGCCTTATGCTGGAAAAGAAGCAGGTAAAAAAAATGATCTCCTCGTACGTGGGCGAAAACGCAGAATTTGAACGCCAGCTGTTGAGTGGTGAACTGGAAGTAGAATTAATTCCACAGGGCACACTTGCCACCCGCTGCATGGCTGCCGGTTATGGTATGCCTGCCGTTTACCTGCAGGCGGGTTACGGCACGGAAGTGGCTGAGGGTAAAGAAATAAGGGAATTTAACGGCAAAAATTACCTGCTGGAGCATGCTTTTGATGCGGATTTCGCTATTGTAAAAGCATGGAAGGGCGATACTATGGGTAACCTTATTTTTAAAGATACCGCCCGTAATTTTAACCCGTTAATGGCAATGGCGGGTAAAATAACTATTGTTGAAGTAGAGCACCTGGTAGAGCCGGGCGAACTGGACCCTAATCATATCCATACTCCGGGCATTTATGTGCATCGCATTTTCCAGGGTAGCGATTATGAAAAAAGAATTGAGCAACTGACCGTTCGTAAAAAAGCATAATAGCATTTACAAAACAGTGGTCAATTTTACTTTTTTACCTTTCACTTTTAATTTTTTATGGCTCTTAATAAAGAACAAATAGCAAAAAGAATTGCCCAGGAATTGCAGGATGGTTTCTATGTAAACCTTGGCATAGGCATACCTACTTTGGTGGCTAATTATATACCTGCAGGCGTTAGCGTAGTGCTGCAAAGCGAAAATGGCCTGCTCGGCATGGGACCGTTCCCTTTTGAGGGCGATGAAGATGCCGACCTTATTAACGCAGGCAAACAGACTATTACTACTCTTCCCGGATCATCGTTTTTTGATAGTGCCATGAGTTTTGGTATGATACGCGCCGGCAAAGTGCACCTGACTGTATTAGGTGCCATGGAAGTATCAGAAACCGGTGATATCGCTAACTGGAAGATACCGAACAAAATGGTGAAAGGCATGGGTGGCGCTATGGACCTGGTTGCTGCGGCTAAAAACATTATTGTCGCCATGCAACACACTAACCCAAAGGGTGAAAGCAAGCTATTGGCGAAATGCTCTTTACCACTTACCGGTGTAGGATGCGTTAAAAAAGTAGTAACTGACCTTGGTGTATTTGATATTACTGCAGATGGTTTTATTTTAAGGGAATACGCGCCTGGCATATCTATTGACGAGATAAAAGCAAAAACAGCCGGCAAGCTAGTCGTAGCCGCTGACGTAAAAGAAATAGCACTATAATAATGGTGAATTGTAAATGGTAAATGGTTAATTGCTTCTTGCAGGCAACATCTTTACCATTTTACTTTTAGGGCAGAATAGCTAACACCTATTACCGTTTCAGCAACAAATTCCGGCACCGCGGCTTAACGTGGAGAAAGCAGAGGGCTCGCAGCAGGCGCAAAGCCAAAGCCGGTTCTGGCGCTAAACCTCTACTAATTCTCCCTACATTCTACCAGGTACAAATCACCAGGTATAAATCACCATTTATAATTTAAAATTTATAATTTACCATTGATAAACGTTTACCATAACGGAGCTTGCAGTAAAAGTAATGGTGCCCTGGAACTATTACAGGCAAAGGGCATTCCGCACGAGGTACGGTGGTACCTTATGGAACCGCTGAGTGTAGAGGAGCTATCCGCCCTGCTTATAAAACTTGGTATGCAACCTTCTCAACTGGTGCGCAAAGGAGAGCCAATTTATAAAGAGCGTTACGAGGGTAAATCCGTTACAGAAAACGAGTGGCTGCAAATACTAGCAGACAATCCCACCCTAATAGAACGGCCAATAATAGAAAATGGGGGACAGGCCATAATCGCACGGCCACCTGAAAGGGTATTAGAAATGACCTAATTGATTCCGAAACCGAAGCCAATTGCCGCAATTAGTCCGCCCGGTTTAAGGAAATTATAGGCTTTTACGGTTGCGTCATTGATCGGGTCGCCATAAACCTGATTAAAAGTATTAGCGGTAAGTGCCTGCGACCAACCTAACATGAGAAAAAACTTGTTCTTTCCGGTCTGCCCCAGATTTGCGTAATAGTGCGTCGCGATGTAAAAATTAGTAACCGGGTGCAGATCAAGGGTGACCTGCTCGTTATTACCGTAAATAGTTGATGCGCTTGTCTGGAAATTGCTCAGTCCTAAATTATGTGTAACCCCTAAGCCAATCGTCCACCCCTTGTGGCAGGGTTTAAAAAAATACTGGAAGCCGACATTCATTTTGTAGCCCCAGCTGCTAACACCAAAGCCGGCATCGACGCCAACCTGCTTAACAAACTCATATTCAGCACCTACAGCCAGCAAGCCATTACTGTTATTAAGACCCGTGCTGGTGGTAATAAACATAGTGGAGCATTTGCTGTCAGTAACCACTTTTTTGTGATCCCCTTTCGCCTGTTGGCCATAAGTGGAAGCGACAATTAGAAAAAGGCATAAAGCCAGAGTAAACTTCTTCATAAGCTGGTATTGTATTGTAAAAGTACGATGGCATAGCAAAAAAGCAAATTTTATTGTAATTTGTTGTGTGGGCTTACGGGCGTTACAAACGCCAATCCGTGGCATCCTCGTTGCAAACGAGGACGAGTGAACGAGTGAGAACGAGGTTATATATATGTGGCACACCTTGTAGTTCAACATATATTACGGGCGTTACAAACGCCAGTCCGTGGCATCCTCGTTGCAAACGAGGACGAGTGAACGAGTGAGAACGAGGTTATATATATGTGGCACACCTTGTAGTGCAACAAATATTACGGGCGTTACAAACGCCAGTCCGTGGCATCCTCGTTGCAAACGAGGACGAGTGAGTCATCTTGCCTTAAATAGTTTTATTATTCATTTAACTAAGTTATTCCCTAATAACTTTACCCTTTTGGTTAAACCTTGTACATTTGCAGCCGCTATGCAAATAGAAGTACTGAAATCTAAAATACACAGGGTAAAGATCACAGAATCTAACCTGAACTACATAGGCAGTATTACCATTGATGAAGATCTGATGGATGCAGCCAATATGATTGAGAATGAAAAAGTACAGGTACTTGATATCAACAATGGTTCCCGTCTTGAAACATATATTATAAAAGGCACACGCGGTTCTGGTCAAATATGTATGAACGGGCCTGCAGCGCTGCTGGTTTCAGTTGGCGATACTGTTATTATTATCTCTTATGCCCGTATGGACTTTGAAGAGGCAAAGACTTTCAAGCCTGTGATCATATTTCCGAAAGAAGACAATAGTTTGTAAATCCGTACCTTTACTGGAATGAAGAAAGCCCTGGCCACAATACTAAAGTACGTAATTTTCCTTGGGCTGGGGATAGGTATTGGATGGTACATGCTATACAAGGTGCAGAAAGAGGGCAATCTTGATAAACTGCTGAATTCCATATACCAAAGCGTAAATCCCCCATGGTATCTTATTACCATATGCTTCGTGGGCTTCCTTTCGCACTATATACGGGCTATCCGCTGGCGGTATCTGCTCGAAACTATTGACCTGAGGCCAACCCTTACCAATACCATGTTCGCGGTAATGATAGGGTATGTTACCAACCTGATTCTGCCCCGTGCAGGCGAAGTTGCCAAATGTACTGTACTTGCCAAATACGAAGATATGCCTGCCCATAAAATGGTGGGCACTATTGTTGCAGAGCGTGCATTCGATGTGGTTTGCCTGCTTACCATAGCTTTAGTTACCTTTTTGCTGGAAATGGGCCGCATCAGCAGCTACATCTCTAAATTCATTGTCCCCTACCTGAAAGGCCTGGAAACCGTTATGACCATAGGCCTTATAGTGATAGCGGTAGTTATTGCAGGCACCATGTTGTGGTACCGGAAAAACAAAGACAGTAAAATAGGACTGCTGGCAAAAGAAATGACCCATGGCATACTATCCATAGTAAACATGAAAAAGAAGTGGGAATTCGTAATTCTCACCGTATTAATGTGGCTTATGTATACCCTGCAGATCTACCTTGGCCTGAAAAGCGTTGGCGCAAATCTTTCGCTTGTATCATCGATGGTTGTGCTGGTTTGGGGCAGTGTGGCATTAATATTTGTACCGGGTGGCATAGGGCTGTATCCGTGGCTTGTTTCGCAGATGCTGCAGGGCCCTTACCAGATAGACCAGATAACAGCTGACGCGTTTGGCTGGATTGCCTGGGCGGTACAAACCTGTGTTATTATAATACTTGGCGTCTTTTCGCTGCTATTCATTCATTCTTACAATAAAAAGCGAAATGCAAAAATTGCAGTGGATACAAAATAAGATTTACAGCGGTGAAGCAATGCGCCAGCAGTGCAATGTGTGGCGGGCTTCCGGCAGAAAAATTGTATTTACCAATGGCTGCTTCGATATACTGCACCATGGCCACCTTACTTTACTGGCAGAAGCAGCGGAATTTGGCAACAAACTGATACTGGCGCTCAATACTGACGCTTCCGTAAAACGACTGAAAGGGCCGGAGCGCCCGATAACCCATGAGCAGGACAGGGCTTTTCAGGCTGCTTCGCTGCTGTGTGTTGATGCCGTTTGCCTTTTTGATGAAGATACACCGGAAGCGCTGATAAAAACCCTGAAACCCGACGTACTTGTAAAGGGCGGCGACTACACCATTGACACTATAGTGGGCGCTGACTTTGTGTTGGCAAATGGGGGCACAGTAGAGATCATACCATTCGTTCAGGGCTATTCCACTACCTCAATTATCGGCAAGATTAAAAAATTGTAAATTATTCGGGCAAATACATAAGCAGCTACGTTTTCAGGATGTAAGAGGCTATTTTTGAAAACATTTCAAATTCATGACCAATCACAACAAACACGTTATTGTAAGAGATTTAAGCTGGCTGGCATTTAACGCCCGGGTTCTACAGGAAGCGAAAGATACCAGTAATCATATACATGACCGCCTTCGCTTCTTAGGTATTTTTTCAAATAATCTCGATGAATTTTTCAGGGTGCGTGTGGCTGCATTAAGCAGGATGGTACTTTTGGGTAAAGAAGCTAAAATGCACCTGGAAGCCAATCCGGATAAAATATTGCGAAGGATACACCTCACCGTAATTGAGCAGCAGGCTGAATTTGACCGTATTTTCCAGGATATTATTGCAGAACTGGGTAAGAATGGAGTTCATATAAAAAATGAAAAGCAACTCAGTAAGGTACAGAAGGAATTTGTAAGAACTTACTTTGAACAAAAGGTACGCACGCAGGTTATCCCGTTGATGATAGAGACCATCCCGCAGATGCCTTTATTGCGCGATAAATCTATTTACCTGGCCTGTGTTTTGGGCAATAGCACTTCATCAATGCTGCAGCGCTACGCGCTTATTGAAATACCTACCAAGGTATTGCCGCGCTTTGTAATAATGCCCTCAGAAAAAGGCACTACCGATATTATTCTGCTGGAAGATATTATCAGGTTCAACATCCCTAATTTGTTCGCCCCATTTGGCTTTAACCAGTTTATGGGCTACATTATTAAAGTAACCCGCGACGCTGAACTTGATATTGATAATGATGTTAGCAACAACATACTTTCAGAGCTGGAAAAAGGTCTGAAGAACCGCAAGAAGGGCCGTGCAACGCGATTTGTATATGACCGCACCATTGACCCTCCGCTGCTCAACTTCCTTACCAAGCGCCTTGGCCTGCTGAAAAAAGACCACCAGATACCGGGCGGCAGAATACACAATTTCAAAGATTTTATTGATTTCCCAAAGACGATATTTAACGATATACCGGCACGGCCACAACCTTTTGTGCACCCGCTGCTGCGCCAGCCTCTGCTGATACTGGATGTACTGGAAAAGCGCGATGTAATGCTGCATTTCCCTTACCATTCGTTCGATTCTGTAATCGATCTGATAAGAGAAGCGGCAATTGACCCTAATGTGCTCAGCATTAAAATTACCTGCTACCGCCTGGCTAAAAATTCTAAGATAGTGAACGCGCTGATTAATGCCGTTCGTAATGGCAAGCAGGTGACTGTAGTGCTGGAACTCCGCGCCAGGTTTGATGAAGAAGCGAATATGCGCTGGAAAGAACACCTGGAAGAAGAAGGTGTGAACGTGGTACTGGGCATCCCTAACATGAAGGTGCATGCGAAAATATGCCTGATAAAGAAACGCACTTTCAATAAAATAAAGGAATACGGCTTTGTTTCAACAGGCAACCTGAATGAAAATACGGCAACCTATTATGGCGACCACTGCCTGCTTACTACTAACAAGAACATTATCGCAGATCTGAATAAGGTTTTCAACTACCTGGAAAACCCGCTCAAAAAAACCGTGGTTTACAAGAACTGTAAAACATTATCGGTTGCGCCATTTAATATGCGCGCCGCCTTTTCAGCACTTATTGATAAGGAGATCCGCAACTACAAAAAAACAAAGAAAGGCAGCATCATTATTAAGCTTAACAGCCTTGTAGATAAAGAACTGATAGATAAATTATATGCCGCAGCTAAAGTTGGTGTTGATATAAAGCTGGTTATACGGGGTATCTGCTGCGCCTATACCCAACAAAAAGTATTCAAAGACCACATGCAGGCAATCAGCATCATTGACGATAACCTGGAACACGCAAGGGTGTTCATTTTCGATAATAATGGAGCTCCGCAGGTATTCATATCTTCGGCAGACTGGATGATAAGAAACCTTGACCATCGTGTAGAGGTTGCCTGCCCCGTTTTTGACAAGGAAATACAGCAGGAATTGATGGAAATAATGAAGATACAGCTTGCCGAAAATGTAAAAGGTCGTATATTAGACAACGATCAGCACAATGAGTACGTGCAGCGGGCCGACAAAGCACCGGTTGTGCGTTCGCAGGAGGCTATTTATACATACTTACGCAATAAAAAATACGTAGATTGATACTTGCAGCGATTGATATTGGTTCTAATGCCGCCAGGTTACTAATTTGTGAAACATCGGTGTACAAAGATGGGTCCGTCGATTTTACCAAACTTACCCTGCTGCGCATACCCCTTCGCTTAGGCTTTGATGTGTTTGATAACGGTTTTGTATCAGACGAAAAAAAGAAAAAACTTATTGAAACCCTTAAGGCGTACAGGCTGCTCATGAACATTTATAATGTTGAAGCCTATAAAGCATGCGCCACTTCTGCTATGCGCGATGCCAGTAATGGCCCGCAGATAATGCAGGAAATACTGGATGAAACAGGTTTCGAAATAAAAATAATAAGCGGTGTTGAAGAAGCCAACATACTCTACGAAACGCATATAGCCGATACCCTGGGTGAAAGCAAATCATACATGTATATTGATGTGGGCGGCGGCAGCACTGAAGTAACTTTATACGCGCAGGGTAAAACCATTTTTAAAGAATCGTTTAACGTAGGCACTATAAGGCTGCTGCACAATAAAGTGACCGATGAGCAGTGGGACCACGTAAAATGGTTCATTAAAACGCATACTAAAAATCACCAGCCGCTAGAAACCATTGGTACCGGTGGTAACATTAACAAGATATTTTCCATTTCAAAACGCAAGGAAGGCAAGCCATTGCCGCTGGACCTGCTGAAAGACTATTACAAAGAACTGAGCTATACTACGCTTGAAGAGCGTAAGCACCTCTATCACCTGCGCGATGACCGTGCCGATGTTATTGTTCCCGCCTTGCAGGTATATATCTCTATTATGCGGTGGGCGCAAAGCGACGAAATATATGTACCTAAAATAGGCCTGGCCGATGGCCTTGTAAAGATGCTTTATGAAGAGCTGACCACAGGCAAGGGAAAATAATGCCGCTTAGTATGACCAATTAACAATCTTGATGTTCCGATATTCCTGCAAGAGCGTGTTGTGAGGCTGCTTCACTGCGTCCGTAATGACTTGGTTTTTTAGTGGGCAGGGCCTTCGGCAAGTACAAATATCAATTTTTCGTAAGTCTGGGCATTTTTACTATCTTTATTTAGCCGAAATTTTCACTTTTAGTTTTTCCCTTGGGCGCATAACCGTATTTTTGCATAAATTTTCAAAAAACGAAATTATTTTAATATAAATCAGCCCGATGATGAAACAATTACTCTTCTGCTTTTCGCTATTACTGGCTTCAGTTACCGCGATAGCGCAGGATAGCTTTACCTGCAGGGCGCAAAGGTATATTGCCCAATATTCATGCTACGCAATGACCGAACAGAAGCGCTGCGGCGTGCCGGCATCTGTAACACTGGCGCAGGGCGTACTGGAAACAGAAGCAGGCAAAAGCGAACTGGTATCGCTGGCCAACAACCACTTTGGCATTAAATGTAAAAACGACTATCAGGGCCCCAAAGTATACCATGATGACGACAGGCCGCAGGAGTGCTTTAAAATGTACCGCAGTGCCGAAGATTCTTATAAAGATCATTCTGACTACCTGAAAAGAAACAGGCGTTACGAACCGCTATTTAACTACCACCCTACCGACTACACTAATTGGGCCAAGGGCTTGAAGAAATGCGGCTATGCGACTAACCCTATTTACGCACAACGCCTCATTAAAATAATAGAAGATTTTAACCTGCAGGAGTATACGCTGAAGGCGCTAGATAACACCACGCCGGAGCAGGCTTTACTTGTTGCGGCAAACCCGCTGCCGGATACCAAGGACACTAGCAAAACAGTGCAAGTAGCTGAAACGCCAAAACCTAGAAAAGAAATATTACTGGCGGCACAACCAAAGGCATTTGCAGCTATGCAGGCGGCCGATACCACTAAGAAACCTGCACCAGCGCCAACAGCTGATGCTGCTAAAAACGACGCACCTGTAGCAGCGGCGGCAGTAACTCCGGTAGCAGCACACCCGGTAGTTACCGATAGTGCAAAACCCGCACCAGTAGCACCTGTGGCACCCAACCTGGCAGGCGATGTGAAATTTGACAGCGGCAAGGTTATAGTTATGAATGGTCTGAAAGCCTTCTATGCCAACAAAGGCGAAATGTTGCTGCAATACGCGGTTAAATACAAAATCCGCTACCAGAAGTTACTGGAAATAAACGAACTGCCTGATGCACCTTTAACTGCAAACACCCTGGTGTATCTTGAAAAGAAACACAACGAAGGCACACACGCCAAACATACTGTAAAAGAGGGGGAAACATTGTTTATGATAGCGCAGGAAGAAGGCATTGTTTTAAAGCGCCTTTTAACGCTCAACATGCTTGACCAAAATGATGAGCCTGCAATTGGCACAATACTGGAATTACAAAATGGTGCCACCCGCAAACCAGCGCTCAGAGCCACTCCAGCGCCTGACCTGACCACCACTAACAATCGTTCTTTTGTGCAGCCGACCCCACCTGATGCGTTTGTTCAGGTTACACATGCAGCACCGGCGGATACAACAAAAGCAATTGTAAAAAAAGAAGTGAACCGCGACACTTACGTAACAACAATACACACGACTATTGATTCCGGAGCGAGAACTGAAACTGTGCCAGCAAAGCCGATGGAACCAGCACCGGTAAAAAATGAAGTGGCCCAGGTTACCACAGACACTGTAAAGGACGAATTAGCTAGCTTGAAAGCAAAGCTGGATAAAGTGGTATACCCTGAAGATAACAGCCAGGTAAAAAAGGACAAGCCTGTAAAATCAGAGCCTATTATTTTATCGCCGATTGACGACAGGCCGGTTAAACCAAAAAAAGAGCCAAAACAAAAACCTGTAGTAGCCGCGGCTGCAGCAGGCGATGATTTTTACACTGTTAAGAAAGGCGACAACCTTTTTAAAATTGCCGAGAGTAATAACACAACTGTTGCCGCTATTCTTGCCGTGAATGACATTGAAGCCGATGAATTGCACCTCGGCCAGAAGCTGCGCATGCCAGGCACAGATGAACCTGTTCGTAAAACGAAACCAGCAGCCCATGTTGCAGCGGAACCAAAAACTGCAAAATACTATACCGTAAAGAAGGGTGATAACCTTTCAAACATCGCAGAAAACAATAACACTACTGTAGCCGCTATACTTGCCGTGAATGATATAGATGCTGACGACCTGCATTTAGGCCAGAAGCTGCACATGCCCGGCGCTGATGAAGCAACACACAAAGCAAAACCAGCCCATGCGGCAACGGAAAGTAAAACCGCAAAATACTATACAGTAAAGAATGGTGACAACCTTTCTAACATCGCCAAAAGGCAACATACTACCATAAAAGAAATTGTAAGGCTGAACAAAATTGATGCTGACGAGCTGCATCTCGGACAGCAGTTACGTTTAAAATAATAGATGCGGCACAGCCCGCAGCATTACAGCAAACCAGCAAAAAAACTAAACGCAGTGGCAGAAATTCAAATTCACGACAAGGTATTTGTATCCTTTATTTCAAAAGAAAAAATCAATGCCAGGCTTGCTGAGCTGGCTGCACAGATCAATGCTGATTATGCGGGTAAAAATCCCATCGTCATCGGTATTTTAAATGGCTCCTTCATTTTTGCCGCTGATATTTTTCGCCTGCTGACCATAGAAGCAGAAATATCATTTATTAAGCTTGCCTCTTACAAAGGCACCTCATCAACCGGCAATGTGGTAACAGCTATCGGGCTTGAAGAAACCCTGAAAGGCCGCCACGTAATTATTGTGGAAGACATTATTGATACCGGAAAAACACTGCATTCTTTTTTACCTGAACTGCATAACCGCCAGGCGGCATCAGTAAAAATAGCGACCTTCCTTTCAAAGCCTGAAGCGCTGAAATATGAGGTTAAAGCCGACTACTGCGCATTTGAAATTGAGAACAAATTTGTAGTTGGTTATGGCCTTGACTATGATGGTTTAGGCAGGAATATTCCTGAGTTGTACGTGCTGAAGTAAACTACCATTTATGGCAACTGCAGATGCATTCCGAAAGCTGGCATTAGCCTTTCCCGAGGCTACTGAAGAGCCACACTTTGAAAAGACATCTTTCAGAGTGCGGAAGAAAATATTCGCTACTATGGCCGCTGATAAAAAGCAGGCTATGGTGATGCTGCCAGTAGTAGAACAATCTGTTTTCTGCGAAATAGACAAAGCAATTATTTACCCCGTGACCGGCCATTGGGGTAAAATGGGCTGCACCATTTTTGAACTGCCTAAAGTGGCTCAAGACATACTTAAAGAGGCACTTACCGCCGCGTACATTAAAGTGGCACCCAAGGCGCTTACCGCAATAATAAACGGCAGCGCCGCAACACCTGAAGACGATCCGCACACTTACTTTGCTACACCGGCTGAATTTAGAAAATGGCTGGAAAAGAACCACGAAAAGAAGACGGAGTTAATAGTTGGATTTCATAAAGTTGGTAGCGGAAAGCCGAGCATCACCTGGCCCGAATCGGTAGACCAGGCGCTGTGTTTTGGGTGGATAGATGGTATAAGGCGTAATATTGATAAAGACAGTTACAGCATCCGTTTTACGCCACGCAAAGCCAGCGGCATCTGGAGTGCGGTGAACCTGAAAAAAATAGAAGAACTGACCGAAAAAGGGTTGATGCAACCTGCCGGAATTGCTGTTTATAATAAACGGCAGGAAAGCAGGTCGAAAATATACAGCCATGAAATTGCGCCCGTTGCTTTGAGCCAAGAATTTCTGGAAAAGCTACAGGGAAACGAAGCCGCATGGAGTTATTTTCAGGCGAAGCCGGCATCGTATCGCAACCCTGCAACTAATTGGGTAATGGGCGCGAAGCAGGAAGCAACACGGCTGAAGCGGCTGAATGAACTGATAACAGATTCCGCAGCCGGCAGGAAAATTAAATTGCTCAACTACTAAACATGCCAGCAACCTACGGACTTATCGGATACCCGCTCACGCATTCTTTTTCGCCTGGCTATTTCGCAAAGAAATTTGCGGCCAATAAAATAGACGCAGCGTATAATTTATTTCCTTTAGCAGACATTCAATCCTTCCCACAGTTATTGGCCGCTACAGAGGGCCTTAAAGGCCTGAATGTAACGATACCGCATAAAGCCGCTATAATGCCATTTTTAAGTGCCATAGACCCCGTTGCGGCTGCAATAGGCGCAGTCAATTGCATTAACATCAGCGAGGGCGTAACGACAGGCTATAATACCGATGCAAGCGGGTTTGAAAACAGTCTTCATCCCCTACTGAAACCTCACCATGATAAGGCACTGGTACTAGGTAATGGAGGCGCATCAAAAGCAGTTATTTACACCCTTAAAAAATTGGGCATCGCGTGCACTGTGGTTTCGCGCAATGCGGGTGAGGAAACATTGTTTTATACTGATATTACGGCCGAGACGATTAGCGAAAACACGCTTATCATTAATACTACGCCGCTTGGCATGTACCCGGTAGTTGATGAATATCCGCACATACCCTATGCAGCTATCTGTAGCAGGCATCTGCTTTACGACCTGATCTATAACCCCGAAGAAACACGCTTCTTAAGCCTGGGCAAAGCGAAAGGTGCTGCCATTAAGAATGGTTTAGAAATGCTGCACCTTCAAGCAGAAGCAAGCTGGGATATCTGGAATGCAAAAGAATAAAACCAGGGGCTAATGCATTAGCATACAATGTTAGAGTAAGTGTTCAACTCCTTCGGAGTTGGCATTTGAAATTCATTTACCGTGAGTTTCACTCACGGCTATTCCAAGTTAAGCCCTTCGGGCTATATCATTGACATCCTGGGCTTTATCCCCAGCCTTCGTCTGCAGTGCAACCAGGTGACCGCGAAGTGTTTTCAATATGTGAATTGCCCCTTAGGGGCTGCCGCTCTGTAGCAAAGCCATCTTTTAGGATTATGCTCCGTAAGGAGCTACCCAATAGGGGCAAAAAAATAGGGTATCCTGCCATGCGGGAATAAACCAATTGGGTGGCACTACGGCTACCAAGCCGTTGCACAAACGGAGCATTCCATGAAATGTAGTGCAGATGTAAAAATGTGGACAAAAATTTTTCAGCTATTGCGCGCACCTTTTAAATAGGCTTCAATGAATGAGCAAAACCTTACTTACTAGCCTACAGTATAATAAACACAGGTTGTCACAAAATTGCGCAGAAAAGGAATCCAGGTTAAAGGCGCCCATTGTTTGCGAGGCGTCAGGCCAAATTTGAATTGGTAAATAGGGTTAATAAGATAATGCTGCTTGTTAAGCACCTTTAAACCACTTTGTTTAATAATACGCTCAAACCGTTCTATTGTGATTTGCGTATCCTTAATTTCCATCTGGTCCTTTATTACAGCCTCGTCCTCTCCAGACATTCTCAGGATTGCTTTGTGTAAAGGGCGCGGCAAAATATGATAGTAAGGTATTCTGCTGGCCCACTTGGTATGGCATACCTGCTGATGGCCACCAAAAGGCATGTACCATGGCGGAAAACCAAAAAATATCTGGCCACCCGGTTTCAATAAAGTTTTTAGATAAGGAATAAATTTCTCCTGCTCGTAAACGTGCTCTATCACGTCTTTAAGAATAATTACATCAAAGTAATTCTTGAAGCGGCTTGTAAAGGCTTCATCATAAATATTCTGGCATAAAAACTCCACCTTTCCTTCCTTCACATCTTTCTCCAACATCTCATTGGCTATGTCAATTCTTTCTGATGCCAGGTCTACGCCTACACAGATGGAACCTTTTTCCATAAAAGGTACAAGAACGCCACCTTCGCCGGTACCCACTTCCAGTACTGTTTTGCCTTTGCCCAATGGCATCGTCTTTTCTATGAATGGTAGCACATAAGCGGCTGAATTTTCAACCTGCTGATTGTAACGTACTTTATAGTCTAAGTGCTGTTTGAGCGCCAATGGTTTGAGTTTAGTTGGTCCGTTTGAAACGACAAATTTACTTTTTTATTTCTTCTTCTGTAGTGCCGAGTATGGTTAATTGCCTGCGAATGCTTTCATGGTGTATTTTTTCGTAGAGGCCAACAATAAATTCCGGCGACAAATTGTGCTTTTCAGCCCGATCTGTTGTAACCGCAACTATCTCACGCCACCGTGCCGGCTGGTATGCCGTCATGTTGCAAACCTTCTTTACTTCACCTATCTGCGAACTGATTTCCAATCGTTTAGCCAACAGATCAATCACTTCAGCATCAACTGCATCCATCAACTGGCGCAGGTATTCGAGTTGCACCTGGCTGCTCATATCACTGGTCGATTCCGTTCTTACTATCAGGTTAGCCAGTATTTCGCCGAGCCTTGCCGGTGTTATTTGTTGCTTTGCATCGCTCATGGCCTCATCCGGGTTCGGATGCGTTTCTATCATCAGTCCATCAAAATGCATATCCATAGCTTTCTGGGCTACCTCAGCTATAAGGCTCCTGCTACCGGTAATATGGCTGGGGTCGCAAATAATAGCCAGTTCCGGCAAACGTCTTTTTAATTCAATAGGTATGGGCCAGTTGGGCTGGTTCCGGTAGCCAACTGATGAACTATAGCCTGAAAATCCCCGGTGTATGGCTGCCACATCTTCAATCCCTACTTTTTCAAACCTTTCTATCGCGCCCATCCAAAGCTCAATATCGGGGTTAACAGGGTTTTTCACCATAACCGGCACATTTGTTCCGCGAAGGGCATCGGCAAGTTTTTGCACCTGGAAAGGATTTACTGTAGTGCGGGCACCTATCCACAATACATCAGCGCCATAAGATAGTGCGAGTTCAATGTGCGCAGGTTCGGCAACCTCTACTGTAAATTTAATACCGTATTGTCTCTTCGCCTCCTGCAACCAACTGAGCGCCTCGGCGCCATAACCTTCAAAAGAGCCGGGGCGGGTACGAGGCTTCCACACACCTGCCCTGAAAAGATGAATATTTAACGGGGCCAACCCTGCCGCGGTTTCCAACACCTGTTCCTGACTTTCGGCACTACATGGCCCGGCAATTAAAAATGGCTTATCCGTATTAAAAAATGACATACTGCAAAAGTACTGGCTAAACTGCTTAATTACCTCAAACCTGTAATGATTATACTTTATTGGTGCATATAGAAAGTTAATGAAGTGAGCTGAGACGATTACCTCTCAAAGCGCTGGCTTTAGCTATTTGCATTACATGCCAATGTTATAACAATTTAAAGTGCGCATGTAACAACTTGGTATCTTATTTACGCATCTTTGCATTGCCTGCTGCGCAGGATAATCTCAATCTGATTGCTATGAAAAAATTTATATTTTACTTCTGCCTTGTAACGTTATTCGCATCGGCACCGATTTTATATTCCTGCCATAAAAACGCAAATGGCCGCAATACTTTAAACCTGGTCGATGATGCAACGGTGCTCTCACTTTCAAGCCAGCAGTACAGCACGTTTATCGCAACCAATCCGCCTATCACCGGCACCCCGGCAGCATTAATGGTGCAGCGCGTGGGCAGCAGGTTAACATCCGCTGTTCAAACCTACCTGAGCGGGAAGGGCCAGGCAAACTTAATTGATAACTATCAGTGGGAATTTAACCTGGTGGGTAATAGTGAAGTCAACGCCTGGTGCCTGCCGGGCGGCAAGATTGTAGTATATACGGGCATTCTTCCATTAGTACAAAATGATACTGACCTTGCCGTGGTTATGGGGCATGAAATTTCGCATGCGATACTCAAACACGGTAATGAGCGGATGAGCGAACAATTGATTGTGCAATATGGTGGCGCCGCATTGTCTGTTTTATTATCATCAAAGCCAGCTGAAACGCAACAACTATTCAATAGCGCTTATGGTATTAGCAGCACGCTGGGCGTACTCGCTTTTTCCCGTAAGCAGGAAAATGAAGCAGACGAAAGTGGTTTATACATAATGGCTACTGCTGGCTATAACCCTAATGCAGCGATAGGCTTTTGGGAACGTATGAAGGCACAAAGCGGAGGCTCGTCAGTGCCTGCTTTCTTAAGCACACACCCCAGCGACGATACCCGTATACAGAATATTAAGGACCTGATGCCGAAGGCATTAGCTTATTACCACCCGTAGGATGACGTCAATAAGCAAGGGCGCAAAGCCGCATGCCAGAAATAATACAATATTTAAGAGGTGCAACTAAAAAAACTGGAAAACCTTCGGTCAATTGGATTTCACCCCCGGTTTCTGCTAACAATTGTCACGGCTGCTAGTGGGCATAATTTAAAACCACTACCACCATTACCTATCTATATCGCCGTGTAATTTATGGCGTACTATACATAGTTCAACTGTAGTACCAACAACTGCTTTTTTACGTTGATGAGTGCTTCAGTGCCCCAGTATTGCAATTCTTCACTTCGCTGATAAATAGCATCGACTGTTTGTGAGGTGCATTTTTTATCGTTCAGTACCGGCAGTTGGTTTTCCATAAAATCAACAACTTTTTCCGGCATGGCGCAGTGCATCCCTGGATGGTGGCTATCCAAAACTTGTTTGAATTCGCGATAGAGTCGTTTAAAGCGGCTTACGTATTCGCTCATATCCTGCGGGCTGCTCTTATAAATGTCGGTAAATTCGTCGCCATTGTAATAAGGCCTTATGTCCGTGAGCAGGGTACCAAATTTCACCTCGCTGTCAATAAGCTGTTGCAGTAAAGCGAAGTAAAAATTATAGCCTTCCTTCACCAGTTCAGCGTCGCCTTTTTTGCCAGCCGCCTGGCAGAAATATGCAAAAAGCAGTTTATCGTTATCGGCTATCTGTTCATCAATTTTTTTGGCTTCATTTTCAAGATTGACTTTTATGGTCTCTGCCATTTTAGCCTTGTAGATGGAGCCATCGAAATTGAATTTCTTTATTTGCTTGCTATTATGCGTAATATAATTCAGCATGGCAATATCCACTTCCGCATCAGCCCTTTTACGCCCCAGTGGAGCATTGTGTTGCAGAAACGCCCTGACGTCTGTTATTTTAACGGCACTTACATTAACGTGCTCTGTACCGAATTTAGTGATGGGCCTTCCCGTATAATATCCATTATAAAACTCAGGCAGCTCAAATGACAGTTGCGCTTGTCGCTCTTCATCTTCAAAAAGATGGTCAGGAGCCGGTGATTGCGACTTCTTCCATTTTACATCAACATACAATTCGTTGGTAAACTTACGTTCCAGATCCTCCCGTTGGCGGAACAGCTCCCAGGCTGGTGTTTCCACAACTGCGGCAACTGCATTTAATTTATCAAGCGCCACTTCACGTTGCTCGTTAGTGGGGTGCGATGCCCACTGATCTTCTATATTTACCTTTCTGAATGATTGCGCATAATGGGTGCCTGCATTGAATACCGGCAGCTCATTTTTCAGGGGCAATTTATTAGCCAAGGCCGTATACTTTGCTGATGTTCTTTGATCTCGGTAAACATTGGTAGCCTTTATGCCTTCTTCATACCATTTAGAATATTGGCCGAGCGTAGTGCGGTAGGCAGTATTGCCAAATTCTATCAATTGCAACGCATGGTTAAGGTTATTACCTCCCGCGACGCTGGCAGCTATGGCATCCGCATGAAATTCCATCTGGCGAGACAGATAATTATATTGCTTGTTTACAATTTTATATGCCTGTTGCTGCACCCATTGTATGCCCTGTACAATTTTAACCGTAACGTTCACGAAAAAGGCCAGTATGCCATGCACATTGGCTATGTGCTCCAATATATTGCCATACCCCCTATTGTCGTAGAGCATATTGTAAATTACCCTGTTGGCCACATAAACATAGCTGCCGGCACGTAAACTTTTTTGAGAAAAATGACCAAATTCATGCGCGATTACCGCTTTGAATTCACTGAGGTTGAGCATATTAACAAGGCCTAACCCAATTACCAGGTTTTTCTTTACGGGTAATACCAAACTTTTGATACTGGAATCATAAAATACCGCTGCATTTACATCGCCAGAGAGGTAAATATGTTTAGGAAATTCGGTGCCGCACTCTTCGCTTATGCGGGCAATAAATTCGAAAAGTTCCGGCTGTTCGGCCTCGGTAACTTCCAGGCTGCCGGGTCTATCTGCACTCTTGTTCTCAAAAATGAATTTTATGAGGAAGTACAATATCATTGCACCGGTTACAATTAACCCACCGCCAAATAGCAAGGTGCCGTAGTGTATCTTTATAGTAATTATATACCAACCCAACATTGCGAAGGAGGCTGCGAGCAAACCAGCCATGACCAACAATAGTATATATACGATCATGTAAAAGCCTAACGCAATTACAACTCTGGAAACTCCATTTTTAATATCGCTGCCTGCTTTTGCAAAATCGGGGCTCAGGCTGTCCGGGCCTTGTGGGTATACTACTTTCATTTGGGATATACTATTAAATGCGAATTACAAATATAATATAAACAAATGCAGAAAACAGCAGGTTATTAAGCAAGTTGATAACCTGATGCATGAGTACTACTCTTATACCCCGTGGTGAGCGGAGACATTCCCAAACAAATCTAAATATTACTTAGCTGCGATCATGCTGATCTCAACATTCACGCCTTTTGGCAAACCTGCAACTTGCACGGTTTCGCGGGCCGGAGCATTTTCAGGAAAAGATTTCGCATATTCTTCATTTACTTCGCCAAACATCTTCATATCCATCAGAAAAATGCTGGTTTTCAGAACATTAGAAAAATCCATACCAGCTTCGTGTAATATAGCCGCCAGGTTTTCCATTACCTTTTTTGTCTCTATGGTAACTGAACCTTGTACCAATTCGCCGCTCACTGCGTCGAGGGCTATCTGGCCTGAAATAAACAACATATTACCGAAAGCTACAGCCTGGTTGTATGGTCCAATAGGTGCGGGAGCGTTTGTGGTGCGAATGATCTTCTTTTCCATAGCACAAAAGTAATACCTATTTGCTTACGCTCAAGCTGCCGTTTTATGCCACCATACCCTTACTTTTGCAGCACAAAAAATGAAATACTTACTACATATCGATACTTCAGGCGATGGCGGATGTGTTGCTATTGCCTGCGATGGAAAACTTGTTTGCGAAACGGTGAATACAGAAGCCCGCAACCATGCTGCATCCATTAATACTATGATTGATGCGATGGTTGAACAAGCAGGTATCACCCTGAATGATCTTTCCGCAGTTGTTGTTTGCAATGGCCCAGGGTCATATACCGGTTTACGCATAAGTCTTGCTACCGCAAAGGGGCTATGCTATGCTTTAGATATTCCGCTTATACTTGATAATAAACTCACTTTGCTTGGTTATCAGGCTTTTGCAAAGTATGGGGGGGAGTACAATTTCTATATTCCACGCCTTTTAGCCCGGGAAAAAGAATATTTTATTGCTGTTTTTGACAGCATATTTACCGAAACAGTGCCGGCCCAGCATATTTTAAGTAGCGAATTCGACGATCTGATAGCTGAAAAAGATAAAATATGTTTAATTGTCGCCGAAAAAGATGACGAAAGTCATCAAAAATATGCTGAAAAAGCACATGTGGACACAAACGTAAATATTGACCTTAATTTGTGGTGTTTATACGCTTTCGAAGAATTTAAATGTAACAGTTGTGTCAATTTATCCACAGCCGAACCTTTTTATCTTAAACAAGTTTACACTCATAAGTAATTGATTGTCAATAAAAACGGTATCTTACAAATTTTATTTACCCACACTTTAACTCTTACTTAACAACATTCAAGCATATCATAACGTGGTCATATCTCTGCAATTGCGTATGTTTGCAAAATATTCAAGAACTGAATATCTATTGTAGTGAATTAGTGAATTTTTTATTTAACATTGTAAATTTTTTTTAATGGAAACGACTGTATCAGCAAACACTCTGGTAATTCGCAAAAACGAAGGTTCTACCGAACACATCAAATTAGATTACGTAGCTGTTAAAAACGCAGCTATGACTTTAAGGGCTATCAACCACAAATTGCGTCAGCAAATAGTGAAATTACTTGAAGAAAACAAACGCATGAATGTAACCGACATTTATGTAAAATTACGTTTAGAGCAGTCAGTAGCTTCTCAACACCTCGCTATTTTGCGTCGTGCGAACATAGTTATCACTGAGCGTGATGGTAAATTTATCCATTATGCTTTGAACCATGCACGTATTGCAGCAGTTGCTAAATTCGTTAACGAATTAGTACACTCTGACGATTCAGCTAACTAATTTCTATTTAACTGAAAATTAAAAAAGCTCCGATTTTATCGGAGCTTTTTTGTTGTGGTAAACTATTGTCAAAGTGTTTTGCGTAAAGGCGAAAGCCGCAGCTCCCCTGAGATTTAAGTTGTAACTGGCGCAGCCGGAAATACGATAGTTCTATTCATAAAATTCGCATTGAATTTTTCTTTATTACTGATTCTTAATCTGCTCCCAGGTATTATAAAGCGATTCTTGCGCAGGCCTGTCGGCTGGTACTTCCGTAAGTGGTTCGCATGCCTGCATGTGTTCCCGGCAATCGGCAGGCAGAGCCTGGTACAGGCGGGTACCCTTTGTTTTCCAGGCTATCATCTCATCGCTTACCTGCTTTATTATTTTACCGGGATTACCTACCACAAGCGAGCGCGCCGGTATTTTCGTATTAGCCGGAATGAAGGTCATTGCCCCGATAATGCATTCGTCTCCTATCTCCACATCGTCCATAATAACCGAGTTCATCCCAACCAGCACATTCTTGCCTATCGTAGCACCGTGTATTATAGCACCATGGCCTATATGTGCCCCTTCCCGCAATGTTAATGTTATACCGGGGAACATGTGTACCGTACAGTTTTCCTGCACGTTACAGCCGTCTTCAATTACTATGCCTCCCCAGTCACCCCTTATTGCCGCACCAGGACCTATATATACATTTTTACCAATAATTACATTGCCGGTTACGGCAGCCTGCGGATGCACAAATGAAGTTGGATCTGCCACCGGGATAAATCCCTTGAAAGAATAGAACATAATTCAGGAGGTTTACTATTTAAACCTAAATGTAAATATTTTTTTGGAGGGAACGGTCGGGACATATACATTATACAAATACAAACAAGTATTATTCTGCCCCCATATTTTTTAAATACAGTTATATCAATATATTTCAGCTAACTATAAAGCGGATAATATACACTTAAAATAAACTATTTAACTGAAAATTAAAAAAATGATGGCATTTTGCATCAAAGTAATTATTCTGTTAAATAAACGATAATAAAATGTTCATTTCCTGGTCCTAAGGCACAGGGTCATATCCATGATTACCCCATGGATGGCACCGGCCAAACCTTTTTAGTGTGAGCCAGCCCCCTTTAAGCGGACCGTATTTGGTTATTGCTTCTACGCCATAAGCGCTGCAAGTTGGGGTATACCTGCACTTGGCACCAAAAAAAGGAGATATAGCACCCTGGTAAAACCGGATGAAACCAATTAATAATATGGAAAACAGTTTCTTCAAGGAGCGGAATATTAATACATCAATGCCCCTTAGGCACCTGAGTGGGTGCCACCGGCAATTCCGGAACAACGAATGGCGCCTGGCGTTTCAGTTTATCTATTACCTGCAGCATGGCTTTTAAAACCGTATCATAGTCAGGCAACTTATTATCCGTAAAAAGCAAAAACATATGCAGCTGCACATTGGTGGCAATTTCGGCATATAATATATGCTTGTTTAGCCGCCATGCCTCAACCATAAGCCTGCGCACGCGGTGACGGTGCACAGAACTTTTAAATTTCTTTTTAGGAACAGAAAACCCCGTCATTACCGGGCTGTCTTTTTCAGATGCACGTGGAAGGACAAGAAAAACGACCCTTAACGGAAAAACAGAATACGCTTTCCCGGAACGGAAAAGCGTATCAATATGCTGCTCTCGCTTGAGCCGCTCATATACTTTGAAAGTATTACGAATGGCTGGTAGTTTTTAAAAGATTATTTAAGGCGGCTTTCGCTGGATACTGTTAGCTTATGACGGCCTTTAGCACGACGGGAAGCCAACACTTTGCGGCCATTAGCTGATTGCATACGCTTGCGGAATCCGTGAACTGATTTACGACGACGACGATGCGGTTGATATGTACGTTTCATACGTTAATTTTATTACTTTTTAATATGGGAGTGCAAAGGTAAAAGAAAATACGGAATTGAACAACTTTTTTCCCAGACAATAAAAAAATATTACTTTGGGTTGCAAAAATAGCGCTTTAAACAAAAACATGGTGAAATAGTTGCTTCGTTATTAAATGAATGCTTATTTTTACCCAAACAAATGCTGCAGAACCCTCCGGCAGATGCAAATCTTTTATAATTATGATACGTAAAATTACACTTGTTTTTTTATTATTCATCGGTATGTATGCAACTGCAAACGCAGCTGCCGGCGATTCAGTAACGATTCATATACCCCCGTATACTGATACTACCTGCTTCGGAGCCCAGTTAAGGTTTACTGAAACGGACACCTTCCCGGGCGCTACAGTAAAATGGTATGCCAACAACGTTTATACCAGCGTTGCACTGGATACTTTTTATACTACCGCATTAGCTGATGGTGACAGCGTTTATTGCTGGATCTATACATCATCAACCGACAGCGCAAAGTCTAACACTATTGTAATACACCGCGCAGCTTCGATACCTGCCCGCGTGTTGGTTTCGCTTACAACAGGTAGCAACCCTGATTGCGCAGGCCACTCTACAACTTTTACAGCCTACCCTATTAACGGTGGTACCAACCCTACTTACCAGTGGTATGTAAATGGCACCGAAATTGCGGGTGCAGATAGTATTTCTATCACCAGAATATTTGGTGGTGCTGATACGCTATCATGCCGCATGGTATCTAACTCGCCATGTGCACCGGTTGACACTGTTTTTTCTGATGTTATCCCAATCATTCACATACACCTTACTGCCGCTGTAACAATTACTGCATGGCGCAACCCTTTGTGCATGGGCACGCTAGATACGTTAACTGCTACCGCTGTTGATTATGGTGCTGCAGTTACTTATCAATGGTATATCGATTCAATACCTGTAGTTGGTGCAGTAAATGCAGTTTACCTTACTGACAGTTTACATAATGGCGACAGCGTATTTTGCGTTATCACTACTACCGACAGCTGCGTGCTGAATCCGATAGACACCTCTAACATGATTCATTTCGTGGTAGATAGCATTAAACCTTCTTTTGCGCATGTAATTATGACAGAAGGTACTAACCCTGGCTGTATTGATTCACCAGTTGCATTTAAAGCACTGATCGATTCTTTCGGTACTGCACCTTCTTACGAATGGTATATTAATGGCGTGATGACCAATGCTGGATTAGATACCCTGAGAAGGATATTTACTAACCTGGATATTGTTACCTTCAAGGTGCGCCCTACTACTCCGGGCTGCTATGCTTACGATTCACTTACAACTCCGGGTATTGTGTTGATACGCGATACCATGCCTAACCAACCATTGGTTTCATTGTGGGGTAATTTGCTCGTAACACCAAACCCAATAGGGGTTTACAGGTGGTATTTCAATACGATAAACTCTTATGCAGGCGCAACTTTAGTTGCAGGTGCAACAGGCTACACTTACCACCCTACCGTATTGGGCTATTACTTCTGCATACAGGATGATGCGTATTGCGTATCTATCCCTTCCAACATCATTTACATTTCCCTGTTGAGCATCAACGATATCAACAAACAATACCTGAGCATCTACCCTAACCCAACCAACGATGTTGTTGTATTAGACTGGGGTACTTACAAGGTATCTGCTAAAATGGACATCTACAATACAGTTGGACAAAACGTACGTCACAGCGAGATTACAAATGCATCGCGCTACAACGCAGATCTTTCCGACCTGCCAAACGGCAATTATTACATAGTGTTGAAAGATGCTGAAGGCAACTTTGATACGCATACAGTAGTAGTGAACCACAAGGACTAATTCATCTCACCACATTGCATAAAAAAAGCTGCTCCGAAAGGGCAGCTTTTTTGTTTATTTCCGGTGAAGAGCAGACTGATATTTCGTTCGTATGCAGCCGCAACTAATGCTGTTAAAACGACAATTTCAGCATCAGGAATTTAACGCAATGAGCGCAGAGGATTCGCTAATACCGCTTAGAAATTGAAACCAAACCAATTTTGAAAATGTTTTCTGCATCATACCCGCGCCGCCGTCCCGGCGCGGACATTAGAGTAACAAGCTTCACACAACACGCCGGGGGGCTTCTTTTTTCTCGCGGAGCGATAAGAAAAAAGTGCCGCTTTTTTTGTTACTTTTTTTGCGGCAGCACAAAAAAAGTAAATGAAGACGCTGGACAGATAAGACGATGACAATTCATCTTGTTGCATTTAACAAAACTTCAGCCGCCGCTTGAGTAACACTTTTGTGCATAAATAGAACCGCATAACTCTTAATGAGGGCAATGAAAAGACATGCGGTTTCGAAATAAAAGTTAGTAAGGGGTAGGCGTAAGCATATTTTACGCGGTGTCAAAACGGTATAAGTAGCGCAAAGTCATCGAGATTGAACCCTGCTCTAGTGGGCAAATGAATAAGAATGCAGAAAGAGGCCAAAGGGAACCAAATTGTGCTGCAATACCTTACCAACAATTTATGGGCTCTGCGCATTTTCTGCGGTTTCTTTGCGCACTCTGCGTGAAACCGCAGCAGATTTGCCTCAAATTAAAACATCGTTAGAACGAAATGATTAGGAGATTGAATCTAACTCGATTACTTGCGGCGGGTTCTTTTTTATGTAGGCGTGCCGCAAGAAGAAGGCTATTGTGCCTGAAATAATGATGCCGAATGCACCCAAAATATACTTGACATCGTTGGTTACAAAAATGAAGACCCAGATAATGATGCTCAGGATGGCAGGTAGTGGAAAGAGCGGCATTTTGAATGGCATATCCTCTCTGTGCTTACTGAACCGCCACGCAATCAACCCAACAGATTGCGATAAGAACTGAATAAGTATCCGCATCATTAATATTGCAGTAATGACTTCACCCAACTTGAATAAAAGGCTGAATATAAAGCCAACTGACCCTATTGCCAGCAAGGAGACATGCGGGAATTTATGCTTAGGATGCACTTTCGCAAAAACACGGAAGAAATCGCCATTTTGCGCTGCGGCGAATGGTATACGGGAATAGCCGAGAATAGCCGAGAATAAAGATGCACCTGCAATTACAAGAATGAGCAATGTTGCTATTTGCCCAACGAGTTTACTGTGGTAAATGGTTTCGAAATAGAGGCTGGCAACGAATTTTGAAGCAGCAACCTGCTGCCATGGCAACACCCCCAGAACAGCGGTTTGCATGCACAGATACAAAATGGCAATTCCGGTAATGGAAATCATAATGCTACGGGGAATATTCTTAGCGGGGTTTTTAATTTCAGCTCCAAGATGGCAAACGTTATAATACCCGAGATAAGAGTAAACTGCCTTTAACGAAGACTGCCCCAAAGCCGCAAACAATAGATATTTCGGCTGAAAATCGCCCATGTGCCAGTTAAATGCCTGCACAGCATTAAAGCGGGCAGCGCCGGACAGTATAAGCCATATAATAGTACCACCTGTAATTACCCAAAGCACGACCGAGATTTTACCTATGCTTTTAATATTTCGGTATAACAATGCAACCAACAGGATAACGAGTCCGCCGCTGACCATTTTTGCCTGCATCTCGCTCAGCTCAACCAGGTAAGAGAAGTACATGGAAAACCCAATAGCGCCGCTTGCAATAACCAATGGGGCCTGTATGGTTGTTTGCCATATAAAGAGGAAAGACATGAGCTTACCTACTTTAAAATTGCCGTACAATTTTTGCAGGAACACATAGCTGCCGCCAGCCTCGGGCCACTTCGCGCCAAGTTCGCTCCAAACCAATCCGTCCATGTAAGCAAGTAATGCGCCCAGCAGCCACGCCAGCACACTTGCCGGCCCGTGCATATTAGCTACAATTACCGACATAGTAACAAAGGGGCCAATACCCACCATGTCTATCATGTTTATGGCGGTAGCCTGTGTTAATGACAGGCCTCTTTCTAATTGTGGTGCTGCTGCTTTTTGCAATGGATGAATTTTCGGTACCACAAAGTATAAAATGTATCGTTAACAAGCGACTATGCCTATATAGCGAATTGGTATTTCATGAGGGACTTCATGACTGTGCGCTTATCTAAAGTTGTCATGTTACCAAATAGCCACCATCCCGAGATTGGAGATTCCATGTAGGGCATAATCAATTGCTAAAGGAAGATGCTAACCGAAACCCCACTCTGACTTGGCATCCAAAGTCCTTATTCAGCGCGCGACAATCAACCAGTAATGACAATTCTGCATTTAGATGGCTCAATTGGCTATCAATAAACGGTCTTTGCGAGGCCCTTCGCCGAAGCAATCTCAAAATAGCACGGAAACTCCTTGCAAAGTGCAGCCCTCGTGAGATTGCTTCGCTCCGCTCGCAAAGACCATTTTTTTGCGCTTGTCATTGGCAGCGCAGCGAAGGAACAAGTACATGACGTTCTTGCACGACACGACTGCTTACCTAAAGATCCTTCGTACCTCAGGATAACAAAGCAAAACAAACCAACTTATTGTCGGTAACTCCATTTCTGCATCAGTAAATGAGATTGTCTCAAATGGGGTACTAATGAATAAATTAGCATTTTTCTGCAAATATTTTTCTTTATGTAGGCTAATGGTAATAAATTCGCACTCAAATCGAAACCATGAATAAAAGCTTACTTGTCGCCTTTTGTGCAATCTTTATCAGTTTTTTCTCACTCAATGCAAAAGCGCAGGGCACAGCAGCCCCGGCCTTTACAGCTGGCGATGCAACTACGTTCACCGTTTGTGAGGGAGCCAGCGCTGCAACTATCGATGCCCTATTACAGATAACTGACGCAGATACTGCCGAGACAGAATCCTGGAGTGCTTTATCTGCTCCTGCACACGGCACATTGGTAGCTGCATATTCAACCGCGGCAACAGGTGGTATAATAACGCCTGCCGGACTTACCTACATGCCGGCCAGCGGTTTCAGTGGTGCGGATACATTTTCAGTGACGGTTAACGATGGTACTTTTTCTGATACTTTAATTATTTATGTTACTGTAAACCCACTACCGCATGCAGGCACTATTTCCAGTGCGGCTTCCGTTTGCGTTGCGGCATCGGCAACGGTATCGTCCAGCATTTCCGGTGGTTCATGGAGCCTGACGAATGCACACGCCGCTTTATCGGGAACAACAGTTACCGGCGCAAGTGCGGGCATTGATACTATAGTTTATGTGGTTACCAATGGCTGCGGCGCAGATACTGCACGGCGTACAATTACCATTAACCCATTACCCAATGCTGGCAGCATCAGCGGCCCTTCAAGCGTTTGTGTGGGCTCATCAATTACTCTTACTTCTTCTGCTACCGGTGGTTCATGGAGCAGCGCGAACTCAACAGCAAATATTACCTCAGCCGGACTTGTAACAGGTCTGACCGCGGGTATTGATACCATTACTTATTTTGTAGTGAACAGTTGCGGCGTAGATTATACGACCGCTATAATAACCGTTAACCCATTACCATCGGCAGGCACTATCAGTGCCCCGACGGCTGTTTGTGTGGGTGCATCTGTTACGGTATCGGGTAGCGTATCCGGCGGCTCATGGAGCCTTACCAATAGCAATGCGACCCTATCGGGCACTACCATAACCGGCGTTACAGCAGGCATAGACACCATTAAATACATCTTTACCAATGCCTGCGGTTCTGATAGCACAATGCGTGCTATCACCGTTAGCCCTGTTGCTGTAGCAGGCACTATAAGCGGACCTGCAGTAGTTTGCGAAGGAGCATCAATTACCGATACTGCTTCAGTAAGTGGTGGTGCCTGGAGCGTTACCAACACCAATGCTACAGTAACGGGCGGTGTAGTTACCGGCCTGGCTGGCGGCACTGATACTGTTCTATACATTGTTAGCAACTCCTGCAATGCTGATACAGCACGCTATGCTATCACTATAAATCCATTACCTGTTATTGGTTCTCTATCCGGTGCTGCTGCATTATGCGCAGGCGATAGTCTCATTGTTTCTGCTACAGTTGCCGGCGGCACATGGACTGCAAGCAATACGCATGCTACGGTTACTGACAGCGTTGTGCACGGTGCAACTGCCGGTATCGATACCATTATGTATTCCATCACCAACGCTTGCGGCACCAGCACTGCAACACATATTGTTACCGTAAACGGCGCACCGCATGCAGGACCTATTACCGGTCCAGACCGCGTTTGCCTGGGCAGCACCATAACATTAACTGCACCATCAAGCACTGCATGGAGCGAAAGCAACGGCACTACATCAATAACATCAGCAGGCGTGGTAACAGGCGTTGCTTTCGGAAGAGATACAATTATGAATGTAGCTACTGGTGCGTGCGGTACCGACACTGCATATCATATTGTACGTGTTGATACAGCGGCACCTCATGCATCAATGATAACCGGTGCATTTATTGTTTGTGTAGGCGATACCATAAGGGTTGCTGATAGTGTTACCGGCGGAACATGGAGCATGAGCAACGGCCATGCGAACATCAACAGCACGGGCAGAATAAGGGGCATAAGCGCAGGAACTGACACTGTTATTTACCGCGTGGCAAACGGCTGCGGCGCTGACACTGCATACTATACTATTACTATCAATCCGCTGCCAAATGCCGGCACTATTACCGGTTATGACAGCGTTTGTGCCGGCAACCAGATTACACTTGTTAATGCTACCAGCGGCGGCGTTTGGGTAAGTGATAACACCATATTTGCAGATGTAGACAGCACGGGTGTTGTTTCAGGCTACCTGCATGGTTCTGCGAATATCTACTACATCGTTTCTAATTCATGTGGCTCGGATAGCGCTGTTAAGCACGT
This sequence comes from Chitinophagaceae bacterium, assembly GCA_947447265.1. GTDB lineage: Bacteria > Bacteroidota > Bacteroidia > Chitinophagales > Chitinophagaceae > Flavipsychrobacter. Next base: position 200,340 of record CANFKC010000001.1, read on the forward strand.
TAATATAAACACAACTGCACTGCCTATTATTGGTGGCGCAACTTTATGCCAGGGCGCAACATCAATTTTGCTGGACCCATTACCTGGCGGCACCTGGAGCACAACGCTCGCAGGCTATTTCGTTGTTGGTCCGCTTATAGCGGGTTCTGTTATTGGTATTACAGTAGGTACCGCAACAGTAACTTATACCGTACGTAATGCCTGCGGCACAAGTACTGCAACTTTTGATGTAACAGTAGTTGTTTGCGACTCATCAGCCGCGGTAACCGAAGTAAACAGTAACAACAACTCAATCGGTGTTTACCCTAATCCGGGTAAAGGTATATTCAATGTAACATTGCCATTCAGCACTAATGATATGGCTGATGTTGTTATTACCAATATGCTTGGCGAACAGGTACAGGAAATAAAGTTGCAAGGCAACAAAACAACTTCAACAAGTCTCAACTTACCGGCAGGGGTATACATGCTTTCAGCTATGCTGAATAACGAGCGATATACCACCCGTATTGTGATAACTGAATAAACAGGTCATCAACCAAATTCTATACAAAGGGCATCCGTCAAACGGGTGCCCTTTGCAATTTTATTGCTCTGGCACAACAAACTAGATAAAATGCATATATTTGTAACATCTATTCATCTATAAAACCTCTATTATGAAGCGTCTTATTTTCCTATTTGCCCTCGCATGTTCCTGTACCGCTACATTCGCCCAGCGTATACATTTTACTGATACCTCTAATTACTGGAAGGTAATTTCATTTGATCCCGACCGCGCAATTGGTAGCCAAATGTGGCATTTTGCCGGTAATGTACTGCAAGGTTCGGTAGTGCGGGAAGATACTGTTACGCATAAAGTGTATGCAATATCGAACCACGCACCCGACTATGACACCAATGAGCACCTGGTATACGACTATAAGCTGCAAATGGGCGATACCATAAAAACCCATTATGCACGCCACGTAGTAACCGCTATCGATTCTATACAAATGAATGGCAGCTGGTATAAGCTGTGGGATATGCATGGTATATGGGCCGATTCTGTTGCGAGCACCGGCATGATGCTCACTGACTATAAAGTATTAGAAGGGCTCGGGTGTTTAAGTACGCCTATGTTCCCTGATTTCCCTTTCACATTCGAGATATATGGCGAGGTCGTTTGTTTCGAAAATAAGAGCATAAGACCAACTTTCAGCAGCAACCCGATTTACTACTTTGATAATACTGCCAGCTGCACAAAAAGCTTTGGTTTAAGCGTTGCGAATGTAGGGCTGAATGTTGCGCAGCCTGCACTGTACCCTAACCCTGTGAATGAGGCTACACGCCTGTATTTGCCTGCAAACTTTGAAGGTGCGGTGACCATTACAAAAGTAGATGGAAGCGTGGTTTACAGCCAGGAAATAAAAGGCGGGAATAGCATTTTGATCGCTGATAAAATAACGGCACCGGGACTTTATTTTTACAGGACGAATGATTCAAAAACCGGCAGTACTGCCAGCGGAAAGTTTATTAAATAACAACACTTACTATTACCTCATTTTTCTGAAGGTGAGGTTCACCCTTGGCTGCATAACCTTTTTAGTTTTAGGAACGCTGTGCAGCCAATGGGTCTGTATGGTGCCTTTCATTAGCAGCAGGCTGCCGCTTTCAAGCATAATAGAAATTGTTTCGCCGCTCACTTTGTGCTTCAATGAAAATTTACGTTCTGCACCAAAACTGAGTGAAGCAATTGGTGCGTTGGGTGCAAGCTCCGGCTCGTTATCGCTATGCCAACCCATGCCATCATTACCATCATGATATAAATTAAGCAGGCATGAATTATAGGGGCTCTCTGTAAGCGATTCCACCAATTGCTTAAGTTGAACTAGTTCTGGCGTCCAGGGCAATGCTGTACGGGTTATTTTAGAATAGGTGTAGCTATAGGCAGCATCGCCATACCACGCTGATTTCCGGTTAGTAACAATGTGCTTCCCGAATATGATCGCTTCATCGTTTTTCCATGCCGTATTGCGCAGCAGCTCATCGAGTTGCCGGTCTGCCTGGGGCGCGGCAATAACGGAACCGAAGTAGCTAGCAATGCCATCGCAAGGCAATAAATTATGGGTCGGGTCGGGGCCAAACAAATTCATAACGCAACCTTCATTTAAAGCAAAGGTGCACCTTTTTTGCGCACTAAATTCATCAGCTGAAAGATGCTCTAAACCACCTGTAATAAGGCCGCCTTATATGCACGGTCCGCCTTGTGGTGTAATAGGGGTGGTAGTTCTTGCCGAATATCAATCTATCTATGAACCGATCAAACTTGCCCAGGGCTCTTTCAATAATTGATTCTATATACATCAGCACCCACTCTACAGGCGGAATGACTGTTATGATACCGAAAATAACCGCCATCACTGCGAAGAACCGCCCGGGAAGCCCTTCTTTCAATACGTCAATACCACCCCAGAAGGCTTCCGTACCGAATAGAAAAACCAATGCAGCGACTATCCAGAATGCAAACTCCACAGCCAGAAAAAACTGGATTGATAACACGAACCAGGTAAAGATGCCCACACCCGCAAGGCCCAGGTAAAATGCCTCCATAGCTACACTTTTATCTTGCCGCATGCGATACCTGCGTGGAAAGTATGGCTGGCTGTAATCTGCAAACAGGCTTTGCCCGCCGTCCGTCTGTGCGGCATTGGAAACAGCCATTACCTGCTGCGGAGCCTGGTTGCAATGGAAACCTGCGTATACGTTGCCTGCGCCAAAAACAGCGATGACCGCCAATAGTACTGCCACAATAAAACTGTAGTGTTTCATGAGTTGCTATTGATACCAGGCGTTATGAAAACCAGGAACAAAAATGAGGGAAACATTAAATGCTGTATGTCCGGTCATTTTCAGGTTGAGCTTGCCGTCTATGTTGCCATAAGCAGCATCAGCATCGTAAAGGCTGGCCTTAGTTCTATCAATAAGCGTCATATCGCCAAGGTAGGCTGTCGCCCTTAATTTGATGGGAACGCCGGCAAACACGCCTACTTCGGCCATTACGTATGGCCTGCAGGCTACCCGCGAATCGATGGTTACAAATTTCGAATTAGCTACAGTTAGTGCTCCGCCCGCACCAATACTGAATATAAAATTCGTTTGCTTATCAACCTGTCCACCAAATTGATAAGCCAGACCTATGGGAACATTAAAATTGAGGGAATACGCACTATCAAACACCGTAGTATTTTCAGAATAGCGGATGGTGCCGGAATTCCAGTGATAAAAATCGAACCCTGCATTGGCTTCTACTGCAATGCAACTGCGCCTGCCGAACTTTACAACCGGAACTGAGTACCCCAAAGTAAAACTATAGGTGCAGGTGCTGCTGATGCGGCTATGCACTTTTGCATCAAGCGGCGCACCACCCGGATTGCTGTACCATACACCATTTACCAAAACATCGGGTTCATCCATGTGGTAATGCTGGTCAACATCTACCGCCATAGTAGGCAAACCAAAACTGAAAGAAAACCTGTTGTTGCTTGGCCCGTTATAAACACCGCTCCGCCTGTAACAATGTGCACCACGATGGCTGGAATGATACCTGGAATGCCCACCGGAATGGCAATGCGCCCCCGAACTATGGTGGCTGCTACTATGTGCGTGGGAATGACCCGACACGCCGGCAAACGCACTGAAATTACAAAACACAATCGCTACCAAACTGAACGCGAGTGTAGCAGCAAATTTATTCTTATTTGGCGGAGTGAGTGTGTGAGCCATAACCAATAATATGAGATAGTTATGACAAAGCAAGTTTCGTGCCAAAAGGCGGGAGACGTGTTATAGAGGATAGGGGTTAACAGCAATGACTAGTGACTGATGTATATTTTGTGTGTTTCCGTTTGTTCAAGATTAACGATTTTCAATAAATAAACACCATCCGGTATGTCTGAAGTTTTTAGGTTGTATTCAACGGACAATGGTGTACATGGTATAATTGCCCTACCATACATATCAATCAAGGAAACATTACTTGCCTGGGGGGCGCACTCAGGACAATGAATATGGACAGAGGCTGTAGCGGGATTTGGATAAATTAAATTAGTGCGTATGTCAGCAACATGCTCAATACTATTTATATGATGCGTATATGGCATGCAGGCGGCTGAATCATATGCGTATTTAGCCACAAAAAAGTACTCAAGTGCATGCGGAGCAGTAAGTATAGTATTCCCCCATATAAGTGAGTCGTTTGGATGCGTTACGAAATCTCCCGATAGGTATATATGTCCTTGGTTATCGCACAGTACATTGCTAATATCATCGCCGCTACCCGCCAGTTGAAAGCAACTGATAAACGTTCCAGCATTTGTATACTGGCAAATATACTCGTTACCATATGCGGTAGTGTCATACCGGTAGGAATGACCATCGAAAGATATGGAATCAAGCCAAGGAAAATTACTAATTTCACCGGAAAAAAAGACGTTACCACAGGTATCGGTACTAACTTCATAAGTACGATTTCCTGAACCTATGGCTGATTTTAGCCATTGTATATGTCCGCCTGTATCAAATTTTGCAAAGGCTGAATTATAAACGCCGTTCCGATGAACAACATAGCTTCCAATTCTGACCGAGTCTGATGAAAACCAGCCACTCGTATATATTCCACCCAAATTATCGATTGCCATGCCAGTTGCTACCGGATCGCCAATAGAATTGTAAAAGATCAAAGTGCCATGGCTATTATGCTTCACCAATACCCCTGAACCTCGATATTCCAAATAATAAACATTATCATTGTTGTCGCATACAATTTTGGTAATGTAACCACCTGCTGTTGATGAATAAGCTTTTACCCACAATACATTTCCAGCGGTGTCAAACTTAATAAGAGCCGTTCCTCCATATCCGGGCAATGTATCTCCTCCTACTACTATATTTGGCAAACTATAACTTGCACCCACGTATATATTTCCATATTTATCTAAAGTAATCGCGCCACCCTGAGGTAGCGTGAAAGGACCCGATAGAGTACTCCATGCCGCGACTTTTTTAATCCATGCAACGTTGCCCGATGGGTCAAATTTGCACAATATATGGCATATCTTGGCCGCTTCCCCAGTTACCGACACCCCTCCGATATTACACTTAAGGCTATCGAAATCTGCCAACAGAAATACATTCCCTTTTGAGTCTGCACAAACATCAAGGGGAGCTACATCTGATGAATCCGACACCCTCACCCACACAAAGGAACCACTAGAGTCAATTTTCCCAACAAACATTTTAAAAAGAGATGTAGTATCAGTTACTACGTGCGATCCAAATCGGATAGAGTCAAGATGAAGAGATACTCCAGCAAAACACAACTTATTCGGTTCAGCTAATCCCAATTTCCAACCTTCCATTGCAGCGATCGTAGGTGAATCGGGTAGTTTACAACTTGGATACTTTACCCAGTTGAAGTGTTGGGCAAATGATTCATTTCCAAGGGAAAGGAGCAATAGAAAAACGAAAAAAAGTCTAAATATGCTAATAAATTTTGCCATTGCCGGATATATTTACGGAACTATAAAGTAATTGGTTGAAAGAGTTGTGATAGTAATTCGTGGAACATAGCTTCATTGTCTTTACGGTTATTGTATTTGTACACAAATTCAGCTACATAGTTGGGTAACTTATGAGGGCTAACGCTATGGTATTGCCC
>CANFKC010000002.1 GCA_947447265.1 Chitinophagaceae bacterium
ATCGCTATTGAATTGCGCCCTCTCAGGTCTTGGGTTCATTTTTCGTTATCCATGGGCTAACACCCATCGCTATTGAATTGCGCGCTTTCAGGTCTTGGGTTCGTTTTTCGTTATCGATGGGCTAACACCCATCGCTATTGAATTGCGCCCTCTCAGGGCTTTGTTTCGTTTTTCGTTATCCATGGGCTAACACCCATCGCTATTGAATTGCGCGCTTTCAGGTCTTGGGTTCGTTGTTCGTTATCGATGGGCTGACACCCATCGCTATTGAATTGCGCCCTTTCAGGGCTTTGTTTCGTTTTTCGTTATCGATGGGCTAACACCTATCGCTATTGAATTGCGCCCTCTCAGGTCTTGGGTTCATTTTTCGTTATCGATGGGCTAACACCCATCGCTATTGAATTGCGCCCATTCAGGGCTTTGGTTTGTTTTTCGCTATCGATGGTCTGACACCTATCGCTATTGAATTGCGCCCTTTCAGGGCTTTGGTTCGTTTTTCGCTATCGATGGTCTGATACCTATCTGACACCAGTCGCTATTGAATTGCGCCCTTTCAGGGCTTTGGTTCGTTTTTCGCTATCGATGGGCTAACACCCATCGCTATTGAATTGCGCGCTTTCAGGTCTTGGGTTCATTTTTCGTTATCGATGGGCTAACACCCATCGCTATTGAATTGCGCCCTTTCAGGGCTTTGGTTCGTTTTTCGTTATCGATGTGCTAACACCCATCGCTATTGAATTGCGCCCTTTCAGGGCTTTGGTTCATTTTTCGTTGTCGATGGGCTAACACCCATCGCTATTGAATTGCGCCCTTTCAGGGCTTTGGTTCGTTTTTCGCTAACGATGGTCTGACACCATCGCTATTGAATTGCGCCCATTCAGGTCTTGGGTTCATTTTTCGTTATCGATGTGCTAACACCCATCGCTATTGAATTGCGCCCTTTCAGGGCTTCGGTTCGTTTTTCGTTATCGATGGGCTAACACCCATCGCTATTGAATTGCGCCCATTCAGGTCTTGGGTTCGTTTTTCGTTATCGATGGGCTGACACCTATCGCTATTGAATTTTGCTCTTACAAGGTTCTCTGTTTAATTGATTATTCTTCTTATTTTTATAAAGTTATGTTGTTTTGTGTTTTAATTGTACAGCCCTGAAAGGGCGATCGTCCAAGAGCGATGGGTGTTAGCCCATCGTCGTAGCATGCAAAGCACAAGCCCTGAAACGGCGTAATATTATTTCATAAATTTTGCGGCAACGGCTATGGGCCAATCTCTTGTAAATAACTATATACACATCATTTTCTCGACTAAGAATCGGCAGTCTCTTATTCATCCACCTTATGATGTAGGGCTATATGGTTACCTGGGAGGTATTTGTAAGAATCTTGAATGCTCGCCTATTAAGATTGGTGGTTTCGTCGACCATGTACACATACTCTGTATGTTGTCAAAAAAGATCGCATTAGTAAAATTAATGGAAGAGTTGAAATCTCGTTCTTCTAGGTGGATGAAGTCAAAGGATGAATCACTGGGTGATTTTTATTGGCAGGACGGTTACGGTGCGTTTTCGGTTAGCCCGTCCCACGTTGCTGCAGTGGTTGTTTACATAAGCAATCAGCATGAACATCACATGAGGAAGACTTATCAGGAAGAATACAGGGAATTTTTGAAAAAGTATGAAGTTGATTATGACGAACGGTATGTTTGGGACTGAATCTCTCGCCCTTTGAGGGCTTCGTAGGGATTTATAACACATTTTAAATTATTATGGATTTATCCCCACAATCCTCCCCTTAACTTTCTGCGCTTTACCCATTATCTTTAACCCATGTTTGTAAATCGTCAAATAAGGGCCGTTGGGTGCGGCATAGTGTTGGCTTGCCTGGCTATTTCGGGTGCGCATGCTGAGGATAAGAAAAAGTGGGATGTAAATAATCCGGGTGGACCGGGTAAAGATGTAGCCTTTACTGTGACCGAAGGCACCTGGCTTAATCTTGATGTGAGTCCTGATGGAAAGGAAATAGCGTTCGATCTGTTGGGTGATATTTATACCATGCCTGTTACCGGTGGCGATGCAAAGGTGTTGCGCTCCGGTATGGCAATGGAAGTTCAGCCGCGTTATAGCCCGGATGGCAAGAAAATACTGTTTACCAGCGATGCGGGTGGTGGAGATAATATCTGGCTCATGAACCGCGATGGCAGCAATGCCCGCCAGCTTACCAAAGAAACTTTCCGACTGCTGAATAATGCAACCTGGACGCCCGATGGCAAATATGTGATTGCGCGCAAACACTTTACCAGCACCCGCTCACTGGGCGCAGGCGAATTGTGGATGTATCATGTAAACGGTGGCAGCGGCTTGCAACTGACAGCACGCAAAAACGACCAGCAGGACCTTAACGAGCCTTGCATGAGTCCTGACGGCAAGTATGTGTACTATAGTGAAGACATGTATCCGGGAGGCTTCTTCCAGTATAATAAAGACCCCAATAGCCAGATATTTGTTATTAAGCGTTTTGACAGGGAAACCGGCACGAATGAAACCGTAACCGGCGGTCCGGGCGGCGCTGTTCGTCCGCAAATATCGCATGATGGCAAAACAATGGCATTTGTAAAAAGGGTACGTACCAAATCAGTACTTTACCTGCGTAACCTGGCTACTGGCGAAGAATGGCCTATTTACGACAAGCTATCGAAAGACCAGCAGGAAGCATGGACGGTGTTCGGTATCTATACCGGTTTTGCTTGGATGCCCGGCGACAAGAGCATCGTAATTTGGGCGAACGGCAAGATAATGAAGGTAGATGCCAAAGGCGCCAATGAAGCAAAGGTTATTCCTTTTAGCTGCAATGTAAAAACACATATTACGGATGCGGTGAGGTTTCCTCAGAACCTGAATGAAAATGAGTTTACCGTGCATGTTATCCGCAATGCCGTAACGAGTCCGGATGGGAAGTGGCTGGTATTTAATGCACTGGGCCACCTGTATAAAAAAGCGCTGCCAAACGGTAAGCCGGTGCGCCTTACGAAAGCCAAAGTACAAGAGGCAGAGCCGTGTTTTTCTCATGATGGCTCGAATCTGGTTTATGTGACCTGGAGTGATTCTGCAACGGGCAGTATTAATATGGTAAATATGAACGGTAATGATCCGCAAGCAATTACCACTAAAAAAGGACTGTATCGCACGCCATCGTTTTCTCCTGATGGGCGAGATATCGTTTTCTACAAGGAGGGAAGCAGCAATGTAATGGGTAATACTTACACCGTTAAGCCGGGAATTTATACTATATCGGCGGAACTGACGGAGAGATTTGTTACCGATAAAGGTAGCGATCCGGTTTTCAGCGCCGATGGTAGCCGCATCTACTATCAGGCGGGAGATCATCCTGATAAACAATTCAACAGCTGCAAACTGGATGGCAGCGATGAAAGGAATATTTTTAAGAGCACTTATGCCGGGCAATTCACTGTATCTCCAGATAACGAATGGGTAGCCTATGTGCACCTGCATCAGGTATATGTGGCGCCGTTTCCGCATACAGGCAAGGTTATTAATTTGAGCGCTGATTCCAGTGATTTCCCGGTAAGGTGTGTGAGCAAAGATGCAGGCTTTAACCTGCAATGGAGTGGCGACAGCAAACAACTGCATTACACCCTTGGCGACCAATACTATTCTATTAATTTAGATGAGCGTTTCGGATTCGTATCAGGTAAGGCGGATTCTTTATTTAAAATACCGGAAAGCGGTATCAGCATAGGGCTTACCGCAAAGCAAGATAAGCCGACAGGTAGTATTGCCTTTACCCATGCGCGCATCATAACTATGAATGGCAGCGAAGTGATAGAGAATGGTACCGTTGTAACAGAAGGCAATCTTATAAAGGCTATTGGTAAGGATGTAAAGGTGCCGGCAGGTGCTAAGGAAATTGACTGCAGTGGCAAAACCATTATGCCGGGCTTTATTGATGCGCATGCGCACGTAGGGCATTTCCGCAGCGGTTTGACGCCTGATAAACACTGGCCTTATTATACTAATCTGGCTTATGGTGTTACTACCACGCACGATCCTTCTGCTAATAGCGAAGTGACTTTTGCACAGAGTGAGTTGGTGAAAACGGGTGCAATGGTTGGACCAAGAATATTTTCGACCGGTACTATTTTATACGGCGCTGATGGCGACTTTAAGGCCGTTATCAATAATTATGAAGATGCCAAGAGTGCGCTAAGGCGCACCAGGGCCTTTGGTGCGTTTAGCGTAAAAAGCTACAACCAACCCCGCCGCGAACAGAACCAAATGATAATAGAGGCGGCCCGTGAATTGAAGATGGAAGTGGTGCCTGAGGGCGGTTCGTTCTACTTCCATAATCTGGGCATGATTCTGGACGGGCATACTACAATTGAACACAACATCCCGGTGGCTACTTTGTATGATGATGTGGTGCAACTGTGGAAGCGTTCGGGTACTGCCAATACGCCAACCCTTATTGTGAGTTATGGCGCTCTGTGCGGCGAATATTACTGGTACCAGCATACCAATGTTTGGGAGAAAGAAAGACTGCTAAGGTTTACGCCACGCTCGGTTATCGATACCCGCAGCCGCCATCGTACTATGGCTCCGGAAGAAGAATATGAAAACGGCTTTATGCAGGTATCGCGCAGCCTTAAGAAGCTGTCGGATGCAGGTGTAAGGGTGAACATGGGTGCACATGGCCAGATACAAGGCATAGGCGCGCATTGGGAGATATGGATGATGGCACAAGGTGGAATGACACCAATGGAAGCGCTACGCACTGCGACAATCAATCCGGCAGTAAGCTTGGGATTAGATAATTGGATAGGCTCATTGCAGCCGGGTAAATTGGCAGACATACTGGTAATGGATAAAAACCCATTAGATAACATCTACAATACCGAGAGCCTGCATTACACTATGATCAATGGTCGTCTGTACGATTCAGAAACCATGAACGAAGTTGGCAACTTCAACAAAAAGCGCACCAAATTCTTCTGGGAAATGAGCAAGAATGCAGAGACTTTCCCATGGGGTAGTGGTATGGGTGAGGATGTGGATTAAATTCGACAATTTGGGAATTTGACAATTTGCCAATGATTGCAGCACGCTCCCCGGTTGTCGCTGCGAAAACCAACAACGGCGAATCAAGGCTTCACATAGAGGTCGCGGAGATTTTCGCAGAGAAGGCGCGAAGTCACCATTTATTTTACACACAAACAAAAAGGGTATTGAAGCCGCGCCTCAATACCCTTTTTAAATATTGTTCATTGTCGAATTGCCGAATTAGCAAATTGTCGAATTAATCGTCATTCAGAATTACGTCGGTTATCAGATAGTCCCTTTCAGTTTTCTGTTTTACTTTGGCCCATACTTTTGCGTTGCCAACGGATACTCGTGTAGTGGGTTTGGTAAGGTCAATGCTGCCATACAGGGTATTGCTGTTATCGTATATCATCAGCTTGGTCCAGCCCTGGGTAGGGTCGTAACCATCATGGGTCATTTCACGATTGTGGTAGGCATCATAACCATACTTCAGTTCGTAAAAACTTAAAGTCCTCCATTGGTCACCGGTAAAGTCATAGAGCATTTTTGATGTCTTATGTCCTTCTTTATCCGTGCCAACGGCAACAATATGAAGGTTTTCAACGCTATTGCTTCTTATACGCAGCGTTTGGGCTTGTGTTGATGAAAATGCAGCAAATAATATGCACAGTGAAAGGAGACCTTTTATCATGATGTTAGTATTAGTTTTTCCTGTAAAATAGCATCGCTCTAATTAATGCCGTCAACAAAAATATATAAAGTTGTTTGAAAGCTATGTGTCGGGCTGCATTTTTATAAAAAAACATTTGCACGGTCTATCCTGCAGGTGTTGGTCTAAAAGTAATACCGGCTTCCCTCAACTGTTCTTGATGAAATTATTTTTATTACCTTTATTCAAATTTGAACTTCATGCGCAGGCTATCGTTTACCATTGCCCTATCTATGTTATTTGGTGCTGTTATTGCACAGCAAAAAAATGCACCATCAAAGCCCGATAATATTTACACCATAAAGCAGCAGTATCTCCAGCAGGTACTGCATAATCCGACTGAACACGAAGAGGAAGGGGAAGATAATGAGCTGGCGTGTTTTAACCGGTGGTTTTTTAATATGGAGGCCCGCACCTACCCAACGGGCGATCTGCCAAAGCCTGATGTGCTGTTGCGCGCGCGCAACGAAGTAAAGCAAGCCGCAAAGAGCGTACATAAAACAACCGCGACACCGCTGGTATGGAAGCCAATAGGTCCCAATAGAGTGCCGACCAATTACAACGGCATCGGCAGGGTTAATTGCATAATAAACCCGGCCCAGGATACGAACTTTCTTTTTGTAGGTACGGCCTGTGGTGGCGTTTGGGTAAGTCGCGACCACGGCGCAAGCTGGTTCTCGAATACCGATAATTTCCCGTCAATGAGTATTGCCGATATAGTTGTAAACCCTTATCATCTCGATACGGTTTTTGCTGCGACAGGCGATGGTTATGGCTACGAAAATGGCAGCTTCAATATGTTTTGGGGTGGCTTATACACTGCCGGTGTAATGATGAGTACCGATACCGGCCATACCTGGACCACTACCGGCCTCAGCTACATACAGTCCAGCAAGGATATGATACAGAAGCTACTGATGCACCCGAATAAAACGAATGTGCTGATGGCCGCTACCCGCAACGGTTTAAAGCGATCGGCAGATGCCGGCACAACCTGGACGACGGTAGCGCCGGGTCATATTTACTCTATGGCGTTCCACCCGACAAATCCTGATACTGTTTATGCTATAGATTCTATTAACCTGATCGTTTCTTATGATGCCGGTGTGTCTTGGGATACGCTTTACCCTAATATTAACGCGGATGACAGGTGCACTATTGCGGTTTCGAAAGCTTCGCCTAAGAGCATTTGGGTGCTCACTAATTCCAACCTTGTAAAGCGCTCTTATAACAGTGGGCTTACTTTTACTGCAACCAGCGCCTCGCCTGCCACCGCAGCAGCATTTTATGGTTATTACGATAGGGTTCTGGCGGTTTCGCCGGTCGATTCCAATTACATAATGGCGTTTGGCAAAAACATGGCGCGCTCTACTAACAATGGCAATTCGTGGTCGGTGGTTGATAATTCACATACGGTGCATGTCGATTTCCATGTTTGCACCATGAACCCGTTGCGTGCGCCAAGGGCATCAAGCTCTAACTCTACAATTTATGCAGGTAACGACGGTGGCTTAGCCGTTAGTTACAATGGCGGCGGTAAATGGTATAACCTCGGCAACGGGCTCACCATATCGCAGATATACAGGGTGAGCGCATCACACCAGGATACCAATATGGTGCTTTGCGGTTTGCAGGACAACGGCACGTTTCAACGCGACCCGGCCCTTAACTGGAGTTGGGTTACCGGTGGAGATGGTATGGACAATGCGATATCACCTAAAGATGATAATTACCAGATCAGTTCTTACCAATACGGAAACTTCTTTATTTCTACAGACGGAGGGAGCACTTTCAATGGTATAACCTATGCTGATGCAGGTACCGGCGCGTGGGTAACACCAGTAGTGTATAGCCCTAACAGCGTAGATACTGTATATTTTGGCCTAAAGAACGTTGAAGTGTCTTATGATGGTGGCTTTACCATTAACAGCCTTACCACTGGGCTTATGTTTACTGGCGGCGCTACTTCGCTGGCGGTTGCACCTTCGGCGCCAAATGTTTTGTATGCGGGCGATTACACCCGGTTGCAAAAATCGACTGACTACGGCCATACCTGGACCAGCATCGCGGCCGGTATTCCTTCGTCAGTTGCGAAGACTTTTATTGCCGTTGACCATCGCGACCCTAATACCGTATACGTGACAACATCGGGTTACAGTGCCGGCAATAAAGTATTTAAGAGCATAGATGGTGGCTCCTCATGGATGAACATCAGCGCTGGTTTACCTAATGTGCCGGCCAACTGTATTGCGAGTGACAGCACTACGCCGGGTGCTTTGTTTGTGGGTAATGATATGGGTGTGTATTACCGCGATAATAGCGATACTACCTGGACGTTGTATAATACAGGTTTGCCAAATGTGATAGTTGATGATCTGGATATTAACTACAAAAACTATAAAATCAGGGCAGCGACCTATGGCAGAGGCTTATGGGAAATTGGCTTGAAGAAAGAGAAACCAATAGTGAATAACTTACAGGATATTGCAAAGGCAAACAAATTAGTGAGTTTGTACCCTAACCCTGCTACTGATGCCTGGAAATTGGTTTTCAACGGGCAGAAACCGGATAAATTCTCCGTGAAGCTAATGGACATAACCGGAAAGCTCATCCGAAGCCTGGCAAACCAGGATGTTGTTGATGCGGCAGGTTTAGCCAAGGGCGTATACACTATCGAAATTTCTACAGGTGATGTACATGAAAGCATAAAAGCGGTTAAGGAGTAGTGGAGTGGGGGTAAGGGAATATGAGAACCTAACTCGCCTGCTGCTAGACAGAGTAAATAGCATGTGAGAAAAATCAAGAACATTATAGCCCGAAGGGCTAAACCTATAGTAGCCTCCGGTGCAACCGGAGGTCAGGTGATAAAAAACACCAACCCCGAATGGGGTTGAACTGGTGCTAATGGAAAATGGCATAGAATTTAGCGAGAAATATTTTGCTGTAGGTTGTTCAACCCCATTCGGGGTTGGCATGATTATTTAGTTTGCCTCCGGTTGCACCGGAGGTTATTTTTGGTTAAGCCCTTCGGGCTAGGTCGATTTAAGTGGCAAAGGACAAGGGAATTATAATGAGTTTATCTAAAGAATGGCAAATAGTTACTGCATTTGCAGGAGCATGTTGTTTTTTACGATGCGTTTTCGGCAAAGTTCTTGTACCCCTCTTCTTTAGCTTGGGCTAATCGAGTGGATGATTTTTTTTCGTATTTTTAAGATGCTATAGCCCGAAGGGCTAAAACTATAGTAGCCTCCGGTGCAACCGGAGGTCAAGTGATAAAAAACACCAACCCCGAATGGGGTTGAACTAACGTCAGAATGATACCCATTATGAGTTATAGGCAGATTTTTTACCAAATTGTTTTCGGAACGAAAAATAGGGAACCTACTATTACAGAGGCATATTGTAACGAACTCTACAGGTATATGTGGGGCATCGTTAAAAACAATAATTGTACGCTCTATCGCATTAATGGTGTTGCCGACCACATTCATATTTTTTCTGACTTGCACCCTTCAATTTCTTTGGCGGATCATGTGAAAGAAATTAAGGTGGCCAGTAGCGTTTGGATGAAAGAGTCCGGTAATTTTACTGACTTCAAAGGTTGGCAAGAAGGCTACGGAGCGTTTACATATTCAATAAGGGAAAAGGAAATGATTGTCAACTATATCAAAAATCAAAAGGAGCATCATAAAACAGAAACCTTTTATGATGAATACAAAAGATTGCTAATGGAAAATGGTGTAGAATTTAACGAAAAATATTTGCTGTAGGTTGTTCAACCCCATTCGGGGTTGGCATGACTATTTAGTTTGCCTCCGGTTGCACCGGAGGTTATTATTGGTTAAGCCCTTCGGGCTAGTGTGGCTGCTGTTAGGCGAAATGACAATAATAGTTGTTTAATTACGCAGGTAAATCAAAATCGAATTTAATAGTCTTTGAAAACTATATCGCCATGAAAAATTTATTTGATCAACCTTTAAAACTGTTGTGTTTTATACCTATCCTTTTATTCTTTTCAACTTGTAATAAAGCAAGCAACGAGCCCGAGTTTCCGCCTGTAACGCATTCAGGTAAGAATATTATTGCTTTTAGAGTCAACGGAAAGGCTATTATCATTTCGGGGGACAGAAATTTAGTGTACAAGCATGCCAGAGGTGCTAACTGTTATTATTTTCAGAATGATGATTTAGTAATTGACGGAACGACACAAGACAAGATGTTCAGTTTGGAAATTCTTTTTAAATCGAATAATTCTCCAGGAAAATATAATATTATCGATCAGTTTCCGTACGAGGCTTCATTTTCAGATGGTATACCATCTCAGCCATTTGTAGACAAATTTTTTAGAGTAAGTTCAGCACATAGTGGCACGATAAATGTTGATTACTTTGAGAATGGAATATGTTCAGGCATATTCGCTTTTGATGCTGTAAACAGCGACGATAGTGTGGTGCACATAACTGATGGGAGGTTTGATATCGTTATGGATTAACACCGACACATCAAATTTTACTGTCTATCCAACTAGCAAATTCTTAGCTCTCAAAATCCGTTTATGCCAAGTCATCCCTTAACTTACTCCAGTCTTCTGAAAACGGCATCGTTATTGCTTAGGCCATTTTTGACATCTTTATGTTTTATACCTATCCTTTTATTCTTTTCAACTTGTAATAAAGCAAGCACCGAGCCCGAGCTTCCGCCGGCAACGCATTCAGGTAAGAACTTTATCGCTTTTAGAGTCAATGGAAGGGCTATTGTCATCTCGGGCTACAGAAGTTTAGTGTACAAGCATTCGGTAGGTGCCAACTGCTATTATACCCTGAATAATGATTTGATAATTGATGGAACAACAGAAGATCGACTTTACAGATTGAAAATATACTTCAAATTCAATAGTGTTACTGGAATTTATAATATCATTGACCAGTATCCATATGAAGCGTTCTTTTCGGATTATAACATGTATAGTGTAAATTCAATACACCAAGGCACGATAAATGTTGATTACTTTGAGAATGGAATATGTTCAGGCATATTCGCTTTTGATGCTGTAAACACTGACGATAGTGTGGTGCACATAACTGATGGGAGGTTTGATATCGTAATGGATTGATCTCCGCCACCCAAAAAGTATTATGCCAATTTATCCCAATTGTTTTCACACAGTGAAAGTAATGAGTATAACGTTTTTCTTACACATCGTTTGATACTATTTTTGTGCCGGAGATGTCTGCGTTTTGGTAAGTAAAAGATTATAACAATATTTAATAAAAAGAGGGTCCAGACTTTTTTTGATTCGGCGTGATAGTAATTAACAAATGGACAACCTTGGCGTTGATAGTGCCAGTTTAAGCTTTCCTTAATAAACAAGTTTCGGTGTTTATGGCATATCCCGTAACTTTAACATCCTGATGCTTTATGCAGTTGTTGATATTGAGACCACCGGAAGTTATGCTGCAGCCAATGGCATAACTGAGATTGCTATAGTGATACACGACGGCAAACAGGTGCTTAATTTTTACGAAAGCCTCGTTAATCCGCAGGTGTCCATTCCCTATTTTATTGAGCGGCTCACCGGCATTACCAACAGCATGGTGGTTAATGCACCTTCGTTCGAAGAGATTGCCGGCCAGGTGCATGAGTTGTTGCAGGACAAGGTTTTTGTAGCCCACAATGTAAATTTCGACTACTCGTTTGTTAAGCACCACCTGGATAGTGCGGGGTATGAACTGAATAGCAAAAAGCTATGTACCGTAAGGCTTGCAAGAAAGGTAATACCGGGGCTTAATGGCTATAGTTTAGGTAAGCTAACCCACCAACTGGGTATTACGCACACCATGCGCCACCGCGCGGGTGGTGATGCCCTGGCTACTGCAGATCTTCTGGCTATGATAGTTGAAAAAGATGTGAACGGCGAT
This sequence comes from Chitinophagaceae bacterium, assembly GCA_947447265.1. Lineage (GTDB taxonomy): Bacteria > Bacteroidota > Bacteroidia > Chitinophagales > Chitinophagaceae > Flavipsychrobacter. The sequence continues at coordinate 11,681 of CANFKC010000002.1, forward strand.
ATACCAAAGATGCTGAAAATTAAGACCGGCGAGCAATACCTGCCTCCGCATTTGCCGGTAGATGACATAGCGAAATTGCCGAGCTGCCCTGGTGTGTATTATTTTTACAATGCTGCCGGTAAAGTTATTTATGTAGGCAAGGCAGTGAATATCCGCAAGCGGGTAAAGAGCCATTTCAGCAACAACAAAATAAACCGCCAGAAACAGGATTTTTTAAAGGAGACACAAAAAATAAGCTACAAACAATGCGCCACTGAATTGATGGCCCACATACTGGAAAGCAGCGAAATTCGCAGGTTGTGGCCTATTCATAATCGCAGCCAACGGGGCTATTTGCCCCAGTTCGGGTTATTTGTTTATGAAGACAGGAGTGGCTATAAGCGCTTTGCCATTGAAAAAAACAGGCAAGCTGCTAAGCCAGTATATACTTTTAATACCATTACAGAAGGGCAGAACCAGTTGCGGGAATTGATACGCGAATTTGGCCTGTGCAACAGGCTATGCAATATTTCTATTGACTGTAATTGCGAAAGCCACGATGCGGTAGAAGTGTATAACGAAAAGGCGGAAAATGCGCTTCAATGGATGCGTGGCAACCTGCCTACATTCGCATTAGTCGATAAGGGTATTGAAGATAATGAGCACAGCTGTATATTGGTTAAAGAGGGGAATTTTTTCGGTATGGGCTACCTGACCGATAGAAAGGAACAACTGAAAACAATTGACAATCTACAAAAGGTATTGGAGCCTCTACAGGATAATGATTTTATCCGCAATCTCGTTTTGCGCCACGCAGCAAGCTTCCCTGAAAAGTGTGTGATGTTTTAATTAGTCGTAAGTCGATAGTCGTAAGTCGTAAGTCGTGAGTCATAAATTGTAAGTTGTAAGTCGATAGTCGTAAGTTGCAAGTAGATAGTAGACGGTAGATAGACGTAAGTAGATAGTGAGGGTATGACAATTTTTTACCTGATGGCATTGGCTGGAAACGATATAATATTTACATTCTTTCTCAGGCTATTTACATTCCAATTCTTATGCTTTCCGTTACTGCTTGAATATTAGCAGACTAATACTTATTTTCGTCGTCTAAAAAGCATAATATGAATAAGCGTTTAATTGTTTTTATAGTTGTTGCGTTTTTAATGGTGGGTAAGTCGTTCGCACAGTCGGCTGCGGAAGTGAATACAAAGCTGGCTGCCGTAGTAGATAGCGTTGTGGCCATATCTGGCGACTGGCGCGAGAAAATGGCTGAGTATAAAGATGGCAACAAGCATTTTGAAGAATTGAAAGCTTTAAGGGCGCACCTCGATGCGGTAGTTGATAAAGAAACTGCGACACTGAAGAAGATGAAAGACGTGTTCGAATCGAACAGGTACAGGGCTGGGGTGCTGGCTTTGCTGGCTTATGAAAAGCAAATGATAACCAACGGCTATGCGCCATTTGAAAAGCTGAAACCAACCGCTACCGACGACCAGATAAAAGCTGCTTCAGACAAGCTTGATGACCTCGCCCGCAAAGAAGACGAGTTGAAAAGCGAAGTAACCAGCGCGCAGAACGAATTCGCAAAGGAGAATAAACTTACTATAGAAGGCGGCGAATAATGCGACGAATTGTAATCGCACCTTTTTGAATGTCGGAAGAAGAGTATAAGAAAGTGTCATAAATTGACTAACGCAAGGGGAACATAGCATGTTCCCCTTTTTTTATCTGGCGTTACTAGCGGCTTGATAATCTTTTTGGTGTGGAAATGATTAGCGCTGCTGCATCAATATTGTTAAAAGCACACCCATTTGTTCAACGAAAACTGCCTGTTTTTTGCCGTTAGTGAAATAAAATGACCGTTAGTGAAGTTAATTTGGAATAGGGTCTACCGCTGAAGTAACTTTATATTAAGTCAGCCAGGCGCATGTAAAATGGCATACCCCCAATTGCAGCCGGGAGATGAAACCCTTTTTCTTTAGCTTATTTAAACGGCGATCTTATGAACACATTTCAATTGGCGGCATTGCAACTGCAACTGCTGCAGAACCGGGAAGACCCACCAATGTGGCTGGGGTCTGTATCAAAGCCGTCGCGCTTTTCTGCTTCTCAAGTTGTATATCATAAAAGCATAGGGCACGATACTTTACGGGGCTATGCAACTAATGCTACGGAAACTTCGTATGTATGGGATATGGGAAATGCCGCTGAGCAATTTTGCTTCGGCAGCCAGTAATATTGTCCGGCATTTCATGGTAAAGCACCTAGTTAAAAGATATGCGTTGAATAGTATGGATTTCTAAACCTAAAACTTACAAACTATGTTCACCAGAACCTTTTCATGCCAGACATCAATGTCGAAAGCTTCATTGAAAAACAGGCTTATCGGAAACCATGTAAGCATCCACAATCTTGACTTTGAGATAATGGAGAAAAATGACAACAAGCTGCGCATCATTCCGCATGCAGAGCAAATTGACGAGATACGGACGCTGCCTATTACTTATGTGGAGCTCGATGAAAGCAGCGGCAATACGCGTATAAAAATAACATCGCACATACGCAAACTGGATGCGGGCGGGCCGATGCTGATGGTTATTTTATGTTCACTGTTAATAGTAGCTGGTTTGGTGTTATTTTTCTTGCAAGAGCACCTGGTAAGCGGTCTTGTATTGGCAATCGGCATCATTACTTTTTCAGTGTTTCGCTTCAATCTTGAAAAGAGCTATTTCGATTATGTGCGCCGCATACAAATGCATGTGCTAGATAAAACCAAGGTTGCAATATAGCAGCGCAGATATCATTAGAATGCACTATGAAGGCCATCAGCAAACACTGGTGGCCTTAGTTTTAAACGCTTTTTTTCTGTGCTTCTAACAGCGGTGGTTATTTAATTTTTAACGCAAAGTGCGCAAAGGCGTCGCGAAGTAGCGCAAAGCCCAAGCTACATTTGAACTTTGGAATTTGTTATTTAAAATTTGGGTTTTCCCTTTGGAATTTGTTATTTAAATTTTGGAATTTCCCCTCTGGAATTTCCCCTCGTTATTTCCTGTGGTTATCCCATTTGCGTTTTAGTTTGGCATAGAAGTCGTCATTGACTTTATATCCTACCTGCCTTGCCTTTTGTACATAGTACCATGCCAGCGAATCTTTACCCAATGTATCGTAGGCTACGCAAAGGTTGTAAGAGGCTGATTGCTGCACCTGTATTTCTTTTGTGTTGGTTCTCATGGCTGTTTCCCAGTCGGCAATCGCGCTTTTTAAATTGTTTTTGCTGAACTGTGCCACGCCCCTGTAGAAGTAGTAGTAGGGGTTGCCCGTGTTTAGCTTCAGTAAAATGCTGTACTGGTTAATGGCATCATCAAATTGCCTACTCTGCACCGCATTAAAGCTGCTTTCTGCATAGAGTTTTTCTACACCGGGATTAAACCTGAAAGCGATAATGTAGCAACGGAAAGCCTTCAAGGTATCGCCTGCCCTGAGGTAGGTATAAGAGCTATCCAGGTACAATTTATAATCGCCTTTTGGCAGTTGGCCCTGCTGCATTGCCGGCATCATTTGCTGTGCCATGGCAGGGTTTGCGCCCTGGGGTGCATTAGGGTCTGCTGGTTGTCCCATCATATCTCCGCCCCCGCTTTTTATCAAATTAATACGGGCAATTTTACTTTCTACTTTTTCGTCGGCCGACCTTAACATTACCAGTATATTGTAGTTATCCAGCGCGCTATCGAATAGTCCCCTGTCAAAATAATAGTTGCCCAGCCATTTGTAAGAAAGCATCGCTATGCCGCTGTTCTTCTTGTCATAAGTATTGCCCGGTTCTTTTTTGAATGGGTACTTTTCGGTAGCATCTGTAAGTAGTGCGCGGGCATCGTGCCAGGCATACGTACGGTGGTAGCAGATATAGCTCAGGCCAATACTGAAAATGACCACTGCGCCAATAATGCCGTTGCGGTAAGCGACCTTATTTACAAACAATTCATGCAGCAAATAGACCACCACGAATATGAGACCAATGTAAGCAACATAAGAATACCTGTCAGCCATTATTGCGGCACCTACTGATACGAACTGCAATACAAAAATGAGGTTGGCAATCATGAAGCCAGTACCAAAACCAATTACCCTGAAGTAGCTGCTTTTCCTTTTGTAGGCAATGTAGGTGGGCAGCAGCAGTAACGCCAACGCTATAAATGGCGCTGCATAAAAAATAGTGTGCAGGTACCCAGGCTGGTCGGGGTTATCAACATTCATATACCTGAAAGGGTAGGGGTAGAACGTAGAAAGGAAGGTCGGGTTGAAGAACTTGGAAACGTACATTACAAAACCGTAAGAGGCATACATGAATCGTTCCGCAATGGAGAGCACACCAAAATCTGATACTGCACCAGACTTCCTTTGGAAATAGAAAGTTAGCATACCGAAGGAAAGTGAAATAGCGAACAATGGTACCTTTTCCAGTATTACTTTTTTACTGAGTAGTTTTCTGCCAAGCAGGAAGTCAACGCAGAGTAGAGAAAGCGGAAACGCAACCGCCATACCTTTAGATAGGCACGAAAGGATGAACAGCACACAAATAGCGATGTACTGCATTAGCTTCGATTCATCAATGTATTTGAGGTAGAGCAATAAGCCACCCAAATAAAACACACCATACAATACGTCTTTGCGCTCAGCAATCCATGATACTGATTCTACGTGCATGGGGTGTATGCCAAACCATAGTGCGCCCAGACCGCCAATAATTATGGCGCTGGTTTCTTCCATTTTAAGTCTGCGGCACAGGCCCAGGAATAAAAAGAAAACCATTATTGCATTTGCAATGTGCAGCAGTATGTTGGTAAGGTAGTAGCTGGTCGGGTTTAGTTGCGTAAAAGAATAGTTTACTGCAAGCGAAAGCAGGCACAGCGGGTGATAGTTACTGCTTTTTTCAAATCCTTCCGTTAGAAATAGTGCCTTCAGGTTTTGAGCGTTCAGTGCTTTGATGTTGGGGTTGTTTACAATATAGTAATCATCATCCCAATTGGTAAATTGGTTATTTAACGTATACCTGAAACAGAGGAATGTAATGATGCAAATTGCAGCAATTACTACGGCTTTGTTATTTAAAAGGGACTTTATCATAACGAGTTTACTGATATTTTATGGGGTATAATAATTTATGCTGGTGATATTTGTCTTTCTCTTGCAAAAAAGTAGTTCAAAGTAAATGATTTTTCATCAATTTTTTTTTGTGAATGCAAATGGTCGACATCATTAGTCTGGGGCTGGACGCATTTACAGGGTGTTGTATAATTAAAGGATGTTGATTTCAAATATAAAATTATATTTGGGCAGTCTTTTATGCATTGGGTAAGCGAGCCTTGCAGGCGAGGTCTCAATGCGATAATCAGGTTTTATCATGCAAGCGAAGTCAAAATCAAATAAGCCCCCGGTACAGGCATCGTTAATAATCAATGATGGGCCCGTAACCACAGCAGAAGGTATGCAAATACCAAGGTGGATGCCATTGGCTATTGTGGTGCTTACTGCTGTGGTCTATCTAAAATCAGTTAGTAATAACCTTACTAATTTCGATGACGATTTCTATATTAATAAAAATCCGTTTTTAAGAGATTTAAGCGCTAAGGGTATTGCATCCATCTTCACTTCATTTTATAATGGCAACTACCATCCGTTTACCACGCTTACCTACCTCTTTGAATTTAATTTTTTCGGCGAGGCGCCAATGATCTATCATCTGGTGAATGTATTGTTGCACCTTGGTTGCGTATTTGCTGTATATAAGTTTACGGAGCAGCTTACCGGTAAAGCTTTTGTTGCTGCGGTTGTCTCGGTGTTGTTTGCATTACACCCCATGCATGTGGAATCAGTAGCATGGGTGTCGGAAAGAAAAGATGTGATGTACGGGTTATTTTACGTGCTTGCGCTGCGTAGTTATCTCAGTTTTATTGAAAGCCCAGCTTTTAATGCAAAAAAGTACGTTGCGGTTGTGGCCCTTTTCATCGCTGCTCTTTTTTCGAAGTCTGCTGCAGTTACTTTCCCATTAGTGTTGCTGGCAATCGACTACTATAAAGGAAGGCAATTCAATTCAAAATTGTTGCTGGAAAAAGTGCCGCTTTTGTTGCTTTCCCTGGTTATGGGTATCGTAAATATTAAAGCCCAGGAAAGTGCCGGTGCCATCATAAGTCTGCCTTACAGTATTATGAATAATATTTTCATTTTTACTTCCGGCCCGGCATTTTACATTTTCAGGCTATTTGTTCCGTTTCAGCTTTCGTTGTTACATGGTTTTCCTGCGGTGCATGATGGTTTGCTGCCCGTGCAATACTATTTGTCATTACCTTTTTTATTATTGGTGGTGTTTTTGGGAATACGGAAAGCCGGGCATTATAGGAAAGTGGTTATTTTCGGATTGCTGTTTTTTATTATTTGTCTTTCGGTCATGTTACAACTCATACCGGTTGGAGCGGCTTTTGCTTCAGAACGATATACCTATATAGCTTACATAGGGCTGTTTTTGATAATGGGCGAACTCCTCTATGGCGCATTGGCCAGCAAATACAGGCAACATTATTTAACTGCGTTCGCTGCTTTTGTAGCCTTGTGCTGCGTGCTTACTTTTAACCGCATAGGTGTGTGGAAAGATAGCGAGGTATTGTTAACCGACCTGATCAATAGTAACCAGGATGTTGCTGATATCTCCTACTACTATTGGTTGAGGGGCACGGATAGAGTAGCGAATGGACAGGTGAAGGGAGCTGTTGCTGATTTTAGCCAGGCCATAAGCCAGAAACCTGATTTTGCCGAGGCCTATGATAACAGGGCGGTAGCTTTTGCACAAACGGGTAATGTAGAGGGGGCAATACAAGATTTTACTAAGGCCGCTGCCATAAACCCGGCCAACCCACAGCCTTTTTACAACCGGGCTTCGCTGAAGGCAAGTACGGGTAACTTTCCGGGCGCGCTGGAAGACTATACCGCTTTTCTGTCAAGGGCGCCCCGTAATGGCAAGGCCTATGTTGACAGGGGAATGGTGAAACTAAGCATGCAGGATACTTCTGGGGCGTGTGAAGATTGGAATAAGGCAACTACTTTTGGTAATGATGAAGGTGTGCCTTTTATGCAACAATTTTGCAAGTAATTGTCTGGTGAATCAAAGGTGAATAGTATTAAAAATTTAAAATTAAGTATATGAAGCAGCAAGACTACTCCAATCACAGGCAATACGTTCCGGGCTTCCATTTTTTGCTGTCCAGCCTTATCATAGCCATTTGCATCATGTCAGTGGTGAGTCTTGCTCAGGTTTGGGATAAGGAACAATGGCTGCGCGGCGGCGTAATTCCGGTTGTAACGTCATTTTCTATGTTGCTGATGTATTGGTATGTAAGGCGCTTCCCGACTGTTGTGCAAGACAGGGCCATACGAGCCGAAGAAAGCCTGCGCCATTATATACTTTCCGGCAAGCCGATAGATAGCCGCCTTACTACGGGGCAGGTAGTTGCTTTGCGCTTTGCTGGTGATGATGAACTTTTGGCGCTCACTGAGCGTGTCATCAAGGAAGGGATGACACCAGACGCCATAAAAAAGGCTATTAAAAATTGGCGCGCAGATGATAGCAGGTGCTAACTTTCTTTAGAGTTGCAGGAGTTGAGCGATGTTTTTTTACTGAAATGCTTTTGCCACAAAAAATGCATTAGACCGCATTTGGTCTGAATTATTCAATCTCATTAAGTTTACAATTAGTGTATGCGTTATGATGCCGTCGGGATCATTTCTTACCGTAATTACATTGCCTGAAAGGTTGATGTATTTCGCTAATCGCACTGTTGGTTGTACTACTCTATTTGTTCCCGTTTATGTGAAACGATATCATTGATTAAACCTTGGCATTGAATTACATAAATGTTTCAGCCAATTAAACTATGATCTGTTTTTACTGTCATAAATTTTAAGAGAAAACTGAATATCAATTGCCGGTTAATGAACGAAGGAAAGGGTCGGAAGTACCGTCTAATCTTTTGGATAGCGACAATTGTATGTGTTTCAGATTTCGAAAAAAATGTTATACTTTGCAGCAAATATTCATTTTGGGTGTTTTCTGTACAAGTAAACAGCGTTTTGAGGTGAAATATTAAATAAAAATCAACGATTTACATTTTATTGTAGTCTTTGGTTGAGAAAGGTGCAAGCAGTTGCGCCTATTTGCTATTGAGGTATTTGCTTTAATATAATTAGTATAAGTTATTGATCATTTTTACCGAACAATTTTTTATGAAGAGAATCTTATCAGGCATTATGCCGGTGTTATTAACCCTAGTTGTTCTTTTATTTTCAAGCCTCGAATCAAGGGCAACGCACATTTTCGGTTGTGACCTTAACTACACCTGGCTGCATGACAGTACCTATAAGATTTCGCTGGTAGTATATGGCGACTGTTCGGCCAGTGGCACTGCTCCGTTTACAGGGTTATCTACTGCAACTCCAACAATATGTATTTTCAATGGTTCAGCAACAACAGCAACAACCAGTTTTAACCTTGCGATTCAGGCTCCAACTACAGGAGTGGAAGTGACCCCGGTTTGTACCGCAGATACCGGGCATACACAATGTACAAGTACATCTTATACAACACCTGGTGTTAAAAAGTTTGTTTATTCTGCCAATTATACGTTCCCGTCCAGGTCTACCGCATGGCGTATTGTCTTTAACGGAGCATACGGTTCATCTTCTGCTGGTAGGTCGTCAACAATTGACAACATATCCGGAGCAGGTTCCACTATCATACAATTGGTCGATACCTTAAATAATACTACTTACACCAATAATAGTCCGAATCTTACTGTTTTACCTACACCCTTCTTCTGTACCAACCGATCTAACAACTATAATCCCGGCGCAGTTGATGCAGATGGAGATAGTCTTGTATTTGCATTGGTTACTGGTAGGATTGCTCCAACCGGCGGTGGCGGCGGCGGCGGTGGTTGTAATTCAGGCGGCAGCAATGTTACTTATACCGGAGGTGCGTCTGCTGGAACACCAATCAGAACAACATCTTCTTATTCTTTTAATCCTGCAAACGGGCAAATATCTTACACAACTACACTAACTCAACGAGCACTCGGGGTGTATAATGTTAGGGAGTATAGGGGGGGCGTATTAGTCGGAACCAGCCAGCGCGAGATGACATTTTTGATATTGACCTGTGCGGTTACTCCTCCATCAGGTAACATTTCATCTGCTACAAATGGTACGATTACGGATACAGTGCACTATGCTGCATGTACCAATTCGGGTCCAACATCCTTCCATATAGTTCCTACGGCTGCAGATACTAGCTACACTATTAACGTGACTACGGCTGGTTTGCCAACCGGATCAACTTTCGTGGTAACTAATAACGGAACCAACCACCCTGATGGCCTTTTCAGTTGGAATACTACGGGTGTTGCAACGGGCAATTATACTTTTTATGTTACCTATACTGATAATGCCTGCCCGCTTTCGGGTAACCAGACTATCGCTTATACAGTAACTATAAATCCGCAACCACATATTTCGCCTATTTCCGGTGCTGATTCTGTGTGCGTAGGCGCTTCCATTACTTTAACGGATACCACCACAACAGGAGTTTGGTCCAGCGATAATACTGCTCTGGCCAGCGTTTCTCCTACTGGTATTGTTACCGGTATTAATGGTGGGCAAGATACCATCAGGTATACGTTTACTAACTCTTGTGGAAGCCTTTCGGCAGCAAAAGGTGTTTATGTAAAACCATTACCGGATGCTGGTATTATATCAGGTACCAATGTTGTTTGCCCTGGTTCAACAGTTACGCTCAGTGAAACTGTTCCGGGTGGCACCTGGAGTACGGTATTTCCGGCCATTGCGTCAGTTTCAACCGCGGGCGTGGTTACCGGTATTACCAACGGTGTCGATACTATTAAATATACTGTTACCAACACTTGCGGAACAGCAGTTGCTCGATTTGTGGTTACCGTTAACTCGGTACCTAATGCGGGCACCATTACCGGTTCTTCAACTGTGTGCCAAGGCGCAAGTACCACCCTTACCAATGCAGTTACCGGCGGTGTATGGAGTAGTGTATTTACCGGCATCGCTTCCGTAAGCGCTACTGGTGTAGTGACAGGTATCAGTCCGGGTGTTGATACTATTAAATATACAGTTACTCAAACCTGTGGCACTGCGGTAGCCACCTTTGTTATTACTGTTACACCATTACCAACTGTTGGTGCAATATCTGGCCCAACCACAGTCTGCGAAGGTGCTACTATTACTTTGGTTGACGGCACAGCCGGCGGCACCTGGACCAGCGTATTCCCGGCAATAGCAACAGTTAGCAGCACGGGCGTAGTTACCGGTGTCGCAGCGGGTGTTGATACTATTAAATATACTATTACCAATAGTTGCGGAACGGTTTCAGCAAGCTATGTTGTTACAGTTAATCCGTTACCACTGGCAGGTGTTATAACCAGCCCATCAAATATGTGCCCTGGCAACACTACCGTATTTACAGAGACAGTACCGGGAGGTACCTGGAGTTCCAGTAATGCTGCAATAGCTACCGTAAATCCGGCAACAGGTTCGGTTACAGCAGTATCAGTTGGCGCAGTTAATATTACTTATACGGTTACCAATGCTTGCGGTTCGGCGTTTACGTTTGAAGCGCTGGCAGTTAATTCTACACCAAATCCCGGTGGCATATCAGGCACAACCAGCGTGTGCGTAGGCGCTACAACAGCACTGGCTGATACGATTACCGGTGGTGTTTGGACCAGCAGTAATACCAGCGTTGCGACTATTAGTGCAACAGGCGTAGTTACAGGCGTTGTTGCCGGTACTACCACAATTTCTTATACCGTAACTACCAGTTGCGGAACGGCTACCACTTCAATCACTGTTACCGTTAATCCTCTGCCTAATGTAGCTGCTATTACTGGCACTACTGTGGTTTGTCCTACTTTCAGCAGCACACTCAGCGATGCAACAACGGGCGGCACATGGAGCAGCAGCAATACAGCAATTGCTACAGTTAATGCAACAGGTACCGTAACGGGTGTCGCTTCCGGTACTGCTATTATTACTTATTCATTAACTACCAGTTGCGGAACGGCAATGGATACCGCATTATTTACCGTAAGCCCATTGCCAAATGCAGGCCTGATAACTGGTTCTGACCAGGTATGTATAGGCTTGACAACATCTCTTACCCCTTCGGTTACCGGTGGTGTTTGGAGTGTAAATAATGCAGCAAGGGCATCTATCACTACTTCAGGTGTTGTTACCGGTATTACTACCGGCACCTTTATTACTTCTTATACCGTAACCAACAGTTGTGGCAGCGCTTCTGATACCATGCTGATGCGGGTTTCACCAGCTCCAACGGCAGGAACAATAACTGGTCCGACAAGTGTTTGTCTGGGATCGGATATCACATTGAGCAACACTACAACAGGTGGTACCTGGATAGCGCCTGATGCGACTTATGCTGTCATCACTTCGGGTGGAGTAGTTACAGGTACTGGCGTTGGCACCACCATCATATCTTATGCAGTTACTAATTTATGCGGTACTGTATACGATACCATGCTGATCACTATTCTACCATTGCCAGACCCAGGTACGATAACAGGAACAACAACAGTATGCCCTGGCGCTACAACAACATTATCAGATGCGATATCAGGTGGTGTTTGGAGTACCGTTGATGCGTCGGTAGCAAGCATTAGTTCTACCGGTGTAGTAACTGGTGTTGCGGCAAGTACTACTATAATATCTTATACGGTAACGAATAGCTGCGGCTCTGCTTCTGCAACAACATCAGTTACAGTGAGCCCATTGCCTACTGCAGGTGTAATTACAGGTACAACAACAGCCTGCCCCGGCAACTCTTCGTTATTAGCTGATGCTGTAACCGGCGGAACGTGGACTACAAGTAATGCAGCAATAGCATCGGTTAACTCCGGTGGTTTTGTTACAGCAGTTGCAAGTGGTACGGCTATCATAACCTACACGGTAACCAACAGTTGCGGCAGCGCGAATGATACCGCATTATTTACGGTAAGTCCACTGGCGACAGCGGGTACCATAACCGGTACTACTACAGTTTGCGTAGGTGCTAATACTACATTGGCCGATGCAACAAGCGGTGGCGTATGGAGCACAAGCAATGCTGCTGTAGCTTCGGTAAGCACAACGGGCGTTGTTACAGGCGTAAGCGCAGGTTCGGCAACTATTTCTTACACAGTAACCAACAGTTGCGGACCAGTTTCAGCAATTGCCAATGTTACTGTTAACGGGCTTCCTTCAGCCGGATCGGTATCCGGTTCGAGCACAGTTTGTATCGGTTCCAGCATTACCCTTACTGCATCAGTTGCAGGTGGTACCTGGACAGCAAGCAACACTAATGGTACAGTAGTAGGCACAAGCTCAACAACTGCGCTCTTTGGTGGTAACTCATCAGGGTTCGATACTGTTAAATACAAAGTAACCAACACCTGCGGCGCTGACTCTACCACTTTCGTTGTGAATGTAGGTGTGCCAACATCGGCAGGTACAATAACCGGCCCTACCGGAGTTTGCGTAGGTGCTAATATTACATTAACGAACACAACTACAGGCGGCACCTGGAGCAGCAGCAATACTACTATTGCTTCTATCAACACAACAGGCACTGTATTTGGAAGGTCAGCAGGTACAGCCATCATCACTTATCTTTTAACCAGCAGTTGCGGTGCGTCTATCGATACTCAGTTAGTGACTGTTGCACCGGCACCAACACCTGGTACTATCACCGGACCTACTTCAGTTTGTTCGGGTTCAAACATTACACTGGTTGGCACGGTAGCAGGTGGCACATGGGGTACAAGCAATGCATCAATTGCATCGGTAAGTACTACCGGTGTTGTAACGGGCGTATCAGCAGGCTCAGTTGCTATTACTTATACTATTACCAATGCTTGCTCATCAGTATTTGTAACTTCAGGTGTAACGGTTGATATTGCCCCTGATGCAGGTTCTATTGCCGGACCAACCACAGTTTGTATCGGCACACCTATCACGCTTACAGATGCTTCAGCGGGTGGCGTATGGTCAACCAGCGATGCGACAGTTGCATCCGTTAGTACTACCGGGGTAGTAACAGGCCTTACGACAGGTACCGCTACTATTACTTATAGGGTTTCTAATAGTTGCGGTTCTGCTTTTGTTACTTCTTCAATAACTGTAAATTCATCTTTAACAGCAGGCACTATCACTGGTCCTTCAGCGGTTTGTATCGGAGCTTTTATTGCTTTGGCCGATGCTACTACCGGTGGCGTATGGAGCACAAGCGATGCTTCAGTTGCCTCAGTTGATGCATCTGGTAACGTTACCGGCGTAGCAACAGGCTCTGCAACAATATCTTATACAGTTACCAACAGTTGCGGCACCGCTTCGGCTACCGCAACAGTTAACGTTAGTCTGGTTGCAGATGCAGGCGTTATCAGCGGTTCAACCACAATCTGCGTTGGTACACCAAGTACTTTAACTGAATCGATTTCGGGTGGTACCTGGTCAACAAGTGACGCTTCAGTAGCGAGCATAAGCGCAGGCGGCACTGTTACAGGTGTTGCTGCAGGTTCGGCTAATATTACTTATACAGTTGTTACAGGTTGCGGTAGTGCATTCACTGCAGTTCCGGTAACCGTAACTACTTCACCTACTGCCGGTTCTATTTCCGGTCCTTCAAATGTTTGCGTTGGTTCATCAATAGCCCTTACCGATGCGGTAACTGGCGGTACATGGAGCACCGGCAATGCTGCGATAGCATCAGTTGATGCTTCAGGCAATGTAACAGGCGTGGCTACAGGTGTTGTTACTATCTCTTATACAGTGACCACAACTTGTGGTACTGCCAGTGCAACTACATCAATTACGGTTAGCCCGGCTGCAAATGCAGGTACTATCGGTGGCACAACAACAGTTTGTGTGGGTGCTTCAACTACATTAACAGAAACATCTTCGGGTGGTGTGTGGACCACCAGCAACGCAGGTATTGCATCAGTTAACTCAGTTACCGGTGCCGTAACAGGTATTGCGGCTGGTTCTGCAAATATTACCTATACGGTTACCACAGCATGTGCAACCGCGTTCACGTCAACTCCGGTTACTGTAAATCCGCTGGCTAATGCGGGTTCAATTTCCGGTCCATCAACACTTTGCGTCGGCACTACTATTACATTGACTGATGCCGCTGCCGGTGGTACATGGAGCACCAGCAATGCAGGTATAGCTTCAGTAAATGCAGCAGGTGCTGTTACGGGTGTTGCAAACGGTGTTGCTACTATTACTTATACAGTAACCAACAGTTGCGGAACTGCAACTGCTACACAGGTTGTAACAGTTAGCCCTACAGCTGATGCCGGAACAATTGGTGGTACTACTACCATTTGCGTTGGCGGTACTTCAGCATTGACTGAGACTGCATCGGGTGGCGTATGGAGCAGCAGTAATGCTGCCGTTGCTTCCGTTACCGGTTCTGGTTTACTTATTGGGTTGTCTTCTGGCTCAGCTACTATTACTTATACGGTAACTACCGGTTGCGCTTCGGCGTTCACAACCATTCCGGTTACTGTTAATCCGAACCCTGTTGCGGGCACTATATCAGGTCCTTCATCAGTTTGTGCAGGTTCAATTATTTCATTAACCGACGCTACTACGGGCGGTACCTGGAGCAGCAGTGATAACACTGTAGCAACAGTAACTACTTCCGGAGCTGTAACCGGCGTTGCGGCAGGTAGCGCAATCATATCTTATTCAGTAACCAACAGTTGCGGTACAGCAAATGCAACCCATGCGGTAACTGTAAACGCAGCAGCAGTTGCCGGTACTATAAGCGGTACTACAACATTATGTGTTGGTGCGTCAAGCACATTGTCAGAAACTGTTAGCGGTGGCGTTTGGAGCACAAGTAGTGCTGCAGTAGCGTCTATCAGTGCGGCTGGTGTATTGACCGGAGTATCTGCTGGTTCAGCAAACATTACTTATACTGTAACTACCGCATGCGGTAGTGCATTCACAACTACAGGTGTTACCATTAATCCTAACCCGGATGCCGGTTCTATTGCCGGTCCATCTGCAGTTTGCGTAGGTGGTTCTATTACATTGAGCGATGCAACGGCGGGTGGTACCTGGAGTACCAGCAATGCAGGTGTTGCTTCTGTTAGCGGCACTGGGCTGGTATCAGGTGTTAGTGCAGGTACAGCTACTATATCTTATACGGTTACCAATAGTTGTGGAACTGCAAATGCAGTTGCTACGGTTAACGTAAGCAATGTTGCCAATGCAGGTGCGATAAGCGGTGCCACAACAGTTTGCGCTGGTTCGTCAACAACATTAACTGATGCTGCCGCAGGCGGCGTATGGAGCACCAGCAATGCAGGTGTTGCTTCGGTTAATAGTTCGGGTGTTGTAACAGGTGTTGCATCGGGTTCTGCTACTATTACTTATACAGTTACTACGGGTTGCTCTTCAGCATTCACTACTTCTCCTATGACGGTTAATCCTGTGGCAAACGCAGGTGCTATTACAGGACCTTCAGTGGTTTGTAACGGTTCAACTATTACGTTGGTTGATGGTGTAAGCGGCGGCACATGGGCTACCAGCAATGCTGGTGTAGCGTCAGTAGATGGTTCAGGCGTTGTTACCGGTATTTCAACTGGTGCGGCTACTATATCTTATACAGTTACCAACAGCTGCGGTACAGCAACAACTACTTTCACAGTTAACTCAATGGTTGCTCCGAATGCGGGCGCTATTTCGGGTGCTGCGGCAATTTGTATCGGTTCTTCATCTACTTTATCTGAAACGGTATCAGGTGGTACCTGGAGCAGCAGCAATACTGCTTTAGCTTCAGTAAATGCTTCCGGTGTGGTTCGTGGTGTTGCTGCGGGTACAGCAGTAATATCTTATACGGTTACCAACGCATGCGGAACGGCTACTGCAACTTATACGGTTGCTATCAGCGCCTTCCCTAATGCAGGTACTATTTCTGGTCCTTCTACCATATGCCTTGGTGTTCCGGTAACCTATACCGATACTATGGCAGGTGGTACCTGGAGCAGTGGCGATACAACCATAGCAAGGGTTGACGCGTCGGGCGTAGTTACCGGCCTTACTTTAGGCAGTACTAATATTTACTATTCCGTTACCAATGCTTGTGGTGCAACCAATGTTACTATCTCTATTACAGTTGTTACTCCGCCAACGGCAGGCACAATATCCGGCACTACAACAGTTTGTCCGGGTGCATCTTCTACCTTATCAGCAACCGTATCTGGCGGCACATGGAGCAGCAGCAATACTGCTGTTGCAACCGTAAGCGGTGCGGGTGTAGTTACTGGTGTTGCTACCGGCAGCGCTGTTATTTCTTATGGTGTTACAGGAAGCTGCGGTACTGTTTATGCGACTACAGCATTTACGGTAACTCCAGATACTGACCATGGTTCAATTGGTGGTGCTACTACATTATGTGCAGGGACATCAACAACATTGTCAGAAACAGTATCCGGCGGTACATGGTCAACCAGCGACGCTTCTATAGCATCAGTTGGTGCTACCGGAGTTATGACGGGTGTTGTAGCAGGTACTGCTACCATATCTTATACAGTTTCCGGAACATGCGGTACATCTGTAGCTACGCTGGGTGTAACCATCACTCCGGCCACAACTGCAGGTGCTGTTTCAGGACCTTCTTCTATCTGCCTTGCAGACAATGCCACCTTCACTTCTACAGTTAGTGGTGGTACATGGTCATCCAGCAACAGCTCAATTGCGAGTGTAAGCTCAACCGGTGTTGTTACCGGTGTTGCAGCTGGTTCGGCTACAATTTCTTATAGCGTTACCGGTAGTTGTGGTACAGCGGTTGCAACAGCAGCGGTTACTATCTCTACGGTTCCTAACGAAGGATTTATTACGGGCGCAACAACTGTTTGTATGACCGCTTCTACTACCCTAACTGAATCAGTTACCGGTGGTGTATGGAGCAGTGGTGCTCCTGCTGTTGCAAGCGTAAGTTCGACTGGTACAGTAACAGGCATTAGTGCCGGTACCGTAATTATTTCATACACAGTTACCAATGGTTGCGGTATGGCAGTTGCCACAGCGTATATGACAGTTGGTCCATTGCCAGATGCGGGTACTATTGCCGGTCCTTCAGCATTGTGTATCGGCACACCGGTAACGATGACCGATACTGCCGCTGGTGGTACCTGGAGCACAAGCGATGCTTCTGTAGCTTCAGTAAATGCTTCAGGTGTGGTTACACCAGTAGCAACGGGTACTGCTACTATTTCTTATACCAAGTCTAATAGCTGCGGTTCAGCAACAGCTACTGCATCAGTTACCGTTGATGTTGCTCCTACTACAGCAGGAACTGTTTCAACCACAACTCCAATATGTCCGGGTGTAACGGTAGCACTTACGTCTACTGTTACCGGCGGTTCATGGAGCACAAGCGATGCGTCTGTCGCATCAGTTGATGCAGCAGGTAACGTTACCGCTGTTGCCGCAGGTACAGCTACTATCTCTTATACCGTTGCGAACAGTTGCGGTTCAGTATCCGCTACTTCAGTGGTTACGGTTAACACTGGTTCAAGTGCAGGAACAATAACGGCTGCCGGTACTTCGGTTTGCGAGGGTAGCACTATCACCTTAGCTGACGCTACCGCTGGTGGTGTATGGAGCACTGACGATGCTTCAATTGCATCAGTCGATGCTTCGGGTAATGTTACCGGTGTTACTGCAGGTACTACAATTATATCTTACACGGTTACCAACAGTTGCGGAACTTCTGCAACCAGTGTAGCGGTGAATGTTAACGCACTGCCTACACTTAGCGCTATTGGCGGACCAACTTCAGTTTGCGAAGGCACAACTGCAACGCTTTCTGAAACTTACGCTGGTGGCACATGGTCAAGCAGTGATGCATCTATTGCTTCAATTGACGCATCTACTGGTGATATCACCGGCATTAGTGCTGGTACAGTTACGGTTACCTATACTGCTACAACAGCCTTTGGTTGTTCTGCTTCAATAACTGCAAGTATTGCAGTTAACCCTGCTCCTTCAGTTGCTGGTATTACTGGTGCAGCTACTTCGGTTTGCGCAGGTTCAGCAATATCATTCAGCGATGCTACTGCAGGTGGTACCTGGAGCACAAGCGATGCTAGCGTTGCGTCAGTTGATGCATCTGGCACAGTAACAGGTGTTGCTGCAGGTACTGCAGTAATTTCTTATTCTGTAACTAACAGCTGCGGCACTGCCGATGCTACGGTTAACGTGAACGTATTCGCTTCTCCTGTTGTAAGTGCAATCACCGGCGCTACTTCGCTGTGCGCGGGTACTACAACAACTCTTTCTAATACTGCATTTGGTGGCACATGGGTGAGCAGCAATACTGCTATAGCTACTATCAACAGCGGTGGTGACCTTACAGGTATTACTGCCGGTATTGTTACAATCTCTTATACAGTAACCAATGCGTTCGGTTGTTCTACAATGGTAACAACTGTTGATACCGTTAATCCGGGTACTGATGCAGGCACAATTACTGCTCCGGGCACTTCTTTATGTGCTGGTGCTACACTTGCGCTTACTGATGCTGCTGCGGGTGGTACATGGAGCAGCAGTGACGCTTCAATAGCGTCAGTTGATGCTTCTGGTCTTGTTACCGGTGTTACAGCTGGCACAGTGACTATTACCTATAGTGTAGCGAGTGCGTTCGGTTGCGGTACATTTACTACTGTTGATCTTACTATTAATCCGCTGCCTACTGTTGGCCCGATACTTGGTACAAACAGTATGTGTATCGGTAGCTCAGTTACCCATGCCGATGTTGCATTTGGTGGTGTGTGGACAAGCAGCGATGCTTCCATAGCTTCAGTTGGTGCTTCCAGTGGTGTTGTTACTGGTGTTGCTGCCGGTACAGCTACAATTACTTATAGTGTTACTAACGTTTACGGTTGCAGCGCAACGGTTACTACAATCGATACTGTTTCCGTGATGCCATCATTAACTGCTATAGGCGGTCCGGCAAATGTTTGCGAAGGTGCGGTTGTAACGCTTACTAACGGCACTGCCGGTGGTACGTGGACAAGCAGCGATGCTACAATTGCTTCAGTTGATGCAACAACCGGTACTGTTAGTGGTGTTGCTGCGGGTACTGCTACAATCAGTTATTCTATGTCAACCAGCGGTGGTTGCTCAGCTACAGTTACAACAACTGAAACAGTTGATGCTGCGCCGGTTGTGGCTGCAATTACTGGCGCTACTTCGGTATGTGCAGGTTCTACTACTACGTTGGCTGATGTAATTCCTGGTGGCGGCTGGTTCAGCTCTGATGCGACTGTCGCATCAGTAAGTGCTACCGGTGACGTAACAGGCCTTACTGCTGGTGCAGCTGATATCTATTATACAGTTACAAATGCGGCAGGTTGCAGCTCAAGTGCTATGGTAACCTTCACTGTTAATGGCTATCCAATAGTGCCTGCAATATCAGGTACAGGTAATGCCTGCCTTGGTGCTGTAGTTACGCTTACCGACGCTACTACGGGTGGTGTGTGGAGTTCAAGCGACGTTTCCGTTGCTTCAGTTGATGCAACAAGCGGAGATGTTTATGGTATATCATTAGGTACTGCTACTATTACTTATGTAGTAACAGGTGCAGGTGGCTGCGCAACTACAGTTACAATAACTGAAACTGTTAACGCATTGCCTACCGTTTCTGCAACTACCGGAGCAAGCAATGTTTGCGAAGGCAGTTCAATAACACTGACCAACGCTACAACTGGCGGTACATGGAGCAGCAGTGATAATACTATCGCTTCAGTAGATGCTACAGGTAATGTAACCGGCATGGCTGGTGGCGTTGCAACTATTTCTTATACAGTTACCAATGCTGCAGGTTGTACTGCAAGCGCTACTTCGACAATAACAGTTGATGCGCTTCCGGTTGTTCCGGCAATATCAGGTACTGCGGCGCTTTGCCTTGGTGCTACCGCAACTTATACTGATGCTGTAACGGGTGGTACATGGTCTACCAGCGACGCTTCAGTAGCATCAGTTTCTTCAACTGGCACTGTAGTGGCTAACGCGGTTGGTTCGGCTGTTATTTCTTATACCGTTGTAAGTGGTGCAGGTTGTTCTACATTTGTTACCCTTGCAGTTACGGTTAACCCAATGCCAACAGTGGCGGCTATTACCGGCACTACTAGCATCTGCGAAGGCACTTCAACTACCCTGGCTGATGTTACTACCGGTGGTGTGTGGAGCAGCAGCAACACCTCAGTTGCTACGGTTGATGCTTCAACCGGTGTTGTAACTGCTGTTGCAGCAGGTACTGCTAACATTATGTATTCTGTTACAAGTGGTGCAGGTTGCACAACCAACGTTGCGGTTTCATTCACAGTTAACCCACTTCCTGTTGTTGCCGCTATCACTGGCGCATCGGGTGCGTGCATCGGTTCTTCTGCAATACTTACTGATGCCAGCGCGGGTGGTACATGGTCAACCAGCGATGCTTCAATAGCATCTATCAGCAGCAGTGGTGTTGTAACAGGTGTTGCAGCTGGTACGGTTACCATTACTTACACTGTGACGAATGCTTCAGGCTGCACGGCTTCGGCATATACTACATTCACCGTTAACAATGCGCCTACAGGTACATTGAACCCTGCAAGCGGCAGCCTTACTTTGTGCCATGGCCTACCGGTTAACATCTGGTTGTCAGGTACTTCTTCAGGTTCTGTGTTCCAATGGTACAGGGGCGGTGTTGCAATTGCTGGTGCAACCAATTCAAACTACATAGCTGACACAGTTGGTTTCTATACCGTAACCATCTCTAACGGCGGTTGCAGTATTACATTGTCTGGTGTTACCGTTATCTGGCCTCCGGTTGCTACTATTACGCATGGTGCGGGTAGCATCCTGTTCACAGGTTCTTATGCTACCTACCAGTGGTATCTGAATGGCAGCAGCATAGCAGGTGCTACAAGCAGCGTTTATCATTACTCAACTCCGGGTTCTTATACTGTTATTGTTTCTGATGGTAATGGCTGTGTGGATACCTCAAATGTTTACATTGTAACCAATGGCGGCGGCGGAAGTGGTATCACAACCATAAATGTTGCTGATATCAGGTTGTATCCAAACCCTACAGCGGCTATGATAACCATAGACGCGCCGGTTAAAGTAAATGTATCGGTAATGAGCCCTGACGGTAAAGTAATTATCAGGCAGGATGAAGCTACCAGCATTGACGTTAGCGACCTTGCAAATGGTATGTACATGATTATGATTTACGACCAGAATAATACGCTACTGAAAACGGATAAGTTCATGAAAGTGAACTAGGAAATTCCGATAGTAAAATATCAAATTCCAAAAGGGTGCTTCGCGAGAGGCACCCTTTTTTGGTGCCTGGCACTCTAGCAAATGACGAGGAAAAAGAACACGGTCTTTGCGAACGTAGTGAAGCAATCTCACAAGCGGTGTATGGCACAAACCATTATACCATGTTCCAGTGAGATTGCTTCGTCAAAGGGCCTCGCAAAGACCGGCACTTTGCTAAGAATCACATTTCATAACCCACCAGCATCTGCGGATAATAATTGATATATTTATACCTAAAATTGAATAATGGAAACATTGCACATTCAAGTCATTAATCCAAAGGCTTTAGAAATACTAAATGTTTTGGATGAATTGCAACTTGTTAAAATAATCAA
Source organism: Chitinophagaceae bacterium (assembly GCA_947447265.1). Taxonomy (GTDB): domain Bacteria; phylum Bacteroidota; class Bacteroidia; order Chitinophagales; family Chitinophagaceae; genus Flavipsychrobacter. Next base: position 33,445 of record CANFKC010000002.1, read on the forward strand.
AGCCGATAATATAGCCAACAAGAAGTTATCTGCAAAATATGCTGGAAAACTGCCGCCAGAAATCGCAGATGAAATGCTGGTTTACCTGACGGAAAGCCGTTAATAGGATCTAACTGCTTTTTTACGTAAACCGGGTTAAAGCTTAGTTTACCATTTCCCACTAAAAAATTACCTTTGCACATCTTTTGGTAACTGCCAGGACAAAATACTAACATTTACATATAAAGCATTAGCATGAATAACGCATATTTCGATTTCGCGGAGCCAAAGAACGAACCGGTTCTTAGTTATGGTCCGGGTAGCAAAGAAAGGGGTGAACTGCAGAAAGCTCTAGCTGAGCTGAAAGCAAAAAAACGCGATATACCGATGTATATTGACGGTGAAGAAGTACGTAGCGATAGGAAGGTAGAGATACGTCCACCGCATGAAATCAAGCATCTGCTGGGTCATTTCCACGCATCGGAAGAGGAGCATGTGCACATGGCTATTGATGCTGCCTTAAATGTACGCGAAAGCTGGGCGGAAATGGAGTGGGAGCACAGGGCATCTATCTTCCTGAAAGCTGCCGATCTGCTGGCGACAAAGTACAGGTACAAAATGAACGCTGCAACCATGTTGGGCCAGAGCAAGAACGCTTACCAGGCGGAAATTGACAGCGCATGCGAACTAATCGACTTTTTGAGGTTCAATGTACACTTCGTTAGCCAGATATACAGGCAGCAGCCGGTATCCTCTCCAGGTGTTCATAATCGTATGGAATACCGTGCACTGGAAGGATTCATACTTGCAGTAACGCCATTCAACTTTACAGCTATTGGTGGTAATCTGCCAACTGCGCCTGCAATGTGCGGTAACGTTATTGTATGGAAACCAGCCAATACACAAATATATTCTGCGAGTGTTTTCATGGAGATATTGATTGAAGCTGGCTTACCTGCCGGCGTTATCAACCTTATCTATCCTTCAGGCCCTACAGTAGGCGAAATTTGCTATGCACACCCTGATTTTGCAGGTGTACACTTTACAGGGTCTACCGGCGTATTCCAGAGCATGTGGAAGAGCATTGGCAACAACATAAGCCGCTACCGTTCTTACCCGCGCATAGTGGGTGAAACAGGTGGTAAAGACTTCGTATTTGCACACCCTTCTGCCAACCCTGAAGCAGTTGCAGTTGGCTTGGCAAGAGGGGCATTTGAGTATCAGGGCCAGAAATGTTCTGCAGCTTCTCGTGCCTACATACCATCAAATCTTTCAAAGCAGATATTAGACCGTCTCGTTGCTGATGTTAAGACCATGAAAATGGGTCCGGTTGATGATTTTACCAACTTCATTAACGCAGTTATTGACGAAAAAGCGTTCAACAGCATTACGAAGTATATTGATAATGTAAAGAACGGCAACGGAGATGCCAAAATACTTTGCGGTGGTGAGTATGACAAGAAGAAAGGCTACTTTATTGAGCCTACTGTTATTGTAACTACCGACGCATCTTATGTTACCATGTGCGAAGAAATATTCGGACCGGTATTGACTGTTTACGTTTATGAAGCTGACCAATGGATGCATTTCCTTGAGGTGCTGGATAATACCTCTCCTTATGCACTTACGGGCGCTATTTTTGCCCAGGACAGGTTTGCTATCGAGTATATGGCGAAAGTGCTGGTAAACAGCGCAGGTAACTTCTATATTAACGATAAGCCAACAGGTGCAGTTGTTGGTCAACAGCCTTTTGGCGGCGCAAGGGCATCAGGTACGAATGATAAAGCAGGTTCTATCCTTAACCTATATCGCTGGTTAAGCCCACGAACAATAAAAGAAACACTGGTTCCGGTTACCGATTACAAGTATCCTTTCCACCAGGCAGATTAATGAAACTGATTGCAACGCCCATATTGTAAATGTGGGCGTTGTGATTTTATTTACCGTCTGTGATGTAGATAGAAGTTTCGCGCAAAGGCGCAAAGCCGCGATTTACACGTTATTCAAGATTTCAAAGGCGCGGTTGAAAACGGACAAAACCAACGATTACCCCGGCCCTAAACGGCGGCATGTTATTCAGCATGGCTTTAATTGGGCAAATGACTATCTACTAAATACTACTTACTAAGTACTAAAAATAACTGCCTACCCGCAAGAAGGACTTACGACTTATGACTTACGACTCTAAAAAAATCGACATCCACACTCACATTATGCCGGAGCATATTCCAAACTGGTTTCAGAAGTTTGGTTACGGTGAGTTTATAAGGCTGGAGCACCACAAGCCTTGCTGTGCCCGCATGATTAAGGGGGATAAGGTTTTCAGGGAGATAGAACAGAACTGCTGGGATCCACATGTGCGCACCAAAGAAATGGACATGACGCAGGTGGATATACAGGTACTTTCTACCATCCCTGTGCTGTTTAACTATTTTGCCAAGCCGGAGCATGCGCTGGAAACCTCGCGTTTTTTCAACGATCACCTGGCGCAATGCGTAGACCATCACCCCGGCCGTTTTATTGGCATAGGTACAGTGCCAATGCAGGATGTGGATACGGCCATAAAGGAGATGGAACGGTGCGTAAAGGAGTTGAAGATGCCCGGGCTGGAAATAGGCTCCAACATCAATAATAAGAACCTCAGCGATGCGTCATTTGACCCTTTCTGGCAAGCCGCAGAAGAGCTAGGTTGCAGCATATTTGTGCACCCATGGGAAATGATGGGCGAGAATGATATGACCCGCTATTGGCTGCCATGGCTGGTAGGTATGCCTGCTGAAACAAGCCGTGCAATCTGTTCCATGATATTTGGTGGGGTATTTGAGAAGTTCCCCAAATTAAGGGTAGCCTTTGCGCACGGCGGTGGCAGCTTCCCGCTAACAATAGGCCGCATAGAACATGGCTTTAATGTGCGCCCGGACCTCTGTGCTATAGATAACGCTAAAAATCCGCGCGATTACATTGGTAAGTTCTGGATAGATGCACTAGTACACGACCCTAAGGCACTTGATTTCATTATTGACATAATGGGGCACGATAAAATATGCATGGGGAGCGATTATCCGTTCCCGCTAGGAGAGCACCATCCCGGCTTGCTGATAGAAAGTATGGGTTATGACGCTAAATTGAAGGAGCAATTATTGTACAGCAATGCCATGGAGTGGCTGGGCAAACAATAACTGGCTATTCAACAGTATCTGGCACCTTTGCTGCGTAGGTTTCATAAAATGAATCGAGCACCGAAATGAAATTGGCATACATAGTTGCTTCAATGTTGGTCATTTCGTCCAGGTTGCTGGCTACGCTGGTGGTGTAATACTCGTTCTTGTCGTCCTCGTAATTGTCGTTAGCAGCTAACGAATGTTTAATTAAATTTTCGGCTTCTTTTACTGATTCAATCAACGAAATATCCGCGGCAGACATGCCGGTACTTTCGGTGATATCACTCTTTGCAGGCGTGGCAAGTTCTAATACCTTGTCAATCGTAGCAATAATATCGGCAATGCCTGTAATACCCGCCCTGGTTGCCATTTCCAGCAACTGCGCTGATGCGTTTACGCTGCTTTCGTCCGCTATTTTCCATTCATGCACAGCGGCAATAAAACAGATTATATCAGGCTTGTAGCTATTCAGCCTGGTGAAGTAATTTTCAACATGGTAGTTGAGAATGGTTTCGCGGTCAATTACCTCGTTGTTAGTAGTTGAGATTGACGGATGTTTTTCAGCGATAAGCAGGCGAATCAGCTGGAGTGTTTCTAAAGTGCTTTTCACCTTTGTGAGGCGGTGCTGCACATTTTTGCAGTATTTATAAGTAGGGGAGTCAACCTTCTGATTAGAATAAAAATTGAAAATGTCCACAATAAGTTTGGAGACGAACTTATGTTCCATCAGGTCACTTTTCAATATTGCTCCTTTATCATCCATTAACGAAAGGTAATAATTTATTTGAAAATGTCAGTAGAGCAGGGTATTTATTTTTCGCCCGGCAGCAATCGCATTCAAAAAATAGGTTAGTTCTGCTGGTTCCCTAAAACCAATAAAAGGACTACTTTCGTATTCATTAGCGGAAGTAGCTCGGTTGGTATAGCATCAGCTTCCCAAGCTAAAAACGGGAATAGCCCTAGATGCTTACCAGTAAAAGGTTTCAAAAGATTTTCACTGCTTCAATTCTATATGTTGCAAGCTTTTTGCAAGGTATTTTTGTTTTGTACCCTACAAGGTTAACAATATTGTTATCAAAATTTGAGTTTATTAAAGTTACGCTTTTAAAATACTCAATGGTTATCAGCTATGAATTAAGGCGGAATTTGAGCCTGAATATAGGTAGAGGCTATTCTGCTTAGGAGCATTACTTTGACTGCCTTTACTCCGGTAATACCCACAAAGACAAAGAAGGGCTTTAACATGGTGGATTCTTAAAGCCGTTCATTGGCTGCGTGGAAACTATCCTGAATTAGGTGGGCTATTCTTCTCTGAAATCAAGGTTGCTCTTACCGATATTACAAACAGAACACAAAACTTGTAGATTTTCGTAAATCGTTTCGCCACCTTTATCCCACGCAAGCATATGGTCAACATGTAATACAACTTCCGGATTTGTTGCAGGGCTTCTACCACACGCTACGCACTTAAAATTATCACGTCTCATTACGAGGAAGCGTAACCTCCAGTTAATATCTCGTTTGGTCTTATGACGTTGTGTAGCACCCGTGGACGTTTCACTTATGATAGTTGCACCTGGCTCATCGATTTTGTTAACATATTCCACGAATTGCTGTAACGCACCTCGCCAAGTGCCGTATCGTTTTTCATACGTGCCCGCACTATATTTTGACAAGGGTGCAAGCATTTCGTTATACTTCGGTTGCCTACCAAGCCTTATCCAAACATTTTCGATATTGCCGAACAAATCTTCGTCAGTCAGGTTAAGATTTCTAGTTTTCTCTAGCCCAGCCTTCTTTAAAGTATCAAACCAGTTCCCAAACCTACGAGTTAGCGTTGTACTATGAAACTTTCCACGCTCGTTGTATTCGTCAATAGTTACTTTATCCTTACTTAATTCCTTCGACACTCTTATAAGGTCATCCAACAGTTCCTGTTCAGGTGTATTCCGGTGATATGTATCAAGTTCAAATTTCATTGACTGCAATTTAGTAATCATAGCCTTTGTGGACAAATGATTAATAAGTCGTACCTTCTTTAAACAACACCAGCATCAAGTAAATAAAATTCTTGTTCTGGCTGCTGCATACCTCAAAGCATTTATCCATCAGTTTGCTTCTTTGTGCTGCTTCTTTGGCTGTATAAATATTGCCAGGTGCATCAACCTTGCACTTGCTAAATTCTTCGAAAGGGTTAGCATCTTTAATCTCGTTTGCAATCATGTTAATAAATAAAATGACATCCTGCATGTTTTTGATTTCACGTAGCATTGTTTTAAATTTTGGTGTGAACTGATTTTATTAAATCTGAATAGGAGTTAGCCCTTTTGCTGATAAGCAACGCCACCTGTGCGGATAGCAAGGGCGGTGGGCTATGTGTGTGGCTAGCGCGGTTGCTGCCATGCCCCCTGACCGTAATAGCTGAGAATGTAGCCTTACTAATGGCTTGTGTGCGTTTGCTGTATGGCTGCATGAAAGATATTACAGCACGCTTGACGGCCTTGCTGCACGCCAGTGCCAATAATCAGTTAGCTAAGGTCAGGGTGGCTGCGTGGTGGCAGACGAACGATAAGGAAGCGCAATGAATTTATAACTGCTGCAACGATTGATGAACGGAATGCAGCGTGTGAGCCAATGGCAGCGTAAGGCTATCTATAATGCCCGTGCTTGGCTTATGTGTGCTGGCTGGCATTGTGATATGCCTGTAGCTTTGTAGGGCTGCGAATAGAGCGTAATGAGGGAAGAATGAGTAAAGCTGTTATAAAGGCATCCTTATGCGCTGGAATGGTGGGCTGCGAAGCGTTGGCAAACTATGACAGATACTGTAGGGCTGGCTTTGTGCGTAATGAAATAACTGCCATTTTTCTTGGCTGTTATGCAATGCTGCTATCTGGCGAAGTTTTTGTGGGTAGGTGCAGCAACGCCATACCTTTTTACCTCTTGGTTATGAAGTTAAGCGAAGGGCTGATATTGTGTGCTGGCTGGCTTAACGTACATTCTGACAGATTGTTCCTGTTTATGTACAATCAGAGTCACTTTTTCGGTTAAATATTCACCACGAAAGTGGCTACAGGCAACACTTTCACCAGAAAATTTTTTCTACATAATTTACTTATTTTCATCGCTTGGTGTCATTTTCGCAGAAAACCCTGATTGTATCCCTTTCAAATATCTTATCATGTGCTCAATTGTCGTGTTTGTTTCCTGCGCCATATTCCTTATAAAGTCGCTCCGCTCGCCTTTTTCAAGATGACTATTTAGGATGCGCATTAATCGTTCGCAGAGCGGGTGGTTTCCTTTTAGTATCGCATAAATTTCACGTCCGATCACAATTGCTGAAACCTCATCCAGCTCCAGATCGGTCTCTGCTAGAAAAAGGTCACTATGGTGCTCATAGATCATGTCCCCTTCCAGGTCAAAAAAGTGTGCAATGATGTTTGCAATATCACGGGCATCTTTTATACGATGTTCCGGCCTATCATCATAAGCTATAAATTTCAGTAGTACGATGGCGGGTAACGTGGCTACGGCAAAGTGATGACCATCCATCATTTCTACCTCCTTCGTGCCTGTTTCATATACTTCCATGAATCCATTAACCTTGATACTGGTCAAGCCTTCACCTATAATTTCAACACCATCATCTATAGCCACTTCGCCGAATGGCAGCAGGTCTACGGCCGTTTTATCAGGTGCTATCACAACAAATGCATTGGTCGTAGAGGAGACATACCCTTTTTGTGTGGTCAGGTAATTATGTACCAGCTCATATTGTGCATGACTTCCTACTAAGATAGCAAAATCTATATCTTTTGTGGTCCTGAATTTCTTGTCACCTCTTGCATACCATACATCCTTGGCAATGGCTCCAATCAAATAGTAGTCAATATCGCAGGCAAGAAATGCTTCTTCCAGTGCGTTCAGTACGTCCTTTAATTCCTCTCTGTTAATCGCCTTCAAACTCATTTTTTAAAAATTTATCGTAAATCAATTGAGCTGTTTCAATACACCTTGGGTCGTCTGTTAATATTAGATCGGCATAGACCAATAATGTTGGCGCAAAAGCTTCTTGCTGATGCTCTGGCTCATACCAGAATCGTTCATAAATATGCAACTCTCCTTCTTGATTCGGTATTAACCGCCAGTGGGGTACCAGTTCTCTTTTGCTATTGGTATATAATGTCAGCTCTTGGGGATTTAAGTAATCAGTCAGCGCCGCCGCCGCAGGTTCTCCTCCCCATGCCGCTGTGATATGTTCCGGAAAAACTAGCTTTTCCCAGTGATGTATTGCGTCCTTTTCCCAAAAACGATAGTTACCTACATGGAGCGCGGGTTTTAACGTCTCTCTGTAGCCATCTATCCATCGCATTAATAACGCTTTTTTATTATGCAATATCCTTCGCTGTTTATCTCTTTGCAGTATAAAACCAGCATCTTTTAATCCGTCCAGAACGTTTTGTATATTACCTAGTGCTACGCCTGTTCGTTCAGCAAGCTGACGATAAGGCATATTAATTGCTTCACGTTCAAGCAACAAGAAGAATACAACCCTTAACCCAGCTTTAGTAAATGCTCGATTGGTCACAGCCTTAGTTTTTTTAAGGGCTTTGTGCCCTTCTATCCATAGGTAAGTGCCTTCGGTATTGATGAATACATTACCAGCAGTATCGAGATAAGCTATCTTTTCGGCTCGAAGACGTTCTTTTATCATTGGAAATATATGCTCAGCTATAACCATAAATGGCTGGTGCCGCCTTGCCTGATCCAGTAATTTGTCCAGCTGGTATTGTCTTAATTCCCGTTTTACCTCTATATATGTATGAAACTGGCGTCCCTCTATAATAAAGTCAGCCTCGCCATCGACCTCCATCGGCCGATAGTTCCATTCCGCCTGTATGCCTGTATGTAGTTCCAGTTGGGCAAATGCATCCTCCATTATGTGCTCTTCTTGTCTCATAATTTTACTACGTACACGTTACGTGTACATGCAAATATAGTGAACATATTGTAGGCCACCTAATGGATGTTCAAAAAAATTAGCTGTTCACGCGCAGTGAACAGCTAATAAAAACAAAACCTTTTCAACCACCGGTTTAGAAGATATCACAAAAATATACTGAAAGTATAGGAAACAGAAGAATACTAAACTTAACCGCTACATGATATTGCGGAATAATAATATTACAATGAGGTAACCTTTGCCATCTCAGTTTTAAACTTTTCATTTCGTGAAGTCATAACTCCCATCACTGTTAAAATCAAGCGGTGCCAGTGCTATATCCCGTTTTATAACTTCATAAAAAAATACATCCGACTTAGGCTTCAAGAAGTAGTTTGTAATACCCAGCTCTATGAATTTCTGATATAGCATAAACAGCATAAGACTACTCTGTGTCTTTACGGTATGTAATATCGTTTCGGTTGTCGCTTTATCAAGATTCGTGCGGTCTATCCCAAACTTCAATGTTGTCGTGACATATGCAAGCGGTGTCATGAGCTTTTCCGAGTTAAAATAAGTCATCTCCATAAATGAAGATGTTAGGTCAGCTTCTGTGTTAAGATCAATACTGTAAGCCATTGCCCCTTCAAAACCACCTGCATCGGTTCCGGCCTCCGGCACTGTCACCAGCGTGTTTACTTCTATCACTAATCCTTTAAGATCCATAAAATCATAGATTTATAGTTTGACCTTTACATAATTCCCTGCCTCATCAAACGCAAGCGATGCCATACCCGGCGCAAAAACAACCCTGAATAGTTCTTCGTCCTTGACCTCTGGGAGCACAAACTGGTTAAAATTATGCGTCTTTAATTTTTGGTGAAGTACAAAACAACTGTACCTATGCTGTGTTCTCAGGGAAAACAGTATCCTTTCCGAACAAAGAACGTCTTCTTTTTCATTCTCACCTACCCAGAACTTCAATATAGTCCGCAAGCTTGCGAGTGGTGTCAACCGTTCGTGGGCACTATAATACTGCATGTCCATCACTGAAACTATCTGCCCTTTATGAGTCTTAATGTTTAGGTCCAGATCAACCTCGCATTTGTGATCATCGCCTCTATGCAATTCTTCGTTGAATTGGAAAGCCTCGGTTTGAATAAATAATGCTTTAAAATCCATAGCTAAGAAAGGTTGAAGGTAAGCATGATCGCATCCGGTGGCACCGAAGGCACTTTTATCTCGTGAATGATTCCCTTATCAAGTGCAAATTGCACATCCTTCGCTTGTCCCTGGTGAAACAACTCCCTGAGCTCAACTTCCGTCATTTTTGATTTACTGGAAATTGTTTCAGATATCCTTTTTTCCATCCCCTCCATACTGCTGATCAATTCCCGCAGGTGAACAATATTCATTTCCCCACTCATGTTTGCCTTTACGCCGTGATATAAAAAGGATGCGTTCGGTGCAGCATACCTTTTCTGTCCAGCCATAAACACAACATTAGCCATCGAGTTGATCAATCCGATATTATGCATTGTAATCGTTACATTCTGATGTAGTGAAACAAGGTAGTTGTAAAGCACAAAACCGGCATCAACCTCACCTCCAGACGATGCGAACAGAAAATATAATTCGGATGGCTTGTGAACTTCGATTACCTGAGTGCAGGCGCTAATCCACTTTTTGACTTTCGCCGCGTTAATTTCCTCATATATGGTAATGAAAACTGTCTTAGTGTTCGGCATTTCATCGGTTTTTTTTGGATAATCAATTTTGATTTAAGTGGTACTCACTTCTCTTTTTTATCGCGGTTAGGCTATTAGACTGAAAATTTATTTAGTGCAACAAGTTGTTGCACTAAATTTAATCAGCTCTGGCGATGGCATAAAACTGGTACAATTGACGAATATAGAAAAGATTGGGAACATAAATGTCGGTCGTATCCGTAATTTCAATTTGCAGGTTCTAGGAAAGCTGGGCAATTTAATTGTTCCTACCTTTAAAGGTTACGATTCGTATCACTTTATGATGCTATTAGCAACATGTGTATCTTGCAGAAGGGATTCGCGTAAAAAAAGTGATGAATTTGTTACTCTTCACAAATCTTTCTTGTTTGAGGAATACTAAAGCCATTTTTACGATTAATTTTCGCCATGAAAGTGGCCACAGGCAATACTTTAACCGGAAATTATTTTCTAACAAAACTTCACACACTTTCCAAAGTTTCTCCTAAAATTACAAAACTACATAAGTATATAATGTTGATAATCAATACTAAAATTAGTGAAAATCACTGGGATCTACGTTTCCCAAGCTGAGGGTCGCGGGTTCGAGTCTCGTTTTCCGCTCTTAACGTAAAGTCTTGATAGTTTTTACTGTCAGGACTTTTTTTATGATGGCGTATTTTTAGTTTTTATGGGCTTGCCCTTGCAAGCGATGTTACATTTTTTTAGAAATTTAGCTCACCTTTGACCAATGAATGTTTTTGCTCACCCACAATACCGCCGTACCTTTTTTTTAGGGTTGCTGGTATTGGTGGTTACTTCATGGTTCAGTGTTGGGTACAATAACCCTGACGAGCACTTTCAGGTGCTGGAGTTTTGCAATTACAAACTGTTTCATTCCCCGCTGGCTGATCTGCCATGGGAATATTCCAATCATTGCAGGTCGGCACTGCAGCCATTCGTTGCTTTCGGGCTGTGCAAGTCTATGGTTGCTTTAGGGGTGTATGATCCTTTTATAGCCGCCTTCCTGCTAAGGCTGGGGATGAGTATCCTGGCGTGGTGGGTAACTTGCAGGCTGGTAGTGGTACTACTGCCGGAATTTGTTACACCTCGCGGCCGCGATATTTTTGTGGGTTGCAGCTTTTTCCTCTGGTTTGTCCCCTATTTAGGCGTGCGGTTTTCCGCCGAGAATACATCCGCCGCTTTCTTCTTTTTAGCGCTGACCGTCATTTTGCAAGAGGGAGGGATGGCTCAGCAGCGGCGTATGTTTAGTCTTTTCATGGCAGGCTTGCTACTGGGATTTACGCTCTTCCTACGGTTGCAAATGGGGTTCGCATTTGTGGGTCTGGCTATCTGGATGTTGTTTATCAAAAAGTTGCCCTTCAAAGATATAGCCATGCTCATTTTTGGAGGACTCGTAGCAGCAGGATTATCTGTACTGGTTGACTTTTGGTTTTACGGTGTATGGATGTTTAGCCCGTATAACTACTTTAATGTTAATATTATTCAAAACGTAGCGGCTAAGTTTGGTGTGCAGCCGTGGTGGCACTATTTTGTTTTGTTCTTCATGTACGGTTTTACTCCGTTAGCGATCTGCCTTATTCCCCTGTTTTTTATCGGCATTTGGAAGAAGCCCCGCCACCTGATGTCGCTGCTCTGCATTCCGTTTTTGCTAGGTCATTTTCTTGTTGGGCATAAAGAAATGCGTTTCCTCTTTCCTGTTTGTTATGCTTTCATTTTCTTGTGCAGTACGGGAATAGACACTTTATTGCAACAACCGGCCTGGGCACAGAGCAAATTGTTCAATGGATTGTATAAGCTTATAGTGGGCCTGAATATGGGTGTGCTGATCTTTAAAATGTTCATGCCCTCGCAGGAAGTGGTCAAATATTTTGAATTCATATCCGGCTACACAAAGCACCACAATACCACACTTATCGCCTTTAATAAGTCGCCCTTCAGGTTTGACACGGCAGAGCTCAATTTTTACAAACCCAATAAAATTGACGTAGTCGTAATGCATAATCCTGATAGTCTGCCCATAGTACTCAACGATACTGCTGGTCGCTCTTATATTTTTCTCAGCCACGATCTGCACCCTGAAAAGCAATTGCCGCGCTGCCACACGGAAAGATTATATAGTTTCTTCCCCGACTGGTTACTCGCCATCAACCTGAACCACTGGCAGGACCGCTCGAATATCTGGGCTGTTTATAGTGTGAGGAAAGAATGATGAAAATGGAAGATAAGAAAGCGCACGTAACTCAATTTGTAAATATTTAGATCCCACTCAGATAGAAAGCCTTGAAAGCTGATGCTTTCAAGGCTTTTATATTTAGTATTTGGATTTGCCTTGGTGTGTACTCGTCGCCAGAATAGAAAATTAAGGGTGTTGGTTTCGCTAACACAATCAAGGTCAGTTACCCTCAATAATTGAAGCTAATCTCTTTGTAGCCTGATGACTGCTATTACGAAAGCAGCGCCGAAAAGCACAGTAATAATTCCGGCAAAATATGGTATAAACTCTGTCATGTTATTTTTGTTTTGTAAGCTTTAAAAAAATCCCAAAACCAAGGATAGAGGGTACCCAGAGCCCAACAAATAGCGCCGCTTCTTTTTCTCCTTTGAACCAACATAACTCTGAATAGGCTAGCGACGAGAATGCAGCTAATAAAATTAAAATATCAAAAATGTCAATTTTTCTCATTTGTTTAATTTATTTAAAAATTGGTTTAATTGTAAAAACATTGTTCCGGGTGAAGGTAGTGGTTGCAGTTGGATAAATAATTTTTATTTTTCAATTGTAAAATATTTTTATGAAATAATTGCGCATTTTTATCATAGTGCAATTGGTTACACATCAGTAAATTGTATTGTTGTTTTTAATAGACTGATGAGGAATCATTTTCGGCTCTGCATATTGTATAGGCTACCTTTGCGTAGCATCGTGGTTCTTTATGCCGCATGCTATTATGGCTTTAGATGTTGGGCAGCGGGCTCGATAGCAGCAATCATTTCGTCAAGTTTTTATTCAACTTATATGTCTACTATTTTTCTTAATGCCAACTGGGAACAGCTTATTATGATGAACTACGAAGTAGACCCGGCTATATTAAAGCCGTTTTTGCCGAAGGGGACATCACTGGATACTTTCGATAATCGTACGTTGGTGAGCCTGGTCGGGTTTAGGTTTTTGAAGACAAATATTTTTGGTATACCAGCCCCATTTTTCGGGAGTTTTGAAGAAATAAATCTCAGGTTTTATGTGAAAAGAACCGTGGATGGTGTTGAGCGCAGAGGAGTTGTTTTTATAAATGAGACTGTGCCCTTTAAGGCTGTAGCTTGGTTGGCTAATAAACTGTATAAGGAACACTATATTTCGATACCCACAAAACATGCTATCTCGCAAACCGGCCAGACACGCGAGGTACAGTACGATTGGAAAATGAATGGCAATTGGAACAGTATGAAGGTGACGGCCGAAAATACCAGCCAACCCATGGTGGCCGGAAGTACTGAAGAATTCATTTTTGAGCATTACTATGGCTATACCAAAGTAAACGAAAGCCAGAGCCAGCAATACATGGTACAACATCCTGGTTGGGAAGTTTATAAAGTGCTTGATTACGCTGTCGATTGTGATTTTAAGAGTGTTTACGGGGAGAGTTTTTCAAATTTGAGCCATCAGGCGCCACACTCGGTGTTCTTAGCAAAAGGGTCTGCTGTATCCATAGACTGGGAGCGGGAGGATTTTTGATATTGCTCAGGCACTCAATATTCTCTCCCGATTTTTTGTGCAGCTTGTATATTGAACAATAAGAGAAAGCGCCAACCATTTTTCATTTGGTTGGCGCTTTGCTATTTGGGTTAAAACCTTACAGTTTACCGTTCTTTATTTCTTCTACAACATTTGGGTCGAGCAGGGTAGAAGTGTCGCCAAGGTTTTCTACTTCACCTTCCGCTATTTTCCGGAGTATCCTGCGCATTATTTTGCCGCTTCTTGTTTTCGGCAGGTTGCTAACAAATTGTATTTTGTCAGGGCGGGCTATAGCACCTATTATGCGCGCTACAGTCTGCGAAATATCTTGCCTGGAAAGGTTTTCATCGCCATGGGTGCTGCTGTAAATTACAAAGGCATAGATGCCCTGTCCCTTTATGTCGTGCGGGTAGCCAACTACAGCGCTTTCAATAACGCCAGCGTGCATATTAATGGCGTTCTCTACTTCCGCAGTGCCAATCCTGTGGCCGCTTACATTCAGTACATCATCTACACGGCCGGTTATGCGGTAATTGCCTGCCTCATCTCTGTAGCAACCGTCGCCAGTAAAATAATATCCCGGATAGGTTGAAAAATAATTCAAGCGGCAACGCTCATGGTCGCCATAGGTGGTGCGTATAATAGATGGCCATGGGAATTTGATGCACAAATTGCCTGACACATTATTGCCCTCAATTTCTTTCCCTGCATCATCAACCAGCACTGGCTGTACACCCGGTAGCGGTAGTGTTGCATAAGATGGTTTAGACGGCGTTATGCCTGCCATATTCGATATCATAATGCCCCCGGTTTCGGTTTGCCACCAGGTATCTACCACAGGGCATTTGCCCTTGCCAATATTTTCATTCAGCCATTGCCATGCCTCTTCGTTTATCGGTTCGCCAACAGAACCTAATACCTTCAGGCTACTGAGGTCGTGTGTATTTACCGGGCCGAGGCCATAGCTCATCAGGCTGCGGATAGCGGTAGGGGCGGTGTACAAAATATTCACCTTGTACTTGTCTACCACATCCCAGAACCTGCCGGCATCGGGCCAGGTTGGTATGCCCTCAAACATCAGCGAAGTAGCGCCTGCACAAAGCGGGCCATACACTATATAGCTGTGCCCGGTTATCCAACCCACATCTGCCGTGCAAAAATGGATATCGCCCGGTTTGTACTGAAACACATTCACGAAGGAATAGGTGGTGTATACCATATAACCACCGCAGCTGTGCACCACACCTTTTGGTTTACCTGTGGACCCAGAGGTGTAGAGGATGAACAATGGGTCTTCTGCATCCATTATTTCCGCCGGGCAATCGGGATTGCCCATTGTTTCTACTTTTTTAATTTCGTCTTCCCACCATAGGTCGCGGCCTTTTATCATACTCACGGGGATACGGGTGCGGGTAAGTACTATTACTTTTTTTACGAAGCGGCATTGTACAAGTGCATCATCAATAACGCTCTTCAGGGGGATTTCTTTATTGCCACGGTAGGCACCATCGCAGGTAACAATAAACTCGGCCTGCGCATCCTGCAATCTGTCGGCTATGCTCTGCGCGCTAAATCCGCCAAAAATAACGGAATGTATAGCGCCAATACGGGCGCATGCCAGCACGGCTACAGCCAGTTCAGGCACCATACCCATGTATATACAAACGCGGTCGCCCTTCTTAACATTATTGTTCTTAAGCACGTTGGCAAACTGTACTACTTTGTGGTGCAGGTCGCGGTAGGTTATTACCCTGTGGTGCTCTTCGGGGTCGTTGGGCTCCCAAATAATGGCAGGCTTGTTGCCCAGCGAACCCAGGTGGCGGTCTAAACAATTTTCAGTGATGTTTAATTTGCCCCCTGCAAACCACTTGATGTCAGGTGTGTTGAAATTCCAATCCAGCACGCTATCCCAGCGTTTACGCCACAGGAATGAACTGGCCACTTCTGCCCAGAAGCCTTCAGGGTCATTGGTGCTCTTTTGCATTGCTACCTGGTGCTCTTCGGGAGTTTTTATTTGAAAAGGATAAGACATACTTTAACTGTTTTGATGTTTTACTCGTTTATTTCAAGGTACATAATTATGCAATTTATCTGGCTCTCGGTATAATTTATTAGTAATTTGGTGCAATTATGCTATCGTGATATAATTTGGTACAATTATGCTATTGTGTCATCGTATTGGTTGATACCTTTGAATAGGAGAGCGGCTAACTGCCCCCTTTAAACCCGTTAATAGCCAGATACAATTTTGGCAGAGCTTCTTACGAAACAATGCTGTAGCGTGGTAATTTGGAACGGTAAATTTAACTACTATTAAATACGCCAGGTTATGGACTACGCATCTTTTTATCAGCAGAGCATCGACGACAAAGCATCTTTTTGGAAAGAACAGTCCCGCTTGTTGAAATGGGATACGCAGCCACAGATAGCCTTCGTTGAAAATAAGCATGGCGGCACCGATTGGTTTCCTGATGGCAAACTGAATATGTGCGACCTGTGCCTGGACACTCACGTGCTCAGCGGCCACGGGCTGGATATTGCCATTATTTACGATTCCCCTGTTACCGGGGTAATTGAAAAGATTACCTATAAAGCTTTATTAGATCAGGTTTCAAAGTTTGCAGCAGGCCTGCGTAACCTGGGTATTGGCCATGGCGATACGGTTATTATTTACATGCCCATGATACCGCAGGCAGTTGTGGCCATGCTGGCCTGTGCCCGTATCGGGGCTATACACTCGGTTGTTTTTGGTGGCTTTGCCCCGCACGAACTTGCTATGCGTATTGATGACGCCAAACCTAAAATTATCATCTCCGCTTCATATGGCATTGAGCAGGACCAGAAAATACACTACAAGCGGCTTGTGGATGTTGCGCTGAAAGAGGCAAAGCATAAAACACTGTATCAGATTTATTACCGCCGCCAGGACAACGACGACGCTATATCTTCCAGGTTCGAGCTGGATTTTGAATCGTTAATGCATTGCGGTTCCGTTGGCGCCCGTGCACTACCTGCAACCCACCCTTTATACATTTTGTACACTTCAGGCACAACAGGTACACCCAAGGGCGTAGTGCGCGATACGGGAGGCTATGCAACGGCATTGGCTTTCAGCATGAAGTACATTTACAATGTAAAACAAGGCGATGTTTATTGGGCTGCAAGCGATATTGGCTGGGTGGTGGGGCATTCTTTTATGGTATATGCGCCATTGCTGTGTGGCTGCACCACCATTATCTACGAAGGCAAGCCGGTGCGCACGCCCGATGCAGGTGCGTTTTGGCGGGTGATAGAACAACACAAAGTGAGTACACTGTTTACAGCACCTACCGCAATACGGGCCATCAAGAAAGAAGACCATGAGGCGGCGTTACTGGCGAAATACGATATTTCATCGCTGAGGCAATTGTTTTTGGCAGGGGAGCGCTGCGACCCGGCGACATTTGAGTGGATATCAGAAAAACTGAATCGTCCGGTTATAGACCATTGGTGGCAAACCGAAAGTGGCTGGCCAATGCTCGGCATAATGACTGGAGTTGAAAGCCTTGCGCCAAGGTCTGGTGCAGCAGGGTTCCCTGTATGTGGTTACAATATTGCGGTGCTTAATGAAGAAGGTGTACCGGTAAAGCAGGGTGATGAGGGTTATATCGCTGTTAAGCTGCCACTGCCACCCGGTTGTTTGCCACAATTATGGAATAACGATTACCGTTTCAGGAAGGGTTACCTTGAAAAATTTCCGGGTTATTACCTTACCGGCGACAGTGGCTTTGTAGATAAAGATGGCTACTATTTTATAATGGGGCGCATTGACGATGTTATCAATGTCAGTGGCCATAGGTTGAGTGCCGGTGAAATGGAAGAATTGGTGGCCTCGCGCCCGGCAGTGGCTGAATGCGCCGTGATGGGTATTGCCGATGAATTGCGTGGTCAACGACCACTAGCGCTCATCGTGCTTAAGGACGGTGTTTTGGCCGATGAAGGCGATATAGAAGCGGCGCTGGTGCAATTGGTGAGGGATAAGATAGGTGCAGTGGCGTTTTTTAAAAGTGCAGCAATTGTTAGCCGGCTACCCAAAACCCGCAGTGGGAAAATACTCCGTAAGACAATGCGTGCCATTGCCGATGGCAGCGAATTCAAGGTGCCTTCAACAATTGATGACCCCTCAATACTTGACGAGATTGCGGATGTACTAAAACGGAGAAAGCTAGGCATGGCATTTCAATGAGCCCTAATGGCGCAATAAGCGCTACTGGCGCACAATACAGAGTCAATTTATCATTTACAATTTATAATTCACTTCAGTACTTCTTCAATATCCTCGTCACCTTCCAGATTGCCCATTTGTACTACTATTTGGGGTGCGCGCCATTGTATGCGGCGTGTCATAGGGCTGAGTGTAAATTTCTTAGGGTTCGGCAGGCAGGCAATGATCATCGCCGCCTCGGTCCTGGAGAGGTTTTTGGCTGATTTGTGGAAATAGGCCTGTGATGCCGCTTCAATTCCATATATACCCGGCCCCATCTCAATAACGTTCAGGTAAACCTCCATTATTCTTTTTTTACCCCATGTCCATTCTATAAGTTGGGTATAAAAGAATTCCGGCACCTTTCTTATATATCGAAAAACTCCGCTGCCTTGCCACAGAAAAACATTTTTGGCTACCTGCTGGCTAATGGTGCTTGCACCGGCACCCCGTATCTTTTTCTTCTTTTTAGGTCCGTTAATGCTTTTATCCATCGATTTCCAGTCGAAGCCATTATGCTCGGCAAACCGCTGGTCTTCGCTGGCCATTGCAGCCAGTTTGGCATTGCGCGAAATCTCTTCCCAGCTTACGTCGTCCCTTCTTAAGCCATAGCCACGGAAAACATCCACTACCTGAGTAATGGTTATAGGGGGCATTATCCACCTGCACAAAACCGTGTAGACGATCGAGGAAAGGAAGAGTATCAGGAATATTCTAAGGCATCTTTTTAATAAGCTGCGCTTTTTTGTTTTTGATTTGGCTGCCATCGGGAGCTATAAAAGTATTACTTTTCGTAAAACGACGAGTATTTTTTGTGCATGCCATCGGCCATA
The DNA here is from genome assembly GCA_947447265.1 of Chitinophagaceae bacterium. Classification (GTDB taxonomy): domain Bacteria; phylum Bacteroidota; class Bacteroidia; order Chitinophagales; family Chitinophagaceae; genus Flavipsychrobacter. Next base: position 52,084 of record CANFKC010000002.1, read on the forward strand.
GCATTATTTATAAACTATCTGCCGCTGATAAATTGTTGTTTTACTTCCCCTGTAAGTGTTTGTATTGCAACGGTCTGTAGCTTAATAATGGAAAAATGAATTTCAGTTTTAAACTTGCCCATTCCCGCTCAATTTTTCCGCAGTTGAAAGCTTGCATGTGCTCTTAAAATTATCTGTTCTTACAGCCCAATTTTGTTTAAATTCTTGTTACATAATTGTATTTTTATTAACGTAAATTTCGTAAATTCGCAATCTTATCAAAAAGCCGCCTATATTTTTATTTTCCGCAAGGATATGTGTTTTTTGTAACTTTTAGTTAAATGAATAAATATGAAAGTCGTTAAAAATCCTGGGCCAAAATTCGATCTTAAAAAAGAATTGCATACGTATTTTGGTTTTGACTCCTTTAAAGGAGAGCAGGAAAAAATCATCACCAGTATTTTAGAGGGGCGCGATACATTTGTTATTATGCCTACAGGTGGTGGAAAATCATTATGTTACCAGTTGCCGGCACTATTGAGTGAAGGTGTTGCTATTGTTGTTTCTCCGTTGATAGCGTTGATGAAAAACCAGGTTGATCTGATCCGTGGTTATAGCAGTAAAGATAATATTGCACATTTTTTAAACTCGACACTTAGTAAAGCGCAACAGAAAAAGGTAAAATCGGACCTGACAGAAGGCAAAACAAAAATGCTCTATGTAGCTCCGGAAACTTTGACGAAGCAAGAAAATATCGCTTTTTTCTCTGATCTGAATATTTCGTTTATCGCGGTTGATGAGGCGCACTGTATCTCGGAATGGGGGCATGATTTCCGTCCGGAATACCGTAAACTGAGGGGCATGATCAACGAGATCAACGTAAACCTGCCGATAATTGCACTTACCGCAACAGCTACCCCAAAGGTGCAGGATGATATTGTAAAGAACCTGGAATTAGAAACTCCGGATGTTTACATGGATTCGTTTAATCGCCCCAACCTGTTTTACGAAGTAGTACCAAAAACAAGTAAAGAGCAGGTACTTAAACACATAGTTAAGTTCATTAACAGCATGAAGGGTAAGAGTGGTATCATTTATACCCTCAACCGGAAGACTACCGAAGAATTGGCTTCTACACTGCATGCCAATGGCATTACGGCGGTTGCATACCATGCCGGCCTTGAAGCCCCGCTAAGGGCGCAGCGTCAGGACCAGTTCCTGATGGAAAAGGTGGATGTAATTGTAGCTACTATCGCATTCGGTATGGGTATTGATAAGCCCGATGTGCGTTTTGTAATGCACTACAACATACCTAAGTCGCTTGAAAACTATTACCAGGAAACAGGCCGTGCAGGTCGTGATGGTATGGAAGGCAAGTGCGTATTGTATTATTCTTACAAAGATGTGCAGAAGCTGGAGCACCTGATGCGCGATAAGCCACTCAGCGAACGCGAAATGGGCGCACAACTGATATCAGAAACATTGGCTTATGTAGAAAGTGGTGTTTGCCGCAGGAAGCTGCTGCTGCACTATTTTGGTGAGGAATATAAAAAGGATAATTGCGGTTTTTGCGATAACTGCAAGAACCCTAAAGAAAAGCTGGAAGTTAAGGATAGTGTTAAGATAACGCTGGACTGCATTAACGAGCTTGACGAACGTTTTGGAATTGAATACGTTGTAAATATTATATTGGGTAAAACCAATCCGCAGATACAGACCTTCCGCCATGATAAGTTGAAATCATTTGGCAGCGGTCTGATCATGGAGATGGAAGCCAACTTCTGGTATTCGCTCATCAGGCAGATGATACTGGAAGGAATGATAAGGAAGGACATTGAAGAGTATGGCTTATTGAAGATTACTGAAAATGGCCAGAAATTTCTGAAGAAACCTTATTCTATACAGGTTATTCTGAATCATAAATATGATGATGCGATAGGTGACGACGAAGAAGTGAGCGGCGGTGGCGGTGCACCCGCGGCTACCGACCCTGTTCTGTTCGATCTGTTGAAGAACCTGCGTAAGCAAATAGCTAAAGAAAAGAATCTACCTCCTTTCGTAATCTTCCTTGAAAACTCGCTGGAAGATATGGCCACCAACTACCCGACAACACTCGAGGAGCTCGAGAAAATATCAGGGGTAAGTAAGGGCAAAACCATACGTTACGGCAAGAAGTTCGTAGAGTTAATAGCGAAGTATGTAGAGGAGAATGATATTGTGAAGCCAGACGACTTTGTAATGAAGAGCGTTGTGAACAAGAGCGGCATGAAGGTGTTTATCATTCAGAATATTGATAAGAAAATACCACTGGAAACCATTGCTAAAAACAAGGGACTATCTATACCCGATCTTTTGGTAGAAATGGAAACGATAGTAGCCAGCGGCACCCGCCTTAATCTTGATTATTGCCTGGAGCAGGAACTTGACGAAGACGAGCAGGATGAAATATTTGATTTCTTCCGCAGCAGCCCTGATGATAATATGGATAATGCATTCGAAGAATTTAAAGACCGCGATGTGAGCATTGAGCATCTTAAAATGATGCGCATCAAGTTCATGAGCGAATACGCGAACTAAATAAAAAATTAAAAAGTGGCTGCGGTCACTTTTTTTTTGGTTTTTTCGGTACCTTTATTGTAATATTTATGTTATGAATACCGCTGAAATTAAACTCGACCTTATTCGACAAATTGAGAGCTTTAATGCCGCTCAATTAAAGGAAATATATGGGCTGGTACTGAATTTTACTAATCGAAGTAAGGAAGAGTGGGATGATTATACTCCGGCTCTGAAGCATAGCATAAGTAAAGGTATCGACGAAGCAAATGCTGGTAAACTGACACCACTGACCGATGTGTTAAGTAGTATAAGGGAAAAGTATAAACTCGATGCCTAAGCGGATTTTATTAACGCCAGAAGCAGCCAGAAATCTTTCGAATATTATCGGGTATTTGATTCAGGAATGGGGAGTTAAGGTTTGCAGTAGCTTTGTTACAAAATTTGACGGTGTTTGTAACCGAATTGCGGCAGCGCCGGCAAATTACCCTATTGTTTATGAGAAGGAAAATGTTCGAAAATGCGTTCTCGACAAGAAGAATATCATTTTTTTCAGGATTTCCGCTGATGTGGTCGAGATTCTAGCCATATTCGATACCAGACAGGATCCCGAAAAAATAAAGCAACTTTTTTAGCAGTCACGGCAATTTGTAGTTCGTTGTCTCCATTTCCACAAAACTCCTGTTACTTTTGCAGCATGGTTTACAAGGTAATAGGGTTAATGTCGGGTAGCTCGCTTGATGGGCTGGATATTGCGCATGTGCAATTGGACGAGGTTCGGGGTAAGTGGACTTACCAATTATTACACACTGCATGCATTCCCTATGCTAATAACTGGCTACATTCATTGCAGCAGGCCGCCAATATGCAGGTGGGCGAATTCCTTAAACTAAATACCGATTACGGACGCTACCTTGGCGAAAAAGTAAACGAGTTTATTGCCGAAAACGGTATAGAGCATCAGGTGCATTTTATTGCCTCGCACGGCCATACTGTTTTTCATGAACCTGAACATCGTACCACCTTCCAACTTGGTGACGGTGCGGCCTTGGCAGCGACAACAAAATTGCCTGTTATCAGCGACCTGCGGTCGCTTGATGTGGCTTTGGGTGGACAAGGTGCTCCGATAGTTCCTATAGGTGATAAAATGTTGTTCAGTGACTACGACTATCTCTTAAACATCGGTGGCATTGCCAATATTACCGTTTATGAGCATGGCAACCCTGTAGCATTTGACATTTGCCCGGCCAACCAGATAATGAATAATCTGGCCAGCCGTGTGGGTAAGCTGATGGATGAAAATGGAGCAATGGCCGCTTCCGGTAAATTATTACCTGGTCTGCTTGACGAATTGAATGAAGCGCTGTATTACCGCTTGCTGCCGCCTAAATCGCTGAGCAATGAAGCGGCGCAGGATATTATTTTTCCAAAGCTTTCGCAAAGCGAGCACAGCGTTGCCGATATGTTGCATACGATGTGCGTGCACATAGCACAGCAGGTTGCTGCGGCGGTTCGTCAAAGTCCGCATGGTAAAGAAATGGCCTCGCTTGTGGCTACAGGCGGTGGAGCATTTAATGGCTTCCTCGTTGAACAACTAAGGCAGGAATTGTCTCCCTTAAATGTTACCGTGGTAGTCCCGGATGCAGAGGTGGTTAAATATAAGGAGGCGCTGGTAATGGCGCTCATAGGCACCTTACGCTGGCGGGAAGAAACCAATGTCCTGAGCAGTGTTACAGGCGCAGTTAAAGATAGCTGCGGTGGTGCGCTATGGTTAGGGTAGTTGCCAATAATGAACGCCCAAGGGTGTCTGCTTTACGAACTTCTACGCCGCAATGTTTTGCTTAACCTGGCATTTAGCGGGAAATCGTTTGGCGCGATGCATCGTTACATTTTATTAAATAGAGCTGTCGCGCAACTTCAGTATACCTTCTATTTCATTAATAACGGTGCGGGTCACATTGCGGTATTCATATTTTGTTGAGACCAGTTCTTTGGCGCGCTGTGCCATTTCTTCGGCTTTTTCTTTGTTCATGAGGCACCATTTTATTGCGCGCACATAGTCTTCTGGCTTTCTGGCTACGAGGTAGTGGTCGCCTGACTTTACTTCAATGCCTTTGATGCCTTCAGGTGATGAGATAACAACTTTTCCCGCTGCCATGGCTTCCAGTATTTTTATCCGTATCCCACCCGCTGAAGATATGGGTACGATGAGTATTTTTTTATCGCCGATGAAATCTGCCGCGCTTTCTACCTCATTCATGCAAAAAACGCCAGGCGCATCCAGTTCCTGGAACTCGGCTGGCATTTTACGCCCCGCAAAATAGAACTCAAACTTAGGTATGGCACTATGTATTTTAGGCCATACTTCGTCAATAAACCAGCGCATACCATCCCTGTTCGGTATCCAGTCCATGGCGCCGATATGGTAACCTACCCATCGCTCATTTGCGCTTCTTGCCGGGATATTATTCAATTCCAGGCTGAAGGGGGCCACAATCATATCCATTACTTTTTCCAGCCTGCGCACATGAAATGCGTCCCGTTCTGTAATCGTTAATATAAGGTCATACTTTTTCCATGATTCCCTTTCAAAGGTTTTCAGGCGTTCAGTAAGGCTTTGGTAATAACTTTTCTTTAGGCTGTTGGTGGTTTTAGCAGTGAGGCTGTGCCAGATGTGGTATTCTATATTATGCATGCGCAACACTTTCACAGCGTCCGAATTGGCTTTTATAGCCGGCAGGTAAGTAGAAAGGAAAATGCTTTCAACCTGTATTACATCGGGCTTAAAATCCTGCAGTACCTCAACTATTTTATCTTCGAATTCTTTCCTGAAAAAACGTTCCACATGCTCCGCTTCCTTGCTGAACAGGTAGTTTTTTATTACGCTGACTTTCTTAATGTCATTATTTATATTCATCCATTCAAAGGCATGGATCTGCTGGTACAAGCCAGAAAGTGTGTCGCTGGATAAGGGGTGCCGCGAAGTATTCATTGAAAGCAGGTATACTTTCCAGCCACTCCTGTGGTAGCCTTCAATCATTGAATTCATGGCCAGGTTTCCACCATCATTAAGTGGGTACGGTACGCGGTTCGTGAGGATGAGTATCTTGCGTTCAGTCATAACTTGTCTGCGAAATTAGATAACTTTTTAAAACAAGGAATCCTTTATTTTTGCCTATGCTTCCTACTTCAGTAATTTTTTTAGGTTCAAAACCAATTGGCTATGAGTGTTTAGACTGGCTGATAAGCCAAAAGTCAAAATTAAACCTGGATATTTTGGGTATAATGACCAAGTCGCGCAAGGAATTTGGCGAAGGGCATGACCTGGAAGCGCTGGCGACTGAAAACGACATCGCCATATTCACAGACCTTGATATTTTGCCGGAATGCGATCTTATATATTCGGTTCAGTACCATGAAATACTTAAACAAAAGCATATTGATAAAGCGCGCCGCGTTGCCGTAAATCTACACATGGCCCCGCTACCCGAATACCGGGGGAGCAACCAATTTTCCTTCGCAATACTGGAGAGTAAAAAGGAGTTTGGAACTACCATACATTGCATGGCGGCAGGAGTTGATAATGGTGACATTCTGTTTCAGAAGCGTTTCCCGATACCTGAAAATTGCTGGGTCGATGATCTGTACCAGCTTACCTATAAGGCATCGCTAAACCTGTTTAAGCAAACCCTCGGGCACATTATTGCAGGCAATTACAACAGGCTGCCGCAGGAATTGCTGGTAGGGAAGTATGGCACCAGCATGCATTACCGCAAGGAGATGGATGAAATTAAAATGATCAATACCACCTGGGATGCTGAAAAAATTGAAAGACACATAAGGGCAACTTCTATGCCAGGATTTGAACCACCATATTGTATTCAAAACGGCCAAAAGGTCTATTTTATAAGGGATAAGGACGAGATAAAGAATTAGTCGTGAGTCGTAAGTCAGTTTAGTCGTAAGTCGTAAGTCGTAAGTCGAAAGTCCTCCGTAGAAAATCGTTAGTAGTAAGCAGTTTTTCAGTTGTGAGTCGAAAGTGCTCCTAAACCAGGTTTAATCAGAACTAAGAGTTACGCCACTAAATGATACCTACCGGAGGAGCGAATGAATACCTTATAGCTATAGATAGTAAAACACCTATCGGCTAAGGACTTTTACCAAGAACTTTCTCAATGAATATCCACGGAAACTATCCACCCAAGCAGCTTTCGGCTTTTTACTAAGTACTTTTTACTAAGTACTTTCTCAACGAATACCCACGAATACTAACCACTAAAACAGCTTTCGACTTTTTACTAAGTACTTTCTACTAAGAACTTTCTACTTAAGAAGTACTTATGACTTACGACTAAAAAAATGGGCAATCAGTTATACATACTGGACGATAATTTGTGGTTCCCGCCGGTTGAGGAAGCGCTGGATGATGGCTTGCTGGCTGTTGGCGGCGATCTGTCGGTTGACAGGTTATTACTTGCCTACAGCAATGGTATTTTCCCTTGGTTTAACGAAGATGAACCACCCCTTTGGTGGTGCCCCGATCCACGTTTTGTTTTATTTCCCGATGAATTGAAGATAAGCAAAAGCATGAAGCAGGTGCTTAAGGCGGGCGCATTGGAGTTCAGAATAAATACTGCTTTCCGCGAAGTTATAAGTAATTGCCGTCAGGCCTACCGGCCGGGCCAGGATGGTACCTGGATAACTGACGATATTGTAAGTGCATACTGCCTGCTCCACGAAATGGGCCATGCACACAGTGCTGAAGCATGGCAGGATGGCAATTTGGTTGGCGGCCTGTACGGCATAAGGCTGGGTAATGCGTTTTTTGGTGAGAGTATGTTTGCTAAAATAAGCAACGCCAGCAAATTTGCGTTTATAAAGTGGGTGCAGGTATTGCAGGGCGAGCACGTGAAAATTATAGATTGCCAGGTATATACGGAACACCTGGAAAGTTTAGGCGCGAGAATGATAAGCCGTAATGATTTCTTGTCTTATATCAGTTAGGGTAAGGGATGTTGTTTTTTAAATTCGATTTCTACACCTTTGCGGCCCTTCCATCCTCTTTTAAGAATGTTGCTATTATCTCCCGCGCCTCATCCTGCGTATAGAAGGAGAAATTGCGATAGCGGTGATGTACATCTATTATTTCGTCAATGGCATCATGCACCAGTACTTTGTTCTCCCATCTAAGTATATCTTTCATTACTGTTTCCAGGCAACCCTTTTTATAGGCGACCTGGCCAATTACATGGACGAGGGTCCAGCGCACACGACGGGTAGTATCAAACTGCAATTCGCGTAACAGGGGCAGTATATCCTGTGGATGCGTTCGGCCCCTTAATTCGATGCCGTGGCACACTTCCCGCCTTATTTCTTTATCGGGATGATGCAGGTATTTCCGGGCCCAATCAATTACCGGTACAGGGTTTTTCTCTCCTGCTTTTTTTATGGAGCCGATCACCGCATTGCGCACCGAATGGTGTGTGTCGAACAGTCCTGTATCAAAAAAATCCTGCACGGCGGCAAAGTCTGTCTTGGCTATTTCACCCGCTGCATTAACTGCTGTCTGCCGTATTTTGGCTTCAGCGTTTTTAAATAAATGGCCGAGCAAGTTTAAAATCAGTGGTAGTTGAGCCCTGCCGGCCTTGTATACCTTGCCTATTGCCAGATAAGCTGTTTTGCGGATATAGGTATCCTCATCAGCAAAATAGCACAGGGTGTGCCTGGGTTGACCAGCTGCTACATCCTGCGCTATTTCGTTGTCTATCCGGGCTACGATTTGCAGCCTTTCTTCTTTCGTCTCGTCGTAAAAAGCCATTAGTTAATACCGAGCAGTTCCACCTCGAACACCAGCGTACTGTTAGGGCCTATTTCAGCGCTAGCCCGCCTTTCGCCATAACCAAGGTGTGGTGGTATAAAAAAACGCCATTTGCTGCCGGTAGCCATTAACTGCAAACCTTCGGTCCAGCCTTTAATGACTTGGTTCAGCGGAAACGAAGCTGGTTTGCCACGTTGTACAGAACTATCGAAAATTGTTCCGTTAATGAGCGTGCCGTGGTAGTGGCAATTTACTTTGCTTGTAGCGGTTGGCTTTTCACCGGTGCCTTCCTTAATTACTTCATATTGCAGTCCGCTCGGCAATTCCGTTACGCCTGCTTTCTTTTTATTTTCAGCTAAAAAGTCCTGGCCGGCTTTTAAGTTGGCTGCCATTTGCTCGTTCTTCCTGGCTAATAATATGTCCGCTACACCCATAAATAGTATGTTTTTTGCAAAAATATTCTATTCTGTCTATAAAAATTGCATTCGTGCATTGTTGACCAAGATATAAACACCCTATTGTTGACGGTGACAATTATCATGGGATGTTTAAAAAGTGTGAACACAATATATCCCTACCTTTGCGCGCAATTATCCTTTTTTTGAAATGAAAATAAGTAATACGGTTTTGTTGATTGTTATCTGCGCTTGTTCTTTCCTGGGTATCAGCAAGGCGTCGGGACAGGCTGAAACTAAGAAGAAGCATAAAACAGGCTCGGTTTATTTTAGCTGGGGTTATAACCAGGAGTGGTACACCAGATCTACCGTGCATGTAAAGCAAGACAAACTTGGTAACGATTATGAGCTGGTTGATGTTAAAGGTCATGACCACATGGGCTGGAACAATAAGAGTATTTTCCGCCAGGCACTAACCATTCCGCAATATAATTACAGGTTGGGCTACTACTTTAACGAAAAGCAGGATATGGCAATTGAGTTGAATTTTGACCATACCAAATTCATTATTGCTGACCAGATTTTACGCGTAAAGGGCAGGTTGAATGGCAACCCGGTTGATTCAAATATTAATTTTAACGAGGCAAATGGGTTTTACTATTTCTTAAACAATGGCGCCAACTTCTTCCTTTTCAATTTTGTAAAGCGTTTTGGCCTGTACAATAAGCACAATGTTGCTGTTGATTTTTTGGGTAAAGCGGGCGTAGGTCCGGTAATTCCGCACGTTGAAAACAAATTGTTTGGCGTAGCGAACGAACCTCATTTTCAATTCGGCGGCTGGAATACCGGCATCGAAACAGCCCTGAAAGTGACCATCATGCAATACGGCTACCTTGAACTTTCACAGAAGGTAGATTATGCACGTTACAGCGGATTGAAAATGGCTGCTGATGGCACCGGCAAGCAGAGCTTTGGCACCTATGAGCTGATTTTTAGCGCAGGTTTCACGCTGCCTACCACTAAAAACAACCCAAGGTTCGCGAAGAGCAAAGCCACCGCGGCAGCTCAAAAATAGCGGCTCTTGATACCAATTTATTTAGTTTTTCTTCCGGACCAGCCGGACTTATAACTGTGATTTTCTTTTATATATTGACGGAAAGATTTGTGTTTTTTTATTTTTATTTTAGTTGGTATCTTTCGCCCAAATAAACTGGAATGAAGCAAATTTTTACCTTACTCTTTGTATCACTATTTTGTTACGGCGCAAAGGCGCAAACATGCGCAGATTTTGCGGTGCAACTTACGGCAACAACGCAGGTAAGTCCGGCCCGTATTACCCTGCGCTGGAAGCCGCTGTCTGATACCAATATCTATAAAGTTTACAAAAAAACAAAAGCTTCCCTCACCTGGAGTGCCTCGATGGTTACACTACATAGCTTCGATAGCGCATATACGGACACAACAGTTATTGTTGACTCCGCTTATGAATATTTTGTAGCCGCTGACCATTATGTTGGCGGTACTTACAAATGGACTGCGACAGGCTACATATATGCCGGCATTAAATCGCCTGCAATGCACAGCAAGGGTGGGTTGGTACTTATGGTGGACAGCACCTATGTCGATTCCTGCGCTGATGGCCTGCACAAACTGATGAAGGACATAAGCGGAGACGGCTGGCAGATTTTCAGACATGACGTTTCACGCTCCCTGAACGATACCGCAGTCAAGCGCCTTATTAAAGCAGATTATACCAATAATGCTAATGTAAAGGCCGTATTGCTGGTAGGTCATGTGGCTGTGCCATACAGCGGCGACCTTAACCCGGATGGCCATCCTGACCACCTTGGCGCATGGCCTGCCGACGTTTACTACGCTGACCTTACAGGCACCTGGACCGATGCTGCGGTCAGCGATACCGCATCGCCTTACAGCTGGACTAAGAATGGCCCCGGCGATGGCAAGTGGGACCAGACACAGATACCTGCATTAACGGCACTACAGGTTAGCCGTATTGATTTGTACAATATGCCTGCTTTTGCGAGCACTGATATACAGAGGATGAGAAATTACCTTGCTAAAGACCACATCTACAAAATGGACTCACTTTATGTAAGGCGTAGCGCTATAGTAAGCGATAACTTTGGTGTGTTCACATTAAGCTCAGGTGGGCATGAAGCGTTTGCATCTACAGCATGGCGCAGTTTCCCACCTATGCTTACAAGAGATAGCATAGCACCAACGTCTGCGCTTATCCAGAACCTGGATACGGCTTCGTTCCAGTGGGCTTATGGATGTGGCGGCGGCTCATTCTCGTCAGCAGGCGGAATAGGCGCAACTTCTGATTTTGCTTCACATAACATGAAAGGCATCTTTACCGTTTTATTCGGCAGCTACTTTGGCGACTGGAATGTATCGAATAATTTTTTACGTGCGCCACTATGCTCCAATACCCCGGCGCTTACTTCATGCTGGGCAGGCAGGCCAAACTGGTATTTTCACCATATGGGCTTAGGTGAAAATATCGGGTTCTCAACCTGGTGGTCGCAAAATAATGACGGTGGCATTTACGGACCAAGCGACGTTGGCATCAACCAATGGGTGCATGTTGCTTTAATGGGCGACTTGACATTAAGGAACCAATATATTAAACCTGCAACCAATCTGGTTATTACCCACACGGCATTACACGGTGCAAACCTTAGCTGGACAGCTTCGGCAGATGCTTCAGTACTAGGCTATTATGTTTACAGGGCTACCAGCGAATTTGGCAACTACCAGAAGATATCAGGCATGGTAACCACTTTAACCTTTCACGATACGGTTGGTAGCGACGGGCTTAAATTTTATATGGTGCGCCCTGTAAAATTGCAGACAACGCCATCAGGTGCGTATTATAATCTGGGCATCGGTATTACCGATTCCGCTACCGTAAGTTTCAACCATGTTGCAGTGGAAAATGTTTCGGTATCGTTCGATTTCAATCTGTATCCTAATCCGGCCAGTAATGTTATCAATGTAGCTATTGACGCGCAAGCTACATCAACAGCCACCTTAAGCCTGGTAAACATAAAAGGCGAACGCTTTGCAACGGCTACCAAGCAAATTCAGCAAGGTGCCAACGTATTTTCACTACAGGTAGCTGATCTGCCGGCTGGTATATATACCGTACAGGTAACTGCGGGGGCCAACACGATGGTGAAAAAATGGATTAAGCTGTAAGAACGAAACTATAAGCTTCTAAAAAAATAGAAGGTGCCACACGGAAAAACGTGTGGCACTTTTATTATGCAGATGCCTGGGAGCGCATCTATTCTCGGTCTGTTTTACATTCGTTAATTTCCTGCGAGAAGTCAACGCAATACATATCAAAATCCTTCAGTATCGCGTCTGCCTTTACAAAATACCCGTGCCCCTTTGCTTCTTTTATTATCAATCCATCGTATTTTTAAGCACTCATAATTATTGTTTCATTTTTCATTTAATATACGTTGACCAACGAACAAATTGCCGACCAGTTTTCGCTCCTTTCCAAACTTATGGATATCCATGGCGAAAACAGCTTTAAATCTAAATCATACAGCATTGCGGCTTACAATATTGAGAAGCTGCCGATGCAGGCTACGGATATGAGCCATGCTGAATTATTCAGCATGAAGGGTATAGGAGATTCTACGGGTAAAAAGATAATTGAACTAATTAATACCGGCAGGTTCCCGGCATTGGAAGAGATCATTGCCAACACACCTCCGGGCATATTAGATATGCTGCAACTGAAAGGCCTGGGCCCTAAGAAAATTGCCGTTATCTGGAAGGAGCTTGCAATAGAATCAATCGGCGAACTCGAATATGCGTGCAATGAAAACAGGCTGGTTACCCTGAAAGGTTTTGGTGAAAAAACGCAGGATGCCATTTTGCAGAACATTGCCTACCTGAAGCAAAACGAAGGTTTCTTTTTATGGGCAGAAGCGGAGCGCCTCAGTAATACACTGATTGAAGTTTTACAGGCGGCATTCCCGGCACATCAGCTGGCTGTAACGGGCGAAGTGCGCCGCCAGATGGAAACGGTTGGCGCAATAGACTTCATCACCACTATCAGTAAAGAAGAACTAGACAGGCATTTCAGCAGTATGGAAGGTGTTGAAATGACGGCGGGTGATGCCGTTATTATCAAGATGCCGTATCATCCCATATTGCGTTTCCATATTACCGACAGTGCGGGCTTTTACAAGCAGTTGTTGCTAACCAGTGGCAGCGATGATTTTGTAACTACATTCACTACAGCCTACGCGATTCCCGAATCGCCTGCAAGTGAAGAAGAAATTTTTAGTGCAAATAAGCTGCAGTTCATACCTCCCGCTTTGCGTGAAACGGCTGGTATACTTACAAAAGCAGCTGAAAACGCTATTCCTTCACTCATCAAAAAGTCAGATATCAGGGGTATTATACATTCGCATTCTACATGGAGTGACGGCATGTATTCCATTGAGCAAATGGCTGTTGCCGCGCGCGACCAGGGTTTCGAATACCTTGTTATCAGCGACCACTCGCAGGCTGCTTTTTATGCCAATGGCTTAAAGCCCGATCGCATAGCTGCCCAGCATATTGAAGTGGATGCATTAAACGCGAAATTGGCGCCGTTTAAAATTTTCAAGAGCATAGAAGCCGATATATTGAACGATGGCAGCCTTGACTATTCCAGTGAAGTATTAGCGACTTTTGACCTTGTTATCGCGTCTGTGCACAGTAATCTTAAAATGAGCGAAGAAAAGGCAATGGCCCGCGTTATGGGGGCTATTACTAACCCATATACTACTATTTTGGGGCATCCCACCGGCCGGCTATTGTTGTCGCGTAAGGGCTATCCGTTAGACCATAAGGCCATAATTGATGCCTGCGCTGCAAATAATGTTGTTATAGAAATAAACGCGCATCCTCGCCGTCTCGATATCGATTGGCGCTGGATAGCCTATGCAATAGAAAAAGGTGTATTGTTATCCATTGACCCGGATGCCCATAGTATAGCCGGCTATAACGATGTTTATTATGGCGCAATGGTGGCGCAGAAGGGTGGTCTTACCGCTAAGCAAAACCTGAGCAGTTATACACTTGCCGAATTTGAGGCTTTTTTGGTGAGTAACAGGCAGAAAAAGGTGAGCATATCATAAATTGCACTTTTAATAGCCACGGTCTTTAGACCGTGGGGGAGTATTATATAAGCTGGCTTTAGCCGAAATACAATTCACGGGGATTCTGGCTAAAGCCGGGAAAAAATATCATTTATCCACGACCTGAAGTTCGTGGCAATTAGTCATACACCCCAAAAGCCACTGTAGTTTAAACCAGTAGATTAAAACTTAACTTTGTACCACCAATGAAGTCTTTTCAAGAATTACGTATCATATTTTTCGGAACACCTGATTTTGCCGTTGCCTCTTTAAGCGCACTTGTTGATGCAGGTATGAATATTGTAGGAGTAGTTACTGCGCCCGATAAGCCTGCGGGCAGGGGGATGCTTTTTCATGGATCCAAAGTAAAGCAGTATGCAATGGATAAAAATCTGCACCTGCTGCAACCTGAGAAAATGAAATCACAAACTTTCATTGATGAGTTGAAAGATTTACATGCCGATTTGCAAATAGTAGTGGCCTTCCGCATGATGCCTGAAGTAGTATGGAATATGCCGCCTATGGGTACGCTGAATGTACATGGTTCCCTGCTGCCGCAATACCGCGGCGCAGCGCCCATAAACAGGGCAATAATGAACGGCGAAACGGAAACCGGAGTAACCACCTTCAGCCTGAAACATGAAATAGATACAGGTGATATTCTGCTGCAGGATAAAGTCGCTATTTTGCCAGAAGACACTGCCGGAACCATGCACGATAAACTAATGGAAGCCGGTGCTGCTCTGCTTATTAAAACAGTAAAAGCTTTGGCAGAAGGTACTATACAGGAAGTGCCACAGGATAAGATAGGCACCGCCAACTTGAAGAATGCACCCAAAATATTTAAAGAGGATACTATTATTCACTGGAACAGGACCTCGGGTGAGATCAATAACTTTATTAGGGGGCTCTCTCCATATCCGGCGGCGCATGCCGTCTTGGGCGATAAGTCAATAAAAATATTCTCAGGTTTACCGGAAATTGCCGGTCACAACAAAACTCCTGGTACGTTTGAAACGGACCATGCTACCTTTTTGAAATTCGCTACGGGTGACGGTTGGCTAAGTGTTACGGAGTTGCAACAGGAAGGCAAAAAACGACTTGATATTGTTTCTTTCTTACGCGGTTTCAGGGGATAATTTATCAACGAAGTATTGCACTGCAAGCGCATAGCCTTCAAGCCCCAACCCGCTTATAGAGCCTACGCATTTTGATGCGATGTACGATGTTTTGCGGTATTCTTCGCGGGCAAACACATTGCTGATATGTACTTCCACCACGGGTATATTTATGCCGCTAACCGCATCTGCAATTGCAACGCTGGTGTGGGTGTAGCCTCCGGCATTCAGTATAATGCCGCTTACTTTTTCAATGCAGTTGTGTAAATGGTTTATCAGCTCCCCTTCAATATTGCTTTGGTAGTAAGTCAGCTTTACTTTCGGGTAGCGGGAAGTAAGCAGCTCGAAAAAATGGTCAAACGTCTTATTGCCATATACCTGAGGTTCCCGTGAACCCAGTAGATTCAGATTTGGTCCGTTTACAATAGCTAGGTGTAACATAGGTGCAAGATAGTTGATTAGCGTATCATTAATGAATATCTGTATTGGGCTGCCGCTCCAGAAACTGACCGGGATTTATGGTGTCAGTTACCTCATTGCTGTATATGGTTAGTTTGTCGTCCCGATTCCTGTCACGGAGCAATTCTACTTTTGCTCTTATTTTTGTTTTGAAGGTGCCTTCATAAACTGGGCTGCAGAAATCCCAATACTCCCCTGGTGGGAGCGCCCGCATCTTGAAACTGCGACCACAAATCGGGTTCTCCATTTTGTGAATATCGCGCCAAATTCCGTCTTTATCTTTTGCTTGCAAAAGTAGGTTCAGTTGGTTTTCGATGGTCATGAAAAAAGCAGTGTCAGAAAGGGTGTTCACAATAAGCAGCTTTCTGCTTTGATACCAGTAGCAGCCCTTCAGTTGGTACGTATCAATAAATGCCTTCAACTCACCTTGTGCTGGTGTGAATGCCTTGGTTGGTAGTGTATTTATCGGCTTACTTGCCGGCGTTCCGGAGTAAATATTGTCGTCGATGCAGTCTCTCCATTTTCTCCACAACGGAGGTGGTATTTCATCAGGTGGTAAGCTCTTCCATACAATTTCTCCGAGTTCATTGATGTAGACCGTTTGTTGCCCTTGATAGGCATGGATAAGCCCCTTACCCATGCGGCTCCTATCAATACCGCCGAACCTGGAAACATCAATAGTCGTCCTTGTCTTTTCATTGTAAAAGCCAACTATATGGTAGTTATATTCCTGGTATAGATTGACCGTGTCGTAGGGTGCCAGCTTCAGCAGTCGCCTGCCAATCCGTTGGTATCTGATGCCATTAGGGCTGATTGTATCTTTGAAATCAGGTATTGTTTCCAGTATATTCGCATTGGTGTCGATCAATCGATAAGCATTGCCCAGTTTCACGAATGCTGTACCGTCCTGGAAAGGCGGTGATGCGCGTTCTCCTGCCCTATTTCGGTCAAAAACGATGTCTTCAAAAAACTGCTTCGATCTCATCTTCCCTTTACTATCAATCATTATCCATTTGGCTTCCCGCGTGGTAGCAAAAGCACGGTTATTTGCAAAAGGAGTAATAAAGCTCCAGCCAGTATCACTAAATATGATTTTACCGTCGCCATTTATTACCCCCGCATATTTGTTAGCGGCATCCGGTATGCTGGCATCCGCGTCATAGCCAGGTTTGTAAATTTCAACTACGGCAAGACCATCGTGAAATTCACCGTCGGAATATGTCAGACTGTATTTTTTCTTGGGGATGAAAAAGCGCTGTTTCCCCGTCCGGTCAACTATTGCGAGATCGGGGCTATCGTTCTGAAATATAAGTGGATGGGCATGGGCAAATCCGTTTTTGTACTGGCTGATAAACCGATACCTGTTAAAGCTTATCACAAGCCTACCCGTAGTGTCGATTATTCCCCACGGAAAATCATATGCTTCCCGGATTTTATTTTCCTTTTCACTGAGCGTTGGGTCGAAGCTATGAACAACGGCCAAACCATCTTGAAAGTCATCGATTGCTTTGTATGTTGTATCTACAATCAGGTTCCCTTTTTTATTGATAACTCCGTATTTGCCGGAAGCGGTTACAACTATTGCAAATGAGTTACTCCCAAAGGCTTTGATCTCTTTATAGCTGTGCTCAAACAATATGTTTCCTTTTTTGTTGATAAAGCATAGCTTGCCATTTAGCTTAACTTGCGCCATGCCATTTTCAAATGGTCCTGCCTCGTCGTATCTGCCTGGTAGGTATGTTTTTCCGGTAGCATCTATATAACCTAGTTTGCCATCTATCGGCACTACAGCGAGGCCATCTGAGAACTCGTCTGCACGGAATAATGTAGGTGGGACGATTTCCTTGCCCGTAGCATCGATATAACCTACCATGACTCCCTGACGGATAGGGTACAGCTTGTTCTCCTTTTGTCCGAAGCAAGCCAACGACAAAATACTAAGCAGATAAGAAAGAACAATTTTTTTCATTGGCGGATTTCGTTACCCTAAATATACGCCATGCGGCTACATTTACTTCACTCTAAAATACCTTAATTTGCATAGCGCACAATTGGCTAATTGTCGAATTATCAAATTGCCGAATTAATATGTGGCCATCATACCTTAAGGGATTTAAGTCTTACTTACAGTTTGAGCGTTCAATGTCGGAAAATACCATTGAGGCTTATCTGCATGATGTGGCTATGTTGCGCGACCATGTTGATGATGTATACAAAGGGCTGGCTGCGCACCAGGTGGCACTGGAGCATTTACAAAGTTTTGTGGCTACCATTAACGACATGGGTCTTGCGGAAGCGACACAGGGCAGGATATTGAGCGGTGTAAAGTCGTTTTACAGGTATATGCTGCTGGAAAGGGTAGTTACCATAGACCCAACCGACCTGCTGGACGCACCCAAGCTAAGGCGCTCGCTGCCCCATGTACTGAGTATAGCAGACATAGAGACACTTTTTGAAACGATTGACCACAGTAGCCCCGAAGGCCAGCGCAACAGGGCAATGCTAGAAACCATGTATAGCTGCGGCCTGCGCGTAAGTGAACTGATTAATTTGCGCATCTCCAATCTTTACCTTGACCTTGGTTTTATTAAAGTACTGGGTAAGGGCGATAAAGAGAGGCTGGTACCCATTGGCGATACTGCCATAACGCAGATTACGTTGTATAAAGATCATGTACGGTCGCATCTCTCTAAAATAAAGCCCGGCCAGGAAGATATTCTATTTCTCAATCGCCGGGGGGCTGGGTTAACACGGGTTATGGTGTTTTACATTATCCGCGACCTTGCTGTAAAAGCGGGCATTAAGGGCGCAATTCATCCGCATACCTTACGGCACTCTTTTGCTACGCACCTGGTAGAAGGCGGCGCTGACCTGCGTGCAGTACAGGAGATGTTGGGTCACATCAGTATTACGACCACTGAAATTTACACGCACCTCGACCGCACCTATCTCCGTTCTACACTGGAAAAATTCCACCCGAGATACCGATAAAAAGAAAAAGTCAAAAGTAAAAAAGCAAAACTGTGAGTTGTGGAATATCATCCCTAGTACAGCTTTCTAATTTCTACTTTTGACTTTCTACTATGCGTCGACTTACGACTTATAACTTACCACTTACGACTAATTACGACTTAAAATGCTTCAACAACACTATCTCGCGCTCGTTGAGGTAGCGCCATTTGCCGCGGGGTAGGTTTTTCTTGGTAAGTCCACCATACATAACGCGGTCTAGCTTAACTACTTCATAACCCAGATGCTCAAATATCCTGCGCACAATACGATTTCTGCCAGAATGTATTTCCAGACCTAATTCGTTTTTACTTTCCAGGTAGGCCAGTGTATCCACATGTGCAACACCGTCTTCCAGCGTTACGCCATTTATTATTTTTTCAGAATCGGCCTTGGTAAGCGGTTTGTCCAGGGTAGCCTGGTAAATCTTTTTCACCTTGTACGATGGGTGCGCCAGTTTCTGGGTAAGGTCGCCATCATTGGTTATCAAAAGCAAGCCAGTTGTGTTCCTGTCCAGCCTTCCCACCGGGAACAGCCTTTCCGCATCAGCGCCAACCAATAGGTCCATTACTGTCCTGCGGCCTTGTGGGTCGTCATTGGTGGTTATGTAGTCTTTCGGTTTGTTTAAAAGTATGTAAACAAGGCCTTTTTGAACGGTAAGCTTTTTATCGCCAAGGGTAACAACGTCATCCGGCATTATTTTGTGTCCCGGGTCAGTAATTAACTGGTCATTCACCTTTACTTTGCCTTCCTTCACCAGCTCCACAGCATCTCTACGGCTGCATACACCGCAATGTGCAATGTATTTGTTCAGCGGCATTTCTTCTTCTTTCAGTATTACTTCTTCTTCCTCTTCTTCTTCTTCGCGCCTGCGCTTTTTCTTCGGCTCTTCGGGCTCAGGTATTTCACCGGCAGGTTTTAATTTTCTGCGCTCAAAAGGTGCTGGTTTGCCGTCAGGCCTTTTGAAGGGACGCTTTTCATCATTCTTTTCCGTGCGCTTTTTTGGCGTACGTTCTTTGTCCGTATCTTTTATAAATACCTTATTGAGCGTTATGTCGCTCTTCGGTATAAATTTTTTGTCCTCTATGCGGGGTTTAATACCTTCCTTGGTGTCTTTCTGGTACGGTTTAAATTCGCGCTTGTCGCCGTATGATTTTCCGCCAGCAGGCTTACCATCTCTTTTTTCAAACTTACGAGGTCCTTTTTCGTCGCGGCTGTCGGCGCTCTTCTTGTAAGGCCTATCGCTCTTTTCGCCATACGTCCTGTCGTCTTTCTTAGGGAAAGGGCGTGGGCCTTCTCTTTTTGGGAAAGGCTTAGGTCCGTCTGTTTTCTCAAATGGTTTCTTATCGCCATTAGCGCCAAACCTTTCAGCAGCTGTGCGTGGCTTCCTGTCTTTATCATAAGGCCGGTCAGAACCGCCCGATGGCCTGCCGGAATATGGCTTGTCTGAATTTCTTTTGAATGAATCGCCACCTTCGCGCTTGCTGAATGGTGATTTTCTCTCGCCGTCATTATTTCTTGGCGGGCGGCCTTCGCTGCTGCCGAATGATGTTTTGTTCCTTTTGAACGGCTTATCTCCCGATTTGCTGTCGCCTTTAAATTTAAATGGATTTCCTTTCTCGCTTTTGTCTTTGCGATCAAACCCTTCAGGGTTGCTCTTCCTATATGGCTTGCCTTCTGAGGATTCTGATTTTTTATGCATATGGTAATCTCTTTTTTATTGGTCGTAACTGCAAAGGTAAGGCTAATTGACTCCTGAAAGGGTCAATCTCTCTCAATAACTTAATTTGTAACTATGCAGGTTTGTTTTTCTCTTTTATTTCTATGAGTGCGGGAAGTGCTTCATTAAAGTTCGTTTCTATGGAATTGAACAAGGTTGTAATTTCTTCCAGGTCTGCTTTCATCTGCGAAAGCGTATCAATTTTTATCAGGTTATCGTAATTGTTCCTGACTTTAATAATACCGGCGCTCGATTTCAGGTAGTGAGCCTGTTTGTGTATCTTTTCAAAATCACTGCCGTCTTCAATCAGCTCTTTTAATTTGGGCAGGCCACTCAGCATTGTATCCAGGAAAATACCGGTAATCTCATACATATACATTGGGTCACCGCCTGAAATATCAAGGATGTAACTCATGTCTATTAATGGATTTTCTACTGACATTTGTTGCTTTGGTTTTGAATGGTCTCTACAATAATACTACATAATTCGGCAGGTTCAAAGGGCTTGGAAACGCAGGTGTCCATGCCGGCATCCAGGCACATTTTATTATCTCTTTCCAGGTTGTTCGCGGTAAGTCCAATAATTGGTGTGGGGCTCTTCAATACTTTTTTAATATAAGCCGATGCTTCTAGACCACCCATTTCCGGCATGTGCAGATCCATTAAAACGGTATCGAATGTATCGTTTTTAATATGCTCTATTGCCTCAAGCCCATTATTGGCTGTTGTAACTTTTGCGCCGTTTTTTTGCAGAACAAAAATCAATATTCGTTGATTTAGCCTGTTGTCGTCCGCAATTAGAATTTTTTTTCCTGCAAGCAAAGTTGGGTTTACCGATAGTTTTAATTTTCGGTATTAGCACAAAATTAAATAAAAATATAGCATTACAACTATTCCGGTAGCATAATTGCAAATTAAATACGCCGCGCTACTTTGTTTTTTCATTTTTTGGGGGTAAATTTGTAATATATGTTATTGTTTATTTAACGACGTTGGTAAAGTGTTTATTAATTCTTCTGTATTGGTGGTCTGAGCAATTTTTTTGAGGTAGTTTTGATTTTGAATTGCTTGATTTTGAATTGTTTGACTTCAATTAGGAAGGTGAATTTGTAACATTAAAATGTGTGGCTATGGGATATAAAATACGCATTCTTCCGCGGTGGTTGGTTTTTTTGCTTGATCTGTTTTTAGTTTGTTTTTGCCTTTTTCTTTCAAGGTCATTAAAATATAACTTTCATTGGAATTATATCGTTGACGGTATACGATCCATGACTGCCGTGGTGTTATTACTTAATGCTGCGCTGTTCTACATTTTTAAAAGCTATGCAGGTATAGTGCGCTATACCAATATTGAAGACACATCGCGCCTGGTAATGGTGAATGCGCTTGCTTCATTTTTTTACCTTGCGGTTAATATTTATATCTATCACCAGTCCCCCAAGTACTTCTCTTTACAGTTGGTAGCCATCAACTTCTTCATTACCAGCTTCGTAATTATTTCTTACCGTCTTGCGGTGCGTTATTGCTTCCAGTTTTACAAATTATATTCTGAAGGCAGTAAGGTGACGCGCAAAAAAGTAGCTATTTACAATGCTTCTGCTAACGGCCTGCACATTAAAAATGTAATGAATAACCTGCCTAATGGCGATCTGCAGGTAGTTGCGTTTTTAGATGATGCACTGAGCGGCAGCGGTAAGTTGCTGGAAGGTGTGCCTATATACCCGACAACAGAGACCTCCATTGAAAGACTTAAGAATGAAGGGGTAGAACTCCTGATTTTTGTAAATAAGAATATTGAAAAGGAAAAATTCAACATTCTTGTCGATGCCTGCCTGGCACACGGCATCCGCATACAGCAGGTCCCTACTATGCGCGACTGGCTGAATGGTAAACTAGATACCCAGCGGCTGCAGAATATTAATATTGAAGATCTGCTGGAGCGCGAAGTAATTAAAATACACAATGAAGCTATTTATACCGAGCTGAAAGGCAAACGCATATTGGTTACAGGTGCTGCCGGCTCGATAGGCAGCGAATTGGTGCGCCAGTTGCTTAACTACAGGCCCGGGCTTATTATTATGTGCGACCAGGCCGAAACGCCGATGCACGAATTTTTACTGGAAGTACAGGAGAAATTTAAGAATGCTAATGTAAAGGCTTACCTGGGCGATATTACCGACCGCAACAGGATGGAGCACTTGTTTGAGATATACAATCCGCAGATCGTTTTCCATGCTGCTGCTTACAAGCATGTGCCGTTAATGGAAGACAACCCTTCGATCGCTGTACTAAATAATGTATTGGGTACCAAAAACCTTGCGGAACTTTCGGTGGCCAATGATGTGGAGAAGTTTGTAATGATATCGACCGATAAAGCGGTTAACCCTACCAACATTATGGGGGCATCAAAGCGTATTGCGGAGATATTTACACAGAGCTTCTATAAATACCTCACCAGCGATATTGATGAAAAGAAGCTGGAATCAAGCACTACCAAATTTGTTACTACGCGTTTCGGGAATGTTTTAGGTTCCAATGGTTCTGTAATACCAAGGTTTAAGAAGCAATTGGAAGCCGGTGGCCCGATAACCGTAACGCACCCCGAAATAACCCGTTATTTCATGACCATTCCGGAAGCCTGCATTTTAGTGCTGGAAGCTGGCGTAATGGGGCAGGGCGGTGAAATTTTTGTATTCGATATGGGTGCGCCTGTAAAGATTGCTGACCTCGCTAAAAAGGTAATAAGGCTGGCGGGTAAAGAACCGGGAGTAGACATACAAGTGGTTTACACAGGTTTGCGCCCTGGCGAAAAGCTGTATGAGGAATTATTGAATAATGCCGAAAACACCCGCGCTACCTACCACGAAAAAATACTTATTGCAGACGTAAGGCAATATAATTTCGAAGACATAAGCAGGAACATAGATAAACTCATCGGTTGCGCAAAACAACACTATACTCTGGAAACCGTTCAGCTCATGAAGGAAATGGTGCCTGAATTTGTGCCTAACAATGTTGCCTACGAGAAAATTGGTGCTAATAAAGAGTAAGTGTTTTTTTGAGAGTAGGGTTGTCTAAATTGACACACGGGTATATACTTCACCTTTGCGTGCCTACTTTTTTCCAACGCTACGAAATTCTAACTCTCTACTGTTTAGTAGAATAGGTTGCGCCTCTTAAATCTGGAATGCCAGGTAAATTGCGGCTCTGCGCCTTTGCGTGACCCACCTTTTCTTACTCAAAACGAAATTACTGTTTAGTACGGTAGGTTGCGCCTCTTAAACCTTGAATGCCAGGTAAATTGCGGCTTTGCGCCTTTGCGTGCCCACCTTTTCTTACTCAAAACGAAATTACTGTTTAGTACGGTAGGTTGCGGCTCTTAAATCTTGAATGCCAGGTAAATTGCGGCTTTGCGCCTTTGCGTGCCCCACATTTCTTACTCAAATCGAAATTACTGTTTAGTACGGTAGGTTGCGGCTCTTAAATCTTGAATGCGAGGTAAATTGCGGCTTTGCGCCTTTGCGTGAACCACTTTTTCCAACGCCCACGATTTTCGCCATCCCCCAGTTTTAACAAACAGCATAATTTTTTTAATCCTATTTTTATGCTGCTATATGAGGATACAACGCGCCACCCCTGTAAATGAGTTTTTAGCCAAACTCATTTTCCTTATGCTGCCTACTGCGGCCGTCAGCTTTTACTTGCTGGAAAGCGTAAATGTGCGTTTTGCGTTGCTCATGAACCAGGCCGTAATGCATGCGGCTTACCTGGCTGCAGGCATGGGTATTGCGGCGCTCCTATATTCTTTCAGGGTTAGGTTTTTACCTACGTTCCTACTACTGCTTTTCGCTTTATTTACCCTCTACAAGGGCCTAGATTTTTACGCCACTGGCGAATTTGACGCTCCATTTATTAAAGTGCGCTTTCTTGCTTTTGCCATACTATTCAGTGTAGGTTGGTTTATTGGGTGGGGCTATATCCGGCTCCGGTACTTTGCTGTTATCCTTTCTGTAAGCATACTTACGGCTTGCATAGCCCTTACTGCCACGGCAAAGGTTGATACGGTACAGGCGCTGTTGCAGGCATTTCTGCCGGCCATACTGTATGTCATCTACAATATTTTCACAGCGGAACAGATTTACAACTACAAAGATAAATCCAAGAAATTCTGGTGGTTCCTGGTGCGTAGATTGTCTATTTTTGGCTTACTGGTTACGCTGGTATTATTCAGTGTGGTAAAACTGATGTACAGCCAGATAAAAGACACTGTTGATACGTACGGTGGCGGCGGCAAAAAAGGCAGCAACAGCATGCTGAAGCAAAACAAAGACGGCACCTTTGACCTAAACGATTATACCAAACTCGATAATGCACTGAACCGCGATAAACAACTGTTGTTTTGCGCGCACATCAACAACTTTTTCCCTGGTACTAACGAGCCGAACCCGCTCTATCTTACCGCATTTTATTTTACCCGTTTCGATACAGCTACGGAAACATTCGAACGCGATAAAGTAATTCCGTTTAACGACCTCTTTGAGCCTGATCCATCTAAAATTCCGCTGTTTAATACCAAAATGGACACCTCCGTGGTGCATAACAGCCTGGGCGATAAAGCGCGCAGTATTGTAGAGGTAGAAATATATAATTGCAACCTTTCTCCGAGCACCTACCTGGCGCCCAATGTGGGCTATTTTGTGCAGCCCATAACTGTTGAAAAAGATTTCCGGGAAAAATTCCGCTCCGCTTATCGCACCAAGAGTTATGTATCCCTGCTGAACAGTGCCTACTTCGTTTATAATATTGATACGCCGGTTATCCGTAAATTCCAGGAGGAAAGACTGAAGATACTCCGGGATGCCAAGACCTATAAAGATGTGGATACCACCTTCTTTAAATATTATACAAGGATGCCGAAAGGCGAGAAGTATAAGGTGATAAGTGACCTGGCGCATCAGGTTACCGATACCTCGCATACGGCTATTGATAAGGTTATAGCCATACGGAACTACTTCCTGTCAAAGAACGAAAATGGGGAGAAGCTCTATAAATACACGGATAATCCCGGGGAGCCGGATATCCCCAGCGCGTCAAAGCTGTTATACTTCCTTACTGAGAGCCATAAAGGGTATTGTGCATACTATGCAGGTGCTTCACTTTTTATGTTGCGCTCATTAGGTATTCCTTCCCGTATAGCGGTAGGTTTTCTTACTGAAGACCGTAGCGACAAGAGCAAAGGCTGGTATTGGTATTATGCTAACCAGGCCCATGCGTGGACGCAGGTTTACTTCCCGGAATATGGCTGGCTCGATTTCGATAATACTGTTGGCAATACCGATGAGAATCGGCCGACACCGCAGCCTGACGGCACACCACCTATGCAGCCACCAAAGGCCTGGCTTGCGGCAGAAGGCACGGTGGAAAGTACCGATACGGTTAAAAAGCGGATGACACTCCTGGTAAAGAATTACGTTTACCATGATAAGAGTTATATCCCGAAGTCACCGGTGCGGGTGGAAATGGATATGAAGGTTGCCGTGGTGTTTAAAGACAGCCTGAGTGTACCTTTCCCGCAGGTGAAAAAAGGCGATGAAGGTACAGCGGTATCTTACGCTGAGGCGCTCAAAAAGATGGAACCAGCTCCCGGCATGAATCCTGAATTACTGTTGGCGAATTTACCGAGCCCGGTACCAACCGACGAACTCTATTTAAAAACAAAGGAATCACAACAACCTAAAAAGCCGGAAGACAAACCAGAAGAAGTAAAGCAGGTAGCAACGCAAAAGCTACTGTGGTTGGCTCTGGGTATTGTTGCCGGGTTTATTTTCGTGCTGTTCCTGCTGCCGGAGTTTTTATTAAGGTATTATAAGTATCGTTATAATACCGCTAAGGCTGAAGATATCAAGGCTTATTGGGCTTACCGTGCTGCTACTTATTACCTGCACATGCTGGGGGTAAGTGCCGGCACCCGCACCCCAATGCAATTTGCAAATCAGGTGGTTGATCCTTACTATGGCACTTCTTTTGTGTCGTTTATGAATATTTACCTGAAGCAGAAGTACGCCAAACAAAGCCTGAATGAGCGCGAAACTAAATTTGTAGATGACTTCCTGCGTCCGTTCCTTAAAACGGTTGCAACAAAAACACCATTCAAAGACCGGTTGTTGGGCTTGCTGAACCCGGTGCGTATGGCGGGCTTTTTTACCCAGCCAGATGAAGAGGCTTTGTAATGGTGAATGGTGAATGGTGAATGGTGAATGGTGAATGGTGAATGGTGAATGGTGAATGGTGAGGTTTCGATTTGACTTCTTTCTAAAAAGTTGTCAAATCTTAAATGCAACAATTTCGTACCCCATACCATCATAATTGCAGGTTAAAAACAACATAATTGCTTGCCCTGAAAATATTTAGGCTATTTTTGTAGTTATACAACTATTCATGTTGTGACAATTTTTTTGAATTTGACTTATGGCTAACGGCGATAAATACGTACCACACCAATTTTACGATAAAAATAAACCGAAGAAGAAGTCGGTAGCAAAGCGTTCTGTGCGCTTGCTCTGGCGTTCTTTTATAGCGTTTTTACTAATTTTTATCATCCTTATTGTTTGCATAGATCATGGTATGGTAGGCTATATGCCATCGATGACGGAACTGGAAAATCCGCAAAGCGCCCTTTCAAGCGATGTATATGCTGCTGATGGATCCATACTGGGTCGCTATTATGTGCAGGACAGGAGCAATTGCGCCTTTAAAGATATGTCGCCGAACGTGATCAACGCCTTGTTGGCTGCGGAAGATGCGAGGTTTTACGACCATTCGGGCATTGACCCTATTGCAACGGTGGCGATACCTTTTTATATGCTTATCCATAAAAAGCGTGGTTCTTCAACCATTACCCAGCAGCTTGCGAAAAACCTCTTCCCGAGGGGCACGGAAAGCATACTTACCTTACCTTTTATAAAATTAAAGGAGTGGGTATTGGCTGTAAAACTGGAACGTAACCTTACCAAGAACGAGATCATTGCCCTTTACCTGAACACAGTTCCTTTTGGTGATAACGTATATGGCATACGCAACGCATCGCTGACGTTTTATAACAAAACCCCGGATAAGCTTTCAATAGATGAAGCGGCAACGCTGGTGGGTAATCTGAAGGGTAATACGTTGTATAACCCACGCAGAAATCCGGCCAAAGCAATGAGGAGGAGAAATACGATTCTTGATCAGATGGTGAAGTATAGCTACCTCGCTGAATCTCAGGCTGAGGCACTAAAGGCAAAGGAAACACCACTCAACTATCATAAAATTGATTACCATGATGGTATTGCGCCTTACTTCCGCCAGGTGCTGGAGCAAGAGGTAAAGAAGATACTGAAGGAAGTAAAGAAGAACGACGGCTCGCCATACGATTTGTATAAAGATGGCTTGAAAATTTATACAACCATCGATGTGCGCATGCAACGTTATGCTGAAGAAGCGATGCAGGAACACCTTACCGACCTGCAGAAACAGTTCATGGCGCAGTCGGGCTACCGTGATGGTGCTGTTTGGGCAAAAACTAATAATACTGCACAGACTATACTTAATGCGAGCATTAAGGCATGCGACCGCTACCAGGCGTTTAAAGATGAGGGCCTGATGGACAAAGACGCTTTAGAAGCCATGAAGAAGCCTGTTAAAACACACGTTTTCGCATGGAACAAGGCGCATTCTAAAGATACGATGATCAGCCCGATCGATTCTATCAAATACATGAAGACTTTCCTGCAATCAGGATTGATGTCGATGGATCCGTTTACGGGCGAGGTGAAAGCTTGGGTAGGTGGTATAGATCATACTTACTACCAGTTTGACCACGTTAACCTGAATACCAAAAGGCAGGTAGGTTCTACCATCAAGCCACTATTGTATTGTTTCGCTGTTGATAATGGATTTTCGCCATGCGGTATAGTATCTACCAGCCCGCAGAGCTTCCCGACTATGCCTAAGCCGTATGATGCGGGTGGTTCGGAAGAAGGGGATATACCTATGAAGTACGCCCTTGCTAAATCGATAAACAATGCCGCGCTTTATATCTTAAAGCAGGTTGGCATTGATGCGTTTGTTGACTTTGCGCATAAATGCGGCATTACCAGCCGTATGGATAAATTTCCTTCCGTTGCCTTAGGTGTTTCTGATATCTCCCTTTATGAAATGATGGGCGCATACACGATGTTCCCGAGTGGAGGTACGCATACCAATCCTTACTTCCTGGTGCGCATAGAAGACAAAAACGGGCAATTGATCAAAAATTTCGCTCCGGTACAAAAAGATATCATCAACCCTAATACCGCGTTCAAAATGGTGAAGATGATGCGTGGTGTTGTTAAAATGGGTACTGGTGGACGTATGGGTTACCGATATGGTTTAACCAATGATATTGCGGGTAAAACGGGTACTACGCAGAAGCAGGCTGATGCCTGGTTTATGGGCTACACACCACAATTGCTTACCGGTGTTTGGGTAGGTTGCGATGACCGTGAATTCAGCTTTAAGAGCGAGCAATTGGGTCAGGGTGCTGCTGCGGCGCTCCCTATCTGGGCTTTCTATATGAAACGTGTTTATGCAGACAAGAACCTGAATATCAATCAGGCTGCGGTCTTCCGTCAACCGGAAGGGTTTGATGATTGCGGCGATGGCAGCGATAACGTAAAAGACCCTAAGGACGAAAAGAAGAATGAGATAGAACTGAGAAAAAGTCACCTCGACGATGAAGATGTTCCGGAGCATGCGCCCAAAACGCAACTAGATGACTAGTCGATAATCAATAGCACTCCTTTACTGAGCCACAATAAACATTGTATATGTTTATTGTGGCTTTTTTCATTGGTTCATCCGGCAAACCCCATTGGAACGGACTATTCCAGAAGTTTTCACCTACTTTTTAACTCTCTATTAATTTTATTAACTTTTAATTGTTGTGATTATTAAATATGTGTTTTTCTAATCCTGAAAGGTCTCCTGTGGCATAATTATTGTTAAAGAAAAGCAAATGCCCTACATAGGTGGCATTGCACGCTCTTGTTAAATTACTCACTTTAATAAACTAAAAAATGAAAAACACACTTCTGAAGTACCTCGTCATTTTAAGCTGTTTGTTCTACGGTGCCAATGCCTCAGCCACCGACATTGCACTAACAGCCATCAGGCCGGTTGCCGGCGACCCTGCCACCGATTTTGCTACCGTTGGCGGCAATATTACGTTTGGCGGAACTGCCTTTAATAACAGTTCGGCAACTATTACATCATTTGTGGCTTACTACAAGGTCGGCTCAGGCTCGGCTGTAAGTGCTACTATTACTGCAACCATCGGTCCTTACAGTTCTTACAATTTTACTTGCAGCACGCCCTATACTGTTACTGCACTCGGGGTGCAGTCGGCAATGGTGTATTTGTCGCTTTCGGGTGATACCAACCCGGCCAATGATACGTTACATACCACCTTCACAGGCGTATCGTTCCTACCTAACAAACGCATATTAATGGAAGATGCCACCGGCACCTGGTGCGGCTGGAATCCACGGTCCATAGTTTACCTCGATTCTATGTGGCGCACAGATTCTAATGCGGTAAGCCTGGTAGAGGTGCATAACAGCGACCCGATGAAGTCAGAAAACACCAGAACTACCAATTACGATAGCTATATGGCAGGCTTCATTAGTGGCTTTCCTAGCACGAGAGTAGACAGGGATACGGTTATAGACCCGTCCAGAATACTTACCAGTTATACTGCATTGCGCAATAATTTCGGTTTTGCGAATATGTCGCTTACCCCTGCTTATGCGAGTGGTGTGCTGAATGTTACCTGCAATGTAATGCCCGCACTTAACCTTTCAGGTGACTACCGCCTGGAACTGGTGCTGACAGAAGATGATGTCCATGGCTCATCGACAGGATATGACCAGCATAATTATTATTCAGGCGGCAGCGCTGGTGCTATGCAAACCATAGGTTACGACTTCGCAGCGCTGGGAACAACGGTTCCGGCTTCGGCTATGTACTATAAGTATGTAGGCCGCTACACGGTGCCAGACCTTAGCAGCTCACCTAACGGAGTTGCTGGCAGCCTGCCGTCTTCTATGACGGGTGGTGCCACATACAGTTACACCTTCTCATCAGTTTCTATTCCATCTACATGGCATACGTCCCGTATGCGTGCCATACTCTTGCTTATTGACAATAATACAACCAGCATAACCTACGGCAATGTACTCAATACTGTTTCACAACAATTTACCCTGCCGTTAACCGTATCTGGTCCAACTAGTGTATGTGTAGGCTCATCTGTCGCTTTCACTACTACGGGTTCTGGTGGTAGCTGGAGCAGTAGTGCGCCTTCTATAGCAAGTGTTGGCTCATCATCTGGGGTGGTGTATGGTATTTCCACCGGCACGGCTACAATAAGCTATACCACAGGCTCAGGAACAGCAACGGCTACTGTAACCGTTAACCCTGCAGCCTATGTTGCACCTATATACGGTCCGGCTTCCCTTTGTCCGGGCGCAACTGCAACCTATACCGATGCTACAGCTGGTGGCTTCTGGAGCAGCAGTAACCCTTCAGTAGCTACCATAACTTCTACGGGCACAGTATTAGCGGTGACCACCGGCACAACCATCATCTCTTATACTGATTCTACCGCATGCGGAATGGTGGCTGCGACGCTTACTTTAACCGTAAGTACTACGCCTTCTGCCGGTACTATTATTGGCACAGGCTCTGTTTGCGTTTCTACCAGCACAACCTATACCAATGCGGTAACCGGCGGCACCTGGAGCAGCAGCAACCCTTCTGTTGCAACTATCAATGCGGCAGGGTTGGTTACCGGGCTTAGCACAGGCACGGCTATCATCACCTATTTTGTTACTACTAGTTGCGGGTCTGCTTTGACAACACAACCGGTTTCAGTAAATGCAGGCCCTTATGCCGGTACCATATCCGGTGCCGCTACAGTTTGCGAAGGCGACACCATAATAATCACGCCTACAGTAGCCGGAGGCATCTGGACAAGCAGCAATGCAGCGGTAGCTACGGTTTATGGCGGCGTTGTTTATGGCGTTAGTGCAGGCACGGCAACCATATCATACACAGTAAACAATGGTTGTGGAGCGGCAACAGTTACGCAAGCCATCACTGTAAATCCTTTACCGGTGCCTGGCACCATAACCGGACCTGACACCCTTTGCATAGGCGATACTACCACATTGCACGATGCAGTAACGGGAGGTGTATGGTCGAGCAGCGCAACCGCAATAGCTTCAGTAAATACAACTGGCCGTGTTAAGGGACTTGCTGTTGGCAGCGTAACCATTTCTTATGGTGCAACCAATGGTTGCGGCACTGTTTATGCAACCCATACCATATGGGTGAGCAATACCGGTATCTGCCATACTGCAGTTGGTGAAGTTGCTAAGGATGAGCAGCTCACTAGCTTATACCCTAACCCTACCACGGGTGCGTTTACTCTGGAAATACCAGCCATTAACACGGCCGCTTCAATAGCTATAATGGATATTTATGGTAAAACACTCGACGTAAAGCAGGTAGCAGGCAAGAGCGGTTTGAAAGAAGTAATAGATATGTCAGGCTTTGCTAAAGGCACCTATTTTATAAGGGTGGAGGCCGCAGGCGTTTACTACCGAGAAAAAGTTATAGTGTGGTAAAAAACTAGTAACAACAACATTTGAAGGTATACCCAACTATACTATAAAAGCGAGGCGTAAGCCCCGCTTTTATAGTATTTAGCAGCATTGTTTCTTTGGAGTATTGCAGGGATTTTGGATGCGCCAAATATTGCACTAACAACTCGCAACTTAACTGCATAGCCCGAAGGGCTTAAACATAAATAGCCGGGGCGCGAAGCCCCGGTATCGATTTATTTTCACACCAACGCCGAAGGTGTTGAAGGTTTTACGCTATCCTAAAACCATCACGCCAACACCCCAAATTTCAGATTGCTTAGTGTGGCCTGGCATTCCGTAAGTTGGTTAAGCATTGTGTTTAAATATTGGGCTGATTCTCTTTTCAGATCAGGCAAAATTTGCTTGTAGTAATTAATGCCGCTGAGCAGGTTTTCTTTAAAATTATTAAAGAAGTTCTGCTGTTTTTTACTGAGCTCATCGGCACATTTTTCAATTTCCTTTTTCAGATAATCGATGTACAGATTCAGTTCGTTAACGAACATATTGGGCCGTGGTACGCTGTTAAGCAGATTGGTGCGGCCATAAATATGGTCCACCATTTCTTTTAGCGAAAACACGCCCGAAAAATAGGCCAGGTTAGGACCGGGGCAAATAGTAACCGCTGATAGTTTATGCGAAAGCGGAATATTGCCCTTGATAAGCGCTGCTGCTGAAAGCCCCTCGCACAAACAGTCTTTCTCTATAATTTTACTAAGCGCCGCCTGAAAAGCTTCCTCTGGTAACGCCTGCGCTTTTAGCTGGTCAATCTTCAAGTCCTGGTACTGGCGCGATGCAGTACAAATAGGAGTTGGAGTGAACTCCGTATTCGTAGCTAAGAATTTTTTGTAGCACGGACTGCCCGGCCTGCCCGCCACAAAGCGGTCGTTCCGTTGTACTTCCGAACTGCTTTTCCTGAAGTTATTAAAGGGCACACCAAGCGGCGATGCATCACTCAGGTAGTAGTCGTCGGGCACTGCGGTAGCCAATTGCTGTAAGGTGTCGTTATCAACATTAGTGGCTTCTGGCACCAGTAAAAATGGACTGCCCCAACCGGTGCCATCCACCTGGTAATAGGTTCTAAGAAGCTCATCTTCATGGGCAGTACCAATACCGCCCTGTACTGTAATGCGCATGCCCGGTTGAGTAGCCAGGCGGTTGTTACCCTTTGCTGCATTCGCACTGTTGCATAATGTCAGCAGCTCAGTATATAGTTCTTGTTTTTTTTGTTTGAATTCTTCCAGTATAGGGCCCAGCAGCAAACCGTCTGTAGCAAAGGCATGCCCGCCACAGTTGAGTCCCGATTCAATTCTGAATTCGGAAACCCAGATGCCTTTTTTGGCCATAAGTTTACCCTGTATCAATGCTGAGCGGTAGTCGCTCACTTTCAGTATCAGTTTCTTTTGTAAATGCCCGCTGTTATCGGGGAAGAAGTCTTTGAAATTTTCGGCATAGGCATACAGGCGCGGATTATAGCCCGCAGACAATACCACAGAAGAGTGGAGGGTACTTTTGGCATATCCACGAAGTGCGGAAAGTGCATCAGAATATTCTACCGGCAGAGGATTGCCATTGGCATCGGTGCCTAGATTATCTACCTTCGACATGATGTTCACGTCAATTGCGCCGGGTACAATGGCGTCTTTAAGTTCCTGCTTTAATTGAGCCTTAATGCTGACGTCAGGCGTTGACAGCATTGTGTTATACAAGGCTTTAACCGGTGACTGGTCGGGTAGCAGTTCGAAATATTTTACCAGGTCGTTGCCTTCATCGAAGGGCATGTTTTTCATCTTAGCGACCTGCTCGTTAATTATATGCTGCAGGGTATCGAGATAGGCAGTAATACGCCTCGCCCTGAAGTCTTCATCCTTTGTGGTGATGGGTATATACGGCAGGCCATTTTTAAGGGAATGGTAGGCCCTCATTTTCTCCACAAGTTCATCTTCAATTATTGAAACGACCGATGAAATACCAAAGCGCGCAACTTTTACAGGAGTATCAATAGAATAACTTAAACCCAATACAGGAATATGAAACGTATGTAATGCAGTCATAGATATTAAGGCCACTTTTTACAGTTTGGCCCAATATCAAAGGTCACCAGTTTTACCAACAACTATAATGACGTGCGTCATAGCTTTACATTTAAGAAATCATACAGCTGCTGTGAATAGAATTTAAGGAGGTGGAATTTACCTGTATTTATATCGCTAGCCCTCCACATCCTAAAGTTTCATTCTGCTGCTGAAAGCCGGCCTCAGTGAACCCTTGAGCTTGCTGTAAGGAATAAATAAGATCACTTCGTCTAGGAAATTGCGGTTATCATTTACGTGATAACTGAATGCGAGCCCGCCCGGCAATATCATAAAATTATCATCGGGTTGTATATTGGCAATAGGGAGCGCTTGCTTTAATTCCTGGTTGGTAACCTGCAATTCATACTCCCGCCTTAATAACTCTTTTACTTCGTTTCGCTCGCCTAGCAGCACATCATCAAGCTTCCATACTTTTTTCTCGTCATAATCTATACACTTGTAAGTATGCCTGCGGGTTATGTTGAAAGCATATTCATAGTCGTAATGGTCTACAACCAGCATGCCATTGCTGCGGTAAACAGGCAATAGAAAGGTCATAAAGGTGGCGTTGTCCGGCGTTTTACCTGCATTTTCGGGTTTAACTGCGTCCCCCATGTATTTGGCGAAATTGGTCTTATTCAGGTAAGCGGGCATGGCTTTAATCCCGGCTGTCCCGGAATAGGATGGAGCAACCATATTACATATTTCCTGGTTAATGAACTCTTTTTCACTGTTATCATGAGCAGCCGTTGTAACTACACCTACATAAGCGTTTTCACATTTTGCGTTAGGGTTGTTGGTGCCTGCATTTTTAAAGACTTCCGAAGTACGTACCAGATCAAATAAAACAGAGTTGGTTGTTTCCTTCAGTTGAATGGGCTTATTTATTTTGCCATCGCCGCTATGCCATTCACCGGTTATCACGCCTTCGCCAATTACGAACTCCCACATCGGTACCCGCTTTTCGCCAGCCGTCGACCGGATTTTTACCCAGTTTTCGCCAAGGGCATAGTCTTCCGCAAAAAGCGTTGCATCATGCTTCGTGTTTTCCGGTTCGCCAATCATTATGTACCTGGTTTCCCGGGTATCAGTATAGTAGAAATAGCTGCCCCCATAATTTGACGAGCCACAAAAACCGTATTTCAGGTCCAGCGATACTTTTCTGTCGCCGATTGTTCCGGTATAATGCCTGCATATATTTTCTCCGGGTGCCGATCTGTCGCAATCCCATTTTTTACGGTTTTGTGCGCCGGCTACATTGGCAAGCAGCAGGCCGTAAAGACAGCAAATAACAATACTATATTTAAACATAAGGGCGCTTTAGCGTGATATCAATAAGTAACTGAAACTCAAAATAAGGAAAATTGACCAAAAGTAATTGCAACGCAATTTATTGGTGGGGGATATAGGGCTATTCTTATTTAGTCATATACTATAAAGTTAGGTAACAAGGCACCATGTTGCAAAAATAAAATGCATATGGGAAATTAAGTATAGCAGGTGCAAACCCTGTAATCGTTTTGCGCTCCAGCACCACCCATCAAAACGCATATCGAATTCCCCAATCTACTCATATTCAAATTCACTAGCGGCCAGCATCCCAAATTCCCGAATTAAAGTGATATTTGCAACCGAATGGGTATTAAGGTTAAAATAGTTAATGATCCGGTTTACGGTTTTATACGTTTCCCGGAGCCTGAAATAATAAAAGTTATCGATCACCCGTGGTTTCAGCGGTTGAGGAATATAAAGCAAATGGGTATGGCGCAGCTCGTATACCCGGGCGCTGTGCATACAAGGCTGCATCATTCGCTGGGCGCCTGCCACCTTATGGGCAAGGCGCTCGATGAACTGGGTGCAAAAGGCATTGTTACTGATAAAGATGAGTGCACCGCAGCACGACTGGCCGCGCTGCTGCACGATATTGGCCATGGCCCTTTTTCCCATTCATTAGAAAATACGATCGTGGGCGTTTCCCACGAAACCCTGAGTAAGATAATTATGCAGCGCATGAACGATGAGTTCGGCGGTTTGCTCACCAAGGCTATCCAGATATTCGATCATTCTTATCCTCGTAAATACCTCCACCAGTTGGTAAGCAGCCAGCTGGATGTGGACCGCATGGATTACCTGAACCGCGATAGTTTTTTCACAGGCGTATCAGAAGGCGTTATTGGCTATGACCGCATTTTGCAGATGCTCACAGTAAGGGATAATGAACTGATGGTAGAAGAGAAAGGTGTGCATTCGGTTGAAAAATTCATTATTGCGAGGAGGCTGATGTATTGGCAGGTTTACCTGCATAAAACCGTGTTGAGTGCCGAAATGTTACTCATCAATATACTGAAACGTGCAAAAGAATTGGCGGTAGAAGGGAGTGACCTTTTCGCAACGCCTGTTTTTAAACATTTTCTATATAACGATATCACCGAAGCCGACTTCCGTAACGACCCGCAGCACATTGAAAAATATTGCCAGCTGGATGATACTGATGTAATGGCATCCATAAAAGTATGGCAGTCGCATGAAGATAAAACCTTATCCCGCCTATGCAAAATGCTAATATTACGCAATCTGTATAAAATTAACTTTTATTCTGAATCTTTGGCAAGCATATTGTGGGATAAAATGGAGCAAGCGAAAACAGGATTTGGTATAGAGGAAAAATATATGCATTACTTCGTTTTTCAGGGTGTGGCTAGCAACAGCACCTACAACATTGACGACGAATTGATAAAAATAGAAACCAAAAGCGGGCAGGTAAAGAATATTACGGAAATTGACGATTCATTGGTTAATCAAACTCTTGCTCGTGCCGTACATAAAAACTACATTTGCTACATACAATCCTGAGAATACAACCTTTGCTTTATTTTAAAACGGGTGTCAATAACAACTGAAAAAAGAATAATATGCAGTTTACAGCACAGCAGATAGCTACCCTATTGCAAGGAAAATTGGAGGGAGACCCAACAGCGAGTGTTAGCGATGTAGCTAAAATTGAAGAGGCTGTTAAGGGTTCGTTGAGTTTTATTGCCAACCCGAAGTATGAAGATTACCTGTACTCCTCCCAGGCTTCCATAATAATAGTGAATGAATCGCTGGAGATTGTAAAGCCCATAACTGCTACTTTAATAAGGGTAAAAGACGCTTATGTAAGTTTTGCCCTGCTGCTTGAAAAATATAGTGAGATCATTTCCGGAGGTACTAAAACCGGCATAGAACAACCATCATTTATTGCGGGTAGTGCAAAAATTGGCGCCGACGT
Organism: Chitinophagaceae bacterium; assembly: GCA_947447265.1. GTDB lineage: Bacteria > Bacteroidota > Bacteroidia > Chitinophagales > Chitinophagaceae > Flavipsychrobacter. Next base: position 89,369 of record CANFKC010000002.1, read on the forward strand.
ATACATTGGTGCATTTGCGTATGTAGGTGAAAATGCGGTGGTTGGCGATGGTGTTAAAATATATCCCGGTAGCTATATCGGAAATAACGTAGTTTTAGGCAATAATACCAAGATATATTCGGGCGTTCGCATCTATGATGAGTGCCGTCTCGGTAATAATGTTATTATACATTCGGGTACTGTTGTAGGCGGCGATGGCTTTGGTTTCGCTCCGCTAAAAGATGGTAGCTACAAGAAAATAGCGCAGATAGGGAATGTGATAATTGAAGATGATGTAGAAATAGGTGCCAACACAACTATTGACAGGGCAACCATGGGTTCCACAATTATCCGCAAAGGGGTGAAGCTGGATAACCTGATACAGGTGGCCCACAATGTGGAAATAGGGGAGCATACCGTTATTGCCGCACAAACCGGTATATCGGGGAGCACTAAAGTTGGCAGGTATTGTATGATAGGCGGCCAGGTGGGCATGGTAGGCCATATTGAAATAGCGGACCATACGCACATAAATGCGCAGAGCGGGCTTTCAAAATCTGTGAGCAGTAGCAATACAGTTTTAAACGGCAGCCCGGCATTCGATTATAAAAGTTCATTAAAAAGTCAGGCAATTTTCAGAAATTTGCCTGAAATGCAACAACGCCTTCAACGGCTGGAAGAAACAGTGCAGGAATTAACCGCTTTATTAAGTACGCAAAATCTGGAATATAAAAAGTGAGTGAAGATATTTCGTTAAAAACAGACAGCAGGAAGAAAGCCGATTCTTTGCACAAAGCTAATAGTGTAGAAAATCAAAACACCCTTAACGGGGCTGTTACCCTGCATGGTGTTGGTTTACATACCGGCGCTGAAGTAACCATGACCATTAAGGCGGCTAATCCCGGCTTTGGTATCCGTTTTCAAAGGGTCGACCTACCGGAAAAACCAATTGTGAAGGCGGATGTTGATTTTGTTGTAGATACATCGCGTGGCACAACAATTGAACACAATGGCGCAAGGGTAAGTACTATTGAGCATACTATGGCCGCCCTTGTGGGTATGGGCATTGATAATGCACTTATAGAACTTGATGGACCTGAAGTGCCGATACTGGATGGCAGTTCCCGTGAGTTTATTGAAGCTATTGATAGTGTTGGTGTTTTAGAACAAGACGCCCGCCGAATGGTATATTCTATCGATACCAATATTCATTACTACGATCCGGTTAAGAATGTGGACATGCTGGCTGTACCTTCAGCCAACTACCAGATAACTACCCTTATCGATTTTAATTCGCCGGTACTGGGCACACAGCATGCTGCAATGAAGCATCTTTCGGAGTTCCGCTCTGAAATAGGCCCTTGCCGCACCTTCTGCTTTTTACATGAGTTAGAATATCTTCTGGATCATAACCTTATTAAGGGCGGAGACCTCAACAATGCTATTATTGTTGTTGATAAAGTAGTGAGCCAGGAAGAATTGAATCGCCTTGCTCATGTGTTCAACAAGCAAAAAATAGAAGTGAAGCAGGAAGGCATATTGAATAATGTGCAATTGCATTTTACCAATGAACCTGCCCGCCATAAACTCCTTGATGTGGTAGGCGATCTCGCCCTGGTAGGCCATTCTATTAAGGCGCACATTATTGCCAGCAGGCCCGGCCATGCGAGCAATGTGGAATTTGCCAAAAAAATAAAGCAGTATATTAAGAAGAATAAACACCTTTCTGACATACCGCATTACGACCCTAACCAGGCCGCTATATACGATATAACGCAGATTGAAAGGGCGCTGCCGCATAAATATCCGTTCTTACTGGTTGATAAAATAATTGAGCTGAGCGATACCCATGTTGTAGGTATTAAAAACGTAACGTTCAATGAGCATTTCTTCCAGGGTCACTTCCCGGGCAACCCGGTAATGCCGGGCGTATTGCAGATTGAAGCACTGGCTCAAACAGGTGGTATATTGGCGCTGAATAACTATTCTGACCCTGAAAATTACGATACCTATTTTCTTAAAATAGATAAAGTAAGGTTCAAGCAAAGGGTAGTACCGGGTGACACCCTCATCCTGAAACTGGAATTATTAAGCCCTATCCGCAGAGGTATCTGTGAAATGAGAGGCACAGTATACGTTGGTAATAAACTCGCTACAGAAGCGGAATTAGTAGCTCAAATAGTAAGAAAAGACAAAAAATGATCCACCCATTAACGTATGTGCATCCGGATGCTAAAATAGCGCCCAATGTAAAAATTGATCCTTTTACGACCATTCATAAAAACGTGGAAATAGGGGAGGGCACCTGGATAGGTTCTAATGTTACCATAATGGAGGGTGCCCGCATCGGCAAAAACGTGCGCATCTTTCCGAGTTCGGTCATTTCGGCTATTCCGCAAGATCTGAAGTATAAAGGCGAAGATACCATTACCATAATTGGCGATAATACTACCATTCGCGAATGTGTGACCATTAACCGTGGCACATCTGACCGTAACGCAACCAAAATAGGCAACAACTGCCTTATAATGGCTTACACCCATATTGCGCATGATTGCGAGGTGGGTAATAACTGCATTTTTTCAAACAATACTACGCTGGCAGGTCATATAATTGTGGGCGACTGCGTGGTGCTTGCAGGGCTTACCGCAGTGCAGCAGTTTGTTCGTATTGGTTCTCACGCATTTGTTACCGGTGGTTCGTTGGTACGTAAAGATATTCCGCCTTATGTGAAGGCTGCACGTGAGCCGCTTTCCTATGTAGGCGTTAACTCTGTAGGGCTGAAGAGAAGAGGATATTCCATAGAGCAGATCAATCATATACTCGATATTTATCGTATTTTATTTGTACGTGGCTATAACGTTTCAAAAGCGCTCAGCATTATTGAAACCGAAATACCGGTATCCGATGAGCGCGATGAGATCATTTCATTTGTCCGCGACACAGGTCGCGGTATTATGAAGGGCTATATCAGGCGCCACAACGAAGATGTGGCGTAGGTAGCTGTTAGAAGCGGTAGCAAAACCTGAAAATATGAATGCAGAAAAAGAAGCTGGTTCGGGAATCCCTGAATGCAAAATTGAATTTGTAAAGGGAGATTTTCAGAGTCTTGTAAATGGACCTGCGAAGTCGGTGGAATGCGCTATTGCCAAAGGAGAGTTTATTTATATCAATGGTGTACCTGCTATATCAGGAGATAGCTCGGTAGATATTTCAGGAATGGAGGAAATTATTACCAGAAATAAGGTGGATGCAATAAAACTCAGAAAAGAAGGATGGCAGCGTAATATGTGGTAGGTCTGGAATTGTATCCGGTTCTGCGCGTTAAAACGACTTACAGCTTTCGACTTGCATTATGCAACTTACGACTTATAACTTACGACTTACGACTCATCAAATACGACTTACGACTTAGCTAATGTTCTCCATCATCATACCAACCTGGAATAATTTACCTTTCGTAAAGCTTTGCGTAGATAGCATTCGGAAGAATTCAGCCTATGAGCACCAGGTGGTACTGCATATTAATGATGGCAGCGACGGCACGCTGGAATGGGCTAAAAAGGAAAAGCTTGATTTTACCCACACTGCTCAAAATGAAGGTATCTGCATTACGGTAAACATGGCTGCAGGTATTGCCGAGCACGACTACATTATGTACATGAACGACGATATGTATGTTTGCCCGGACTGGGATAAACACATCGCCGATGAAATAAAGAATGCAGGCACGGATAACTTTATGTTTTCGGCTACCATGATAGAGCCAGCCATGCACGGCAACCCATGCGTTATTGTGCAGAACTATGGCAGCACTATTGAAACATTTAATGAAAAAGCGCTGCTTGCGGAATGTAATACATTTGAAAAGGCTGATTGGTCGGGGTCTACGTGGCCACCAACAATAGTGCACAAAAAATACTGGCACATTACCGGTGGCTATAGCATTGAGCTGAGCCCGGGTGTAAGCAGCGATGATGATTTTGCTATGAAAATGTGGTTTGCCGGTTGCCGTATGTTTAAGGGCATTGGCAAGAGCAGGGTTTACCATTTTCAGTCGAAGTCGACACTGCGCATAAAAAAGAACAACGGCCGTAAACAATTCCTCATGAAGTGGGGCATTAACCAGAGTACCTTCAATAAATACTATACCAGGAGGGGCCAGGCTTATACCGGCCCGCAGCAGGAGCCTGCTGAAGCAACCATGCGAACCGAACGTTTCAGGGCATGGTTGAAGCGGAAAATTGTTTAATTTTGGCGCCGCTCACGGCTGGCAAAATAGATATTATGAACAGTTTTACGGAAAAACAGAAATTCACACAATGGTGGTTATGGTTAATACTTGCGGGTGCGGTAGTTATCCCGATAGGTATTGTTATAGTCACCAACAAGTATAACATTTCCCAAACTGTGCTTGCGGCAATAATTTCCGGCGCTGCGCTTCCCGCATCCGTAATGGTATTGTTCAGATCTTTCCGGCTCGATACCAAATATGACGAATTGGGTGTTTCCTATCGCTTCTTCCCGTTGCAGGTAAAAATGAAAAATATTCCCTGGGCTGATGTTTCAAAAGCTTATGTAAGGCAGTATAAGCCACTGGTAGAGTATGGCGGCTGGGGTATAAGGCACAGCCTGGGCAACAAGGGTAAAGCCTACAATATTTCCGGTAACATGGGGCTCCAGCTGGAACTGAAAGATGGTAAAGGCATCTTATTCGGCACCCAGCAGCCCGACCAGATTAAAGCCACTCTGGTAGAGCTGGTCCGCGAACGCAAACTGGATAAGGCGGTGATAAATTAAAGGTGAACCATGATTCTTAGGGTTAGACTGATTTACATGATTATTCCTTCAACAACCTCACCACAACACTTTCCTGCGTAACAGGGTCTGTTACCTTTACAAAGTACACCCCATTAGCTAACCTCGAGATATCAATAACCGCTTTTTCACCCGCCGCTCTCCGCTCTCTATCCTCGCTCTTCATAACTTGCCTTCCTACTACATCATAAATCACCAGCTCGCAATCATTTGCACCCTCAATCGTAATTTCATTACTCGCCGGGTTAGGATAACATGTCACCCCTCTATGGGAGGGGCCGGGGGAGGCTACTGACACCGGGCTCACATACACCCTCACCGTATCTCTCGTCACATGCCCGCATACATCCAGTTCCATAATATAGCTGGTGGTTACCCCAGGCTTTACCATAAAGCCGCCCTTATTGCTATCTATAATAGTGCCGCTCATATTGTACCACCTGCATGGCACATAGCCATCATGGTTGCCTATCCAGGCACTATCGCTCATTTCTGTACTTATTGAAGTGTCCCGGCCAGCATTGGCTACAGCGTCAATGGCTATTACGCTGACGTCGTCTATGAGGTATAAACCATAAACTAGATCGCCACCGCCAGTAGTGTTCAACAAGGTTGGTATGCTTATCGGTATTGCATTCGTGTGTGCATTATCAAAAAAATTGGCGATAGTTATGAATCGCTCATTACCCTCAGCTGTAAAACTGCCTTGTATTTTGTGCCAATGAAGAGTATCCGTGTAAGTAACAGTGTCATAAACTTGTGGCATTACCGGTGTGCTGGTTACAGTACCTTGTCTTGGCCATTGAACAGTATCAATAGTGCCATCGTCAAGGTAAGCACCAATATTATTTGCCGCATAGGCTGTGGCCTGATTTAGTGATATGTAAAAAGTCACACAATAATATTTTCCATGAATTAAAGTTTGTTTTAGCTTTCCTTGAGCGTGTTCTCTCTGAAAGAGTGGTCCATACAAAGAAGTATCGTTGTTTCTGTACGTTTGAATTTGCACCATTGCATTACCAGTTCTCGGATAATGGGAATAGAAATTGAAATTCAGTGGCAAAGACGCATAAAGATAATACCCGCACGTAGTAAATAAGGAGGGAACATCAGCCGGTACTAAGGACCATGTCGAACTCGTATCATAAGCCCATAAAGTGTCAAGGGTATGCCAGTAATTCGCATACATAATTTGCTGCCTGTTGTCCGGACAAGTCCTAATTTCTTCAAAGCTGCCGTTGTACACTAAATTAATTTGCGCATTCCCTGCAATAGGGAATGCGCAAATAATAATGAACAGTAAAATCGTCTTATTTATCATTCTACGATGAATTTTAGAGTCTTGCGTTCACCGCTGTTTTTATTTTGTGCCTGCAACGTGTATAACCCACGTTGCAGTTGAGAGACATTAATAACCGCTTTTTCACCCGCCGCTGTCCGCTCCCGCTCCTCGCTCCTCATAACTTGCCTCCCCACCACATCATAAATCACCACCTCGCAATCATTTGCACCCTCAATCGTAATTTCATCACTCGCCGGGTTCGGATAAAGCCGGAGACTGCCAATTGCCGACTGCCGACTGCCGACTGAGGAAGGCCCCACATATACCACCACCGTATCTCTGGTCACATGACCGCATACATCCAGTTCCATAATATAGCTGGTAGTTACCCCAGGTTTTACCATAAAGCCGCCCATATTGCTATCTATAATAGTGCCGCTCATATTGTACCACCTGCATGGCACATAACCATCATGGTTGCCTATCCAGGCACTATCGCTCATTTCTGTGCCTATCGAAGTGTCCCGGCCAGCATTGGCTACTGCATCAACAGCGATTACGCTTACATCGTCTATGAGGTATACTCCGGAATATCCGTCTCCTCCTCCTGCAGGATACATCGGGCAAGGTATGTTCATGGGGATAGTGCTAGTATGCGATTTATCGAAAAAATTGGCTATTGTAATAAATTGTTCATTGCCGGTTGCGACAAAACTACCTTGTATTTTATGCCAGTTTAGTGTATCAGTATAAATACTTGTGTCGAAAACCTGCGGCGTTACTGGGGTACTTGTTGTCGTTGACTGTCTGGGCCATTGTACAGTATCTATAGTGCCATCATCAAAAAAAGCACCAAGGTTATTATGAGCGAAAGCCGTTACCTGATTTAATGAAATATAAAAAGAGACACAATACTGTTGACCAGCTAACAATTTCTTCCGTAACCGGCTTTGGGCATGTTGCCGCTGGCCAAGCAGGGCAGTGTCTTTATTGTAAGTTAAAATCTGAACCATACTATTGCCCGTATGAGCATTATGGTAGTAGAAATTAAAGTTTGCTGGGATAGAGCCGTAAAGAGAATCTCCACATGTCGTGAAGAGTGCTGGAATATCGGATGGAACTAACGCAGAGTAAGAGCTTGTGTCATAAGCCCAAACGGAATCTAGTGAATGCCAGTGATTAGCATACATTATCTGACCACGATCAGTAGGGCATTTTCTTGTGTCTTCAAAGCTGCCATTGTGTACTAAATTTATTTGCGCATTTCCTAAAATAGGAAATGCGCAAATAATAGTTAACCAAATGATTATTTTATTTATCATTCCGGGTATACCGATTTATGAGTTCGGACAATGTATGTAATTTCTTGACTGTAAGTTAAGAAAATTAATCTGATATACAATGTGTTATTTAGATGCCGATGAAGAAAGGAGACGGAAGGCTTCGCTAACCCCAATGTCATTAAGTTAAATGTATTCTTACATTTTTGGTTGCGCCTTAGAAACCTTGAATAATCTGTAGATTGCGTCTTTGCGACTTTGCGCGAAACTATTTTTTCCATAACTCAATGACATTGCCTTATCCCAATCCCCTTCACTTTTCCCAATACTTTTCACACTGTGAAAACCAGGTGCATATCGTTTTTCTGCACGCTAAATATGCGTCACCTTTGTAGTGATGACTATCGTAATTGACAAGGAGATTTACCTACCCATACCCCAAAACAAAAATCACGATAACACGGGTTTCGGGACTTTTTTTAATTCGGCGTGACCACACTTAACAATTCAATAACGCGAACACGTCGCGCTAAGCAATACGCACCGTTTTTACTAACAAATCCCGCTTCAATTGATTACTTTTGTATCGAAATTTTTGACTTTTGAATTCAGATAGATACAGCCAGCGCGGGGTTTCCGCACAAAAAGAAGACGTTCATAAAGCGGTAGCCAAATTAGATAAAGGGCTTTTTCCTGCGGCATTTTGTAAAATCTATCCCGACTACTGGGGTGGTGATGATGCCTATTGCAACCTGATGCATGCTGATGGTGCAGGCACCAAATCGATACTCGCTTATATGTACTGGAAAGAAACCGGTGATATGAGCGTGTGGCAGGGCATTGCTATCGATTCGATAGTGATGAATATTGACGATATGCTTTGCGTGGGTGCAACAGGGCCTTTTACCTATTCTTCCACCATAGGCAGGAACAAGCATCTTATTCCGGGCGACGTAATATCGGCGCTCATTAACGGCACCCAATCTTATTTTGACAGGCTGAAACAATACGGCATTGACGTGCACCTTATGGGTGGCGAAACTGCCGATGTAGGCGATGTGGTCCGCACTGTGATAGTGGATGGTACCATGGCATGCCGTATGCGTAGGGACAAACTGGTGACTACCGACAATATGAAGGCTGGCGATGTGGTAGTTTCGTTCGCAAGCTACGGCCAGGCCACCTACGAAGATGAATATAACAGCGGCATGGGCAGCAATGGCCTTACCAGCGCCCGCCACGAAATGCTGAAGCATGATTATGCAACGCAGTATCCCGAAAGTGTAGATCCGGGTTTGCCAAAAGCGGTTGTTTACAATGGCAAGTATTCATTGACCGACATTACTGAAACCGGCCTTACCGTAGGCAAAATGCTGCTTTCACCAACCCGTACCTATGCACCATTGGTTTTGCGCATGCTTAACGAACATTTTGATAAGATACATGGTATAATACACTGCAGCGGCGGCGGTCAGAGCAAAGTGATGCATTACCTGCCTTCGGCTCTAAAAGTGGTAAAGAACAATTTATTGCCTGTTCCCCCGTTATTCAAAATGATACAGGAATCTGCCGGCACAAGTTGGAAGGAAATGTATCAGGTGTTCAATATGGGTCAGCGTTTAGAGGTATTTACCGACAGAGAAACTGCGGAAGCAATTATTGAAATAGCAAAGTCATTCAATATAACCGCTCAGATTTCCGGTTATGTAGAAGCCGCTGCGCAGAAAGAAGTAGTGATTGATGGACCAAATGGTGTTTTCAGCTATACTTAGTTTTGATTTTTTGAGCTTTTTCAACGTTGTTAGTGCCGCCTTGCCCGGTTGTAATTTGGTGGTTAGTCCCAATACATGCGGTAGTAGTTACGGCTTAAAAGCATAAGTGTTCGAAACATCTAATTGTAGTTGTAGTTGGAAATATCCCGTTAGGGACTACCGCTCTGTAGCAAAATGTGATGAGAATGGGCTCATGTCCCTTAGGGACTACCCAATTTCTGGTCGGAAAATGTGCAAGAAACCGTATTTCGAACACTCGTGGCTTAAAAGCCGCCGCAATTATGAAAAAGTCAACTGTCGATATAGCCTGGTACAGTAGCGTTGTTGTAGCTCTTAAATTGTCTGTTAAACGAATACGTTTTGCACTTTTGGGTTTTGACTTTTGACTTGACACTAGTCGATATAACCTGGTACAGTAGCGTTGTTGCGCCTCTTAAATCTTGCAGGACATTAAAATTGCGTCTTTGTCCCGACCTTTTGTTGGGATGAGACCTCTTTTTTAGCGTTTTTATTTGCGCCTCTTAAATCTTGAACAACATGAAAATTGCGGCTTTGCGCCTTTGCGTGAGCCCCTTTTTTTAAAACCTTACAATATTGGAGCTATACTGCACATTTTTTTTGTATTTTTAATGATATTTAGATTTTTGGCACAATTCGTGCTGCAATTTGGTTACCCGCAAAAAGATATGCACACATGAAAAAAATATTGCTGGCCTTATTGCCTGCCTTGCTGTTAAGCACAGCTTATGCGCAGGAGAAAACAACGGAAAACGAAGAAGATGCTCCTGCAAAGCAGGCATGTAATTCTGCTTGCTGTAAGATGGCGGGTAACATTCTGTACATGTCGCCAGTGAAGTTTACTGAAAATGGGGTTGGCTTCGAACTGGGTTTTGAACATGGCATTGACAAGGATGGTATTGTTGCCTACAACCTGCCGTTAGTAGCTACATTTAATCTGACGCATGACCAACTGGATATGGGTAACAAACAAGACCCTATGTTTTACTTTATGCCGGGATTGAAGTTCTACCCAACCAGCAGCCACGGCAGGGTAAAATATGCATTAGGACCATCATTGGTATTAGGCGCGGGTCAGCAGACCGATTTGGAGCCCAATCGCTTTTACTCAACTAATCCGGGAATTTACCCATTTGCCCCTTTGCCGGACGAATATGTTACAAGGAACAAATTTTTGCTTGGGGTAACGGTCAATAACTCACTTAACATTAACCCAACGGAACATTTTACAATGGGGCTCGATTTTGGTTTTGGCTTCACCTACATCAATAAACTTGATGGAGTAGCCCAGAATATCAACGGACTGGTGCAGGGTGGTTTTAAAGTGGGTTACAGGTTCTAAAAATTAATACAATTCACGTTACAAAACAATACAATGATCAGGAAAATCGCGTTTGCATTATTGCCACTATTTCTTGCAACTGCAAGTATGGCACAGGAAAAAACTGAAACTGAAGAAGATGCACCTGCAAAGTCGGGATGCGGCAGCAGCAGCAGCTGTTGCAAGAACGGCAATAAGGTTTGGTACGTTTCGCCGATTAAATTTACCGAAAATGGTGTTGGTTTTGAATTAGGCTATGAGCGCGGTATTGATAAAGGTGGTATTGTAGCGTATAACCTGCCTCTCGTTGCGACATTCAACCTTGCGCATGACGAACTGAATATGGGCAACAAGCAAGATGCTATGGTATACTTTATGCCAGGTATTAAATTCTACCCGACCAGTGCTTATGGTAAAGTTAAATATGCTTTAGGACCATCTCTGGTAATTGGTGTAGGCCAGCAAACTGACCGTTACGATTATTATATCAATCCCTTTACAACCTACCCTTACCCTGTATCTAACCATGGTTATGTTACAAGAGATAAGGAATTGTTGGGTGTAATGATCAACAACTCACTTAATATTAACCCTTCCGATCATTTTACGCTTGGCCTTGATTTTGGTTTTGGTTTTACCTACATCAACATGCTTGACGGTGTAACCCAGAATATGAAGGGCTTGGTGCAAGGTGGTTTTAAAATGGGTTATAGATTATAATTGTATTATCCGGCAAAAAAAGATTTTTCTTTTCGCCAATTTGGGTCTGAAAATTAATGAAAGGCGCCGCGATAGCGGACATTAGGGTAACAAGCTTCAACAAAACACGCAGCAGGGCTTCTTTTAGCCGCGGAGCGATAGCTAAAAGTGGCGTTTTTCTTTGTTACTTTCTTTTTCGCCACGAAAAAAGAACGGCGTAAGCCCTCATTGAGTCCTCTAAAAATAGACGATAGCGAAATAAAGTAATGTAGACGCGATTAAATCAAGCAATAAAGCAACCTGATGCAATGAGAATTACGATAAAAGCACTGCCATTATTATTTACCAGTACCGGGTATTCTTTACCTATAAAAAAACAAAAATGAAAAGGAAATTCTTACTTGCTGCATTGCCACTTTTAATGGTTGCATCAGCTCAGGCTCAAGAAAAAACGGAAACTAGCGAAGAGGCAAAGCCCGCCTGCTGCAAAACAGGCACCAATATCTTGTACTTTTCACCTATGAAATTTACAGAGAACGGCGTCGGCTTTGAATTAGGTTACGAACACGGACTGGATGCAGGAGGTATAGTTGCGGTCAACCTGCCCCTGGTAGCTACGTTTAATATGTCAAACGGCAATCTGGACAAGGGCAACAAGCAGGATGCCATGTTCTATTTTACGCCGGGCATAAAGTTTTACCCTACCAGCAGCTTCGGTAAAGTAAAGTATTCCCTGGGTCCATCTCTGGTGTTGGCAGCCGGCGAGGAAACGCAGAATTTTCCTATTTTAAATACATACCCGGCGGCGTATTATAATACATATACAGATAACTACATTACTAAATCTAAAGTGCAGTTGGGGGTAATGATCAACAACTCACTAAATATAAACCCGACGGCGCATTTCACAATGGGCCTTGACTTCGGTTTTGGCTTTACTTACATTACAAAAATCGACGGTGAAACCCAGAATATGCGCGGCCTTGTACAAGGTGGCTTCAAGTTGGGCTATCGCTTATAATAGCTTCTAGAAATATTACAGCCTGCAACTGCGAAAGCGTTTGCAGGTTTTTTTATTGTTTTGTTGCTGGCGATAAATCTACTCGGACAACAATAATTTGTAATAAATGTTGTAAATTGCTGTATCACGAATTTTTAATGAACGGGGTATCAAAAAAATTACGGTGCTGCTACAAGCTATTCTTTAAGCATATCGGTTTCGGAATGGAATAATGGACTATGAATTATAATGCCAAACACTATTTTTTATGCATAGGATTTTTGTTTCATTGATTGCGTTTTTGTTGTATGGTGGAGGAGCATTTGGCGGCAATGGCAATATGCCGAAAGCTGACACTACAGTTGGCAAGCGGCAACATACTGACGCACCGTTATTAACGAAGAATATACTTACGTTTGCACCCATCCGGGTACTGGAAAACGCCTATGGTTTTGGTATAGGGCTGGAACATTTTACAGGGAAAAATGGAGCACTGAGTATATATGTGCCAATCGTTTCCACCTACGATGTTACCAGTGGTAGCAGGCCGCGACGGAACCAAACCACCTACGTTATGCCGGGCCTCAAATTCTATTTAAGCAAGCCCGCAACTAAAATAAAATGTGCCATCGGTCCTTCATTGTTGTTAGGGGTAGGGCAAACGGTTGAGTATGATGAGTTTCGCGCTAAACCTGCCGAACCAGTGCAAAAAACGGTACTGGGAACCCTGGTAAACACCTCTGTAAACATCAATCCCTTCCCGCATATTTATTACGGATTTGAATTGGGCTGCGGGTTCACTTATTTCGAAAAGGTCGGCGATCGCAATATTGGTGCGCAATCCCTGGTTCAATTTGGTTTTAATTTTGGTTACCGGTTCTGACACAATAATATTGGCTTGTTGCAGTTTAGTATGCAGTAGTTTTATTTGCATTAAAATACATTTTATGAACTTAAGGTCCCTTCTGGTTTTTTTTTCCATAGCTATGTTTTGCCTGCCTGCAGTTAGGGCAGGTGATAAGAATACTGACAGTAGCACGACGAAGAAGAGCAGGAAGATGAACTTCAAGACGCAGATAATTTCTTTTGCGCCCCTGCAAACAACGGAGCAGGGCATTGGTGTATCAGTGGGCTATGAGATGGGTTTGGATAAGAAGGGTCTGCTGGCGCTGAGTCTGCCAGCAGCAGTTAGTTTTAGTACAGGCAATTCGCCCTATGCTAACCTGATGAGTCCGCAAGGTTACGGTAATCTCAAACGCGATATTATCGGGAGTAAAATGTTTTATTTCTGCCCTGGCATTAAGTTCTATCCTACAAGTTGTTTTGGAAAGGTAAAATTTGCTTTTGGTCCGTCGCTTGTAATGGCGTATGCAGGGCAGGAGCGCAACCCGGTAACACAGTTACACGAAAATGAATTTACGACTACAGGTCCGCTGGTACTCGGTTTTATGATAGCTAATTCCCTTAATATAAGCCCTACGCAACACTTTTACCTGGCCTTCGATTTTGGACTCGGCGCCACTTATCTTACCCCTAGGAGCGGGCAAGACTCTAGCGTAATTTCATCGCTCAGCCAGTTTGCCTTCAAACTTGGTTACAGATTTTAGTATTATATTTACACTCAAATACATACAACAATGACTTTTAAGAACCTATTTGCCACAATTTTTTCAACAATGCTGGTAACCGGAGCATTTGCACAAGCGAGCAGCATTGAAAGCAATGAAGAGGTTGCAAAGCCTAAAGTGAAGACGTACGATAAACTGATTACCGTAGCACCAATTCAATTTACTGAAAATGGTGTAGGCTTTTCAATAGCATATGAGCAGGCTATTGATAAAGAGGGTATAGTAGCGTTTAACTTGCCGCTGGTAGCTACGTTCGATTTAAGCAATAACAATAATAGCAATTACTACAACAATTACTACCGCGATCACCAGGATGCCATGTATTATTTTATGCCAGGTCTTAAATTTTACCCGACCGGTAGCCATGGTAAAGTTAAGTATGCTATTGGCCCTTCAGTAGTTGCAGGCTTCGGCGAGTATACTGATAATGGGTATTACAGCTACCAACATACACAGGATAAATTTATACTGGGGGTTATGGTAAATAACTCACTTAACATAAACGTGAACAAGAACATTTACATGGGCCTTGAAATGGGTTTTGGTTTTACTTATCTGCGCCAGTACGATGGCATTACCCAGAATATGGGAGGCCTCGCACAGGGCGGCTTTAAAATGGGGCTGAGGTTCTAACATCCCGTAAATACCTACCCTTATGATTAAAAAACTATTGCTTGCTATTTGTATAATGGCGGCTCTTTCGCTTGCTGCACAAATCAAAACCGAAGGTAACGGTACAGGTATAATTCCGCCTGTTTCCAAGCTGGGCAAGCACCTGCTCACTGTTGCACCACTGTTGTTTACAGAAAATGGCGTCGGTTTTTCAGTGGGTTACGAACGTGCTCTTGATGCCAACAGCTATGCTGCCTTCAGCCTTCCGTTGGTAGGCACGTTTAATACATCAAGGCGCGATATATTTGGTCATCGCCCGAACGACCCGATGTTTTACCTGATGCCGGGCTTTAAATTTTACCCTACTGGTAATAATTCCAAAGCAAAATATGCGCTGGGGCCTTCATTTGTTATTGGTTTTGGTAAAACCGCCGGTTACGATGACTTCTATTACCTGCAAAGAATGAAAAATAAATTCATTTTGGGTGTGCTGTTAGATAACTCACTGAATCTAAACATAACCAATACAATTTATTTAGGATTGAATTTTGGTTTTGGTTTTACATGGTTACGCTTTTATGATGGCGAAAATCAGGGTATTGGCGGACTGGTGAATGGCAGTTGTAAATTCGGTTTCAGGTTGCGGTAAATAATTGCGGCATAACCTGAAATTCTGGCACAATAAATGCAGTGTTTTTTAAAAGCTTTTTTCTCTATGAAACTTAAATCACTTCTTTTTCTGGCTGTACCTTTTTTGATGGCAACCGCTGCCAGCGCGCAAGATCGTATTTTTCAAAGCAATGGTAATGTAATAAAGGCACGTATAGTTTCTGTGGGTGCCGAATCGGTTACCTACAAACTGTTTTCCCATCCTGATGGCCCCGAATATTCAATGGTCAAAAATGAGATTGATAAAATAAAATATGAAAGCGGTAAGCAGGAATGGTTTACAAACAAGGAGCAGGGGGGAGCTTATCCGCATTCTTTGAGTGAACCCGGTGCAGCTCGCACCCGCAGCAAAATGATGCTGGATAAACACATGCTTTCGTTCGCGCCATTGCAACTTACGGAGCAGGGTTTTGGTTTCGCCATAAGTTATGAGCAGGCTATTGATAAGGAAGGTATTGTATCATTCAATTTGCCATTACTTTCTACCTTCAATCTGTATAACAATAGCAACTACGGCTACAATTACCCCAACTACTATAACAATACCCATCAGGATGCCATGTTCTATTTTTGCCCTGGCCTGAAGTTTTATCCTACCAGCATGTTTGGTAAGCTAAAATATTCCGTAGGTCCTTCAATTGTTGCCGGTTTCGGGCAGGAAACAACTAACGATATTGTTCAGCCGTATTCCAGCTATATGGGCTATAACACTTACGACAGGCTTGTGCTTGGGGTTATGATTACCAACTCGCTCAACATTAACCCTACCAATCATTTTTCATTAGGCATCGACTACGGTTTAGGTTTTACTTATCTCAATCGTCTTAATAACACGAACGAGTCCATGGCATCCATTAACCAGTTTGCTTTTAGAATGGGCTACAGGTTTTAAGGTTTAATATTAGCCAGTTATAATTTATTGGGTACCTCCTGCAGCATGCAGGAGGTATTTTTTGTTAGGCAACTATCTGATATATCTGTCGTTTTTCTTTTTTGCCGGTTTTGGAGCAGGCTTTTTTTCAGTAACATCTGTTTTTGAAGAATCCTTAAGCATCTCCGTCATCTTGTCCATTTCCTGTGGCGTAAAGTAGCGCCAATGGCCAACGGGCATATTGCCCAGTTCTATGTTCATGATGCGCACACGGGTGAGTTTGATAACGTCGTAACCTAATGCGGTGCACATGCGCCGTATCTGCCTGTTAAGGCCCTGTGTAAGGGTTATGCGGAAGCGTTTATTTCCCTCCTGCTTTACCTTACACTTTTTAGTTACGGTATCGAGTATCTGTACTCCTGCGCCCATCTTCTGGATGAAATCAGGCGTAATGGGTTGATCAACTATTACAATGTATTCCTTCTCGTGGTTGTTGCTCGCACGCAGAATTTTGTTGACGATATCGCCATCATTGGTAAGGAAGAGCAGGCCCTCAGAATCCTTATCCAACCTGCCGACCGGGAATATTCTTTTGGGGTGATTCAGGTAATAGATAACATTGGTCCGGTCTTTTGGGTCGGTGGTAGATGTGACACCTGCAGGCTTGTTAAAGGCTATATAAGCCGCCCTTTTTTTCTTCGTGCCTTTCAGTGGTTCTCCGTCAATAGCCACAACATCGCCGGTCATAAAAACTTTAGCGCCCGGCAGCACCAGTTCATCATTAACAGTTACCCTTGCCTGTTCAATCAGTTTATCAGCTTCTCGCCTGGAACAGAACCCGGTAGCACTGATGTATTTGTTTAAACTGATCTTTTCATTTTCCATAACCCGCTTTACCTGTTGTTGTGGTGTAAAAGTAGCTAATTTTTCAGCAGCGGAATAAGTATTAGCTGCTACAGCACACAACGGTGGCAACAAAAAAGGTTGCAACCGCCGTTGCAACCTTTTTCTCAAGTTTTTTCAATAACTACCTAAATAACAGCGGCCAGCTTATTGCTGTGTCTAGGTAATTCGGTAACGGTGGCAGTGGATGTTTTTACATTCAGCCCTTCACCAAAAGTGATACCCAGTTTCGATATAGCGTTCAGAAAGGCGCCTTCCATTACTGCTTCGTTAGCTGCGAAGTTCATCGGGGCAATTCCTACGCTGGTCAGTATTGCTTCGCTTATCGGGTGCTTATACTCTACCGTCATGGTACATACATTTTGTGCGGTATTGTTTTTGCTGCTCTTCAGAAGTTCGTTTTTTACCTCACGTATACTCCAGTTGCCTTTTCCAAAAATGGCGTTCATACGTGCTATCGCATAATCTTGGTTCAATCTGCAAATGCCATCTTCATATATCAGGTTTTCTTCACCGGGCGTCGCTCTCAAATCATTCAAAAAGTCGGTCAGTAACTTGTAGTTTGCCATAATGCTTTGTTTTGTTTTGGTGAATAATTATTTTTATTGCTTTACTTTTGTTTCGTGGTCGATGCGTAGCAGGTGAACTACACTCCCCTTTTTTTCTTAACTAAAATTAGCCCCAAAGAAATTTTTAAAATAGAGCGATTTCGCTCTTTTTTTATTCAAAGTTTTTAAGTATAAAGTTTCAGTAGCCATATAGGAGCTTGCCGTTTAGTCGATATCGCAACTGACTATTCTTATATTTGTTAATGACCTGCTCTTTAACCGGCGCATTTCTGGTTGGATGGCAACCCTTTACTGGTGCAGGTTTTGGCTATTTTGAAGGGCTGTTTATTGGGCTCGTGATATGTATGGTTGCGGGAAGATCGACTCAGTGTAATTTCCTTTTCACAGTAAAGAACGCAATGGAAACTATAGGAAGTGTTGCGATAATGATTGCGGCGAACTGCCGTTAATTCTTACATTATCTATAACAATTTACCTATGCCGCATTGCGTTACTACAATGTATCTTTATGATTATGAGATCTTCTTTGGTTGCTTTGATTTTATGTGTCGCAACAATAGCCCGCTCTACAGCCCAGGACCTGAAGCCGGGTTTTGATGCCGATGAATATGCAACCATGTTGCGGATAATGACGTGGCAGGTAGATGCCGCATTCAGAGGTACAACCCCTAAAGAAACCGCTTACAAGTGGATATACAGGTCGCCTGCGATGGGCCTGCATAATAAGTGGGACTTGTGGCTCAATACGAATAAAACTACCATCATCGTTAACTTGCGGGGAACTACTTTCGATACCGATAGCTGGCTGGAAAATTTCTTCAGTGCAATGGTGCCTGCAACGGGTTCGCTGAAACTGGATAGCAATTATACTTTCAATTATAAGCTGGCTGCTGATCCCAAGGCAATGGTGCATGTAGGCTGGCTGATTGGTGCCGGTAGCATGGCTCCTGATATTGTTGCGCGGATTAAAGAATATTACGGGCGCGGAGTAAAGCAGGTAATTGTAGTGGGTCACAGCCAGGGTGGCGCATTGGCGTTTTTAATAACGAGCCACCTGCACTATTTAATGGAAAACGGTGGCTTGCCTGCCGATATTGTTATTAAAAGCTATTGCAGCGCAGCGCCAAAACCAGGTAACCTTTACTATGCCTACGATTTTGACTACATTACCCGGGGTGGCTGGGCGTTAACGGTTGTAAATGCAGCCGATTGGGTGCCGGAAACACCTGTATCTATACAAACCCCTTCTGACTTTAATAAGCTGAACCCTTTTAACCCTGCGGGCCAGCAGACACAGAAAATGAAAAGGGTAGAGCGCTGGGCATTAAAGTATGCTTATGGCAGGCTTGCTAAAACGAGCCGCAAAGCACAGCGTAAGCAGGAAAAATACCTCGGCAGGGTAGTGTTTAAACAAGTGAAAAAATACATGCCTGGTCTTGAAAAGCCTAAGTTCGCGCACTGCAATAATTATATGCGTGCAGGCTTGCCAATTGTATTACAACCCGATGCTGAATATTATGCTAAGTACCCCGACACAGGCAGCAATGTTTTCAGGCATCATTTATTTGAGCCATACTACTACCTCGTTAAAAAGATATACAAGTAGCTTCAAGGCAGCATTGCCTCTTCATGTGGCACTGAGCGTATTTCTCTAATACCGGTTAAACATCTAAACCAAACGAATATCGAAAGTTTGTTCTGCATATCACCCGCGCTGCCGCCCCGGCGCGGACATTAGAGTAAAAAGCTTCAACAGCCCACGTAGGGGAGCTTCTTTGGGCAGCAGAGCAATTGCCCAAAGTGCCGTTTTCTTTTGTTACTTTTCTTTGCGGCAGCACAAAGAAAAGTAAGTAAGAGGGTAGGCACTAAGCATATTTTACACGGTTTGATTTTAATGTCAAAGCGGTATAACACACGTTTGCAAAAAAAGCCATTAAATTGAGTCCTAACTCATTTTAATGGCTTTAAGTATTTTAAAGGAAAATTGTTTAGGAGTTAAGCACTTTGCCTGGTTTCCTGGTAACGAGGTGGCGGTGTTCCGGCATTACACTGGTGTATTTTTTTACGATTTCCAGCAGATAATTAGCTTTAATTGGCTTAGTCATAAATTCTTCAGCACCTAAAATAATGGCCTCGTTTTTTATGGCCACATTGCCTGCAGATGACATGGTAACTACCCTTGTATGTTTTTTCAGCGGATTACTCTTAACCAGACTCAATACAGCCAATCCATTGTGGTGCGGCATCATGATGTCCGTAATTACAAGGTCAAAATCCTGCATTTCTATTTTTTCAAGGCCTTCTTTTCCGTTCGTTGCCGTCTCCACATCATACCCGTTTTTACTCAGGATATGATTGATTGCGTTAAGCATAACAAGATCATCATCAATTACCAATACTCTAGACATACAATCGTGAATTTTAACTCACTCAAAGTTAGTTTTATTTTTTTACCATAACGTTTTCTATTTCCTAAAGCTGGTTATGTATGCTGCAAATAGTTTATTTATTGCCTTCGTAGCTTACTTCTCCATCGTTATGGATAGCCAAGTATGCTTTTTTAGCTTTTTATCTTAATATTCTCCAATACCAAAAGCTGCTCCAGCACAGCATGCGTAATTGGGCACACCAGCGCATTCTGTTGGGTAAGCGCCACGCGTTTCAGCAGCACATCTTCATCTGTATAGGGGTAACGTGCACAGTCGCTGGGGCGGTCATCGTATATATTGCAGGTATTATCTTCTGCAAGAAACGGGCAAGGCATCTGGCGGACTACATAGTCGCCTTCCTTATCCAGTTTAAGATAGTTCGCAACCAGGTCGCCTTCTTTCATTCGCAACGTCTTAGATATGCGTTTAATGTCGGGCTGTTTAAAACGCGGCGAGTGGTTCTTGCAGCAATTAGCGCATTGCAGACAATCAATTTTCGCAAATGCCTCCTCATGTAAGTCAGGTAATGCCTTCAGCATCCTGTTCTTGTTACCCCGCTCCAGCATATATTTATACGCCTTCTGGTGTTCCTTAGCTTCTTTTTCCCAATCCTCTATCAAAATCAATGGTAAATTGTAAATGGTGAATGGTGAATTATTTGTTTGATTTCGCTGTTTTAACTATTGAAGTAACTAATCTGATTATTTCGTCAGCGTCGGTATATAAACTGGTGAATTGTTCTTCCGTCAGATAGTTCGTGGCTTTTAGTAGCTCGAGCCAGTAAAGTGTTTCATTGATTTCTTTTTGAGCGATGGCCATCTTGTGAATGAAATCTAACTTGCTCTCACCATGCTCCGCTTCTCTTACCAACGCTCCGACCGCGGTGCCGCTTCTCATCAATTGTTTAGAAATAACAAATTCTCTTTTGTCTTCTGCGAGAAACTTATAAAGGGTTACAATTCTAATTGCGAAAGCAAAACTTTTTTCTTTGACAACATTGCCTTTCATGAAATTTCATCAGGTTTTGGTTAATTAATTATCGCAAATTTTGCTGCAGTCAATTTATTATTAACCATTACAAATGAGTTTACGCCGACCAATTCACCATTCACAATTTACCATTCACCATTGAATTACAGGCTCATCTTATCCATTATCCTTTCCAGATCTTCGTCGCTGTAAAACTCTATCATGATGCTGCCTTTGCCATTCTTTTTGCGGTCTAGTTTTACGCGGGTAGAAAGGTGGGAGGCAATGTTGTCTTCAATACGTTTGTAAGGTGGGGGGAGTTTTGCCAATGCCTTAACTGGCTCTTTTGGGCCCTTTTCAGTGGCCATATCCTTCACCAGTTGTTCTACTTGCCTTACCGATAAACCGCGCTGAATAGTTTCGCGGAAAACATAAAGCTGCTGGTCAACATGCTCCAGGCTGATGATGGCCCTCGCATGGCCCATGCTTAATTCTCCGTCGCGTACTGACTTCTGTACATCTGGCGGTAACTTCAGCAGGCGAAGATAATTGGCAACCGTGCTGCGCTCTTTTTTCATGCGCTCGGAAACCTGCTCCTGTGTAAGGTCGCATTCATCCATGAGGCGCCTGTAGCTCATTGCAATTTCAATGGCATTAAGGTTTTCGCGTTGCAGGTTTTCCAGTAATGCCATTTCCAGCATTTCCTGTCCGTCAGCAGTGCGTATGTATGCAGGTATGTCAATAAGACCTGCCAGTTTGCTGGCGCGCCAGCGGCGCTCACCGCTGATAAGCTGGTATTTATTCTGCGATGTTTTTACAACGGTAACCGGTTGTATAATGTCGTGTAGTTTTATGCTTTCCGATAGTTCGCGCAGTGCTGTCTGGTCAAAATCGTGACGTGGCTGCTTAGGGTTTACCTCTATCATATCCACTGGAACGCGGGCAATAGTGTTGGCGTTGACAGTTTGCTGTGGCTGATTATTGCCATGGGCATCCTGCGAAGCCGGTTTGGGCGCGTTTATTTCATCTTCCATGTTGCTGAGCAGCGCACGGATACCCTTACCTAAAGCTTGTTTCTTATTTACTTGCGACATTCTTTAATTCTCTAAAATTTTAGCCTGCGTTTTAATTTTGGTCATATTGTTCTTCTGCAATATTTCCTTGGCCAGGTTCAGGTAATTGATGGCCCCTGTGCTCTCGGCATCATATAGCAATACCGGTTTGCCAAAGCTCGGTGCTTCGCCCAGCCTGGTGTTGCGGTGCAATATGGTATTAAAAACAAGGTCGTTGAAATGGTTCTTGATCTCTTCCACCACCTGGTTGCTCAGGCGTAAACGACCATCATACATGGTCATTAATATGCCTTCAATTTTCAGGTCAGCATTAATGCGGGTCTGTACAATTTTAATAGTGTTCAGCAACTTGCCCAAACCCTCTAGTGCGAAATATTCGCATTGTACCGGTATAATAACGCTATTGGCTGCAGAAAGCGAATTGACAGTAATAAGACCCAGCGAAGGCGAGCAATCTATAATAATGAAATCATAGTTTTTCAATTCAGGCTCAAGGGCCTTACGTAGCACATGTTCCCTGTTCGGGTGGTTAATCAGTTCTATCTCTGCACCAACCAGGTCAAGGTGACTTGGCAGCAGGTACAAATTAGGCGTTTCTGTTTCCAGTACCACTCCTGCAATTGGTGTATCGTTCACCATACAATCGTACAGGCTCAGCTGAACATTTTTCAGGTCGAAGCCGTTACCGGTCGTACTGTTAGCCTGCGGGTCGGCATCCACAAGCAGGGTTTTATATTCCAGTACGGCAAGGCTTGCCGCAAGGTTAATTGCAGTAGTTGTTTTCCCTACACCGCCTTTCTGATTCGCAATTGCTATTACTTTCGCCATTGTTGTTGTTTAGTCGTCAGTCAAAAGTCGTAAGTCGAAAGTCCGCATGTGGACTTTATCATTTGCACTATTGACTTTTTGTTATTAAAAACTGCAACGGGTGCAGTTTCACTCTTTGTACTACTTGTTAGTGGTCAAAATAAGAATGCGCTAATCAAAGCTCTCTATTGGCACTAACTACTTTCTACTCATTACTACAAATCGATCGTTTCCCCAATCTTCGGCAATATCAACTCTTTGCCGGCTGCTTTAAACTTGGCAATAACGTCTTCGTGGTTCACTTTTATGTAGCCGAAGGTGTCAAAATGCACGCCGATTATTTTATCGCACTGAATGAACTCCGCAGCAATAACAGCATCATCTGCATCCATCGTGAAGTTACCACCAATTGGCAGTATCGCAAAATCAAGTTTCGCATACCTTGGTATCAGTTGCATATCCATCATTAGGCAGGTATCGCCGCTATAATAGAATTTCTTCTCGTCGCCATGCAGTAAAAAACCGCCCGGAGCGCCACCCGCTGAGCCATCAGGCATTGTGCTACTGTGCCATGCGGGTAGAAAATGCAATTTGCCAAACTCGAACATAGCCGAACCAAAATTCAAAGGATGTGCGTTTGTTACCCCTTGTTTTTTAGCCCAGTCTATCACTTCATATCCTGCTATTACTTTGGCACCTGTGCGTTTGGCTATTAAAGCCAGGTCGCCCACATGGTCGCCATGCCCATGCGATACTAATATAAAGTCGGCATCAATACTATCTGCATCAATATCCCTGGCTAATTCGTTGCCATTTATAAAAGGGTCAAATAATATTTTTTTGCCGCCAGTTTCAATTGCAAAGCAGGAATGTCCGTAATACGTAAATTTCATAAATCGGGAATTATCAGTTTCCGCAAAGTTAAAGGAGAAAACCCGAAGTAAGAAGTAAGATAATTGTTATGGGTTATTTGCGCATATTTATAAGTAGCCTGTCGGCTATGGTTGTTATATTTTTCGATAATTATATAAATAAAAAACACCTCGGTTGAGGTGTTTTTTATTTATATGCAAGTACTTATTCATGTTTTGTGGCTTACTTGCTGGCAAAATACAGACAGGTTTGTGTGCCTGTGCTTTTAGTTACGGTCCAGCTCATAGTTATCATATTACTATCCAGTGATGCATATCCGCTGACCAAAACGGAAACCCCGCATTCGTCAACGAACGATTGAGAAGGAATAGTAAGGGTGTTTTCAGTAGCTACTGCATTTACTTCAATGTACTTATTGCAGTCGTTCTGGCTGATTGACATACCTCTTATAATAATAGCATTTGTACTACTACCCTGAATAAAGCCGACGTACGGATAACTTCCCCCGGTGCACGGACCTGTATAAGCCCTTGATCCCACGAAGCGTGCGCCATAGTCAGTTGTGTCTTGCTTCTTTTTGCATGCTGTTGCAGAAAATAGCAGCAGTAAAGCCATCCCGGCAATAATATTCTGATACTTGCTGACTTTTGAAATTACAGAGTTCATAGATAGGTATTTTAGTTTTATAAGTGGTTCGATCTCGTTCTGTAACGTAAATGAATATAGTTTTAGTATTATGGACTCCTACAGGAAAAGGTATCTGCTGCCTTAAGCCAGTTAGGATAAAGGTTTTGATTTTCAAATTTAATACCCGGAATTACCAGGCTGAATCTTGCATTCATTTAAATGCAGCTACTTAATAATGTTCATTTCGTCTATCAGCCAGCCAGCACCGCCAAATTTTTCAATAACAAAAAGCGTATAGCGGATATCCAGTGTAATGTTGCGGCAACGGTTAGGGTCGAAAAGGTAGTCGCTCATGGTGCCTTCGTAGGCGCGGTCAAAGTTCGTACCGATCAATTCTCCGCGGCTATTCAGCACCGGACTGCCGGAATTGCCGCCGGTTGTGTGGTTGTCGGCAATAAACGCAAGTGAGAGGGTATCGTTAACAGCCCATCGGCCAAAATCCCTTTTCTGATAGAGTTCTTTTAAATAAGGAGGCACTTTAAACCAGTCTACTTTTTCATCTCCGGCTGCTATCATATCGTCAATTGTAGTGTGCCATGAGTACTTTGCAGGCCCATCGGGGTCCAGACCGCGCACATTACCGTAAGCAATCCTTAGGGTCAGGTTGGCATTCGGGTAAAATACCTTGTCGCGTTCCCTGTCCATGCGCCCTTTTATATATAGTCTGTTCAAGTAGTGCTTGTTCGCTCTGAACGCTTCAATTTTAGATGTCAGGTTTTGTTTGCGAATAGCTGCTACATTGCTATATAACTGCCAGGAAGGATCATTAATTATACTATTGCTGTCCGCTTTGGTTGCTTTAGCGGCAAATGCCATAAGTTTATCCTGAGTGGTCATCAGCGAATTCTCATACACATACCGAGCCCATTTTTTGGTGCGTTTATGAAACCTGTGATATTCCGCTGTATAGTAAGCAGGTAGCCATGGTTTGCACTTTTTCATGTAGATGGGCATCAGTTTTTTGAATACATCTTTGTCGGTTGCCGCATCATAGTTTTTGTAGAACCAGTTCATATTTGTCGTGAGCTTTTTCAGCGTATCGCTTAATTCAGCGTCGGTGAAATTGCCCCGGAAACAAGCCTCAAACCTATCCAGCGCAGCGCCCTGCTGTATCAATTCTATACCTAAAACATCTTCCTTTATATGCTGTTCCTGCAATAGTAAATTATCTACTTCCTTTGTTGCGGCGTCCAACTGTGGCAAAATGGTTTTGTAGTAAGGAGTTTCGTTGTTTTTGTCTGCCCATTCCTGAAACTGGCGCTCAAATTCTTTTTTCTTATCAACGGCATGGTTAGCTTCTAAACCTTCCAATTCACCCTGCCATTTTTTCCAGCCATTGGCTACACCAGCACGTTTAGAGGTATACTTCTGGAAGATATCCCGGTCTGCGCTCATGTGTTTTGTCCATACGGCTAACCTTGGGGTGCGGGCAGCAATGCTTACCGGGTCACTGATACCATAAACCTGGTTTAATTCGAATGAGGAAATATATTCATTCGTGGTGCCGGGGAAGCCATAGACCATAGTGAAGTCGCCTTCCTTGTAGCCTTTTATGTTTATGTTGAAGAATTGGTTTGGGTTGTAGGGTTTGTTGTTGGCATCATAAGCCGCTGGTTTATTGTCTTTATCAGCATATACCCTGAATAGGCTAAAGTCGCCTGTATGCCTTGGCCAGCTCCAGTTTTCATCATCACCACCAAACGTACCAATGCCATTAGGTGGGAAAGCCACCAGCCTTATATCTTTAAAGGTTTCAGTAATGGCTACCCAGTATTGGTTGCCTTCAAAATAAGGTTTTATCTGTGCGTCATACCCTGTTTTTATTTCGTACTCGCGCTCTATACCTGCAATGCGTTTCGATATAATGCTGTCACGCTCTGCATCGCGCATGGTATCGCTTATGCCGGGTAGCACCTTTTCGGTAACATTTTCCATCCGGCGAACGAAGGTTACTGTAAGTCCCGGGCACGGTACTTCCTCCTGCTGGTTTTTTGCAAAAAAGCCGGTGGCAAAATAATCGCGCTGCAAATTACCTAGTCCCTGCACCGAGCCATAACCGCAATGGTGGTTGGTGAGTACCAGGCCCTTCGATGAAATAAGTTCCCCGGTGCAGCCCCTGCCGAAAAGCACAACTGCATTGTTAAGCCCCGTGCCGCTTTCATTATACAATTTTTCAATAGGAATCTCCAGGCCCAGCTCCTTCATGTGCTTTTCCTGGGTTTTAATTGTTGCAGGAATCCATACGCCCTCCTTAGCCTGCGAAATAGTTGAAATAGAAGCGGATGAGCAAAAGATGAGTAATTTAAATAATAGACTTGTGTGTTTTTTAACCGAAAACATATACTTTCTTTGATTTACGGAAATAAATGTACAATTTTGCCACGAAAGTCTGAACTAATTCTTATATTAGCCGATTATTACAGAACTTCTTTTCACAGCTATGAGAAAATATTTGCTACTGGTAGTCTTATCTATATTTACGCAACTGAGTATTGTTAGCGCACAAACCCTGTTTACAGCTCCTGATACCGTTTGCGTAAGGCAGCCGGTAAAGCTTAACAGCACTAATTTCGGTGCACAATCATACTACTGGGGCTTTTGTTCCGGCGATATTGACAATGCGCCGTTAGGTACCAACATGGGCAGCGCCGGCTTCAATTTCCATACTCCGGGTAATATTGACATTATTCAGGATAAAGATGGCGTATACTATGGCTTTGTTGTAAACTCTGAAACACGCGAATTTTTACGTCTTAACTACGGTAATTCTCTTGGCAATATCCCTACAATAACCAATTTCGGCAGCCTGACTGATGGTCTACCGTTGCATCCTACTTCATTGTTCATTTTATACGATAAAACACAACAGAGCTGGTTCATATTTGTTTCTGGTGGTTATACTGCATCTGAATCAACTTTAGGCCGTATCGATTTCGGACATTCATTGAGCAATCCACGTCCTAACATCGCTAATTTTGGCAACCTGAATGGCTTATTTGATGGCCCTAAAGGTGTATTTGTTGCGCAAGATGCGAATGCACAATGGTATGGTTACTTGGTAAACCGTAACTCTAACGATCTTGTTCGTCTCGATTTCTCTTACAACATATCTAACACGCCTATTTCCCGCAACCTCGGTAACCCTGGTGGTGCGCTGAATACGCCTACTGATATGGCAGGTATTTTTGATGCAGGGAGCTGGTATTTCTTTGTTACCAACCGTGCCAGCAATACAATTGCGCGCATCGACCTTGGTCACACCCTCGATACTTTAACACCAAACGGTACTAACCTCGGTAATTTCTTATTCAGGATATTGGCTCCATCGTCAGTTAGTCTGAACAGGGATTGCGGTAAGATATATGCTTATATTACCGATAGTTCAACAGGTCAGTTGATTTCTATTGACATGCCAACAGCGGCTGGTCCTTACAACTCTATTGACTATAGTGTAATTGGTGGCATGAATTTCCCATCAAGCATTTCTAGCATTATCCGTGATAACAATAATTTGTTCGCTTTCGTTACCAATGTTAAAGATTCTACTTTAACCAGAATCAACATTAACGAGTGCTTCAATTCATCTATCCGTTCGTTTTCAGAAGTTACGCCTCCGGTTTATTTTTATGATGCACCGGGCCTGTACAACGTATATTATGTAATTGACCAGGGTTTACCAACCATGCAGGTAGAGTGTAAGGAAATAAGGGTTTTACCTGTTCCGCCAATTGCTATCAACATTAACCCGGTTATCTGTAAAGGCGATACCATTAAGTTATATGCTATTTCAAATACCGCAAACCACATTACCTGGCAGAGCGATTACAATGCTGACACCGCTTACAGGTTTATGGATTCTATTAAAGTTTGGCCTGACTATTCTTACGACTATCATGTTGAACTGACCTACGCTAACGGTTGTATTATTGATACCAATGTATTCGTAAAGGTTATTAAGGTTGTTGCAGATGCTGGTCCGGATCGCACTATTGCTGATGGCGCTTCTACCACATTGGGTGGCCCTAACACAACACTTGGTTTCGGTTATACCTACACATGGTCTCCTGTTACTTACCTGTCTACAACTGCCGATCCGTTTGTAGTTGCGACGCCGCCAATCGACTATACTTACACGCTGGAAGTTGCTTTGGCTGCTGATGGCTTAAATTGTAAAGCCAGCGATACTGTAGTAGTTAGCATTAACTGTGGCGACTTCAATCTTCCGAATGCATTTGTGCCAAGCAGCAAAAACTCTGTTACCAACAAATTCGGTATCCTGAATCAGCAGGTTGCGCAGTTGAATTACTTCCGCATCTTTGATCGTTGGGGTAATACAGTATTTGAAACAACCAGCCCTACCCAAATGTGGGATGGCACTTACAACGGTAAGGAAGCAATGGTTGGCGTTTACACCTGGATAGCAGATGGTTTCTGCACAAGTGGTAAGCCAATCAAAAAGCACGGTAATGTTACATTGCTGAGATAGTTTCCTGTTGTTCATGTTTCATTATGCCTGCATACCTATTCCAGATTGAATTGCCGCCTTTTAGTAGTGAGTTAATGGCAGTAGTGCCATTTCACCGGCAACACATCGACAAAATGTTTTCTGAGGGAAAGATATTGTCTTACAGTGTTTCTCTGAAGCGTGATATGATATGGTGTGTTATTAATGCAGAAGATGAACAGCATGCTATGGAAAGCGTGATACTTTTTCCGCTCTACAAGTTCTTTATTGACGTAACATGTCACCCACTGCTTTTTCATAATATTTTGCCTGCAACACTTCCCGGCATTATACTCAACTAACTTAATTTATTTTTTTGAATAAAGGCCTGCGTTAGCGGGCCTTTATATTTTGGTTACGGCTGGGGCTTACTTTGCAAAAGGTAATTATCGGCTTATCTTTACGGCAATCTATTTTAAACGCCAGTGCTATCAGTAACGTATATTAACAGGGAATACCGCAAGACCAACTATTCTATGGAAGGGATATTTGATTCGGTAAAGAGTGTTTTAAAAGGTAGAATGGAGATACGGGATTTCTATGCTGATTCTAAAGTTTCCAGGTTAAAGAATATTCAGAATGTAGGTAAGCATGCCGGCCCTATCAACCATATTACCGGTGATGTGAATTTCCTCGCGATGGGTATGCGTGGCAAAAAAAATATATTAACTATTCATGATTTTGGGTTTTACGAGAATCCTGTTCACTCCATTGTGGTTAAAACTATTTACAAATATTTCTGGCTTTATTTCCCACTTAAATGCGTTGATATTGTTACCGTCGTTTCTGAGTTCACGAAAGAAAAGCTGATACGGTACTTTCACTTTCCGGAAAGCAGGATCAGGGTAATTCCCGACCCCGTAAAGCCAGTGTTTAAAAGGAGTTTAAAAGATACACTGAACCAACAACCGCGCATTTTACAAATAGGCAGCGGCGACCATAAAAATGTAATGAACATGATAGAGGCCGTTAAAGGCTCAAACTATCACGTGGATATAGTGGGTTGGCCTAGTGACAAGGAAAAAGCTAAACTTGACGAGTATAAAATATCATACTCCGTTACTAATTCATTAACGGACGAGCAGGTTTTTGAAAAGTATAAAGAATGTGATATACTTTTCTTTGCATCTTATTACGAGGGTTTTGGTATGCCTATAATTGAGGCGCAGGCAGTTGGCCGGCCGGTTATTACCAGTAATATTGGCGCCATGAAAGAAGTGGGTGAAGGTTCAGCTATTTTGGTTGACCCTAATAAACCAGCCGAAATAAGGGCTGCAATGGATGCTTTGGTAAACAGTAGTGAATATTATAACGAAGTAGTGCAGAAGGGCTTTAAAAACGCGGCAAAATACGACTATGTTACTATTGCGGAGTCGTATTATAAAGTGTACCAGGAACTAGATAATAAAACGGGCAGATAATGGTATTGATCGTTTGGCAGGGTATTATTAGCATACATCAGAAAACTTTTTTGGAGGCATTGGTGAAACAACCAGGCGTAACAAAAGTAATGATGGTGGTAGAACAGGAGATATCGCCATACCGCAAGAATATGGGGTGGGAAGTGCCGGTTATTGAAAACGTAGAAGTTATTGTTGCACCGACAGAAGAAAAAATAAAAAGCATCTTCCGGGAGTATAAAGATGCCGTCCATTTATTGGGTGGCATAAGGGTAGGTAAAATGATGACCATGGCCTTTGATGCTGGTGCAGCACTTGGCGCTAAAATGGGGTCGCTTTCTGAGCCTTATAATAAAGATGGCTGGAAGGGCATGTTGCGTACGCTCAAGTATAAGTACCAGAGCCTGCGGTATTATAAACACATGAGCTTCTTTCTTGCAGTGGGCAAGGAAGGCGTTGCAACTTATACCGGTTTGGGTTTTGATGAACGCTTTGTTTTTCCTTGGGCTTATTTCATTAATGTGCCACAGATGCCACGACCTGTTTCAGCGCAGCCGGAACGGAAGCGCATTATATTCGGTGGAAGGTTGGAGCCGGGTAAAGGTATCTACCGTTTCGTAACGGAATTGGCCAGATTCGATAAAACTAAATATACGCTTGATATATTTGGATCCGGACCCGACGAAGAAAAGATAAAGCAACTGGTTGCGGAAAAAGGGCTGGATGATACCATTAGTTTCAAACCCTTTATGCCCTATAACGATATGGTAAGGCAGTATTGCAATTACGACTGGGTTGTTTTACCAAGCACGGCTAAAGATGGCTGGGGAGTGGTAGTAAGTGAGGGTATGTTGAATGGCCTTAAGGCTATCTGTAGCAGTATTTGCGGTGTAAGCTGGGCCATAAAAGATGGGTTTAACGGGCTTGTTATTGACTGGAACGATGCTGACAGCTGCAACAAGGCAATAGAAAGGATGTTGAGTACGGAGCAATTTGCCGATAGCGGTGAAATTAGTGCCTGGGCGAAGAATGGCGTCAGCGCTGACGCAGGTGCAGCTTATTACATGAAAATAATTGATGCGACTTTCAACGGCGAAACTAAACCCGCGGCTCCGTGGATACAGGTGGGAAAGTAGAGAGTAGAAAGTAAAGAGTAGAGAGTAAAAAATCCCGGTTGATTATTGAGGTGGTTTTGTTGGGATAGCATTAATAGTAATTGCTTTAAGGAATATGGAAAACGGCTTTATAACTTCGTACAAAGACATTAAGCAACTCAAGCCTAAAACGCTGAGAGCGACCCTTCGTGACCTTGCGCTAAGTGGCCTTTCGTTAAGTAGCGGCAGTTCCGTTTTTAAAAAGCCAAGGGTGCAATTCGTATACATTCATCACATTTTTAAGGATGAAGAAGCCGGGCTGAGAAATCTAATGGAAATCCTGAAAAAGGACCACGATTTTATCTCTTATACCGATGCCATTAATAAAATTACAACCGGCACTATTGACAAACCCTACATAACGTTTAGTTCGGATGACGGTCTGCAAAATAATCTTAAAGCAGCAGAGATATTGAACGAATACAATGCCAAAGCTTGCTTCTTCATTAATCCCGGCATCATAGGCGAAAAAGACCCGGGGCGGTTGAAGCAATATTGCCACGACCAGTTACAATTTCATCCCGTTGAGTTCATGAATTGGGCAGAAGTAGGTAAACTACAGCAACAAGGTCATGAAATAGGCAACCACACTATGTTACATAGGAATGTGGCTAAGGCCAGCGAACAGGAGCTGCGCGATGATCTTGCCAGTTCGTTACATATATTAAGGGAACGATGCGGTAAAGAGGTGGGGCATTTTGCATTTCCTTTTGGCAGGTTTTTTCACTTTAGCAAAATGGGAAGAAAGGTAGTTTTTGAAACCGGGCATACTTCGTGTGCTACAGCGGAAAGAGGTTGCCATATTAACCCATCAGCACCACTAACCGCAGAAGAGTTGTGTATCCGGAGAGACCATGTGGTATTGGGCTGGGACATGAGCCACATACAATACTTCCTGGCCAACAGTGCGAAGAAGGCAACTACACAAAATAATTTTTATCCTGAATCATTGCAATGAAAATAGTCATTCTGTCTACCTCGCCTTATGGCACACTTGGGCATCACCTGCCTTCTCTTTTTCAATGTAAAGACATAGAGATAGCCCAGGTGATAGTTGCGCCGGGACTCGTTGCCAGTAAGGGTAAGCGATATAAGCGGCTGTTAAAGAAGATAATGAAGATAGGTGTTCTAGGTGCAATGAATGGCGTTAAAATGCGCAAATGGTACACCGAAGATATTAAGCAATACACCTCGATACCTGACGCCGAAGCGTTCTGCAAAGAACACAACATACCATTTGCGAGAACCACATCGACCAACAGTAAAGAAACGCAGGAGTTGTTTGCCCGGAGTGGCGCGGAGATTGGCCTGAGCCTGGGCAATGGCTACATAACACAAAAGGTGTTTACGATTCCTAAATACGGGATGCTCAACATCCATCATGAATTATTGCCGCAATACCAGAATGCACAAAGCATTATCTGGGAAATATATAATGGCTCAAAGGACTCTGGCTACACCATTCACAAGATCAACAAAGAGATAGATAAAGGAGAAATTCTTTTCCAGGAGAAAGTGTCCATAGTTTTCAGGGAGACGTTGGCCGATACTGTGGCTTTTAATTATGCCCGCCTTTTTGATGCATCCGCTAAAGGGTTGGTTACAATGCTATCCCGTTTCGATGAATATTACACTAATGCAAAACCGCAAGGTAAGGGGACATCATATACGACACCTTCCTACGTGCAATTTCTAAAAATACAACAGCAGTTTAAGAAGCTGAAAGGGTAGGTTGCCGTCTACCTCCAGGTGTCCCACACTTCCAAAGTCTGGGACACCTACATCCACTCCTCTAAAACAAAAAAGCGCACATCCAAAGGATATGCGCTTTTTGTTATAAATTTATTTGATTGCTTAGGCAGTCTGCTGAACGTCAATGTCAGCAAGGGCTTCAGTTATCTTAGTTTCCATTTCCTTAAAGTTCATGTCGTTTTTCATGAAGGTTTTACCTGTCACAACTTCATATAACTCAATGTAGCGTTCTGATATCTGTCCGGCTATCTCGTCGGTAATTTCAGGCACCTGCTGGCCTTCCTGGCCCTGAAAACCATTTTCCATCAGCCATTCGCGAACGAACTCTTTTGAAAGCTGTTTCTGCGGTTCGTCGTTTTTCTGCCTTTCTTCATAGCCATCCATGTAAAAATACCTGGAGCTATCAGGGGTGTGTATTTCGTCTATCAGGTAAATGGTATCACCTATTTTACCGAATTCATACTTGGTATCTACCAATATCAATCCACGGCTTTTTGCTATTTCACGGCCACGTTCAAACAGGGCAAGCGTATACTTTTCCAGTTGTGTGTATTCCTTTTCACTTACCAATCCGCTGCTTATTATTTCTTCACGGCTTATGTCTTCATCGTGACCAACATGAGCCTTTGTAGTTGGGGTTAGAATGGGTTGTTTGAAGAAATCATTTTCCTTCATGCCATCCGGCATTTCAATGCCGCAAAGCGAGCGCTTTCCACTTTTATAAGTGCGCCATGCATGGCCGGTAAGGTTGCCCCTAACCACCATTTCCACTGCATAAGGCTCACATTTGTAGCCAATGGTAGTGTTAGGCAATGGCGTAGATATTTTCCAGTTCGGAACAATATCTTTTGTAGCGTCAAGAAACTGTGCTGCTATCTGGTTAAGCACCTGTCCTTTGTAAGGAATAGGGCGCGGCAATACCACATCAAATGCTGAAATACGGTCACTTACCACCATTACCATATACTTATCTTCTATGGTATATACGTCACGTACTTTTCCTTTATAGAAATTTGTCTGTCCGGGTAACTTCATGCGAAATAATGTTTAAATAATTTTTAAGGGCTGCAAAGATAAGGGATATATTGATTAATTGATTAGTTGGCAAATTTTGTGCAAGTGTGGCAGTTTAAGTAAGGTTAACATAAAGGCAGGTGCCTTTATGCGCAATTGGTGTATCTTGCCCCGATATGCAGTCGGAAGTTTTAGACGCGGTGTGGAAAGGCATTCTTATCGGCCTTTTTATGGCTGTATCTGTTGGCCCCACTTTATTTGCCGTTATCAGGTATAGCATGCAACACCATTACAAGGCTGGTCTTGCCTTTGTATTTGGTGTTTCTGTGAGCGACATCATGTATGTTACCATTGCCAATTTTGCAGTATCCTGGTTAGAGGAACTGGATAAATACACTATTTATATTGGTTACGGTGGGAGCGCATTACTTATTGGTATGGGCATTGCCGGCATTGCGCGGAAAATAAAACCTGTGCGTCCAGGCAAAACAGCGATCATTATTACCGGTGGGCATTATTTCCGCATTTGGTTCAGCGGGTGGTTAATCAATTCTATAAATCCTGGTGTCATTCTAAGCTGGTTGGGCGCCGTCACCGCCACCGCAGGCAAAAGTGGCAGCTACCGTTTTATACTTTTTGCTGTCTGCCTTGGGTTAATACTTGGCATCGATTTCCTTAAAATCGCCTTGGCGGAACGCATCAGGCGCCTGCTTACACCGCGCATTGTTATTTATATGCAGCGTACGCTTGCCGCAATTATACTGGCCCTTGGCGTGTTATTGTTTTTCAAAATGTTTCTAACCACGGGCAAAGCCTAGGTATTTGGCGCGGTATTTGTTCCTATATTGCAGGTTAGCTTGTATTTTGCCTGTTTGTGTACAATGGGTAAATGCAGCCTGAAAAACATAAAAACAACAGAGAGAGCACAGAGCCTTTTTTTGCTGGTATAAGTTTGTAAATTCACCTTCTTTTTAACCTGTACGCTAGTTTTGATTAAGAGTTTATTAACAGCATTTAATCTACATTTGTTTAGAAATTATTAAGTAAAAGGACTATGTTGAAATTCATGAAGAATAAAATTCTGATACCGTTATTAGTTATCTGCGCACTTGCAGCCTTTTTTTCATTTAAATACACTGCAGCCGGAACGCGATCATCAGAAGAAAAACGTAAACTGGTTTTGGAAACGGTGATGGCGGCTATTAAACATGATCACTTTTCTCCTCGCCCTATAGATGATACTTTTTCAACCAGGGTTTACCATAAAGTAATGGACATTTTCGATGGTGGAAAAATATTTTTCAGCAAACAGGATGTTGCTAAATTGGCCGCTTACGAATTTAAAATTGACGACGAGATAAGGGGCAGTTCACTGGAGTTTTTTGATACATTCGATGCTGTGTACCAGCGGAGCATAAAACGCGCAGAGAAATTTTACCCTGAATTATTAGCCAAGCCATTCGATTTCACTAAAGATGATGGCGCTAGCGACCGCTTACAACTCGATTCAAAGAAAGATGAATATGGTGATGGCGAAAAAGGCCTGGCAGACAAGTGGAGGAAAGTGTTGAAGTTCAGATCGCTTGAAAAGTATGTTGACTTAAAAGACGTACAAGATAAAAAGCTGGCTGAAAAAGCAACAGAAAAAATAACAGATAGCAAGGATGAAAAAGATAAAAAAGTAGCGGACACTTCATTTAAAGTGAAGACTGATGCAGAACTGGAAGCAAAGGCAAGGGAAGACGTAAAAAAATCTTATCAGCGCTTATTTAAAAGCTTGCATGATCTGAAAGATGATGAGCGCTTTACCTTCTTTATGAATGCAGTTGCAGAAGCGCAGGATCCGCATACTTCTTACCTTCCTCCGGTTGATAAGGCGAAATTTGAAACTATGATGAGTGGTAGCTTTTTCGGTATTGGTGCGCAGCTGAAAGAGAACTTCGATGACGGTAAAATTATCATTACCGCAATAGTAACAGGCAGCCCATCATGGAAGCAAGGCGAGTTAAAAGCTGAAGATGAAATAATGGCCGTGGCCCAGGGAGAAAAGACACCTGTTGACGTAAATGGCTTTGCAATTGATGATGTTGTTAAACTGATTCGTGGTGAAAAGGGCACAGAAGTGCGCCTGACAGTTAAGAAGAAAGACGGAACTATTAAAGTGGTGCCAATAATAAGGGACGTTGTAAAACTGGAAGAAACCTTTGCAAAATCGGCCATTATTAATGCGGGCAACAATAGCAAGATCGGTTATATCCATCTGCCTGAGTTTTACGCAGATTTTAACCATACAAGCGGTCGCCGTTGCGCTGCCGATATAATGGAAGAAGTACTGAAGCTGAAGAAAGAAAATGTGAACGGAATTATTTTGGATCTGCGGGGCAATGGTGGTGGTTCACTGGGCGATGTTGTAGAAATGTCTGGTATTTTCGTTGGTAAAGGTCCGGTTGTACAGGTAAAAAACAGCAACGCTTCCGTTAATGTTTTGCGCTCGCAGGTTACAGATACGGCTATTTACGCTGGTCCGTTCGTAATAATGGTAGATGAAGGCAGTGCATCGGCATCTGAAATATTGGCTGCTGCAATGCAGGATTACAAACGTGCATTAATTGTTGGTGCGCCTACTTACGGAAAGGGTACTGTGCAAAAGATGGTGCAGCTTGACGATATGCTTAACCCAATGACCCGCATTCAACTGATGAATGGTGTTGATAGTGCAGACCCTAACATTGGAGCGTTGAAGCTGACTATGGAAAAATTCTACAGGGTTAATGGTGGTTCCACACAATTAAAGGGTGTTGTACCGGATATTCAATTGCCTGATCAGTATGATTATGTAGACGATGAAGATTTGGGTGAGCGTAGGAATAAGTCAGCCCTGGCTTATGATGAAATACCGGCCGCTACCATTAATGCTTCTAATAAAGTTGGGAATATTCCGCAGTTAGCACAAATGAGCAAGAGCAGGGTAACAGTGAATCCAATCTTCAAATTGATAGAGCAGAACAGTGAAGTAAGGAAAAAGAGGATGGACAACAATACCGTTGCGCTTAATGAAAAACAATATCGTAAAGAGCAGGAAGAAATGAAAGCGCTCAACAAGAAAATGGAGGAGATACAGAAAACTGCTGTTACCCTTAATATGTCAAACGTTGCTGCCGATAACAACCGCATCAATATTGATAGCGCGTCAATAACAAAGAACAAAGACTGGTTGAAGAATGTAAGTAAAGACATTTACATTGCAGAAACAGTAAACATTATCAACGACCTCGCCAAATCTACTATGAAAGTGAGCGTTGGTACAGGAATGAAATAGTAGTTTAATTGAATTATACAAGAGACGGACCAGGCGAAAGTTTGGTCCGTTTTTTTAGTGGGCTAAAGACCGCAATTTGTTTGTACCCTTAACCAATGTAAATTTGGGTAGCCTATTTTCAAGCCGAAGGAAAAGGCGATAAAAGTCGTTTAAATAATTCAGCCTATTGACGGGCCACCTCCATTATGAAAGTCGTTTTATTTTTTACCTGCTTTTTCTTATCCATGCAATTGTTTGCCCAGGGCAGGCAGGAGATAGCATTTAAAATAGTGCCGACCTTTAATGCCAGACCTGTTGATTTTGAACATACCTACTACCATCTGACCCAGAGCGATAGTGTAATGCTCGATGTATTCAAGTGCTACATTTCTAACTTGGTTTTTTACAGTGCCGGACGGGCAGTATATACCGAGCCGAACAGTTTTCATTTGCTGGAGGCAGGGGGGGCCAACAATATGCAATTCAGCATTGCGGCAGGTAGTCGTTTTAGTTATGATGAGGTTGGTTTCGATTTGGGCATAGACAGCACAACTAACGTGTCAGGCACATTGGGTGGCGACCTTGACCCTACAAAAGGCATGTATTGGTCCTGGCAAAGTGGCTACATTAATTTAAAATTGGAAGGCAAAAGTAATCTTTGCAAAACACGTAATCACGAATTCCAGTTTCATCTAGGGGGATATAGTAACGAAACGAAAGCGATAGCTCCCGTGCGTGTAAAAGTAACTGCTGGCCCGATAGTCCTTGGCATCGCACTCGATAAGTTTTTAAGTAATGTAGACCTGGCAACAAATAATTCAATAATGATACCCGGCGCTGCTGCCGCTTCGCTTGCCCATAAGATTGCCCAACTGATAGAACCTTATAAGGAATGAGAAAAGCGGGCGTTATATCGTTTCTGGTAGTCATTATTGGCTTGCTTTCTTTCAAGGCAAAGAATCGGTATGAATTTGCCGTACCCGAGGGGTGGCCGAGGCCGGAATACAATTTTAAAAAGAACCCGCTCTCAGAAAAGAAAATAGCATTAGGGCGGCAGTTGTTCTACGACCCTATTCTATCAAAAGACAGTACCATTTCCTGCAATAGTTGCCACTTGCAATACACTGCATTTACCCATATCGATCATCCACTGAGCCATGGCATTGCAGGGAGGATAGGTACCCGCAATTCACCTGCATTAATGAATCTGGCCTGGGGGAAAAGTTTTATGTGGGATGGCGCAGTAAACCACCTGGATGTGCAGGCGCTCGCGCCTATTTCTAATACGCTGGAAATGGACGAGGATATTGCCAATGTAGTGCATAAGCTGCAACGCTCCGCTGCCTACAGAAAGCAGTTTTACGAGGCCTTTGGTGATTCTGTTGTAACAGGCGAACATGTTTTGAAATCTATCAGCCAGTTTATGCTAACCCTTGTCAGCGCTAATTCAAAATATGACAGGGTAAAGCGTGGCGCGGATACATTTAACAGCCGGGAAGCTAATGGTTATAAGCTCTTCAAGCAACATTGCGCTGAGTGTCATACGGAGCCACTTTTCACCAATCAGAAGTTTGAAAATAATGGTTTGCCCGTTGATACCTCGCTTAATGATATAGGGCACATGAAAATAAGCCACAATGCAGCGGACTCCCTGAAATTCAAGGTGCCGACCTTGCGTAACATTGAGTTTTCAGCACCTTACATGCATGACGGGCGTTTCAAAAATCTCAGTCAGGTTATCAACTATTACATAATGGGGGTGCAGCAATCGCCTACATTAAACCCATTATTGCGCAAGGGCATCTACCTTACTTCAAATGAAAAGGTTGAAATTATTGCATTTCTGTTGACGCTTTCGGATAAAGAATTTCTATTTAATCCTGCTTTGGGCTTCCCTAAAAAATAATTTTTCTCGGGGCGAAGGTTTTTGAAATGTCGCTCGTCTAATACAATAAGCACCGTTTTTTCAGCTTGCTCAAAAGCTACGTTGTTCTCTCTTTTTATCTCCTGATATCAAAAAAACATTTTGCGCATTATGGCCGTATCTCGGTCATAGATGGGGATTTCTATAACCAGGTATTATATTATTAGACCCCTAAAATAGACTAGATATGAAATTGAAAAAACTACTGTGCGGCATCCTGCTATTG
The DNA here is from genome assembly GCA_947447265.1 of Chitinophagaceae bacterium. Taxonomy (GTDB): domain Bacteria; phylum Bacteroidota; class Bacteroidia; order Chitinophagales; family Chitinophagaceae; genus Flavipsychrobacter. The sequence continues at coordinate 128,900 of CANFKC010000002.1, forward strand.
GCATCTCATGCCGGCATTGCACAAACTACCGACCCAATGATCGTTAACTGGTGGTTCAATACCACCGGCAATATGTACCACAGCATATTAACCGATGTGGAGGCCGTTTACTACAATACATCGAATGTATATGTCAAGACCAGCGGTGTACCCAATTATTATGTTGATGGTGCCAGTGTGAACAATGCAATAGACCTCAATGCAACCTGGGTTTTACCACGCGTACCTACTGTTGCCACAACCCCAACGGGTGTAATGGGTGGCCAGCAGGGCCTTATGCTTGACGGATCTGTTTTCTTTCATCCCGGCGATGCGCGTTCTTACATGAATGCAGGGGTATGGAACCAGCTGGCTTATTATTTTGAAGGGGTGGATATGGATGCAAGCAATGGCCACAGCACGCCCACAAATATGTATCACCACCACTTCGATAATTTAAAACTGCATGGCTGGGATAGCACGCAACATTCGCCAATCGTAGGCTATGCGTGGGATGGTTATCCTGTATACGGACCGTATGGCTACAAGAATGCTGATGGCACTGGCGGTATTAAGAGGATGGTTTCCAGCTTCACTACAAAATCATATACTACGCGTAGCAGTGGCCCGGCAGTAAGCGGTACTTACCCTATTGGTTGCTACATCGAAGACTGGCAGTACTCTGCGGGCGCAGGCGACCTTGATGTACACAATGGTCGTATGTGTAAAACACCGGAATATCCCGGTGGTACTTATGCGTATTTCACAACCGTTGATGCGAGCCTGAAACCATACTATCCTTACTTTGTAGGTCCGACTTTCTACGGCGTTATCATAGGCTCAAATGTGGGCCCGAGCGGCGGCCATGAGACAGTGCCGTCAGGTACTACAACTTACACACCACCGCCGGCATCGGCAATCGATATAGCTAAAATTGAAGCTAATGTTGCATTGTTTCCGATACCTGTAACGGATAAACTTACAGTGCAGTTGACTGACAACAGAACTTATACGGTTACGGTATATAATGTTACCGGAACAGTTTTACAAAACCTGTCAATTGCCAGCACCACTAAAATAGATATGAGCCAACTGGCCCACGGAGTTTATTTTATTGCAGTAGCTGATACCACTAATGGAACAGGGTTCATAAAAAGGATTGTAAAGCAATAGCCGGATAGAAAGACTTTTGCTTTATGTAAAGCATTGGCCGTTACATTATGTAGCGGCCAATGCTTTTTTTATTGGAAGTATTTGTTGAATAGCTATGTATTGTCGATGCACCTAGAAAGCCAGTATCAGAAAAACAACCGGCAACTTTGCCAGGTGTGGAATTTCTTTCTTCCAGTCTGCAATGCTTTTTGTTTTAATAAACTCATCGGGTGCCGATATATTTTGGGCAATACACAACTTGGTATACGTCTTACAATGCTTTAATATTTCGGCCAGCATTATGTTATTACGGTAAGGCGTTTCAATAAAAAGCTGGGTCTGTTTTTCTCTTGCTGAAATCGATTCCAGTTCCTTTATGCGCTCACTTCTTCTTGGTTCTTTCACGGGTAGATAGCCATTAAATGCAAAGCTTTGTCCGTTGAGGCCGGAAGCCATTAACGCAAGTAGCAGCGAGCTTGGCCCGGTTAGCGGGACAACCCTCACACCCATATTGTGTGCCATAGCTGTAATTTCTACACCCGGGTCGGCAACGCCGGGGCAACCCGAATCGCTCATAATGCCTATCGTATGTCCTTCTTTTACCCATTTACGGAACAAAGTCAGGTCGCAGCCTGTGTGTTTATCTATCTCAGAAAACTGCAGGTTTTCTATCACCATGGTAGGGTGCAGCGACTTAATGAACCTGCGGGCAGTGCGCAGGTCTTCGGCAAAGTAGTGGGTAATGATGCCTGTATATTCTGCTACCTGTGGAGATAACGTATGCAGGGCGCCCTCTGCAATAGGCAGGGGTATCATATAAATAACCGACTTTTTATTTGGACTACTCAAAATATACGTTGTTAATTGCCAATGAAGGTACGCTAAATTATAGTTTCGGGCGATAAGGCGCCGTTGATGTATTATTATCGCTATTCGCTTAAATTGCAGTAAAGGAATAAATTGTAGGGTATGAAGTTGCCGGAATCATTTTATGTGGCTGATGATGTAGTGGCAATTGCGCGTGCACTTTTGGGTAAAGTGCTGGTAACCGCATTCAATGGCGAGCTTACTTCGGCCATGATTGTAGAAACAGAGGCCTATGCTGGGGTTACCGACAGGGCTTCACATGCTTTTGGCGGTAGGGATACGCCGCGGACCCGTGTTATGTACAGGCAGGGTGGTATAGCCTATGTCTATCTGTGTTACGGCATCCATCATTTATTTAACGTAGTTACCAACATTGAAGGTTTTCCATATGCTGTATTGGTAAGGGGAGTAGAACCGCTGGATGGCATAGATGTAATGTTACATCGCCGTAATAAGGAAAAATTGACCAATACTTTAACTGCCGGACCAGGTGCGCTTAGCGAGGCATTAGGTATTAAAACCATGCACACCGGCATTTCGTTGCAATCTGAGCAGTTATATATTGAGGACCGTGGATTTAAAATTGCCAAAGCCGATATCGTTGCATCCACCAGGGTAGGTGTTGCTTATGCACGGGAAGATGCACTCCGGCCCTATAGGTTTTGTGTACGGGATAATCCTTATGTAAGCAAGGGGAAGGGTTTGTAAATTATTGTGACAGGTGCACTTGATTAGCTGGGTATATAGTTTCATGTTAACTCTCAATGCTAACCTGGACTGATAGTTGTTGTTTGTAGTTACTTTCTAATAGGTTTAAAAAACGGTTCATGGGCAGAAATTCGTTTAGAATACAGGTGGGGCAAAGAGGTTGTTATGCAGCCATAGACCTGGATGTTAGTTTTAAGGAAATGCAAGATGAAAAAGGTTTATCCATTAATTACAATGGCGATGAACGCTGGAAATTGGCATGTGAAGCAGGTATTCATATATTTTACGATTATTTTAGAAAGCCGGGTAGATTTGAAGTAACCATAAATGACGTTGCGTGGTTGCCGGTAGATACCAGTTTTCTGATAGTAATGTATGCCACAGCAGAAGCACTAGCGAAAGAGTTAGATTATAAGATCCCCGGCCTGAAGTTTGATAAATTGAATGAGGTGTTTATTTTTCCCGAGTATCGTGCTGCAATAGAATTATAAAATAGGGTATCGTTGCTTGATGGGAGTGCTACAATAATAGAATAGAATTCCCTCGCGCTTCTGTCTGTAAATAATTCGGCTAATCGTAGATGTTAAGTAACGAGACAACCCATAAAAAAACGTCCCGCAATTGCGGGACGTTCGTATAATAAAGTTGAAATAACCACTAGTAAAGCTTAGGGCAAGACCAGTTGTAATTTGGCATTCTTTCGTGTTTGTTGATGCGGCCAAAGAACAACAGAGAAATTTCGTAAGCACCTAAACCACGTGTTGCAGGGGTAAAGGTAGAAACGTTCACGTCATAAGAAAGACCGATACGCATCTTAGACCATTCAATAGCTACATAAGGCGCCAATGCGTCATTATTACGATACCAGCTACCTAAGTAAAGAACTGTGTTCTTTTGGTATTCAAGATCGTGACCCGGGTTCATGATGAAACCAACAGCAGCGCCTACAACAAATTCTGTTGCGGCAGCCTGAGTCTGGTACAAACCACTTGCATAAAGTACCGTGTTTTCGTTCAGGTCAAAAGAACCGCCAAGGTAGCCTGTAGTACGGGCATGTATCTGGTGGTTATCGTTCAGGAAGCTTTCAACCGGCTGTGTAAGGTGGTAGTAAGAAAGGCCTGCGTAAGCGGTAGCATGTTCGCTTATCTGGCCGGTATACATGATACCAACGTTGAAGTCGGGATAAGAAAGATCGGCATTATTGAACACTTCGTGCGTAGGATAGCTGGTATGGCCTGTTGCGCCGTCAAATTCATCTTCAAAGTGCAATGCTGCGAAATCAAGGTGCTTTTGTACGAGATAGCCCTGGAAACCTACTGAAATATGCTGTAATTTTTCCCTTCCGAAACCTTTATGGTAAGCAAGTGATAATGCAGCCGTAGTGTTGGTAAGGCCACCTGAACCAGATTTATCATAAAGCAACATCATACCGATACCTAACGCATCGCCTTCAGCCAGTTTGCCCTTTAGCATAGCCATATCGTAAGACACAGTACCGGTAACATATGGGTTGCTGGATACAGAAGCCCACTGTGTACGGAAGTTGGATGCAAAGCGCAAATCGTCGGGTACAAGCCCTGTTAACGCAGGGTTTAGCGTAAGTGGTGATGTGAAATATTGGGAAAAGTGGACATCCTGTGCTAATGCAGAACCTGCAAGCATTAAAGACACACCTAACCCTAGTAATGATTTTCTCATTGTATGGATTTTATTGCGAAAGGTCAATTCAGAAGCAAATTAAGCTAAATATTCATTATAGACAAGACATACCTAAAAATCTTTTAGTTGGGTAAAGGGCATTAATACCTGCTGGCTTTATGATATTGCTAACAATTATAAGGCGTAAAACAAAAATCCGGTGCAAAAGCATCCGGATTTTATGAAGTATTTTCGGGGTTTAAATCGCAAAGAATAACTTAAACCCACCTGTTTATTTCGTATCGACTAGTAAAGCTTAGGGCAAGACCAGTTATAAGTAGGCATTCTTTCGTTCCTGTTAATGCGGCCAAAGAAAATAGCAGAAAGCTCATATGCGCCATTGCTATTTGTAGCCGGGTTGAATTTTGAAGTGTTCACATCATAACTCAGACCAATACGCATTTTAGACCATTCAATAGCTACATAAGGTGCAATCGCATCCTGATAACGATACCAGCCACCCAGGTAGAAGATAGTATTACGCTGGTAGTCAAGATCGTGGCCTTCGTTCATTACAAAACCAATTGACGCACCAACCAAAACTTCTGTTGCGCTCGCCTGAGTCTGGTAAAGACCACTGGCATACAGTACAGTCTTATCATTCAGATCGAAGCTACCACCCAGGTAACCTGTAGTACGGGCGTGTATCTTGTGTTGGTCGTTCAAAAAGGTTTCCACTGGTTGTGTAAGGTGGTAGTAAGAAAGCCCCATATAAGTAGTGGCATGTTCTCCTATTCTTCCGGTCCACATTGCACCCACGTTAAAATCAGGGTAGGTAAGGTCTGCATTCGTAAATACTTCGCCTGTCCCGGTTTTTGAAGGATCGGATGAAGGGGTAGGGTATTGATCTTCAAACGTCATTGCTGCAAAATTCAGGTTCTTCTGAACTAAATAACCTTGAACACCAATAGAAAAATGCTGTAGTTTATCGCGGCCAAAAGCTTTGTGATAAGCGAGAGAGCCACCCATAGTAATATTCTGCAAGCCACCAGAGCCCGATTTGTCATACAGACCCACAACGCCCAAACCTATTGCGTCACCTTCAGGAAGTTTTCCTTTCAGGATGGACATATCATAAGACATGGTTGCGGTAGTATAGGGGTGGTTAGAAACTGACGACCATTGTGAACGATAGTTGGCAGCAAAACGAAAATCATCAGGCACTAAACCTGTTTGGGCTGGATTGAGGGTAAGTGGAGACGTAAAATATTGGGTAAAATGCACATCCTGAGCATAGCTGGATGCGGCCAATAATAACGACGCTCCTAATCCAAGTAAAGACTTTTTCATGCGAATTCGTTTGTTTCTAGTTGACAATCAGCGTTTTATGTAAAATTTACAAAATCACTTCAGGGCGAAAACCCCTTTACTTTCGTTGTTTTTAGTATGTAAATTTAACGTATTTTAGCTAGAGAGCTGCAACTTACAGAATTTTCTTTAACTAAAAGACTAACTATTAAGACATACCATTAAATAAATGAGTTGGGTTTAAGACTGCCTTTTTTTACCAAATGCCAAATCTCCGGCATCGCCAAGGCCCGGTACTATGTAACCTTTACCCGTTAATTCGTCATCAATGGCAGCGGCCCATATATGTGCATCCGGAAATTTGCGAACCAGGGCTTCTATACCCACCGTGCAGGCAATGGCCGTAACCACGTGTATCTGCGATGGTTGGTCGTAATCGCACAGTGCGGTTATGGCTTCAATTAGCGAAGCGCCGGTGGCAAGCATGGGGTCGGCAATAATAAGCGGACGGCCTTCTAATTCAGGGCTGGTAATATACTGCTGGTTTATTTCGAACGATTCGTCGCGGTTATTATGCTTGCGGTAGGCACCAATAAAAGCGCTGTCAGCCTTGTCGAAATAATTCAGTAAACCCTGGTATAATGGTACGCCAGCCCTTAAAATAGTTGCCAGCACCGGTTGCTTATCTAAAACAGCGCAGGTGGCCTCGCCCATTTGTGTAGGCGTATCAATATACTTAAAGGGTAATGTTTTACTGATCTCATATGCCGTCACTTCCCCTATTCTTTCAAGGTTGCGGCGAAAGCGCATACTGTCTTTTTGTATATCTATGTCTCTCAGTTCACACATCCATTCAGTTACTAAAGAATGAGAAAGGCTTAGATTTGTTACCATTGAAGAGATATTTTCACGAAAAGTAAAGCAAAATGGCGAGATGTTGGAATGTTACCAGAATAAAATAGCCGGTGCAGCAGAAGAAGTGGTATAAATTGGGGATAATTTGCAGCTATTTTCCAGAAGATGATTGTTGTCAGCCCAAGATTGCAATTCAAAACATCGTCTGTTTGTAATGAGATTAGTTTTGTGCTTTGAGTTTTTTTTGAATTAAGTTTGTCACATGTTGTTATTTATTCAATCGTTAGTTAGCGCTAGAAGTTATCTTCCCTGTGGCATGCCACAGACTTCGAACGTCCTCTCTACGATTCGGGATTGAGGTGAGGTCATCTCTAACTGTTTATCATTCATAAAATCGCCACCTTTGAAACACTGCGTTTACCACGCCACATACAATTCCTTTAAGCGCATCAGGCTCCTGCTATGTGTTTTACTGTTATCTCCTTTGGCATCGGCTTATGCACAGCAAGTGTTCAAAGGTGTCCTGTTGAATACTACAGATTCTCTGCCGTTGCAATTTGCCCATATCGAATTGAAAGAAACCAGGCAGCAGGTCCTGACAGACTCAGCAGGTAGATTTAATTTGAACACACCTCCCGGCACAAAAAAGCTGGTGCTGAATGTTACGTCGGTTGCATGCAAGGGTACGGTTATATTTTACCCCGCCTTTTCAGGAACCGAACACGTTTTTATTGATGTGATTGCCAATCCGCTGACAGAATTTGTTTTTAAGGGGCTATCTGCACGTCAGGTACTGGAGAAGGCGGTGGCGAGAATACCTGAGAATTACGATACCCGCAGCCATTTTGCATTTGCTTTTTACCGCGATTACGAAAAGGTAAATGGCTTGTTTCTGAATTTTACGGAAGCCCAAATAGCGATTATGTTCAAATTGGCGATGAATAAAAACAAAGTGACGCATAATAATGCCTATGCCGTGCAACAGTTGAGGCGCAGTAAGGCGGTTACCATTATCAGCGATATGACCGAGAGCACTATGGATGAAGTTTTAAAAGAAGACCCCATATACAATCTTACGGCAAGTTCGCTGAACCCCGACCGGTTTGGTGATTACAGGATCAGGTTTGATACCACCCAGAAGACCGACGACTACATAGTTACTTACTACCGCTACGATTTTAGTAGCGAAGACCACGGCTGTGGCTTTCACGATTACAACATCTTCTGGGGTGAAGAGACGGAGAGAGGTACAGTAGTTATTGAGCGGGGCACATTTGCCATAAAGAAATATACCCGAAATGCAATGATAAACCCCAGGTATGATTACGGACCACTGGGGTCGCAGATCAATATTATATACCCGTCAAAAAAGTATTTCTTCCGTTTTGTTGATGGCGACCTGACCGCGGAATATGCGCCGGTAGATGGCAAATGGTATCTCAAAAACCTGATGCACAAGTTCACCAACGATTTTTTCTACTGCGGATTCGGTTCGCTGGCTTACCGAATGACGGAATACAGCGAAATATGTTTCGATTCTGTTTCGCGCTATGTGGGGGAGGATATTGTAAACAAATTTTACCCGAATACTTTTTTCATGCGCAGGAAGTATGATTACGACAAAAACTATTGGGATAAAGAAGTCCATCCTTATTTTTTTGAAGCCCGTGATTCTGTGCTCACACACCTCCAGAAATTGGGGCCAATAGAAGCGCAGTTTATAGCTGAGGGTAAGAAGGAGTAGATGGTAAATATTAAGCTACGAACATAATAACAAACGATACATTGTCAGTGAGTCGTTTTGTCGCCAGTAGTGCAACAAGCAGGGCACCGAATTCGGCAGCATCTCCAGCAATTGCCGAAATGCCGCTTAATTCAGTAGTGTTTATTATTTCGTGCACTCCATCAGTAGTGAGCAGCACCCGGTCGCCGGGCTGCAGAGCAAAATTATCTGTTTGTATAATCGGGTCTTCATATATTCCAAGGCCGCTCAATATCACATTCCGGCGCGGATAGAGTGCGGCCTCTTGTTCCCTGAGCTGCCCGGTACGCAGCAGGTATTCCACCTCGGTATGATTATCTGATAATTGCATTACTTCTTGCTGCCGTATTACGCATAACCTGCTGTCGCCTGCATGGGCAAAATGCAATACATTATCTTTTATGGTACAGCCGGTAAAAGTAGTGCACATACCTACATACTGGGGAAAGAGGATATGTGCTTCTAAGAGTTTTTTGTTGGCCACTTCAATGATTTGGCCAAGGTCTTCAGTGCCACCGGAAATCAGTTCAACAAATGAGGTAATGCTGTGTTTCGAAGCTACCTCGCCAAAAGGGCAACCACCTACACCGTCAGCAACACAGGCAAAAAACAGGTTGGGGAAGGCAATCGATTCCACACTATCCTGGTTATTCTGCCGGGGGCCTTTGTCGGTGTATTTAAAGTGGTCTGTTATCATTGGTTGTTTTAGGCACGTCCACGCAAAGTGCAGATTTATTTCTTGAAAGCAACGCTATTCGCTTGTAAAGTATATTTAATTACTTTCTTATCGCAATATCTTCCCGTGCTGCCCACATATTTATATCCTGTTTACTTATTGCATGCGCCATAAGGTCGGGGAATTTATCGGGTGTGCATGCGAAAACAGGCACGCCCAGGTCGGCAAAAAATTGTGCGTTATAGTGGTCGTATGACGGCGCGCCGGAATCGTTGAGCGCCAGCAACACGATAAGCTGCACACCAGATGCAACTATTTCTTTAGCCTTGGTCCGCATGCCTGCCGGATTGCCACCTTCAAAAAGGTCAGTAATCAAAAGCATTATGGTTTCTGTAGGGCGCGTTATTACCTGTTTGCAATAGGTGAGTGCGGCATGTATGTCAGTGCCACCTCCCAACTGAACGCCGAACAGCAGGTCAACCGGGTCTTCCAGCTCTTCTGTCAGGTCGGCCACCGCTGTGTCAAATACGATCATTTTGGTGGTAACAGCAGGAATTGATGCCATAACAGAACCAAAGATGCCGGAATAAACAACAGAATCGCCCATCGATCCGCTCTGGTCAAGACAGAGCAAAATATCTTTCAGCGAACTTCTTTTTTTGCCGAAACCTACCCTTGTTTCCGGTACTATGGTTTTATATTCCGGTTGGTAGTGTTTCAGGTTTTTGAGTATGGTGGTGTGCCAGTTTATTTCGTTATGCCGTGGGCGCATATTTCGGGCGCTCCGGTTAAGACTGCCGGTAATAGCGGTGGTCATGGGCTGAGCCAGCTTTTTGAGCAGGTCATCCACTACCTTTTTTACAACCTGCCGCGCGGTATCCTTCGTTTTGTCCGGTATTACTTTACTTAGGGTCATCAGCGTAGCTACAAGATGCACGTCGGCCTCGATGGTGGCTAGCGTTTCTTTTTCCAGCAACATCTGGGTCAGGTTCAGGCGTTTCAGCGCATCTTGCTGCATCAGTTGCACAACGCTTCCTGGAAAAAATGTACGGATATCGCCAAGCCACCTGCTCACGTTGGGAGAAGATGGCCCCAGGCCTCCTTTTTTATCGCTGTCATACAGCGCCTCTAATGTCTTGTCTATCTGGGTATCCATTTTGTCTAATGAATAGCCGGTGCCGTCGTTTTGGTGGCCGCCAAGAATCATGCGCCATTTACGCAAATTATCTTCTGGGTTCATGCTGATTCAAGTTTTACGCCCAATAATTTTGTTACAACCGGCAAGCCCCTTTTTGCGCGCTCGTGGTTAAAATTGTCATGGCTGGTAACGGCAAATGTTGTGCGCTTTCCGCTGCTTCCGTTTTTTGCTTTTTCGCCCAGTTTCCGCCTCTCGGAATTACTGAAGTTCGCGAACGTTCTGCGCAGCAATGGCAGTAAAATGGCAAAGGTCGGTTCGTCAATCGACGATACCCATGATTCCACCATACCCCATAATGCTTCATCGAGTAACAAGATGGTGCCACTGCCTTTTAAAAAGCCTTCGAGCCAGGATGCAATGGTGCTGTGCGTATTACCAGCCGATAGCGCAAAGGTGAATTTATCGGCAAGTTCATCGCCGCTGAGCTGCTTATGATCGTACAACAACCGGGTAGCGTAACCGGAAATAATAGCGGTAGTCGCATCGTTATTGGCGATGGTGTTTAGGGTTGCCTGCCATTCCTGTAACGTGCCGGCATCCTGCATCAGTTTGAGCGCATCGTTCATGTTATTAATGGGCGTCACCAATTGCTCCGCCGCATCATCGTTAACACCCACGCAAGCCGGGGGGAGTGCGATGCAGATACGGGTTATCATACTGTATGCTATACCTAATACTACTGATGTGTCAGTTTTACGCACATTGCCATAGCGGCCTATATTTACCAGTTGCGGTAATGCCTGCATCAATTGCAAAACATCGCCGGTCGAGGCCGCCATATTGCTGATGCCGTTAATGACCACATCAATAACGCCGGGTAGTTCTGCCCATATAGCCAGTTCCATCAAGGTCGTCAGTGCCTGCAAAGAATCTTGCTCACCAGCCTGCTTAAGCACAAATTGAGTGGTTGCCACTTCCACTGAATTGCCCCAGCTTCCTTTTTCAATAATATCCACTGAAAAAGCAGGATCCCACTGCAGGCGCCATGCTTCTTTAAACGTACCCTTGCTTGCCGACTCTAATTTCGTGCCCCAGTTAATGCCTAATAATAACAACCGGTTCAGGAAAATGCTGCGGTCGAGGTCGGTATCTTTTCTGAGGTCAAACTGATAATCTTTAAAGTCTGCTGTAGCTGGGAGCCTTAATTTTTTCTGGTTTTTTTCAATATCCAGTTGCAGCGGGGGCTTCGGTATATCTTCGGGAACGGAGCCGATGCGGTTACTCACTATCAGTTCGTCTTGTATAAGCTGCAGCAATATGTCTTCGCCCATGCAAAGTACGCTGCGTGTAGCTTCATTCAGTTCTTCCAGTCCGGCCTTGGGTAGTTCCCGCATGGATGCCAAAGCGTTCGCCAATCGCACAGCATCTATTACATGGGCCACAGAAGTATCGATATTCTGTTCCCGGAAAAGTTTGGCTATACCTGCCATCCATCTCGTTCCGTCATCGCCTGGGTAATTCCATACATGCTCATACCAGCCGGGCGAACCAATACCGGCGCCATAGCCGCTGAAATAACTTAGCCGGCTGTAGGTCCATGGCACCCAGGTGCACTCGACTTTTACTTTTGGCAAACCTTTTAAAAGGTCGTTATCCTCTTTTTGCCTGGGCATGTTTTTTAGGGCGGGCACATGCCATGCGCCGCAAATAACAGCTACCTCGCTGAACATCTCTTTTTCTGCCTGCCGGATGCTCTTGCGCATATATGCTTCGCGCAGCGCTTCGTGTCTGTCCTCCCGCTCCGGTATAGTGTCGCGCAGGCTTTGCATGGCTTCAGCTACAGCATCAAATACCGACTCATTATTATGGCGATGCTCAAAAAAGGTCTCCCACCATTTTTCTCCATCTGTATAACCTGCGGCTTCCGCCAGGTAAGTTGTCGGGTCACGGTAAACGTTTGGGGTTATTACCGCTACGTTTTCTTCTGCTACTTCCTTGTTGTCACTTTCTGTTGTTACTTCAGTAACGGCTTGCTCCGCTGTTGCCTGCGCTTCTGCGTAGGCTTTTTCTGAACGTTCCTTTTTTAAAGCAAAGCTATGTGCTGCTGGAAGGTCCATAAAGCGGACGTGTATATTGTTGCGCTTCGCATAGAGTATGGCCTGCCACTCCGGTGAAAATTCCGCAAACGGGTAAAATACCGACTGCTGCGGGTCATCGCTCTGGTATAGCAATATAGCAACAGGCGGCTTCAGCTCTTCATGCGTTATCCATTGCAAAATGTGGTCTGCATCAGGCGGGCCTTCCACCAATATAAGGTCTGGCTTCAGGTTTTCCAGGAAGTCACGCACATTGCGCGCTGACCCGGGCCCATGATGCCTTATGCCGAGTAGGTGTGTGTTCATGCGTTAAGGTCTCTGCAGGCTCTGTAAATATCTTTCCAGTCGTCACGGGTTTTTATTACGGTTTCCAGGTATTCCTGCCATACCAACTTATCCTGTACAGGGTCTTTAACAATGGCCCCTAGTATACCTGCTGACAGATCTGCCGCTGTTAACTGTCCATTGCCGAAATATGCAGCCATGGCCAGGCCGTTATTCATTACACTAATGGCCTCGGCGGTGCTCAGGCTTCCGCTGGGTGATTTTATTTTGGTCTTACCATCTGCCGTTGCACCGCTGCGCAGTTCCCTGAAAATAGTAACTATCCTACGTATCTCATGCAATGCCGGCGCTTCAGCCGGGAGTTCCATTATTTTTTCAAAACTTGCTACACGCCTGCGTACGATATCAATTTCTTCTTCTATAGTATCTGGTACAGGCAATATAACTGTATTGAAGCGCCTTTTCAATGCGCTCGAAAGTTCGTTTACGCCTTTATCCCGGTTATTGGCGGTAGCTATAATATTGAACCCTTTTATTGCTTGCACTTCGGTATTCAGTTCCGGTATCGGCAACGATTTTTCTGAAAGTATGGTTATGAGGGTATCCTGCACATCTGCGCCTATCCTGGTCAGTTCTTCTATACGCGCAATTTTTCCGTCCTGCATGGCCCGCATAACCGGCGTTTCCACCAATGCTTTCGATGATGGACCTTCTGCGATCAGACGCGCATAATTCCAGCCATACCTTATCGATTCTTCGCTGGTGCCGGCAGTGCCTTGTATTACCAGTGTGGAGTCGCCACTGATTGCAGCCGCTAAATGTTCGCTAACCCAGCTTTTTGCTGTGCCCGGCAACCCATAGAGTAATAAGCCCCGGTCGGTAGTAAGCGTGGCAACCGCTATTTCCATAAGCCGCCTGCTACCAATGTATTTCGGGCTCACCTCAAAGCCATTCTTTAGTGTGCCACCTACCAGGTAGGTAACAACCGCTTGCGGAGAAAGCTTCCAGTTCGCAGGGCGTTTTTCAGAATCGCTTTTCGTCAATTCTTCCAGTTCCTGAGCAAATAGTTGTTCCGCGTGTTGACGTAATATCGTTGCCATAGTATAATGTTTATGCGAATGCGTTTAGTGTGTTTTGTTTAAGGCTATGAAGTTTAGTAATGTAGATAACGTGACTTGCCCACAAGGTCTTCAGGTAATTTTCTCCCGTCGGCATTCCCGGCAATTCATCAAGTATGGCGCCGGGTATATGTATAACTATCTCTTTTAAGAAGGGCTTGCCATATTGGTAAGGCTGCACTGCAGCCAGCCTAAGTATCATTCTTGCAAGTGGCACGCTCCATTTGGTTGTAAAAAGCACCGCATACGGAACTATTTTTTCTGCCGCCATCTTTTTTACCATTATCTCATCTTGAAGCTTTTCCGGCAACAGAGGTAGGGCAGCGGGGTTAAAATCGATGTCGGCGTTTGCCAATTCAATAGCCCATCGGGTATCTTTAAAGTTGGTGGCAGCCTTTAATAGGGCCGGCAGATATTTTTTACTGCTGTCGCTTTTACTGAAGTAATTAATTATCTCTCCTGGCGCAATGCCAAGGTGCGCCTCCCAGAAAGTCGGGGCAACCGCCGAGATTAATTGCAATAGTGTAAATTCATTTTCAGTGAAATCACTGTCGCTGTATTGTTCTATGCCGGTTGTAAAAATATCATCGTCAAAATGATTGGGCAGCGCTATTTGAAGTACTGTTTTCTTACTAAGGCCCAGTAGTATTTTTTCCGTTTTAAGTTGCACAGTTGCTTGTAGCAGTTGCTGATAACGTTGCATTACCGCCGAGGAGGTAATCCGTTTCAACAATTGTAAGGCAGTATCTTTTATTTTTTGGCTCTTATCATTAGCCAGAGTTTCCAACCAGTCTTTATCAGCGTCACTTATCTGCGCTTCCAAAAGTTTCAGTAAATCTACCTTGGTGTTTACATTCTCGGCTGCCCAGGTCTGCATTAACATGGTTCTGGCTTGTGCAGGGTCGGTTGCGCGCACCTGTTGCAGCGCTTCTTTACGTTCATCTGGTGTGCCGGTTTCCCATATTGATAAGGTGTCCTGATTGCCGTTGTCCGAATTTTCGCCCGTATCGTTTTTCGCCTCCGCAATAGTTTTTACATACTTCCATTTGCTATTCCATTCGCTCAGCCAAATACCGCGCTGGCCGCAGCAACGAACTATCAAGTCTCTAAGTTTTTTATTTTCAGCTCCTTTATGAAGCAGTATAGGTATTAATTCCGGCGCTACGATAAGTCCTTTTTCTGAACAGCGCCGCAACCACAGGTTTAAAAGTTCTTTGGCGTCTTCGTCAATTATTTGTTGAAATACTTTTGTAGCGTGTTTATTGGTATAGGGTAGTGTTTCCTGCGCGGCAACAGTAATATTTATCGCTTCATCCTGGTAGGGCATAACCCCGCATTGCCGGTAGCTGTGAGCGATAGCCGCTGTTACCAGGAAACGTTCTTCTGCATCCTTTTGACGCGCGCTTAGTGTTGCCTCTGCAGCTTCAGCTATGGCTGGCGGCAGTTCTTCCGGGTTCAGTTGCTTTTTGTCTGTGCCCAGTAATGCTGTATTAACTATGTTATTCCAAAACTCCATTATAACGCTTTGTATTCATTGTTATGCCAAACGCCTACCGGCAGATACTTGTTTTCTTTACCCAATACCACCATCGGTAAATATTGCCCGCCACTAAGGGCCAGCATTTCATAGAGGTTGGCATTTTGCACCATTTGCATCATATTATTGTCGGCATCCTGCAGCCAACACTGCTCATTGTGGCTTACCGGCCTCAGTTGGTCTACCACAAAGGGTAATTCCGTAATGAACGGATTTTGTTCGTTACACGTTACCTGCGCTGCTATCACGGCCTCCCAGTTTTCGTAGCCGGAAATGGTTGTGCTTTGGCGCGTCGCAGTTTGTTCTTTTAACAACGCCCGCAATGGTAATGCGCTATTGTAAAATACAAGCTCCGCATCTATTACCGAGCCCGGTAATAGTGCAATTTCGCGCGACTGGCTATTCACGGTAAATTGCAGTATTAGCGCATATTGTCCTGTTTGCATTCCATAGAGCCAGAATTTTTCCACAGTTAGTCTGTCTTCCTCAGTTACCTGTCGCGCAATTACGCACCAGCTGTCTTTTATACCGGGTTGCGCTTTCAGTTCTGCTTGGCTTTGTGTGAAGCCTATTAGTGAGCGCAGTTCAACTTGCATTGCTGCCGGTTGTGCATCTATGTTTTTATAGCCTTCTATCAGAAGGTACATATTCAGTAGCCTATCCAGGAAAGTGTTTTGCCAGCCTTCTTTAAAATAAGGTATTTCGGCAAGTCCGTTCACCATACCTGCCAGCCCGGGTGCCTGTGCATCTACCATCCGCTTTGCCATGCCGTTCCAGAAGGCGAAAGGTTTTTCAGGTATATTCATTGCGCCATTCCGCACAATGTCTTTAATCCATAACAGCAATTCTTCAACTCCATCTTGTACTTTACTTATACGCGCTTGCTGCCTTTTTGCCTGGGCAACTTCATCAACAGGTTTAGTGGCTTTTTCTTCGGTCTTTTCTGCCTTTTCATTGCGTTTGCTCAGCCATTCGCTAACCCATGCGGGTAATGCTTTACCTGAAAAATTGCCCGGGTCTTTGCTGTAAAAAAGAAGCAAGCCCACACCGTGCTTACAAGGGAATTTGCGGCTTGGGCACGAACATTTGAACGCAATATTATTTAGGTCTACCTGGGTTTGATAGGGCTTGCTGCCACTGCCCTGGCATTCGCCCCAAACTGCCTCGTTATTGGTGCCAAAACTTACCCAGTTGGCAGCGCCGGCCAGTCCCTTGCCTGATTTTCTGGAAGCATCATCTGGTGCCAGCGCTAAAATTTGTTCTTCGGTATAGTTCAAGGTAAATGTTATTTAGGGAACCGGCTCTAAAATAAGCACTTTATCAGCTAACTGAAAAATGATTTTTTAGCGGTATCCTGCACGTGAACAATAATGAATTGGCAATGTCGCGGTTATATAGTTGTGCAATTGAATATTTAAGTTGCAGGTTGATAATTTCTGCTATGGATGAGTGTTCAAGGCCTTAAATTCCGCTATCACATCGTTAATTTATTGGTTGACTGGTATTATTACAGCAATTGTGCTAACTTTCATACGCTTTTAAACCTGTCAATTGTTGCTTTTTGGGGCGTAGGCAGGTTAACCAAAATACGTGTGGCATGATAAAAGATTTATTGACGGAGGGTGATTCAGGCTACGACCACCTCGAAAAGATGGAGATAGATGAGCTTGTGGCGCATATTAATGCTGAAGATAAGAAGGTAGCGCTGGCAATTGAATATGCGCTGCCCCAGATTGCCGCACTTGTAAAGGCTGTAGTAGCCACGTTCAACCATGGTGGTCGGTTGTTTTATTTAGGTGCAGGCACCAGTGGCCGCTTAGGGATATTAGATGCCAGCGAATGCCCGCCAACATTCGGCACCCCGCACGAAATGGTGGTGGGTTTAATAGCCGGTGGCGACACTGCCATACGCCGGGCAGTTGAAGGTGCTGAAGATGATACACAACAGGGTTTTAAAGACCTCGAGCAGCACCAGATAAATGTGAATGATATTGTGATAGGTATTTCCGCCAGTGGGCGCACGCCCTACGTGGAGCATGCACTCAGAAAATGCCGCGAGAAGCATATTGAAACCGGTTGTATTGTTTGTAATGCCGATAGTGTAATAGCAGCGCAGTCCGATTACCCGGTTGAAGTACCCGTAGGGCCTGAGTTTGTCACCGGCAGCACACGCATGAAGGCTGGCACAGCACAAAAAATGGTGCTGAATATGGTAACTACGGCAGCAATGATAAACATAGGCCGTGTAGAAGGCAACAAAATGGTGCACATGAAGCTCAGTAATAAGAAGCTTATGGACCGTGGGGTTAGGATTGTTTCGGAAAAAACAGGGCTGAGCGCCGCAAAGAGCAAGGCACTCCTTAAAAAGCATAATTATAATATCTCTGACGCATTAGACGATTTTAGGAATGCTACAATGCCCGACTAAAACCAGTTAGAATTCAAAACCAAACGAATGTGCAACTTTCTTTACCTATCACCCGCGCTGCCGCCCCGGCGCGGACATTAGACTAACAAGCTTCAGCAGGTCACGCCGGGGAGCTTCTTTGGGCAGCGGAGCAATTGCCCAAAGTGCCGTTTTCTTTTGTTACTTTTCTTTGCGGCAGCACAAAGAAAAGTAAGTAAGCGGGTAGGCGCTAAGCATATTTTACACGATGTGATTTTAACCTAAATAAGGGTATAAGAAAGACTATCATAAACACAAATGCACCTATAATGCCAGCCGACGAAATACAAGAACAGGTTTTTAAAAAGACGGTTGTTATTGCAGCGCCGGTTGATGAGATGTGGAAGAAACTGACGACACTAGCCGACATGAAAGTATGGATGTCAGAAGCGGTTATCGAGATTGTCTCTGATTTTGAAGTGGGGAGCCCGATTAATATTCGTGGTCAGTTGTACAAAACACCATTCGATAATTTTGGAACCATTCTAGCCTTTGATAAGGAGCGTAGGTTCTGCTATGAGCATCTCAGTTCACTATCCCGCCTTCCGTTCATTCCTGCAAATTGCTCCGTAATAAATTTTGATTTGGTTACGCTAGGCAATAGCACAGAAGTCACCTTAACTATAACTAATTTCCCTACTGACGCTATTTACAAGCACCTGGCTTTTTATTGGAATGTAACATTAGTGCTGTTCAAAAAGTTCGTAGAAGGAACATCGCTCAGCAGCTCATAGCCCTATTGCACCTGATCGTCAGGTAGTCTCACTTTTCATAGTCCAACACAATCAGGAATTTATTTTTGTAAATGTATTTTACCAGCCCATCCGGTCCGGTAACAATAAAATCGTAAAGATAGTTGTATGGATTCGCAGGCCCTACCCCTGGCTCCCAACAATCATAACTCGGGCCATAACTATAAGAAATTACTTTATAGCCTTGTTCCGGACCGTAGGTTGCGCAGGAAAGGGTAGTGTTTTGATCGACATGAAAGGCACCCCGCCTGGGGAGCTGATATATGAGCACCGCGCAACTGCCTTCTTGTATCACTTCTCTTTCTTCGTTAGGGCTGTACGTGGCTGTATCTGGCTCTGGTATAACCCGCTTTTCAAATATGCTTTCGTAAGCAAAATTTTCTCTCCGGCCATATTCGTGTAGCCAGAAGGGGTGTATCAGCATAACGCTTGAGTTGTAGTTTACATTAGGCCGTGCTGTTTCTATCCAGAGGCGTCCATGTTTATCCATTCCCCATTCTTCTGTTTTGTCGTAAGCGAGGGTAGGGGTGTCAGCAATTACATGTCGCTGTTGTTTATAGTCATACTTGCGGTAGTATTTACAAGCTACGTTATTTCTATGTATCGTGACATCATCCTTTTTTAGCAACCATTTACTTATCTGGGGTAGCATAAGCACAGGATACTCCTTATTGCCATAGGCTGTGTCGTTTAAAATGGCATGGAGTGGGGTATCAGTAAAAGTAAAAGTGACCTTGAAATTCAGACCATGTAGCAATGGGTGAACCGATGAATCAATAATCGAAGTTGTTCGGCCGAATTTGTCATAAGTAAGCCGACATTCATGTTGGTCCGGATCAAAATTGTTGCAGGAGTTTACAAACGATTCATATGAATTGTCCATTTTTAGCAAAAGGTTCTTGTCGTTAAATTCAAAGTTTGCCTTACGGTAGCTCGTCTCCACCGATTTTCCTTTTATTCCTTTACACCAGATACTTTCATAGCCGTAATACGATTCGCGGTAGGTATTGTCACTGCATTCAAGTTTTTTTACGCTGCCGTTTTGTTGCTGGTAAGTGTAGGTTGATGTATCGCATTCTACCGACTTTGTTTTTTCGTTTTTTCTATAGCGGGTTATGCGCGAAATATAACCATCATCATTATATGCCACCTTCCCGGTTTCATACGCCTTAGCAGTATCCAGTATTTTCCTGATCACTGCCACAACATTAGTTGGCGATGTCTCGCGTGTTAGTTCATCGCCGCGGTTCTCATAAGAGACAGCCTGAACTTTTTTGAATGATGCCTTATGGTAACCGGCTTTTATTATAGGCACGTATTGATAATGGCGGAGAAAATCGCCCACAAACGAACCCGTTGCAGTATCCCAGTGAGCAATTGGAGTGAGGTAATAAGGCATATCATAAGGCACTACCTGGAACTGGATATTATTGCCATTATCCCGTATGTCATGAGTGCCCGGCAATGCATTTAAAACCTGCCCGTTTGTTTTTCCACAACAGCAAAGCGCCACAAACAGGCAAAGTATATAGTATTTAAGACTCACGCAATGAAATTAAGCAATGTAGACTCAATTCCATACCCTGTTTTAGTCGCGGTAAATTATTTTAAAAAGATTTTGCTAAATAGGAAAATGCTTTTATCTTTGCACTCCCTTAGCGAGAGCGAAAGGGAAGTTCTTTAAAATTGGAAGCATAGCTCAGCTGGTTCAGAGCATCTGCCTTACAAGCAGAGGGTCCGCGGTTCGAACCCGTGTGCTTCCACTTTTTTTAAATTCATCCGATAGAAATAAGTTATTGGAAGCATAGCTCAGCTGGTTCAGAGCATCTGCCTTACAAGCAGAGGGTCCGCGGTTCGAACCCGTGTGCTTCCACAAAGGCTCTACATATTGTAGAGCCTTTTCTATTTTATGCCGTTTTCGACCTACATATTGTATTCTGCAGTCTTATCAAAGTTTTATATTGGCCACACTGGCGATGAAGTGGATAGTCGCTTACAAAAACATCTATCTAACCATGATGGATTTACCGCAAAGGCGAAAGACTGGGTAATTGCATCGGTAGAAGTTCATGAAACCAAGGAGTCAGCTTACCGCCGAGAACGGGAGGTCAAGGGATGGAAGAGTAGTAAGAAGATTGAAAAACTAATAGCTGCGAGTGCAACAGCTGGTTCAGGGCATCCCGACTGATAAGTCGGGAGGGTCCGCGGTTCGAACCCGTGTGCTTCCACACTATAAGCAGTTACACCTTGTGTAGCTGCTTTTCTTTTTATTCCATTGCTAGTCCCCCTCATTCCGCCGTTATTCGTGTTCTCACCAACAACCCCCGGGGACGTCTTCGTTTCACATACGTTATCTAATCTTCAAAAAATGATGGAGGAAAACTTCCTCAGTTGCCCTAATAAACCAGCACGTCGAAAAGGCTTATCAAACTATTTAGTGATAATTTCACAATAAGTTAATTGAATTTGGTGCATTTAAGCGTTTAGTCTTCAATGTAAAACCGGCTTTTTGTCATAACTTTGTTATAAATTGCGGGTTCTGCAAAAATTATAGGCTCAATTTTATTTTTTTTATGAAAAAAAACGTATTCTTCTCCCTTTCAGTGCTATTTGCGCTATTCTTATATGCCTGTACCCATAAAGCAGGTACTGTAGTCGTGATTAACCCGGTTACGCCAATTGACACCAGTCACCATAATACCGATACCACCCAGACTGAGGTTTTTGATACATCTGTTTGTTTTAGTCGCGACGTATTGCCTATATTTCAGGGTAGTTGCGCTAAATCAGGCGCAGGACTTAGCTGCCATAGTGCTGCTGACAGGGAAGAAGGCTACATATTAGATAGCTATGCAGGGATAGTAGCGAAAGGACTAAAGCGTGGCAATGCAGCCGGCAGTAAAATATATACCATATGCGTGAGCGGCGAAATGCCACAATCGCCTACACCAAAGCTGGATAGCACCCAACTTAGCTACATCAAGCGCTGGATAAACAAAGGTGCGCCTAACGATACCAATTGTTTTGCCAATTGCGACACTACTAAATTTACCTATAAGTTGGCTATAGCGCCAGTGATGAAAACTTATTGCTATTCCTGCCATGCCACAGCAGCCGCTTCAAGTTCCGGAGGAGGTATAGTATTAGATACTTATACCGGAATGCAGACCCAGGCACTTAACGGTAAGCTCATGGGCTCTTTGCAACATACCGCCGGATTCAGTGCCATGCCGAAAGGTGGTGCCAAACTTTCCGGCTGTAAAATAACACAGGTAAGAAGGTGGATTGCCGCTGGTGCTCAAAACAACTGATAAGCTGTTTTAATCAGGCATTAGGATAGGTTTACTTTGGCGATAAGGCTCTATTGCCTTACGCGAATCTTATGGCTTGCGCTGCATTTCGTTAGAAGCAATTTGACGGGATTTGACATTGCTTCTTTTTCAGTTTCCCTTGGTTAGGTGGTTATTCTTTCAATAGCTTCTGCACAACTTTTGTTCCCGTAGCTTTATCAATTATGTCTACCGCATAAACTCCCATGGGTAGGGCGGAAATATTAAGCACTTGTTTGTCGGTTGATATTTCAGCCCGCAACAGAACCCTGCCTGTAACATCGTAAAAGGCAACTTCGCAATTTGCGGCATACTCTATTGTGACTATTCCGTTGTTCGGGTTGGGGTAAATGAGTAGGTCTTTTCGTATGGGGTAACTTAGGCCTAGGTGGTGTGTTGTATCTGTGTGAGTAGTGTCGGTCGGCCTAACCCAGGGACCTGCTAGTTTGGCAATGAAAAAATTTTCGCTACTTCCGGCCAGAACAGGCAGTGTATCATTGCCAAAAATAAACCTTCCGTCTCCATAGTAATTACTAACGTAGTCACCACAAAAATAAATGTTACCTACGTCATCTACAGCGATTCCATTATTATCGTCGCCTCCTCTATCCATAACAGAAACATACTTTGTAAACCCGCTGGAATCAAATTGAGCGATGAAGCTACCATCTGAAGCATTATAACGGAACAGGTTCGTGTCTGTTCGGTATGCCGTAAACGTATCAAAATATGCAATGCTATCCCACATTTGTCCCGATATCCAGATTTTTTGACCCACTGAGTCAATTAACATGGTATAGGGTAATCCTTGTGGGAATCTCTTAGCCCAAATTGTATTACCTGATGGGTCAAATTTTGACAAATACATGCTATAATGCCCTTCATGGTAGCTATATAAGGTATCGTTGTCGAAATAAATATGATGCGCTGAAAAGTTTCCTGAACAATAAATGAAGCCTTGGCTGTCAACAGCAATGGCCTTACCAGCATCTCCGGGGTACCAGCCGGTTGACATTCCCATACCCGAATAATGTGATACCCCGCCAGGTGTTTTAACCCATAAGCGGTTGCCCAAAGAATCATACTTTGCAACAAATATCCTGCTGTAGGCTGCACTATAGGTTGTAGCGTATGTTGCTGTATCCAAATAGGTTTTACCCATTAAACTGCCGGTAAACAATAAATTGCCAGATACATCCACAGTTAACCCGTACAAAAAATTCATGCTTGTTGTTGTATCACTATCGGTACCCTTAGCCCAGAGATGATGTCCATTTGTATCAAGTTTAGCCCAATAGATTTGATGCATACCTCGGTTCCGCAACGTATCGTGCCCCAACACAATCGAATCCCCTCCAAATTCATTTGCATAATATAAATGCCCTGAGTGATCTAAGGCCATCAAGCCCAGTTCTCCACTGCCCGGCAATGTCTTTGCCCATATTACGTTACCTGAAGAATCAAATTTTGCGATGAAATTTGATTGAGAGCCACCCGCTGAAGAAAGAGAAATATGGTCAATATTTATGGTGTCTCCGAGGAAGCTGCCGGAGAGATAGACGGAGCCATTTGGTGCTGTGACGATACACGATGGCCAGGAATACCCACAGTGTCCTGATGAGAAAAATTTTGAGTATTTGACCGCGCCTGAAGTGTCGTATTTAACAAGGTATATATAAAAATTACCTGTTCCGTAACTATTGACGTAATTAAATGTATCAAAGCGAGCATGATTGCCGTTGGAGCTGCCTGCGCCATAAACATGGGCGTAGTGATCTGTAGCGACCGACCAGGCTTCATCCATTCCCGACACCGTATCTGTATTGGAGCAGCGCGCCTTCGCCCATTCCCATCTGTATTGAGCGCTACTTTCTAAAGAAAGTAAGATGAAGCTAATCGTGATTGCAATCCAGATGATATTTTTCATTGATTATCTAATTTTGACTGATTGTTAAATTACGCTTTTAATATCTTCTGCACAACTTTTGTTCCAGTAGCTTCAATCAAGTCTTCCGCATAAACACCCATATCATTATCTGCGCATCAGTGTCTGTACCTGTAAAACCCGAAAAAGCCATTCAGAATTTCAAGTAAATAGTACAGGGCCGCTATACACGTGCCGAATGCAATTAATGCGTTTATTTTATATTGACGGTGTTGCACGCGGTCGGCTTCAATTTCCAGTTCGCTTACCCGCCTGGCTTCATTGGTTATATAGCGTTCGTCTTCCAGTAGTTTGCCGTAATTCCCTTGTTTTTGAAGGTCCTGGCCTCTTAACAATGTAAGCTGCAGGTCGTCGCCTGCCTGCCGGGCAAGGCCATTGTCAATCAGAAAGTGCGAGAGTGATTTAGCCATATCCACATTCTGCCAAACGCTGTCAAATTCGGGGTTTTCAGTGAAAAGTTTTTGGTATTCATCGGCAGGTATGCCGGCAATTATTTTGCCTAAATTAAAGGCACCATTTAAGGGGATTTTATTTTCCCGCAGCAGAAAATTTAAGAGTTTTATGCGCCTGTCATCCAGGATATTTGCCTGTATTATTTGTTCCATTGGCCGGTGTTTTTTATAGCAAGAAGTGTACAGTTGTATAATTGCTGTTTTGCACAAAACCCCCTTTCAAAAATAATGCCGCCCGGAATTCTTTGTAAATTTTGCAGAAAAGCTGAAAAATTTTCAGCGTCTGAATGACAAAATATTCATGGTGTGAAAGTTCTCATACACCGAAAGATGTTGAACCGGTTTTTTACCTTTTAACGCCCCTATGGTTTTCTTATCCAGGCCAGTTCCTGTCTGATGGATCACCCGTTCGTTTACCCTCCCAAAAACAATAAAGCCACCTGTTTTGCAACAGGTGGCTTTAAGTATTATTTACGAAGTGCTTAGTACTGATTATTCAGCAGTGCCTGCATCTTCTTCAGCTTTTTTCAGCTTGTCTTTGATAGCGCCAAGTGCACCTAAGTCACCAAGAGTTGGTTTTTCAACTTTGCTCTGTATGTTCTTAACTGCTTTCTTGGTTTTTTCATTGTCGCTCGCAGCTTCTTTACGTACAGCATCTTTCTCTTCGTTCTTAGTTTGTTCCCAAACTTTAGAATGTGATACGAGGATACGTTTGTCGTTACGATCGAATTCAATGATCATGAAAGGAAGTGTTTCTTCAGCTTCTACATTGCTGCCGTCTTCTTTACGAAGGTGGCGTGCAGGTGCATAAGCTTCAAGGCCATACTGAAGCTGTACTGTAGCTCCCTTATCATCTTTGCGGGTTACGCTGCCTTCATGTATAGAACCCATTGGGAATACAGTTTCAAATGCATTCCATGGATCTTCTTCCATTTGTTTGTGACCAAGAGATAATTTACGGTTTTCCTTGTCAATGCCAAGAATCATAACGTCAATTTTCTCGCCGGTTTTAACAAACTCACTAGGGTGGTTGTAACGCTTGATCCAGCTAAGGTCGCTGATATGAATCATACCACCGATGCCGGTTTCCAGTTCTACAAATACGCCATAAGGAGTGATGTTCTTAACAGTGCCAGAGTGCTTGCTGTCGATAGGGAACCTGTCTTCGATAGTTTCCCATGGGTCAGCAGAAAGTTGCTTGATAGAAAGACTCATCTTACGTTCGTCCTTATCTAAAGTAACAACTACAGCTTCATGCTCTTCGCCTAATTTAAAGAATTCTTTAGCGTTGATTGGCTGAGAAGACCATGTGATCTCAGAAACGTGTACAAGGCCTTCTACGCCTGGCATAATTTCTAAGAATGCACCGTAATCTTCAATGTTTACAACTTTACCTTTCACCTTAGCGCCTTCCACAATTGCTTCTGGCAGGTTATCCCATGGGTGAGGAGTTAATTGTTTCAGGCCAAGGCTGATACGTTTTTTCTCATCATCGAAATCAAGTACAACCACATTCAGCTTCTGGCTGTTGTGTAATACTTCGCTAGGATGCGTTACGCGGCCCCAGCTGATATCGGTGATATACAACAAGCCGTCAACACCACCAAGGTCGATGAACGCACCGAAGTCGGTAACATTCTTAACAGTACCTTCAAGTACCTGTCCTTTTTCAAGCTGGCCGATGATAACGCTACGTTGCTGCTCAATATCGCTTTCAATAAGCGCTTTATGACTAACAACCGCATTGCGGATAGTTTCATTGATTTTAACAACCTTGAAGTCCATTGTCTTACCAACGTACTGGTCGTAATCTGTAACTGGCTTCACATCTATCTGGCTACCAGGTAAGAATGTTTCAAGGCCGTGTACATCCACAATAAGACCGCCTTTAGTTTTAGAGGTAATAGTACCTGTAACCACTTCGCCGGTTTTGTAGAAATCCACGATCTGCTGCCATGAACGGGCAGCACGCGCCATTTTACGGCTAAGGTGAAGGTGACCTTCGCGGTCTTCTTTTTCCAC
This sequence comes from Chitinophagaceae bacterium, assembly GCA_947447265.1. Lineage (GTDB taxonomy): Bacteria > Bacteroidota > Bacteroidia > Chitinophagales > Chitinophagaceae > Flavipsychrobacter. Next base: position 154,965 of record CANFKC010000002.1, read on the forward strand.
AACCATAACTTCCACTTTATCACCAATTTTAATGTTGGTGTTATCGCGGAACTCATTTAAAGAAATAAGACCATCACTTTTAAAGCCAATGTTAATGATAACATCAGTTTTAGTCATGCCTTCAATAGTACCCATCATCAACTCATTTTCGTTGATGGCGCGGAACGTACTGTCGTAAATTTTGTCATACTTCTGGCGATCATCAGCCTTGTAAGACGCTACGTTACGTTTGTCAACACTCCAATCGAAATCATCATGAGCGGTTGTTGAAGCCTCTTCATAATAACGACGTGGTGCACGTGGAGCCTGCGCTTCAACGGCATCAGTTGCAAATGTTTCAGTAAATGCCTGCTGTTCGTCGGCAGTCATTACTTCTGTTGGGGCAGCCGCAGGAGTTGCTTCTGTGTCTGCTTCTACAGGTGTTGCCACAACTGGTTGCATACGTGCCCTTTTAGGCTTTTCTGCAGCAGGTGCGGTTTCAGAAGTTACTTCAGCAGCTGGTGCTGTTGCTTCTTCGTTGTTGGTTACTTCAGCTGCAGGCGTTTCATTGACGGTTGCAGCAGTTGTTTGTACGGACTCATCTTGTGACGTTCCGGCTGTTTCGGAAATGTTTGTTTGATTTTCTTCCAAGTTTTTGTTCCTCCTTTTAAGTGAAATTTTTAAGGACGGCAAAGATACGGGGATAATTTGATAAGTGTATGAGTTAATACAAAATTTTTATATCTGGGGTAGGGGATGGTAAATTATAAATGATATAGTGTGTGTGGCAGTTTTAGCACAAGTGTTGTCTTTTGTCAACTTACAAATAATTGGTATCTTTGGTAAAAGGATATTATGCGACACAATACCTCTTTTTTGATAAGCGATCATTTTGAAAAATTTATTTCGGACGAGGTGTCATCGGGTAGATATAATTCGGCGGACGAGGTAATCCGAACGGCGTTGAGGCTGTTGGAAGCAGAAGAGTCAAAAAAGAAATATCTAAATGATGCGCTTCATCAAGGTGAAATGAGTGGGTTTGAAAAGGACTTTGACCCCATAGCCCACCTGAAAAAGCTGAATGAAACTATCTCATGAGGCCGCTGCCTTATGTCATAAGCAAAATGGCCGCTGCCGATATCGACGAAATCTGGTTGTATACGGTTGAAAAGTGGTCGGTAAATCAGGCAAACCGGCACTACAATCTCATTTTCGATGAGATTGGGCATATCTGCAAAATGCCTTCTTCCGGCAAGCCGAGGGGGTATATTCGAAATGGTTACTTGGCATCAAAGGTTAAATCACATCTCATCTTTTATAGAGTTATCAACGATACAGTCGAGGTGATTAGAGTTCTACATGAGCGTATGGACATAGAAAAGCAGTTGGGCGAATGAGAGTAGGCGAAAACATGCGCATTTTCTCCATTGGTTCTAGAGTTAGCACTGCGCTCTTGCGTTAGTACAAGTGAGCAGGTTTCCAACCCGCGTAAAAAACTAAAACAGACGGCAATTGTCTTTATAACAATAAACACCACACTGGCGCGAGAGTTAGCACAGCGCTCTCGTGTCAGTATAAATGAGCGGGTTTCTAACCCGCGTAAAAACTAAACACCCTACCACTACCAGCCAAAGCAATAAAGCCATACTTTTTGTAAAAGCCAAGTGCGTACAAATGCCCGCTAGCACCGTCATCCTCATCCTCACCACTTAGTAGTACTCATAGTGATTCTGTGGTTTCCATTTTCTTACCCTGCGTTTCGTTAGTTTGCCATGATAAGCCCTGCCACGTGTGTCCATGTAAAAAGTTACGTCCCGGTAGTTTTCGTTTGTAGATGGTCTGGATAAAGAAATGGAGAATAGCGGCTCCTTGCCCTCGGCAAATGCAATAGACGTGTTTTCGATGCTTAGGCTATCCAGCATAACATGGTTTTGCGTGTCTATCATAACTGGTCCGCCCTTTATCGGAAGTTCAATAAATTGGGGCTCTTCCTTCGCAGCATAGATGGTTCCAGTAATTGTGTGCCAATAATTCGGGATTTCCTCTTCCTTCGGATTGTCAGCTAGAAAGAAACCATAGCCCAATGGCGAAAGCCGCGTGTATCTGAAACTGATATCAGGGTAGGAAATATTGCCGTCCATGTCCATAATGGCCAGGGTATTATCCAACCGGTTACGAACCATAAAATACGGCGGCACAAATGCTCCGTCCTGTGCAGGGCTGTTAAAATCGGAGCCATTCCTGCCGCATTTCCATAAAACATCATATTGTTCCAGTTCTTTTACGGGCCTGCCATCGGAGTCTGTTAATCTGCAGATAGTTGCTTTTTTCCTGTCACCAAATGCATTTTCTGAGATAATTGTATCCGTAGTTAGGATGACATATAGTTTCGACTGATACCGGAAAGCGCTTGCGATGGAATGTTGTGTCTTCATCAAAGTATCCATCTTGCTGCTAACAAGGTAGTTGTTGGTATCTCCGCCTTCCGCTTCTATTTTATATAGGCCATCGGCTGTGTTAACTGGCTTTACCTTCCTGCCGCACCGTACTGGCGGTAGCACATAATTGCCGTTTGTATCTATTATGGCCATATAATTATAATCTTCCATTCCTGTAATTTTGCCACTCACCTCATAATATAGTGCGGGCCAATAAGCAATAGTGAATACCCAGGTAAAAGAGTCTTTTTGATAAGTTTTATAGAGTTTATCGCTGATATGCATGGCGTAGCGGGATGAATCTTTACTCTCCTTCACTGGTGGTTGTGGCGGATATACCTTGTCCATGGGTAGCCATCCGGAAATTGGAAGCCACGTATGGCGGCTATAAAAGCGTACGAATCCGCTTGACTTGTTGTAAGGTGCTACGCTATCGCCTATCACTAAAACGCTATCTCCGTAAAAGCCGATATTATTGTATAGGCAGGGTATTAGTATTTGGTTGTGAATGCCTTTAAGCCCATAGCAGTCATTTTTATTCTTTTCTTTTATCCTGATGGGAATCAAGGTATCGATCGGAAGGTCGATAGTATACGCGGTGTCATCAACAAGTATGTTGCCAAGGGTATCTGCTATCATACTTTTTTTGTCGGTCTGCACATAGAGTATGCGCCTGTGCACCTGATCGAAGCGGATGTTTTCATAGATGGGAGGTATCACCATTTTATTTTGGGTATTGATAAGGCCATACTTGTTCTTAACACGAACCATATAATACCATGGTGGCATATCGGGTTCAAAGTTGTAGGCAAACCCATCATACATAAAGGCAATGAGCGTCCGGTTAAGCGTATCTATAATGCCTATTTTGCCGTTTTTCATTGCTTTTGCGGCATAGGTATGGAAACGATCATCCCAATTAAAAAAGCCTGTCCATTGTGCGGGATGCTTATTGCCGTCAGTTTTTTCATAGATACAAGGTATCACTTCTTTACCATTGCCATCTATAATGCCATATTTTCCATCTTTACCGCGGGCATTATAATGAGCGCCTTTAAAGGCAGGGTACAATTCTCCGTTCCAATGCCGCCATGGGGGTATAATGTACTTGCCCCTGGTATCAATAATACAACGGTCTCCGTTGCTATATACAGTAGCTCTGCCATTTTCAAAGAAACCTGCTGCTTCCCATTTGGGGGCTATTACTACTTTGCCGTTGCTGTCCGCATATCCCCATTTTGCTCCGTCAACATAGGGCACAAGGGCATGGCGCGCCTGTGCGGCACAGCAAGCGAGTAGAAACAATAGCAGTAGGGTATGCTTCCGCATCCAGGTTCAGATTTTGTTTAAAGTTACGGGAAGTATGATTTTTAATGCTGTTGTATTTTTCTACTTCTGGCGCGAGAGTTAGCGCAGCGCTCTCGTGTCAGCATAAGTGAGCGGGTTTCTAACGCGCCTAAAAAAACTAAAACATACGGCCACCGTCTTTATGACTAATAAGTACCACACTGGCGCGAGAGTTAGCGCGGCGCTCTCGTGTCAGCATAAGTGAGCGGGTTTCTAACCCCCATAAAAAACTAAATCAACCCACCACCATCTTCCTATCAATAAGCATCCTGCCGCAATCAAGTAAAAATATATTTTTAAAAATTAAACCGAACGGTTTATATTTGTGGCATGTTGTCAAAGTCAGAAAGGACAAAACAGTTTATTATTGAAAAGTCGGCACCCATTTTTAATACAAAGGGGTATGCCGCCACAACTATGGCCGATATTTTGCAGGCAACTGGCCTGACAAAGGGCGGGGTCTATGGGAATTTTCCGTCAAAAGATGAGATTGCCGCTGAAGCTTTTGAATTTGCATTGAACAAAGTGAGAGAAGCGCTCCGTTTTAAAATAAAACAGGAAACAACAGCTACAGGAAAGTTGAATGCCGTACTAAAGTTCTATCACAACTATTCTATCGATCCTATTGTGGAAGGAGGTTGCCCCATATTGAATACAGCGGTGGATACTGACGATACCATGCCGGTATTAAAACAGCGGGCCTTAAAGGGTTTGCAGGAGATGCTGGATTCATTAAAATATATTATTGATCAGGGGGTAAAGACCGGTGAGTTTAAAAGCAGTCTGAATGCGGGTCATGAAGCGGAGTTAATATTTGCTACAATAGAGGGTGGAATTATGATAAGCAAGCTGCATGACAGCCCCGTAATATTAAACCGCCTGTTGGAGAATATAAAAGGGCAGATCGCTACCCGGTACAAGAACTAAATTTTTTTTATCAAAAAAAAGACCGAACGGTTTAAAAATGAAAAAGCAAGAACTTAAAAATGAACTGCAGAAAGTGCACAGCGAATTTGCAGGTTATGTGCTGGAATTAAACGATACCGATTTTTGTTTCGCCTACCCGGCGAAATGGAGTGCCGGACAACACTTGCAGCATATTGTTTTGTCGGTAGGCACGCTTAACAGGGCAATTGGTAATACCGATTTCATGCGGCCTATCGCCGAGATGGAACCACAGCGGCTGCCGTTTAGTATTGACGAGCTATCAGAGGTCTATAGAAGCGTGATAAAGAAAGGTACCCAGGCCCCGGCAAGATTTGTGCCCGAAGTAGTCCAGACTGGTGAAAAGCAGCAAATAGAGGATGCATTACATAAAGTGTTGGCAGCGCTATGTAGTCATATAGATGAATACACTGAGCCGCAACTCGACGAGTTTACATTGCCACACCCCTTCATTGGCAGGTTGTCATTAAGGGAGATGCTCTACTTCACTATATACCATGCCCAACACCATTTTTTACTTGCCAGGCAAAACCTGGAAGCGCTATGAAAACAATTATCAGGAAGGCAACAGTAGCCGATGCGGCGGCCATCAGCAAATTGTTTTATGAAACAGCCAATGAAGTTGCCTGTCGTCTTTTTGTCGCCGAAAAGGCCGAAGAACTGGCAACAAGCTGCCTGAACAGCAATGCCGCTAATTTGAATTTTGGCAACGGACATTACCTGGTTGCAGCCAATCCAGATAATGTAATTATAGGTTGCACGGCACTGCAGTGTACGGGCGAAATAGACCTGCTCTGCGTGCACCCCGCACAGCAGGGGCGCGGTATTGCCAGCAACCTCCTCGAAAGACTTTATGAGTTTGCCGATGATATGCATTTAAACATGCTCACCACAACTTCAAACCTTGTTACATTTCCTTTCTTCGAGAAAAAGGGATTTAAAATGCAGGGTAGTTGCTCACATGAAATTGCCGGAGTCCAGCTAACCACTATTACTCTTGCAAAGCGGCTATGGCTTTAATAATGCAAGTTACTGGCGCGAGAGTTAGCGCAGCGCTCTCGTGTCCTCCAAATGAGCGGGTTTCTAACCCGCGTAAACCACATCGTTAAGCGTAGTTAGGCTTTACTGGCGCGAGAGTTAGCGCAGCGCTCTCGTGTCAAAATAAGTGAGCGGGTTTCCAACCCGCATAAATACATCAATTATCCCAACACTTTTCACAGTGTGCAAACTGCGGGTAAAAAGGTTGGCTAGTAGCAAGTATTGCTGCACCTTTGTACCAAAACTCATCTAAAAAAATGCTCAACGATACCCGCACAATACAAAATAGTAACAGCAACATTGCAGCAAACAGATACCAACTTTTTTTAGTTCGGCGTGACCCCGGTTAACAGTGTATTAACCAGCTTAGAGCTTCAACCCCATCCGTTGTGTGAAGGCGGGTAGTAGCAGAGGCTTTAGCTGAGAATAGGGTATAAACAACCAGACATCGCCATCGGCATAAGAAGCAATTTCATAAGGACTGTAGCAAAAGGTGAGCCCTTTGTCAGTAATTATAAAATTATCGGTGGCCGGTACAGCAGCGACAAGAAGATTGTCGTCCAGCTTTTCGTTTGGCTGAATATGGAATACGGCACGGGCTTTAATATCAAGCAGGCCAGAAATCATCGCACTATCTACTTTCAACACATCGCCAAGCTGAATGCGCTTCTTTTCCTGTCTGTCAATGGTAACGAAATTACTCGCATGATTGCTATGCGCCCCACCTGAATATTCAGATGTCATACACTCCACCACTAAAAAATTGTGGTCGTTGTAAACAGGTGTTACTAAAAGGTCGTTATGGTAGTCATCCATGGGCTCTTCTTCCAGGCTGTCCTTTCCTACTTCATCAAGCAGTGCAGTTGTATGTTCCAATTGCTTTTCCACCCAGAATTTCGGCAAACTTTGCAGTGTTTTTACATTGCCTGAATCGTCGCCCAACGCATGCAAAAGCAAATTGTTTATAGCTTCGTTGCCGTCGCCTTCAACTTCAATACCTGTATATTCTGCATTAGCTCCGGCAGTCCACCTTGGCTCCTTAAGCGTTGCGTTTTTGGAATAATAAACCATTTTTAGTTGGCTGGCATTGGTGTAATCTTCATGCAGGTTAATGTCGAACATTTTTTTTGTAGCACCATTGGTGAATTTGCCCGTTGCATTTGGACCATCAATAGTTATTGCCCAGGTATTAACAAGCGAATCCGGGGTTTCATCATTATGATTACTTGTGATCCATTCTTTAATATGTAGTTCATTTTTCAGGAGCGGGTCATTTTTTACTGAAATGCCCAGTAATTCACTTTTCCCAATATAATAATAAGTGCCACCAGCGTATGTATTGCTGTCTACCGTGTAGCAATACATATTTACCACTACTGGTTGCCCGGCTATAGTTCCGGTATACCGCTTATACCAATTACCCTCAATTATTGTTGCAGTGTTGCCTGCGCCGCTGCTGCTGTTCGTTTGGCTATCATTTTTACAGCCTGTTATAGCAAACATAAGGAGCAGGGTAGAGCATACCAGTAGTATATGGCGTAGCATAGCTATGATTTTAGTAATGCAATGTTACTGATTGTAACCGGTAAAATGGTAACGATGTTATACGCTCTTTTAGCAGAAAGAGAGGTAGGGAAGGAGCGCTAAAAATTAGTTTTGATCCGGGTCTGGACTAGGCTAAAAAAGAAACAGGGCTTTAGCTAGACAGCAGAAGCCCTGTTTTTACCTTATGAAAAATATACCCACCACAAATGTAGGACTTTCTTTGAAATTTGAGCTTTTTCTTCTCATTTTTTTGAATTTTTTTTTCGACAATGTTCTAAGTCCTCTTTTTTCAACCTTTTTTTACTAAAGCAATCGCTACAGATTGATTTTGACCAGTAGAATTACCGCTGATAAGCGCTTATCTGTTATTTAGTTTTTAATTTTAATAGAATCCCGCTTACTTTTGGAGTATTGAACCTGCCATTTTTCATAGCACGACGGTATATCGCCAACCAGAAGGGAACATTTTCCTTTATGATAAAGCTGGCAGTGCTGGCAACCACGCTCAGCGTAATGGTCATGATATTGAGTCTGGCCATTTCCACGGGGTTTCAATATGTGGTTAAAGAGAAGCTGTACTGTTTTAACGGGCACGTCCATGTTTCTAATTTCGACGTATCGCATTCTAATACCCGAACGGCTCCTATTATTGCTTTAGACCCGGTATTAATGGCTAAAATGCAGCAGATACCTCACGTAATGCAGGTTACCCCCTTCGTGCAGCGGCCGGTAATTGTGCAGGCGCACAACCATACCGAAGGTTTAGGGCTAAAGGGCGTGGGTAAGCAATACCATTTCCAGAAGGGGATAAGTATGAATGGTGATTTTATATCGTACCCCGATTCCGGCTATTCACACCAGGTTGTACTTTCTGAGCGCACTGCTTCAAAACTGGATGTACGGCCCGGAGATACGGTAAACCTGCAGTTTATTGATGAAACTGCGCACCCGCGGGTAAGAAGGGTAAGGGTTAGCGGCCTTTACCACAGTGGCATGGAGGAAGTGGACAACAATTTTGCAGTTTGCGATATCCGCCTTTTGCAGCGCCTCAATAACTGGACGGGCGACAGTATTAATGCCTACCAGCTCGATCTTGATAATGAGCATTTCGCTGATACTGTTTCCAACTACATTTTCTACAACCTGCTCAAGACGCCGCTTGGTTCTAATACCACCGCGGAGAACTACCCCAATATATTCGACTGGTTGCACCTGCAAACACTTAACAGCACTGTGCTGCTGGTTATTATGGCAGTGGTTTCTATCATTAACATTGGGGCTGTTTTATTGATACTTATGGTGGATAGGGCCGCCATGATTGGGCTGCTCAAAGCATTGGGCATGCCGTTTAATGGCACCGTAAACATCTTCCTGTATGTGGGTGCCATTATCGGAGCAATGGGGATATTTTTAGGTAATATAGTAGCTTTAGGTTTATGCTGGCTACAGCAGCATTTTGGCATTGTTACCTTGCCCGAAGAGACCTATTATATGAAATATGCCCCGGTAAAAGTTATCTGGTGGCATGTTGTGGTTACCGACGTGGCTACACTGTTGTTATTTGTAATTTGCATGTGGCTTCCGGCTTTGTATATTCGTACCATACAACCGGCTAAGGTGCTGCAGTTTAAATAGAGGAAAATCTAAAAATGCTGGCTAGGCGACAAATACATGAGCAATAAAGAACAGTACAGGAATATTTGCAAACAGCACCCTGAAATGCTTGTGTTTACACAGGCTTGGTGGCTCGATGCTGTATGCGAAGACTGGGATGCTGTTATTGTAATGAACGGGGAGACAGTTAAAGGTGCCTGGGCTTACCCCATAGAACGTAAAATGGGTGTGGGCCTGTTCCGCACACCAAAATTGACACCATATACCGGCCCGCAGGTATTTTACCCCGCCGATATTAAACCGGCTGGAAGAGATGGTTTCGAACATGACACTATCGAAGAACTATTAAAACAATTGCCAGACATAGCTGTCTGGAACCTGGCGCTGGAGCCAGGCCTTAAGCAGGCAGGTATTTTTAGTAACCATGGCTTGCAGATACAGGCCAGGCAGACTTTTTTGCTCGATCTCGAGCCAGATGAAACCACACTTTTTGCGAACTTTAAAGATACCACCCGCCGGAACATAAAGCTGGCAGAAAAAGAGTGTGTTATAACGGCAGAGCCCGATAGTTTACCACAACTCTACCAATATCATAAGCATACGTTGGGCAAAAAGGAAAAGGGTATAGCGCACGCTGAAAAGGAAATGAGCCTTTTACTGGCGGCGGTAATTAAGAACAATGCCGGTAGTATTCATGTAGCCCGTCAGGGTGGCAGAATTGAAGGTATTGCATGGTACGTATGGGATGCGCGAGGTTGCTACTTTATTATGGGCGCCCGCAACCCGGAAGCGCAAGGGCACAAAGCCATGTCGCTGCTCCATTGGATGGCTATAAAAGAGGCGAAGAAAATGGGGCTGCAGTATTTCGATTTTGAAGGCAGTATGGATGCTGGCGTAGAGCGTTTCTTCCGAAGTTTCGGAGGGTGCAGAGAATTATACATGGTGGTACATAAAAATAATTCCGTGCTGTGGAAAGCCAAACAATCGCTGATGGGCTAGGGTGCTCGGCAACATTTAGCCGTGTTGCTTTTAAAAAGAAGTATCTCGCTACAGTATAACCTTGAAAGCGTTAAATGTTATGTTTTTCCTTATTGAGTAGCACTGCCCCTTTTCAAGCCTGAATTCTTCTCAATCCATTAATAAAACCGTTTAGCCCTTTTTTACGAATATATAAAAGCTGGCAATTATGCTGCACCCTAAATTGGGAGAAAACCTATTATCTTTGAGGGTAATAATATGATGTTGGAAACGGGAGTTACCCAGGTAGAACTTATCGTCCTAATTAAAGAGCGGAGCTCGGAGGGGTTTAATGTACTCTACAAAAATTACGCTGACGCCCTTTATGGTGTAATCAACCGCATTGTGTTGAATACTGCCAGTGCCGAAGATTTGCTGCAAGATACCTTTGTGAAGATTTGGAAGAACATTGATAGTTATGATGAATGCAAAGGCACTTTCTTTACCTGGATGCTCAATATTGCCCGAAATACCAGCATTGATCTTGATCACCTCAGAACAAAGCAATTCAAAAATCAAAAAGTTACCGGCTCTGACGAGGTTTTACTCTTTGAAACCGGTACAGGTAGCCGGAAGTCTGATTCGAATACTGACGCTATCGGTTTGCGGAGCGCTGTTGATAAGATGGAAGACAAGTACAAAGAGGTGATCAACATCATTTATTTTTATGGTTATACTTACGAAGAAACCGCTAAGCTATTGGATGTGCCGGTCGGTACAGTAAAAACAAGGGCAAGAAAAGCATTGAGTTTATTAAGAAATACAATATAGATGGATATACCGGAGTATATTAAAAGCGGTGTTTTAGAAGATTATTGCCTTGGTGTGCTTAATCAGGAGCAGAAGGAAGCAGTGGAAAAGAATTGTGCGGAGTTTCCCGAGCTGAAAAAAGAACTGGTTTTACTGCAAACAGGCATGGAGCGGTTTGTTACTGAACAGCCGGTATGGCGCAAGGCTGCCCTGAAAGATGATATATGGGCTGTATTAAGCAATGTAAATATAGAAGAGGCAGCGGTAACGGGGTCGTTTCCAATTATCAATAAATATTCTGACCACAATAATTGGCTTAAAATGGTAACCCCATTATTGCCGGCAGACTTTTCTGAAGGCACTTTTATGAAGGTAATTCAGGATAATGAGTCTGTTACCCAAATGCTCGTCATGTCGTATATAGGCCAGGACGAAGAAGAACACGATGACCTGAAAGAGTGTTTTATGATACTGGATGGGGAGTGTGAATGTAATATTGGTGGCAACATCATACCGCTAAAAGCGGGTGGCTTTATTGATATTCCGTTACATACAAACCACAGCGTAAAAGTAACGTCTTCTTATCCTGTTACGGCTATCATGCAGCGTATTGCTGTCTAGAAATATTTTTGAACTATTTTATGCAAAGCTGCGGTCCTCGGGATTCGCAGCTTTTCTTTTTCTGTTACAGGGTAAACACTTTCCAACGTCCGTCCACTTAATGGATACTAGCCTACGCTAGAATTTTCAAATTGGTCAATCCGCATGCTACTTTTTCTCGGCTTAAATGTTTCCTCAACTGCCTCCAAAACAAGGAGTTGATTTAAGTTTTGTAATTTTTAATGGTAATTGTATAACACTTTCGGTAGCACCTTGTCTCATCTTTACATTAGGAAAGTGATAGTGTCTAAAAAGTTGACCTAAAATTATACACTCCCAAAAATATTTCAAGATGGAATCATTAATGACCGCAACACCAGCTCAGAAAGCAACTATATTGTCTTCAGTTTATGTGACCAATAATGCAATGTATCGCAAGGTTGACCGACAGGCTGCCAATGCCCAAACAATGTTACACATCAACATGGTGAAAGGGCTCGATCCTGAGGGATTTAGTTGTATCTACGATAACTATTCAGGGGCCTTATTTAATGTTATCAGCCGTATAATTGAAGACAGGTCAACTGCCGAAGATCTTTTACAGGATAGCTTCGTTAAAATATGGGCCAACATTCATCATTATGATGAGTCAAAGAGTTCATTTTTTACCTGGATGCTCAACATTGCCCGAAATGCCTGTATCGATCATTTACGTACCAAAAAATATAAAAATCTGAAAAGCACATCATTCGGCGACCAGTATTTTTCTGCCGAGGTGAGTACTTCACGTAAAGTAAACCACGACACTATAGGGCTAAAGAACATAGTAAACCGCCTCGACGATAAGTACCGGTGCGTAATCAACGCAATTTACTTCTATGGTTGTTCATACGATGAAGCGGCACTAATGCTCGATCTTCCTGTGGGCACAGTTAAAACACGTGCAAGAAGAGGACTAGGCTTATTAAAACTGCAACTGGACTAAGCTATCTGCATTGGTCCCTAGCTCCTTATTCTTTTGTGATAAATATCCTGTTTATACTGTTAGATATAATGTGATGTTTCGGGAATGCCGAGGCAAAATTGATTTGGGTGGTGGTCCATTTCATCATATCGTTGATAATAAAGTTAAGAGCCAACCTTCCACCCGGCTTTAGGCTTTCCCTGCACTTCATTAGGAAATCAGTAGATGTTGCAAAGTCCGGCACTTCCCGTCCGTCAAATATATCAACAAATATCAGGTCGAATTTCTCCGTGTTATTATCCATAAACACCTTTGCATCCTCGCAATAAGGGTTGAGTTTGGTGGCGGTATTAGCCGCCAGGAATTCCAGCGCCAGCTTTAATACAACTTTATCCAGTTCCACGAGCGTAAATAACGGCTCATAACCCCGTTCTTCCATTATCTGTACGGTACTGCCGAGTCCCACACCTAAAATAAGCATGCTATTAACCTTAGGAAGAAAAGGTTTTAGATAATCGGCAACTGCGACTCCCGGAGTGTAATATTTCCCATCAGAATACAATGCATCTTCAGTAGCCAGCTGAATCCTGTCCTTATACAATAAAAGTTCCAGGTGCGGGTTGGTATAACCTACTTCATTTTTAAGCCAGACAGGTTTAAGGTAGCTCAGAACGCGCTTGTATATTGGTATTTTTCTTTTGTCGAAACTCACGGGGCGTAAATGTTGAATGGAAAATCAGTGTTGCTCAAATATGATTAAAGCATTTAAGAATAAAAATGTATTGCTTATTAAATGTTGTCCCGACTTGTTTAAGAACATTGGGGATTGAAATTAGCCATTGCCCTGTAAGGGCTTTCCTGTTTGTAGTCTGGGTTGCGAAATTATCGTTTATGCCATGTAGGGGCTGTCCAATAGAGGGTATTATTCATCTTCTGGGAGTTTAAATATATAACTCTCTTCGTAGGGTATGTCGAATTTTTGAAGCATTTTCTTGTATTCTTCGAGAAAACTAATTTTTTTGTGATGCTCTTGCTGGTTCATAATATACTTGACTACATTGTCAATGTAGGACCTTGAGTAACTAAAAGCCCCATAACCATCTTGCCATTGAAATTTACGGTTTGTGAGTTTTTCTTTATTAATCCATTCAGATGAGTCTCCTTTAACAATCCGCATAAAGTCTGAAACAGAATGCGTTGGATGCAAGCCGACGAAAATATGGAGATGGTCAGGCATGTTGTTTATAGCGAGCATTTTGTGGCCATTTGTTTTTGCTATTGAGGAGATGTAGATTCTCAGACGCTCATCCCAAGCGGGGTGCAGCATTGCCATCCTGTACTTAGGCGCAAAGACACATTGAATGTAAAGTTGGGTGTAGGTATTTGCCATCATCTCCAGAATTTCGGTAGCTGTTTTGTCCGCTTCATCTGCCAATATTTATTTGCAATAGGATAGCCCCAAGGGGGCATTAAAACATTGAATATCTTGAAGACTACAAACGGGCAGGCCCTTACAGGGCGTTACCGTGAAATTAAGATTTTTTTCGAAGCTATTAATCTTTCGGATACGGCACTCTTATTTTGCTGGTAAATCCCTGATTGGGAAGCGACAATTTAAAGCATGTTCTGACAAACAGTTGCAATTGTATCTGAATGATGCAAATTGTTTCTACCAAAGCTAAAAACTAAAAGGACGGACTTACTCTCCGTCTTTCCTTTTCTTGAAGAACGGCACCTTGCTTTCATTGCCGTTAATGAGCCGGCTTATGTTCTTATAATGCGTAAGCACCACAAGGAAGGCTGTGGCTATCGCGAACAGTTTGTAACTAAGTTCCGGTGCATTAAATATGAATACAATTAATACCGGGAACGCTATACTTGCTGTTATGGAACTTAATGAAACATACCTTGTTAAGTACAACATACAGAAAAACACCCCAACCAGGCTTACGGCAACGATTGGCTGTATGGAAAGTATCATACCGAACAAGGTAGCGATACCCTTTCCACCCCGAAATTCGGCCCAGATAGGGAAGATATGACCAAGAACTGAAGCTAACCCAAGGAATACCTGCAGGTTAACAAAGGCTTCCATATGTATATTGAGATGGGAGAACAAGGCAAGTTTTACCGCAAGAAAGCCTTTCAGCATATCCATGAGCATTACTCCGGACCCTGCTTTTGGTCCAAGTGTCCTGAAGGTATTGGTGGCGCCCGCGTTTCCGCTGCCGTGTTCCCTGATGTCCAAGCCATAAACCCACTTACTCACCCAAACCGCAGATGGAATGGAGCCGATCAGGTAAGCTAAAACAAGAAGAATTGCAATTTGCATTAGATTTTTAAAATTGGTAAAGAAACAAATTTAACGGATTGCTATCACATTTCCTAATAGGCTGTTAGAAATTAGCAATGCATTATTTCACTTATTTTCATTACCATAGGCCATTATTATTTTACGAAGGACATCGCGATCCAGTTATTTAAATGCCTGGTTCCGCTAAAGGTAAAGCCGGCTTTCAGGGCATCCGTTTTTACAATTTCTTCATCTTCGGTCAGCAGGCCGCTCATTAAAACTATGCCGCCCTTTTTGGTGTTGCTATAAAGTTCGGGCATGTATTGCAATAGAATATGCCTGTTAATGTTAGCTAATATCACATCTTGTATCAGTACCGGGATATGGCCGTCTGTTTCTAGCATAGCCGTAACTTTCGTGCAATTATTGCGGATGATGTTCTCATTTGCGTTTTCAACCGACCACTCGTCATTATCAATGGCCAGCAGATATGCCGCTCCCAGTTTTTCTCCGAGTATCGCCAGTACACCTGTGCCTGTGCCAAAATCTAATACATGCTTACCCTTAAAGTCAATATCCCGCATCATCAGCATCATTAGCTGTGTAGTAGCATGGTGCCCGGTCCCGAATGACATTTTCGGGGTAATGACAATATCGTAAAGCGTATTGACTTCTATATTATGAAAATCAGCACGGAGCGTAACAAAGTCTTCAACTATTACGGGTTCAAAATTGCTTTCCCATAACTGGTTCCAGTTTTGCTTCGGGACAATTTCAATATTGAAGGGTACCTCACGCGTTATTTCTTTTAATGCGCCTTCATTAAAGCTGGTCTCGTTAATATAAGCCAGCAAGGTATTGTTGTTTTGTTCAAAACCTTCAAAACCTATTTCTGAAAGTTCGGCTACCAGTATGTCCTGGTTAGCTTCCGGCATCTCATTGAATATTACTTTTATAGTTTGCATAGTGGTAATTATTAGGCAACGGGTATTTTTTCTATTGAACTATCTGCTGAACCAGGTCAGCTTTATTGGGGTAATCGGTATTAAAGTGCAGTCCGCGGCTTTCCTTTCTGAATCGTGCGCCCTTTACAACCAGATAGCCGATGGTAATAAGGTTACGCAATTCGCATAGTTGGGGTGACAGCACAGTCGTCTTATACAGGTCTTCGGTCTCCAAATGCAACAGGTCCAGGCGGGACATGGCCCTATCCAGACGGATGTCGTTGCGGACGATACCTACATAGTCGCTCATCACCAACTGCAGCTCTTTCAGGCTCTGCGTTATCAATATCATTTCCTTTGGCGCTGTTGTGCCCGATGCGTTCCAGTCAGGTACGGCATCATTAAAGCTAAGGTCGCCCAGGTGTTGCGCCATATTTTCGGTGCATCGGTGTGCAAATACCAATGCCTCTAGTAAAGAATTAGAGGCAAGGCGGTTGGCTCCGTGCAGACCAGTGCTGCTGCATTCGCCGCAGGCATATAGATTAATAATAGAAGAACGCCCCTGATCGTCGGTCTTAATGCCACCACAGCAATAGTGGGCAGCCGGCGCCACAGGAATCAATTGCTGCAAGGCATCAATACCTATGCTGGCGCACTTAGCGTAAATATTGGGAAAGTGATTTTTAAACTTTTCCGGGTCCATGTGCCTGCAGTCCAGGTATACATGCTCGGTTCCGGCCTTTTTCATTTCACTGTCAATGGCACGGGCTACTACATCGCGGGGTGCCAGGTCGGCACGTGGGTCATAGTTAGGCATAAAAGCCTCGCCGTTCTTATTGCGCAGTATACCTCCATCTCCCCGCACAGCTTCGGTTATCAGGAACGACGGGCTAACTCCCGCTTCATACAAGGCGGTAGGGTGAAACTGGATGAACTCCATATTTTCAATACGACCCTTAGCCCGGTATACCATGGCAATACCATCGCCGGTAGCTATTCGCGGGTTAGTGGTAGTACGGTATACCTGGCCCGCTCCGCCGGTCGACATAAGCGTTACCTTGCTCAATATCTTTTCAATATTGTTATTGGTCAGGTTGAGCGCATAAACCCCGTAGCAGGTGATATCGGGAGTTGACCTCGTAACCAGATAACCCAAATGGTGCTGCGTAATAATATCGACCACGAACCAGTGGTTATGAATCTGTATGTTAGGGTGCTTCTTTGCTTCTTCAATCAGCGCCCTTTCCATCTCTACTCCGGTAATATCTTTATGGTGCAGTATCCTGAATTCAGAATGGCCCCCTTCTTTGCCACGCATAAATCCACCTTCAACATCTTTGTCAAACTTGGTGCCCCATTCAATTATTTCGTTCACACGTTCCGGGCCCTCTTTTACCACTATTTCTACAATGTGCGGGTTGCAGAGGCCGTCGCCGGCAACAAGTGTGTCTTCAATATGCTTCTGGAAACTGTCATGCTCAAGGTCATTTACCACGGCAATGCCACCCTGGGCATACTTGGTATTGGTTTCATCAGTATTGGCCTTAGTGAGTATGGTAATAGTTTGGTCAGGGAACCGACGGGCTAATTTTACAGCCGATGTAAGTCCTGCTATACCTGAGCCAATAATGAGTATATCGGTTTTGAGCATGATGGTGTTTAGTTAAGGTATCCTTTGTCTTTCTCTCTATTAAAAAACGCTAAAAGGTAGCTATAAGTATAGACCCACAAAAGAAGTTAGCTACCGTAAAATTAATGGGTTAAGGTGACTAAACCTTAATTCCTTGCAAAAAGTGGTATCAATTTATGTTTTATTTAGGAATGAATTAAAATCAAAGGATTGGGTGCAGATTTTTTTCGCGACCTAAGGCATTGTTTTTTCGCCGTTGTTGGTGTTTTCACCAACAACTGTCGGGAAGAGCTCTATTCATTGCGAACAGGCTATTTCGAAGAGATTTGCAGCAAAGCAGTCATAAACGGAAATCACTTGCATCAACTAGGGTGGGGAATCCCCAAACAAAAAAATCTCAGGCACAAAGCCTGAGATTTACAGTTAAAATTCAATTGACAATTACTTTGATAGTTCCTTAATCTTAGCTAACACCTGTGATTCGCCACCTTCTTCATAACCAATGTGGGTAAATGCAACCTTACCTGTTTTGTCAATAATAAGGGTGTACGGCACCGACTGGAAGTTCAGGGAACGTTTCAGGTCAGAATTTGGATCGATGTAGAATGGGAATGACCAGCCCTGCGATTTGGCATAGGTCCTTGCAACACCTTCCGCACGCGTTTCATCTATAGAAATGGTGATGAAATTAAAGTCGGCTTCCTTTTTCCATGCCGGCAGTGCGTTAGCGATATTCTTAATTTCTTTCTTGCATGGTATACACCAGGTAGCCCAGAAACTAATAACATTTACCTTGCCTTTTTCAATAATACTATTGAAGGCTATTTTCTTACCAGACTCAAGATCTTTGATCTGGGTGTTAGGCAACTCCTGTGCATGCAGGCCTAATGCTAAAAACAAACCAGCAGCTGCTAAAACTAATTTTCTCATAAATACTTGTTTTTGTAAAATAATAAGCGAAAACTTTGCCAAAATTGTATTTTGCGACTAATTTCGGAAAAAATTTAACAATCAGGCAATTTTGATGAGCAAAGCTATTCTTTTATTTCTGCTAATTTTTATTCCAGCCGGTTTATTTGCACAAGGTACCCTTTCGGGCGACCTGCAAACAAATATCAACTTTTTTCAAAAGGATGCAGCTATCGGTGCAGCCAACAACCCCCTCTACGATAATGCCCTGAGCGGTGGTGAAGGCTGGCTCAGCCTGCGATATAATATTAAAGGTTGGACCTTTAATACCAGGGTCGATGTTTTCAATAACTCTAACCTTAAAGCTCCCGCACAGGCGCTTACAGCCTATGGCCTGGGTGCATACAGCATAACCCGGGAAATGGATGACCTTACTATTACAGCCGGTTATGTTTATGATCAGATAGGCAGTGGCGCACTTTTCCGCGCATACGAGGATAGGGGTCTTTTAATAGATAATGCACTGGTTGGCCTTGAACTCAAATATAAGCTCGGTAAAAACGTGCTGCTGAAAGCATTCACTGGTCAGCAAAAGTTACTTTTTACCAGGTATAACCCGGTTATTAAGGGTTTTAATGCAGAAGGTGACTACGGCATTGGTAAGGCGCATTTTATACCAGGCGTTGGTGCTATAAACCGCACTTTAGATAAAGAATCGATGGATGTGGTGGCAGCAACAATCAATGGTTATGCTGATACAGCGAAGAGATTCTTGCCGCGCTGGAACATGTATGGCTTTACCGGTTACAACACCCTTACCTACAAGAGTATTTCCTGGTACGTAGAAAATGCCTTCAAAACACATGAGGCTATTGTGGGTGATTCTGCTACACTTATTAATAAGTGGGGTAATGTTACCTATTCTAACTTAAGTATTGCGAAAAAAGGGCTGGCTATCAACTTATCAGGAAAGCGCACGGAGAATTTCGTAATGCGTACATCGCCAAACCAAACCCTTTTGGATGGCATGATGAACTGGCAACCCGTTGTTGCAAGGCAACGCCCGCAAAGGTTAATGTCGCGCTATACACCAGCGTCACAAGATCTTTCTGAACTTGCTTATACCATAGATGGTTTGTACTCTCCTAACGATGTTACCAACTATAGCTTCACCTATACGCACATTAACAAGCTGGATAATACAGAGCTTTACCGTGAGGGCCTGGCTGAAGTGTACTACATAGGCCTTAAATCATGGAGGTTCCAGTTAGGTTTGCAATACATGGAATATAACATTAAGTTATACCAAAGCACAGCAATTAAAGAAGGTAAAACACCGATTGTATATGCTGTTACCCCATATACTGAAGTTACATATCGCTTTAACGATTCAAAATCGATACGTATGGAACTGCAGTACATGAATACGAAGCAGGATTTCGGTTCATGGGCATTCGCGTTGCTGGAATATAACTTTGTACCTAATTTTTCGCTGTCGGTATCTGATATGTATAATATCACTCCTAATTATGATAATCCGTTAGTTACAAAGGCGAATCATTACTATAGTTTTTACGGGGCTTTCACAAAAGGACCTCATCGCTTATCTTTGGCTTATGTGAAGCAGGTTGCGGGTATCAATTGTACTGGTGGTGTTTGCCGTTACGAACCTGCGTTTAGCGGAATAAGGAGTACGTTTACAACAAGTTTTTAGTAGTGTAAGGTGTGTCTGGTAGGCAAAATTTTTATTGACAATATACCCATTGTACGAATGAACTACCATTTAACAATTACATCGGCATCCTTATGAATTTTTACCGCTACTTTATACTAATACTGTATTGCTTTATGGCCGGGTTTGCCAACCCGGCATTTGCCCAGCAACCCAAACGGCAACTATCTGCAAGCCGTATCGGCGAGCAGATGGTTTTAGATGGGAAGTTGCTGGAGCCGATGTGGAACAAGGCCGAGCCTGCCATCGGTTTTATTCAAAACTCACCATTCCCCGGAGAAAAATCTGTATCTCGCACTGAAGTAAGGATTCTTTATGATAATGACGCCGTCTATATAGGTGCATTTATGTACGATAATCCTGATAGTGTGCTGAGACAACTCACCCCACGGGATGAGTTCGGAGATGGTGCAGATGTATTTACGGTTACTTTTGATACGTATTCTGACGAACAGAATGGCTTTGTCTTTGCGGTAACGGCTGCCGGTGTTCAGGCGGATGCTAAAATGAAACTGGATGGTTCAGATTATTCCTGGAACGCTGCATGGTATTCAAAAGTAAGCCTGAACAAAGACGGCTGGAGTCTGGAAATGAAGATACCGTATTCTTCTTTACGCTTCCCGAGTACCAGTGAGCAAAAATGGGGGGTGAACTTCTACCGCTCCATACGCCGCATCAGGGAATCATCTTACTGGAGCACCGTATTGCCCAATGTGCCTAATTTTCTTAGGCAGGCCGGTACACTTAATGGCATAAAAGATATAAAATCGCCGCTGCGACTTACTTTTTTACCCTACGTTTCCACTTACGCTGAAAATGACAATGGCAAAGTAACCCAAACCACTAATGGTGGGCTTGACCTGAAGTACGGCATTAATGAAAGTTTTACGCTGGATCTTACCCTTATACCTGATTTTGGCCAGACACTTTATGATAACCAGGTGCTGAACCTTTCGCCGATTGAAGTGCGATATAACGAAAAGCGTTACTTCTTTACGGAGGGTACCGACCTGTTTAATAAAAATGACCTCTTCTACAGCCGCAGAGTGGGTGGTACACCGGTAAAATACAGTTCGCTATACAATAGCCTTGGTCCCGACGATTCGGTAATGCAAAACCCGCTTACCACAAAGCTGATCAATGCTACAAAGGTATCGGGCCGCACTAAAAAGAACCTGGGCATCGGGTTCTTTAATGCTATTTCTGAACCGGCCTATGCTACAGTTTATAACAAGAAAACGCAGGAGTACCGAAGTGAAGAAACCTCGCCACTCACTAACTATAATGTGCTGGTGCTTGACCAGGCCCTGAAGAATAATTCATCGGTGAGTTTTGTAAATACCAATGTCTATCGCAAGCAAAACAGCTATAATGCCAATGTAAGCGCCCTCTTGTTCAAGTTCGCCAACAAGGCCAATAATTATTCTATTGATGGATCGGGCGATGTGAGCCAGATATTTACGTCAACACCCGCCTATGTGGGTTACCGCTATTTTTTGCAGGCCGCTAAAACCAAGGGTAACTTCCAGTACTATGTCAACACCACTTCTATTAGCGACAGGTTTAACCCGAATGACCTTGGCTACCTTGACCGCAATAATGTGGTTTATTATAACCTGAGCACTAACTACAACACGTATAAGCCCTTTGGTTATGTCCTCACTACGTACAACCACGTTGGCGCAGGCTACAACCGGGTGTTTAATCCGAATGTGTACTCATCCATTACCATTTATGGGTCTCACCGGCTTACGCTCCGTAACTTCTTAACCATTGGTGCTTACTGGGATAACCAACCTGTTGCAGCACATGATTACCTGGAACCAAGAACTGCAGGGCGTTTTTATCTTGTACCAACATCTACTATGGCCGGTGGCTTTTTTTCGAGCGATTACAGAAAGAAATTTGCGCTTGATTTTGAGTTGAATAACCGATGGTTTGCCGAAAGCGGCCGCAGAACGCTATACTCAAATATCTCACCGCGTTACAGGATAGGCAACAAGCTTTCCATGGTTTACAACACCAATATTACATCGTTTGCTAACAATACAGGTTATGTAGGTGGTGCGAATACCGACTCTATTTACCTGGGTACGCGTAAAATTGTAACCTTGATAAATACGCTGGACGCGAAGTACATTTTTACCAACCGGATGTCAATGAAAGTTAGTGCAAGGCACTACTGGTCTCAGGCAACCTATTCTAAATACTCGCTTCTGGAAAAAGATGGCACTTTAGTTAGCACGCCTACTTCATCAGTATACCCCAATCAGAATGTGAACTTTAATTCATTCAACGTATATACCGGCTTCGTGTGGCAATTTAAACCTGGAAGCGAAATAAGTATTGTTTACCAGAATAGTATTTATACGCGGGGTACCAATGTATTTGATACCTACCTTAATAACCTTACCAACACGCTTAATTCGCCGCAAAGCAACAGCTTGTCAGTAAAGCTGATCTATTACCTCGACTATATTACCATCAAAAACCTGGGCAAAAGTAGTTAAGCCACTTGAGGCAGTTTTTGAAAGTTGCTTTGAATTATTTTATCCTTCACCCAATTCCAGCGAATTACTTTCAGGCAGCAGATTCAGATCGACGTCCATTCCTGATATGCCTTCAATAGAGCCACGGATGTGCGCTGCGTTCAGCAGCACTTTTTCCAGCGATTTTTCACGGGACTTCCATAATTTTTCCATCTGGTCGCGCTCGCGCTGTATCGATATTTTCATGGTCATAAAGCCTTCGCGAATTGCGTTCCACTGTTCTGAAAACTCGCCGCTGACCAGGTATTGGTAGAGCAGGGTCATTTTATCACCTTTATTTTCCTGGCTTTTTGTTGCGGTATATACCTTCATTACCAGTTCGCGCAACACATGCACTAATGCCTTTACTTCGCTGAAGTTGCATATCCATATCCCTTGTTTTTCGCCAAAGGTATCCATGTCTTTAGGCATCGCCTGCGTAACTATTACCGCTACATCTGCGCCTAGTGCGCGCATATCTGCTTTAAGTTTTTCTATCCAGTCTTCGCTAAAGTCTTTGGTGCGTTTGCTCTCAAAAATAATTTTACCGCATTGCTGCCCATAACTATTCCGTACGGTCAATGTGCAGTCTGCCCCTCTCACGCCCTTGCCTACTTCGCTCACCAGGTCGAAAGGGAAAGAGGCCTTCAGTAGTTCTTCCAGCGCCAGTTCCTGCACTTCGCCCTGCAATTGCATAGAGCCCTGTTCCGCTTTGCGCTTCATTTCCTCTACCAGTTTGCGCTGGTCTTCCAGTTGTTTGTCTTTTTCTTTCAGTTTCATCTGGAATTCAGCGTCGCGTTGTTTGTTCTTTTCCTCCTCTTCCTTCTTTATTTGCTCGCCCAATTTAGTGCGCTCTTCCAGCAGCTTTCTTTGTATCTCCAGTTCCAGCTCTTGTTCGCGCGTTTTAAGGTTTTGCATCTCTTTTAGAAATTCCAGTTCCTTAACACGGGCCTCGGTTAACTTACTTTCGTTGGATTTATTGGCGTCTTCCAGCATGCGCAGCTTATTTTCAAAGTCCTGCTGAATTTTACCTGTTAGCTGTTGCGCCAGTTCATTTTCCATGGTGCGCTTATAGCCTTCCAGTTTCTTGGCCAGTTCCTGCTCCTGTGCTTCTTTTTGGCTTTTTAGCAATTGTTGTTCTTGCAGCAGCTTTTGCTCCCGTAGTTGGAATGTTTCTTCTTTTTGCTTGTCCTGCTTTTCCTTATCCTGTTTTTCCTTGATCCATTTTTGGTTGAACTCCTTCCTCATTTCCTCCCTTATGGTTTGGGCGAGGGCTTCTGTAGGTTCAAATTGTGTGTTGCAGTTAGGACAAATTATGGTAGCTGACATCGGGTGCAGTAGTTATGATTGAAGGCAAATTTCTGATTTCTGGCGGATAAATAGCATGATTTTATTTTTTGCCGTATATTTCGGGTCGATGCGTCTCAAACTGGTCATATTTTTTAGTTGTTGGGTATTTTGTTGCCATGTTAGCGCTCAGCAAAACAAAAAGGCGGCTAAATTTTTCAATAATGCGGTAAAGAGCTGGTCGCATTTTGAGCGGAAAGACGCATACAGTAAAATGAAGAAGGCTATCAGCCTCTCACCAGCTTATCCCGAAGCATATAGTATGCTGGGCGAATGGTATTTTTCCCAGCATTTGTTCCGCGATGCCGTTAATGTGCTAAGGGATGCCTCAGGCAAGTGCCCGAACGGCAAAATGCAATTTGCAAAGCCCCTGGCGCGATGCCTTATATATGCCGGCCGGCCCGATAGTGCGTTGCTGTTGATCAACACCTATGCCACTATAAAGGATAGCGCTTCATGGAACAAACTGCGTAACCAGGCGCTTTTCATTACGCGGGAATTAAGGGTTATTTACCAGCAGTGGCCGGTAAGCCTTGGCCCGAGGATCAATAGCCGTTATCCTGAACTTTTTCCGTCTATGACGGTAGATACCAGTGTAATGTATTTTACGCGCAGGTTCAAAAACATTGATGAAGAGTTTTATACGGCAAAGCAGGATAGCTGCGGCGAATGGCTTCGCGCAGATAATATGGGAGCACCACCCAATACCATAAGCGATGAAAGTGCACAGTTTATTTCGGCAGACGGACACTACCTTTTCTTTTCGCGCAGCGACAACCGCAGTGAGAACGGTTGGGCTTCGGGCGGCTCAGACCTTTACATGGCATACCGTATAGCGGTCGATAGCCCGTGGACGCAGCCACAGCCATTTGGTGCCACTATTAATACGCCGGACTATGAAGGCATGCCAAGCCTTTCTCCTGACAACAGGAAGCTGTATTTTGTAAGTAACAAGCAGGGCGGCTACGGCGGCATGGATATCTGGATATCGAACTTTGAAAATGGTTTATGGCAACTGCCTTACAATGCCGGTCCGGCCATTAATACAGCAGGCAACGAAACGGCCCCTTACATATGTCTTGATAATAAAACCCTTTTCTTTACCAGTGATGGACATCCTGGTTTCGGAGGGACTGATATTTTTAAGTCCGTTTTGAAAAACGATACTGATTGGTCTGTACCGGTTAACCTCGGTTATCCTATCAACACCGCTTATGATGAGCAAAGTGCCTGGGTAGTGATGAATGGCAACCGTTTGCTGCTTGCTTCAGATAGAGAGGGGCCAGCAGGTAACTATGATATTTTTCAGACGCCGCTGCCGCTGGACATGCAGCCATCACAGGTGAGTTTCCTTTCAGGTTATGTATATGATAGTATTGGCAAAATGCGCCTCAACTCCGCCGCAATGATGTTGATGAACGCTAAAACCGGTGATACCATTTACCAGTTTCACAGCAACAGGGGAGATGCAAGCTACCTGCTGCCAATAGCTGCGAACATAAAATATGCGCTCTATACCGGAATTCCCGGCTATACCGAAGTGTTGGATACTTTTGCATTTGACAAGCAATATGTCCAAAAGCCTTTTGAACATAATGTAGCCATGCTGCCTGCTGATTACGTAAGGCCGATTCACGATAGTCTGGTGGCTACTATCCACTTTAATGTAATGAAGGTGGAGTTGACCGATTCTGACAAATTGTTGATTTATAATATTATTGAGCCTTACCTGCGCGATCCGCGGGGGGTAATGTTCTACGTGAATAGTTATACTGATAATTCGGGTAATCCGCTGCTGAATGAAGCGCTTTCCACCAAGCGGGCTAACTTCATAGAAAGCATACTTATTGATATGGGTATGGATGCGCTTTCCATAATTGCCAAAGGTTGGGGCGAGGCTAAAATGATTGCACCGAATGACACTGAAGAGGGTAGAAAGCAGAACCGCAGAGTCGAAATTATCTTACGGCGCGGCTAGAAAAATAATGTAGCAATATCTAGCTCTAAATTTTATTAATTTATCCAGCAATAAACAGACCCAAACATGCAGATACGCAGGATCTTGCGTATCTATTTAAGACGTGAAAAATCATTTTGACGCAGGTTCATTATAAGACGTTGGGTGGCGCCATTAGTGTTACCAGCGAAGGAATACGGGTGACCGATTCACCATTCGTTTTGACCTTACGGACCTTCAATAACAAATAAGGGTGTGCAGACGCACACCCTTCTCTCTCTGCTCACCACTTTAAAAACTGTCTTCTTATTTCTGTTCGGCTTCATTGCGCATCGCAACCACTCCATCAAAAACATCTATCAGCACTGGTTTTGATTTGTCAACGTCGCCGTTAATGATCTTCTTACTCAACAGGTTGATAATGTCTTTCTGAATTACTCTCTTCAACAGGCGTGCACCATATTGCGGGTCGAAGCCACGTTTTACGAGGTAGTCAAGCGCATAATCAGTAAACTGCAGGTTGATATCCTGGGCCTTAAGCTGGTTTTGCAGTTGTTGCAATTGTATTTTGATGATGCTCTTAATATCGTTTTTCATCAGCGGACGGAACATGATGATGTCATCTATCCTGTTCAGGAATTCCGGGCGCATTGTTTCCCTCAGTAAGGTCATTACCTGGTCTTTCGTAGCATCAACTACATGCTCTATATCCTGTCCATCTTTTATTTCAGCGAAGTTCTCCTGTATAATGTGGCTACCGGTATTGCTGGTCATAATAATGATGGTGTTTTTAAAGTTCACTACGCGACCTTTATTGTCAGTAAGGCGCCCATCATCTAATACCTGCAACAGTACGTTGAATACATCGGGATGCGCTTTTTCAATTTCATCGAGTAGCACTACAGAATACGGTTTCCTTCTTACGGCCTCTGTAAGCTGTCCGCCTTCATCGTAGCCTACATATCCCGGAGGTGCACCAACCAACCTGCTTACGCTGTGCTTTTCCTGGTACTCACTCATGTCTATGCGGGTCATCATGCTGTCATCATCAAACAGTATTTCAGCAAGGGCTTTTGCAAGCTCTGTCTTACCCACACCGGTTGTCCCGAGGAAGATGAAGGAGCCGATTGGCTTACGAGGGTCCTGCAGGCCTGCGCGGCCACGCCTTATGGCATCAGATACCGCTTCAATAGCTTCCTCCTGTCCTACAACCCTGCGATGCAGTTCATCTTCCAGGTGCATCAGTTTTGCGCGTTCGCTTTGCAGCATACGCTGCACGGGAATGCCGGTGGCCTTGGCTACATTTTCGGCTATGTCTTCCGCATCAACTTCTTCCTTCAGCAGGCGTTTATGGTTCGCACCAATTTCGTCCAACTGTGCCGACATTTCAGTGATGATAGCTTCCTGTTCCTGCACTTTGCCGTAACGTATCTCCGCTACCTTGCCATAGTTGCCTTCACGTTCTGCGGTTTCCGCTTCCTGTTTCAGGTGCTCAATGGCATTCTTCGATTTATTTATTTTGTCTACTATTTCTTTTTCTTCCAGCCACTTCGCTTTGAGCGTGTCGCGCTGTACAGTGAGCATGGAAATATCCTGTCCCAATTCCTTCAGCTTCACATCGTCATTCTCTCTTTTTATCGCTTCGCGTTCAATTTCCAACTGGCGTATCCTACGTTCCAGTTCATCCAGCGCTTCCGGCATGGAGTTTAATTCCAGTTTAAGTTTTGCTGCACTCTCGTCTATCAGGTCAATTGCCTTGTCTGGTAAAAAACGGTCTGTGATGTATCTGTGCGATAGTTCAACTGCAGCAATAATGGCCTCGTCTTTAATGCGCACCTGGTGGTGACTTTCGTAACGGTCTTTCAGTCCGCGTAAAATAGAGATGGCATCTTCCGGTGATGGCTCATCTACCAATACCCTCTGGAATCTTCTTTCCAGTGCCTTATCTTTTTCAAAATATTTCTGGTATTCGTTCAGTGTTGTTGCACCAATCGCCCTGAGTTCGCCACGTGCGAGGGCTGGCTTCAAAATGTTCGCTGCATCCATTGCACCCTCCATGGCTCCGGCTCCAATCAGGGTGTGTATCTCATCAATAAACAAGATAACATCACCATCGCTTTCTGCTACTTCTTTTACCACAGCTTTAAGCCTTTCTTCGAAATCGCCACGATATTTTGCACCTGCCATCAGTGCGCCCATATCCAGTGCAAAAATTATTTTCGATTTCAGATTGTCCGGCACATCACCATTCAGTATCCTATGCGCCAGTCCTTCCACTATCGCTGTTTTACCAACACCCGGCTCACCCACCAATATAGGGTTGTTCTTCGACCGGCGGGAAAGGATATGCAGTGTTCTGCGTATTTCCTCATCACGACCTATAACCGGGTCAAGCTTCCCATCACGGGCCATCTCGTTCAGGTTTTTTGCGTAGCGCTGTAGGGCATTATACTGCTGGTCGCTTGTTTGCGAGTTTACGGTATTGCCTTTTCTAAGCTCCTTTATTGCTGCAATCAGCCCTTTCTCAGTAAGGCCAGCATCCTTCAGCATTTTACCGGTATTATCATTTACCTGTAAGAGCGCAATTAATAAATGCTCCGGCGTTACAAATTCATCGCCAAATGTTTTGAGAATATTGCCCGATTTCAAGATGGCGTTGTTGGCTTCCCGGCTTACATTCTGACCGGGCTCGCTCCCTTGAACTTTAGGTAGTTTTGCTATTTGTTCTTTTATTTTGCCCTCAACCAGGGCTATGTTTACGTTATTCTTTTTAAGCAGGTAGGTAATTGGGCCATCTTTATCATCAACCAACGCCTGTAGCAGGTGTTCTGTTTCAATGTTGGCATTCTGATTATTAAAAGCGAGTTGCTGTGCCTGTTGCACTGTTTCCTGCGCTTTGATGGTGAAGTTGTTCAAATTCATGTTCGTAAGGTTTTTTCGTACACCTGATAATGCATAAAAATTGTACCAATTCAAATCTTCGGAATTATTGTCATATATTTTCGTTTTGAAGGGACATAATGACCTGAAAAACAAAGCCAAACTGTAATTCTGGCGCTGTTTAAGTTCGGCGTGTTTGCTTCAGAGGCGAATACGTCGAGGAAAAAATAGTTTCGCGCAAAGCCGCAAAGCCGCAATCTACAGCTTATTCAAGGTTTCAAAGGCACAGCGAAAAACGCAAGAATACGCTTAACTAATTACATTGGAATTGCTACTAATGATGTTTTGTTAAATGCATAAAGTGAATTGTCATCGTCTTATTGGCCCCGCGTCTTCATTTACTTTTTTTGTGCTGCCGCATAAAAAGTAACAAAAAAAGCGGCACTTTTTTCTTATCGCTCCGCGAGAAAAAAGAAGCCCCCCGGCGTGTTGTGTGAAGCTTGTTACTCTAATGTCCGCGCCGGGACGGCGTCGCGGGTATGATGCATAAAACCCTTTCAAATTTGGTTTAGTTTCAATGTCCAACCGGTATTATTCAAGGTTTCAAAGGCGCAACGAAAAACGCAAGAATACGTTTATCTAAATGACAATGGGATTGCCCTTACAGTTCACCATTTATAATTCACCATTCACCATTAATAATTGAACTACGTTTTCCTTGGTTTCTTTTTAGCGGCAGGGAAGAGCACATTGTTAAGTATTAGCCTGTAGCCCGGAGAATTTGGGTGTAGGCTGAGTTCTGTTTTCGGGTCGCCAACAAGGTGCTGGTAGTCTTCGGGGTCATGGCCGCCATAAAAGGTCCAGGTGCCTTTGCCGTACTCGCCATGTATATAGCGGGCTTCGTTAACCGATTTACATTCGCCCATAACCAATACGCTCGATTTCAACACTTCTTTACGGAAGGCGGTTGTCTGACCCATAAAACCCTTAATGGTGGTGGTGTGGTTTTGCGTAAGCATTGCAGGCACCGGGTCAAATTTCGCTGAAAAGGTGAAGAGGTTAAAATAATCCAGTTTGGCATTTAAACCCATGCGGAATTCCGTATTGTCAATGTTGGAATACTCATAGTGCAGAGGATTGTTAACAAGGGTAAAATCTTTAAATGCAAAGCATTTTGTGAAATCAAGCTTTTGCTGTGCATTGGGGTCTTGCGGGTCGCCATCGAACATTTCGGAGCAGATGTCGGTGCCTTCGGCAGCGAGAGCAATATCGTAACTGTCGGTTGCCGAACACATCGCAAACAGGTAGCCGCCCCCGGTAACAAAATCACGAATCTTCTTAGCAATAGCCAGTTTCAGTTGCGATACTTTTTTGAAGCCATGTTTAGCTGCGCTGGCTTCAGCGGTCTTCTGGTCACGCTGGTACCATTCTGCAAAGCGGAACTGGGAATAGAATTTTCCATACTGGGCGGTAAAATCTTCATGGTGTAAGTGAAGCCAGTCATATTTGTGCAGCGCATCATCGAGCACCTCATCATCATACACCTTTTCGAAAGGTATTTCGGCATAGGTTAGCGCCATAGTCACGGCATCATCCCACGGTTCTTTATTGGCCGGGGTATAGATGGCTACTTTTGGGGCTTTTTCAAGTTTAATAATATCGCCGTTAAAATCAGGATTGGCTATGTCGTTTATGATGCCGAGGTATTGTGCATCGCTGATTATTTCATAGGTAACGCCGCGCAATTTGCAGAGCCTGACAATGCTTTCCACATCATCCATGCCGAAACTGCCGCCTTTGTAGTTGAGTAACCAATCGATAGACACATTTGCTTTAAGGGCAGCGTAGGCAACTCCATAAGCTTTCAGGTGTTGAGCCTGGCCATCAGCATCCATTGGTATAAATAACTTTGATGCCTGCGCATTAGTGCCCAGCAATACGCACAACCAACAACCTACTAATAACCGTAGTTTCATTTATAAAAATAATTATGACTGTAATTTACTTATTAGCTGCGAATGTACGGGATGCACCCAGTTTTTTTAACAAAATACAGAAATAGGGTAGACAGACTGTAAAACTTGAGAATCATGGCCATCATAAAAATCAGGTTAATCATAGTTCAGACAATAAGTGAGAGCGTAGAGCGGATGCTTTTTGTCGGAAGTAAATACTGCCGGAATAGATAGGACGAAGGAAATCCTTCGACCAATTTTAGATCCTTACAGGATGACAAAGTTATATTAGGTTTAACTGGTCATCAAATGAATCAAACTAAAAATTGAAGTTTTGGCAATAAATGAGAGCGAAGAGCGGCATGCGCCAGTGCTAAAGACCCATTACCCCTGTCCTCGCCAATGGCGCGGCCTGACCCTCTTTGGCAAGCGGGGAGTTTCCAGCTGCTTATATACTCCAGTTATAAATAGCTGCACTGGTTAACTTTCCCGAGCGAATGCGAGGACGTAAGCATTCCTCGCTCTATGGGAGCGAGCCAGTCCCGCTCCTTCAGCGGGAGGTTGGGGGTGAGGTCTCCTTCGCAACAACCACACGTAGGGGCAGAAAATCTTCTGCCCACCAACATGCCAATCCCGAGCGACTGCGAGGACGTAAGCATTCCCCGCTCTTTTGGGAGGGGGGCTAGGGGTGAGGCCAAATTCAGCGCGCCATACTCGCGCCAGCCAGAGAGGAAAATCATGGCCATCATAAAAATCACCTCAAAATCATAGTTCAGACAAAGTTACAAAACACTAACAGCGGCGAAACTGGCGTTACAAACGCCAATCCGTTGCATCCTCGAAGCATTCGAGGACGAGTGGGAAGGGAGAGTTAATCTTTCATTATTTTACCTGCATACTGGCCGTTTACCTGTATGAGGTAGACGCCGGAGTGCAGATTTTGAAGGTTAATGCGGATGTTTTTGGCGTTGGATGTTTGCTTGAGGGTTTGTTTTCCGTCGCTGCCCGTGACGGTTACTTCAACTGTTTTTTCGCTGTAGCCTGCTGGCATTACAATTTTTATTTCGCTGGTAGCCGGGTCGGTCTCTATCCGGATTTTGCTCTCCGAACTTCCGAAAACAACATCTTCATCAATAGGCTTGCCGCCATTTTTTGAAGGGATTTCATTCACTACAACTGTAGGTACCGCAGCTTTTTTAACGGCAGGGCACAGTACGTTATTGAGTATAAGCCTGTAGCCTGGCGATGAATTATGGAATGCGAGGTTAGTTGGTGGTGCACCCACACTATGCTGGTAATCTTCAGGGTCATGGCCGCCATAAAAAGTCCAGGAACCGCGTTGGTAGTCGCCATGTATATAGCGGGCTTCGTTCTGGCCCTTGCTTTCGCCCATAACCAATACCGTTGGTTTTAAGGCCTCTTTACGAAAAGCTGTGGTCTGGCCCATAAAACCCTTAATGCTGTTGGTGTGATTTTGGGTAAGCATAGCGGGAACGATATCCAGGTTCACAGGGAAGGCATTCAAAGTGAAGAAATCCTTGTCCTTTTCTACTCTGCGGAAATTGGTATTATCGATATTAGAATATTCGTATTCGTAAGGGCTGGTAACAAGGGTGAAATTTTTGAAAGCGAAACATTTACTGAAGTTCAGCTTGCTTTGTGCTTCCGCGTCCATAGGGTCGCCGTCAAATTGTGTTTCACAAATGTCTATGCCTTCTGCCGCGAGTGCAATATCATAGGTGTCGGTAGCAGAACACATGGCAAACAGGTTGCCGCCACTGCCTACAAAGGCCACTATCTTTTTGAGGACGGCCAGCTGCATTTGCGACACCTTTTTAAAGCTGTGTTTTACTGCGGCACGCTCGGCTGAATTCTGGTCGTTTATATACCACTGCTGGCCGCGCATCTGGCTCCAGAATTTTCCGTACTGGCCGGTAAAATCTTCGTGGTGCAGGTGCAGCCAGTCGTAGTTTTCCAGTTTGCCGCTTAAAACCTCGTCAATGTATATTTTGTCGAAAGGAATTTCGGCATAGGTTAGTGCCAGTGTTACCGCATCGTCCCAGGGTTCTTTGCTTAGTGGGGTATATACTGCAATGCGTGGTGGTTTTTCCAGTTTTACCATAGCGCCATCATACTTAAGGCCTTTTATTTCTTTAGTGATGTCGGTATACTCTTTGTCCTTTAGGTTGGTAAAACTTACGCCACGGTCGTTGCAGAGTTTTTCCAGTTTTTTAGAATACGTCATTCCAAAACTGCCGCCGCGGTAGTTAAGCAGCCAATCTACGGGGCCTTCCTTCATTGCGGCAAATGCAATGCCGTAGGCTTTAAGATGGTTTGTTTGGCCGTCAGCATCCATAGGGATGAGTATTTTGTTGCCGAAGGTTAGTGATGAGGTGGTAAGTGCAATAAACAATAATAAAAATAATCTCATGGGCATGCCTTATTGTGAATACAGGTTTGCATTAAATGAATACGAACTAAAAAACATAAGAGATGTTTTTTATAAAATAAAATTTGCGGTGGTGCGTCCGGTTGAATTAACAAAGCTAATATAAAGAGTTGGTGTTTTGAGTTGTCAAAGAGACTTTTAACCAATGGTTTATAAAATAATTTTGCCCCGGCGCACTAAAAATTAAAAAACCTCAATCACTTTTGTATAATTGCGGTTAATCCAATAACTTTGCACCCAAATTAATCATACTTATTTAAAATAATATGTCGGGGCAGCTCAAAGAGGTTCGGAATCGTATAAAGTCAGTAACATCTACACAGCAGATTACTAAGGCCATGAAAATGGTGAGCGCCGCTAAATTGCGCCGCGCCCAGGATGCTATCTTACAGATGCGCCCTTACTCCAGGAAACTGCAGGAGATGCTTAGTAATATTGTTAGCAGTGTATCTTCAGACTTGAGCTTACCGCTTGCGGATGTAAGGCCGGTGGAAAGGGTATTAATTATACCTGTAACCAGCGATCGTGGCCTTTGCGGAGGTTACAATGCAAACGTTATTAAGATGGCTGTTCAGCGCATTAACGATGAATACGCTACACAGAAAAGCAAGGGCAATGTAGTTATTCTGCCATTGGGTAAGAAGGGTTTTGAATACTTTACCCGTCATGGTTATAAAGTGGTTGCAGATTTCTGGACCGTTTTTTCTGACCTTACTTTCGATAATGTTCGCCGTGCAGCTATTTATGCACAGGAAGGCTTCCTGAATAAGGAGTTTGACCGTGTTGAAATTGTATACAGCCAATTTAAGAATGCAGCTACACAGGAGTTTATTGTTGAGCCATACCTGCCAATACCAAAAGTAGAGCAGAAGAAAGGCGGCAAGAACATCGACTTTATTTTTGAACCTTCAATGGCTTCGTTATTAACAGAACTGATGCCTAAGATATTGAATACTCAGGTGTATAAATCAGTACTGGATGCGAATGCTTCGGAGCATGGAGCGCGTATGACGGCAATGGATAAGGCAAGTGAAAACGCGAATGAACTTATCAAGTCGCTGAAAATTAGCTATAACCGTGCCCGTCAGGCTGCAATTACTACCGAACTTACTGAAATTGTGAGCGGTGCAGCTGCATTACAAGGCTAGTAACTATAATGGCTCAATGGCTCAATTGCGCAATGCATGGTTGTTGTTGAATTGCTGAAGTAACGAAATGACTGAATTGTAAACTTGCCGGTTATCACGGCTTCTGATAAATGAATTGAAAACCTCCGCACAATAAGTTGCGGAGGTTTTTTACTTTTATGGAAATATTTAGCATGAACAGTCGTGGTTTCCTTATCGTTATTCTATTATTCGCATGTATTAATGGGTTTGCCCAGCGTTCAAAAACATATACGGCAAACTATTGCGGTAGTGTAGTATTGAAAGATGTTGCAGACAAATACAATGTGTCCCTACAGAGTCTTGAAATGCCTGAAATAGAAGGTGATGCAGAAGAAGCCAGACTACGCGAAATAAAAGCACAATCGGCGGCACGCTTCCCACATAAAGTGAGCCTGCAGGCCCTGAAGACTACCAGCGCTGCTATGCCGATACTGGCTACAAATTTTGTCGCGGATAGTTTTACCGGCATTCCACCCGATAATTATATGGCAATCAGCCTGGGTAAAAAGGCCGTTTCTGTAATTAACCAAAGCATTGCTATACATGACGGTAATACAGGTAACTATTTATACAAGAAGACTCTGGGCTATTTTTCAAGCCCAATAGGGCTACACTCCACTAACGATAATAAGTTTGACCCCAAGGTGATGTACGACCCGGAGGCCGATAAGTTTATATGCGTGATGCTGAATGGTATTAACCAGTATAATTACATAGTGGTTGCGTTTTCAGCAACAAACGACCCTGCGGGTACCTGGCACTTTTATAAGTTTTATGGCGACTATACCGCAGATACTACCTGGTTTGACTACCCGGCTATTTCCATGACAAAAAATGAATTTTTCCTTACCGGTAATAAAATAAAGTTTGATAGCAGCTGGCAGGCTGGTTTCAAACAAACCCTGATATATCAATTGCGTAAACAGGACGGTTATAGCGGGAGTGCAACAGTTAGTTATACTATATGGGATAGCATAAGTTATAACGGTAAGAACCTGCGTTGCCTGCACCCGGTAAAGCCCGGTTACCTGCTGGAAGGGCCGGCTCAATATTTCCTTTCTAACAGGAATTTTGATGTGCTCAACGATACTGTATTCCTCGTAAAAGTGTCCGATACCATTGGTGGCGGTGGTGGGCTTACGGTTACACCGCTTGTTTCCAGCCTTTCGTATGGCGTGCCACCTAATGGCCGGCAAACGGATACCAATTACACCCTGGCAACTAATGACGGTCGCATACTGGGTGCTTTCGTATCTGGCAACGAAATTCAGTTTGTGAATACCTCCGTGAACCCGCTGAATGGTTCCTCATCAGTATACCACGGTATTATTGCCAACTACAATAGCAGCCCGACCCTTACTGGGCATATTTACAGTTTTGATTCGCTAGACCTCGGTTACCCTAATATATCTTATACAGGTTATTCCGGCACAACAAATCAGTCTATCATCACCTTCAATTATACGGGGCCAAATACCAATCCGGGTTTTGGAGCTGCCTATTTTGATGGCAGTTCTTATTCTAATATGCTGAACATTAAGTCTGGCGAGGCAAACATTCACCAACTGGCACAAAAGGAGCAGCGCTGGGGCGACTATAGCGGCTCTCAGCCTGATTGGGGTATGGTAGGTTCCGTTTGGTGCGAGGGCATTTATGGTAAAAACCTATACCGTTATGGCTGTTATATGGCCCAGCTATATTCCCCGAACTTTACAGGCGTGAAGGCAGTAAAAACTAATACACAAACTAATTTGTTCCCTAATCCGGCAATGGAATATGTAAAGTTTGAATTTTCTATAGCCAGGAAACAACACATGGATTTTGTGATTTGCGATGTGCAGGGCAGGGTAGTTGATAAATTACTTTCGCAGGTGTGTGAAGCCGGTAAAAATGTAATAGAATTTAATATTGCATCACTGGCGCCGGGTACCTATTTGCTGAAGGGTAAGGGCGAGCAGGGCGAGCTGGTTGAGGCAGGTAAGTTTATACGGAAATAGCAGTTCAGCCCATGAAATACATTTTAATAGTATTAATTGCATTGTCGTGCCATGTGGCAATTGCCCAGCGCGATGTACCACCTACAAAGTCATTCAGCATATACCTGCAAGGGAAAAAAGAGCCTGTGGCATTTGATATTGCAGCCATCAAAAAAATGAAACAGGATAACCTGGGCAATATCAGTATTAAAAACCACCGGGGCGAAGAAAAGTATGCTGTTAAGGCTGCAACCGGCGTGCTGCTGAAGTCTTTTTTTGATGTTGCTAAAATTACTACTGAAAAACCAAAGCAGCTCAGCGAGCTCTACGTTGTTCTTGTAGCGTCTGACGGCTACCGGAATGTTTATTCCTGGAACGAGATATTTAATACGGAGGTTGGTAACCATATCTATGTAATAACATCTATGGACGGCAAGGGCATGGACGAAATGAATGGCGCCATTACAGTATTGTCGCTGGGCGATATGAATGGAGGTGCGCGCCACCTGAGGGGGCTGGAGAAAATTGAGGTGAGGAAAGTGGAATAATAGCTGCCCGCAATTAAGGGAATCCGAACTGAATTATTGGTCTATAAATCAGCACAATGGCCCTGTCACAGCGACAGGGCCATTGTATAAAAATCACTTAATGGCCTTTATTAAATCTGTATAGCTATTTACAGGGGTAGGGGAGCAACTACTATCTAACTGCAACACCATGTAGTGCAGGTGCGTGGGAGAGCGTTTTTTAATGGCATTAAAGCCGGTACGGCCCACTTCCGCTATTACATCTCCTGGTTTTACGATGTAGCCGGGGCGCACCAATACGCGGCTGTTGTGTGCGTAATAATAGAAGCGATTGGTCAGCGGATCATATATCCAAATGTAGTTGCCTCCGCGTTGGTCTGATGGTTGTTCCCATTCGGCTTCAGTTGCCACCACAATGCCTGCTGTGGCACTGAGCACATTGACTTTTTCGTGGGTGTTATCATCAATATCATCCTGGTTTTTATCTTTAATAAAGATGTCGTGAGCCGGATGACCACCATGCTTATTGCCGGCAAAATAGTTGTAGCCTGATGCAATATAGCCACTGCCGCTTTTGCCGCCTATAGCCTTGCTATTATAGCCTGCCAATGGGAATTTGTAAACCTGTGGAAAGTCTTTCCCGCCATTCTTATAGTAGAAGCTTTTTACTTTCGGCAATAGTGTTTTCAGTTGCTGCTGAGCATCTCGTTTTGTTATTTTTCCGTCCCGGACTTTGTTGTTGAGTGTATTCAGTTGGTCGCATGGCGAATCGACGTACATTTTGCGGGGAGGACTAGCCAGTAATGTGCTAACCGCAAAGCAAAACGAAAGAATAGTGAATGTATGTAAGTGCCTGCGCATAGTAAGTTAGTTGTCAGCGAACCTCATGAGTTGGCTGGTCGTAAAATCCCATTCCGGGGTAATAATGTTTGGGTTTGCCGCGTTTAGTTCGTACCATGGGCTTATGTCGCGATTGTTGCGGTTGGTAAGTAACTGCATCTCCTGCGCTGGCATATAGCTTTGCGTGAGCAAAAATATCTTTTTACCTGCATTATTTTCGGCCATATCTACAATCAGTTCGGCATGGCCTGGGCTGCCACCTTTTATCAGGATGTCGCCAGGTTGCATATCATTATACTTTACTTTCACCAGTTCTTTGGAAAGCGATAATGTGCCGCCGTAGTTATATACAACATCCATAAAATCGAGGAAGGTTTTGTACGAATTGTCCGGCTGGGCAGTTTTAACCCATTTTGTTTTATTGCCTGTGATGCTTATCCGGTAACCCTCTTTCCACTTGCTGTATTCAGCCCGGAAGCCGTTGGTGAAATTGAAGTGAATTTTGTTTTCCTGGTGTGTTGTATATAGATATTCGGCCCGGACGTGCATAATAACATCGGCGCATTGCTGAAGGTTTTTATTGCCTATGTTTATATCTATAACAGCGGCATATAGATTGTTATTGAATTTGGTTGTGCCATCATAATAGCGCACGGGGCTTCCATCCGGCTTCACTTTCAGTTTGCGCAGGAAATTGGCGAACGTTCCCTCTTTTTCTGGAACCCTGTTAAAGCCCTTTGGGCAGTTGATACGCTCGCCAATTACGTTGCCTTTTGCATTTATAAATGCAGATTGGGCTATAGCGTACCGCAATGCCAGGAAGCTGAGCACAGCCACTAACGAGGCACCAATCAGAATTTTACGCATCACGGGGGGATTTTTTTGCATGATAAAGATAACAAATCACAAGGCTAGAATATTGTGTAAAAATGAAATGAGCCGTTTTATTTTGCTTTTGTATTTTTACACCCTCAATTGTACAAATAATGAAGGTATTCATATCAGGGGCATCGGGTCTTGTGGGCGGTAACTGCCTGAAGCATTTTAAGGAACAGGGGCTGGAGACAGTCGGTTCTTACTTTTCCTTCGAGACAGATGATACGGTGTTCTATGATACCCTGCTTCCTGACCATCCGATGAACTTTGATGTTGCGGAATTTAAGCCCGACGTTATTGTACATTGCGGCGCCCTCACTCACGTTGACTATTGCGAAACGCATGAGCAGGAAAGCTATGAAAAGACAGTGCAAAGCACAATCAACCTGATTGCGCTGGCAAAGGAGTGCAATGCCAAAATGGTATATATCTCTACCGACTATGTTTTTGATGGAAAAGATGGCCCCTACAAAGAAAATGGCCCTATTAACCCGTTAAGTGTTTATGCGCACCATAAGCTGGAAGCGGAAATAATGGTGCTGGAGGAAATTAAGAATGCGCTCGTGTTGCGGGTTACCAACGTTTATGGAAATGAGCTTCGCGGTAAGAATTTTGTTGCACGGATAGTTGACCAATGTCAGCAAGGCCAGAAACTTACCCTGAAATTGCCTTACGATCAGTATGCTTCTCCTGCGAGTGCATGGGATATCGCCAGGGCAATGTTCGTGTTATTGCGCGATGGTAAAACGGGTGTTTATAACATAGGTGGCACCGATTATATGAATAGGGTAGAGCTGGCGCTGCGGGTGCTGAGTTATTTCCCGGATGCCGAATATGATTTGATACCGATCTCAACCGCCGAAATGAATCAACCCGCTGCACGTCCGCTTTTAGGTGGCTTTGTAAAGGCGAAATTCAGCAGCGAATACCCAGAGTTTTTGTTCGGTAATATTGATAGCTATCTGAAAGAAGTATTGAGCAGGTAGGCTGGGGGCTTCAAATGAAACATATTGTGAGCAATGGAACCGCTGTGCTATTCTGAAGCATCAGTAGTGTCTGTATTCTCGTGAAACGCTTCTTGAGCAATGTCTGCTTTCAGTTTGGTAATTTTTCGCAGACCTCCAGCTAATAGTAGAATAGTGAATGCCGGCAATGCTAATACAGCCACCCAATAGCCAAAATGGTTGTACAGCATGGCAATTGGAGCTAAAATTCTTACATCATCAACGGCTTTAGATTCTAATTGATTGAGATCGTAAGCAATCCAGATGCTCAGCAAAGGAAGAGATATAGCTACAAAAAGGAAAGTCCGTTTCAAATCTTGCAATTCATTGTTTGGCGTGGCATAAACAGGTGCCTCGTAAAGTGGCTTGTTTCCATCTTTTTTAATGCGCAGTAGTAAATAAACAGACACGGCAATGCAAGCTAGTCCGGCACCTATTCCCAGCATTTTATTGCTCACGGTGAAAAACATTACTATCCCAATAACGAAAAATGCGACTGCCCTAACGATTAAGATTTTTTTTGCTTCCATAGGTTGAACTCAAATTTAGGTATTTTGAAATAGTTTTAGCGAGTATGAATATCTTTCGTATCAAGAATTTGACGACCAATCTTTCCCAATATAATACATGAAGGGCATATTGTAGGCAGCATCCCGGTAAGCCGGTGTTGTGTTGTTTCCTCCGGTAAAGTTATGCCAATTTACATACCCAACCGGAACCCCGCCAGCCAGTTAATACCCGGCATAGGGCGATAGGCGATAATTTCATAGTGCTGGTTCCAGATGTTATTGCACTGGGCCGTGAGTTGCAGGGTGTGTTTTTTTAGCCGGGTACCATACATGGCTTGCAGGTTACCGGTTTGGTAAGGTTCGAAGTAGTCGGACTCATCGTAATTTTTGAAACGATAGCCGGTGTAAGAATGGTTATAGTTGAAGTAGAAGTTTTTGAACGCCCCGCCAATATTGAGGCGGCCATTATAGCGTGGCGTATAGGGTATTTGTTTGCCAATGCTGCCATCGTTGGGCAGGTAACTGCTTTCGGTTGTGGCTATTACATAGGCGGTGCTGATACTGAGGTGTAATGTCCATTTGCCCACGCTGTACTCCAGCCTGTTATCAGTTTCAATGCCGCGGCTATGCACTTTCGCTATATTATGCGGCGTAAAAATTGCCCCACCAATCCATATAATCCAATCCTGTATATTGCGGTTAAAAGCCGAAAGGTCGTGCGTCAGCACAAAATTCTTAGCTTTAAATTTTGCGGTATAACCTGCGTCTTCATTCCAGCCTTGTTCCGGTTTTAAATAAGGGTTGCCACCCGGATTGTAATATAATTCGTTGAGGGTGGGTACTCGATACGTGCGCTGAACATTGGCCCGGAGTGCTAGCCATTTTGTTAGTGCAAAAGACGCGTCTGCACCCGGTAACAGGTATTGCACTGCGTTGGCTGTTTCTGCTCGTGCATTGGCTGCAATATTCAATCTTTCCTTGAAAAACTTAATAGAATACGCTGCGGCAACAGCGGCCTTTAATTGCTGCTTATCAGCATGGGTAACGGGTTCCTGCATCCACGTAAATTGTAGGGGGAGGAATACCAGCCATTGGCTGTTTTTACGCCCCACATGGCGCAACCCTGCTTCCTGGTAGTACTGGCTCGACCTGGAGTCTGAGTGCAGGCCTATTGGCGCATCATCATACAAAATGTTATCGGTTATGAACGATGTTTTGGCATACCAGGTGTTAGCTTTGGTGTGCTTTGTCCAGTCGGCAAGCAGGCGGAGGGAGCCATCTGTTTGTTTTTTTTGCGAGCCGGATTCAAATAGCGCCGGTGGTATTTCCCTGCTGTACTGCTGTCCCCAGGCGGAAAGAGACAGAACGCTGGCTACTCCTGTTTTCAATGCTGCATGTAGCATAAGTGCCTCGCTGGCGGTTCTGCCATTGGTTAGTTTGTTCAGCCTGCCGCTATCATCGGTATATCTAAAGTCGTTGAGCGCAGTTTGCACAATGCCTTTCAGCGATAGGTACCAATGCTTGCCGGCCATACTGCCATCAATAGCCCCTGAGTACTGTCCGAAGCTACCTGCACCACCGCTGAGGCTGAGTGCTCTTTTGCCACTATCAAAAATGGCTACATCATTTTCTAAAAGCAAAGCGCCGCCAACATTGCCACTTCCATATAGGGCCGATGAACCACCGTACAATACACTCACTTTATTGAGTAATAAAACCG
Organism: Chitinophagaceae bacterium; assembly: GCA_947447265.1. Taxonomy (GTDB): domain Bacteria; phylum Bacteroidota; class Bacteroidia; order Chitinophagales; family Chitinophagaceae; genus Flavipsychrobacter. The sequence continues at coordinate 196,447 of CANFKC010000002.1, forward strand.
GTAGGGCAGAAATATCGGCAATCCCCAGCGCTGAATTTTGTATAGGTACACCATTCCATAGCACCTGCGACTGGGCCGCGGAAGACCCTCTGAAGCTGAGGGTGGAAAGACCGTTAAATGTATAAGATTTTATGAATACTGGAAGCTGTTGTGATAGCAGGTTACTTACACTCTGCATTTTGTATTGCTGCAGGGTAAGGCTATCTATAACCACCAGTTTCTGGCCCGGTGCAAATGCATTCACTTTCGGGTCGTTAGTGGGGTTTGTTTTGGCGCGTATTTCCGCTTCTTTAAGGGTATCTGTAGTCTGGGCCGTAAGCAATACAGGAGCCAGCAATATTGTACATATTGCCAGCAGCTTTAGTTTATTTATGAAGCCAAACATGCCGCTAAGGTAAGCTGTTAGCTATTGAAGGGATGCAACTGTTATTTCACAATTGTGGGTATCTTATAAGTGTAGGTTTTTTTGTGTTTGCATTTTTTACTTTTTTGCTTTGTCATCCTGAGTATTTATTCAGCACGCTGCAATCAACCTGCAATGACGATTATGCATCTACATGGCGCCCCTGACCCTCAATAAACGGTCTTTGCGAGGTCCTTCGCCGAAGCAATCTTAAAATAGCAAGGGAACTTTTAAACAGTGAACCGCTCGTGAGATTGCTTCTCCCGCAGAAAAGCGGGATCGCAAAGACCAGCTTTTTTGTACTTGTCATTGACAGTTACGAACGATCTTTATTTAAGCAAGTGTAGTGTGCAAGAACGAGGTTAACGACACGGCCTTATAGTTCTAGATTCTTGCTGCTGAAATAGAATGGCAGCAGGTGGGTCGCGTCTTCCACATAAATGACGTGGCCATCAGTACTACACATATAAATGGCTATGGGCGCATTTTGTGCGAGTTGCTGTTCCAGTATCGTTTGCCTGCAAATACCACATGGGGAAAGCGGTGTTTGGGTTTTGGCATCGCTGATGTAGCTTACTGCTATGGCATTAATTTGCTGGTCGGCTTCTGTAGGGTTAATATGCGCCAGTAAACCGCGTTCAGCACAGGTGCCTGCGGGATAGGATGCGTTTTCGTGATTGGCGCATACCATGGTACTGCCACCCGCTAATAGCGCGGCTGCACCTACTTTAAAATTAGAATAGGGGGCATAGGCATGCCTTGCAACGTCTTCTGACGCCTGAATTAAATGCTGTATAGTTGTAGGTAGCTCTGCTACGGTTGTTTTTTGATAGGAAAACGAAAACTGCTCCATACGCACAAAGGGTTACTTAAAATTAAATTATCCGGCTATCCACATGCCCAGCCTGCACAATACCAACCCAATAATAACACTTAACACGGTATAAACAATGGAGGTAACCGAATTTTGTTTTTGAATTAATGTGACATTCTCTAGTGCAAAAGTAGAAAAGGTAGTAAAGCCCCCGCAGAAACCAGTGGCCAGTATAAGCATGCCACCGCCCTGCAGCCATTGGTTGCGTGACGACAGTCCAAACAAAATGCCGATAAGCAATGCGCCGGTTATATTGATTAAAAACGTAGCCAAAGGGTAGGGTTGGGCCCAAAACTTACCTACCGCCAGCGACACCCCATAACGGGCTATGCTTCCGGCGGCACCTCCAAGGCCTACAAATAAGAGTGATTTCAAAGGTTATGGGTTATGGTTTTTAACTTGATGATGTAGCATCAAGTACCTAAGGATAAAGTTAGCTAAGTTTTTGGGATTTGTTAAGGAGGGGGAATTGGGAGGTTGATAACACAGATTGGCGTCATCTGCTGAATACGGCGGCAATAGTTACTATCAATTTAATCGTTACTTTGCGACAGAGATAATTTAGCACTACAGTATGTAGCCGTCTTTATTTATTTTTCGCCAAACAGGAGATTGGCAACCGTTGTGAAGTAGTCAAGAGAACTACGCCCAAAGGAGTACATTCATAGTTGAAAACCAGATAATTAATGGCTATTTTTCTAAATTTAAGCCAAAGTAAAATGAATATAAATAAAGCGTTTATCGATGGGTTTCTTTTCCCAATTGCAGGTGGTGCCGATATTGATGAAGAGATTGAAAAGTATGGAGATATCGATAACAATAATGAAATAGAAGTTAAGGAGATTATAGCTGAAAAGATTAAACCCAACTTTGAAAATTGGTCTTTGAATAAACAGGAAAGAGCCAGATTGGCACTTTCATATTATCTCACAACCAATAAATTAGATTTTCGAAGAAAGTTTGACTCTTATATACCGGCATTTGAACTTCCTGATAATCCACATGATTTTTTTAAATGGATATGGGAAGTCATTTTTCCGGGTGAAAACTATGAGATGAGTAATTGGAGGGAATATGCTGAGATTTCTGATATGGACGAGGTATAGCAAAAACCTAACCCAGTATTGTGTCTCAACCATAGTTTAGTAGAGACAGCATCCGCCAAGCCACGGGAGCGTAATCAACCCACATTGAACCATTAAAAATTACTGCACCCAATCACAATCAACCCACATTGAGCAATTCCGATATCGAGCCATTAAAAATTACTGCACTCAATCACAATCAACCCACATTGAGCCATTCCGTTATTGAGCCATTAAAAATTACTGCACTCAATCACAATCAACCCACATTGAGCCATTGAGCAATTCCGTTATTGAGCCATTAAAAATTACTGCACCCAATCACAAACAAATACATTCGTATCATGTCCGCCACCGTTGTTGCGGTTAGAGCTGAAGATGAATTTTTTGCCGTTGGGGGAGAACATAGGGAAGGCGTCGAAGCTGTTATCGTGCGAAATACGCTCCAGGCCTGTACCATCAAGGTTAATGAGGTAAAGGTTAAAAGGGAAGCCGCGCTCATATTCGTGGTTCGATGCGAATACAATGTGCTTGCTATCGGGTGTAAATGCAGGAGCCCAGTTGGCTTTGCCCTGGTGAGTTACCTGGTGTGCATCGGTACCATCGGCATTGGCAACAAATACCTCCATTTTAGTTGGCATTACGAGGCCTTGTGCTAAAAGATCTTTATATTCTTTTATGTCTTCTGCAGTTTGTGGCCTTGATGCGCGCCATACAATTTTCTTGCCATCAGGTGAAAAGCATGGGCCGCCGTCATAACCCAGGTCGTGACTGATTTGCTTTACGTTGGTGCCATCAATATTCATGGTATAAATATCGAGGTCGCCGTTGCGCATGCTGGTAAATACGATTTTATCTCCCTTTGGCGATACGGTTCCTTCGGCATCATAGCCAGGGGTATTGGTAAGGCGCCTGGTTATTTTGCCATTAAAATCGGCAACGAAAATATCATAGCTGTCATAAATAGGCCATACGTATTTCTTTATCACGTTGCGGTCTGGGGTAGCAGGGCAGGTATCTGCGGCGAGGTGCGTACTTGCGTACAAGAAATGTTTACGGTCGGGCATAAGGTAGGCGCATGTGGTACGTCCTTTGCCTGTGCTCACTTTTTTATAGGTAAAAGGCTTGTCGCCTTTAGCTGGTATTGCGCCATAAAATATCTGGTCGCAGATTAAACCCTCTGTAGGGTTGGTACGCTGAAAGGTGATATGTTCATTATCAAACCCGAAATAAGCCTCTGCATTGTCGCCTCCGGTAGTAAGCTGGCGCATGTTTTTAAAGTGCTTTTCATCGGGGTAGGCAAGGCTTTTTTTATCCTGCGCTATGGTATGCTGACTTATTAGAATGGTTGAAGCTAGAACTGAATTCGTTAGCAGAGCAAATAGTTTCATTTATTTTTTATATATGCGGCAAAAGTACTCCTTATGCGATAATAGTCAGGTTGCTTATTGTCAGGGAATTGTAAAAATGACCGGTGATTTATATCATTTGTTTAGTTAGCACACTCCCTCTGCTTTTACAACAGTTCGTGTTCACTTATCAGGTAAATAAACTGGGTAAGTGCAACCGCCCCAAGCTTCAGTTCGCGATGGTTCACATTTTCGAACGTGTCGTTATTAGTGTGGTGCAGGTCAAAATAGCGTTGTGAATCCGGCATCAGTCCTGCGGCCGGTACATCCAGCTTTCTGTGCAGCGGACCAATATCCGCACCACCTTCTTCCTGGCTAAAATCGTAAACGCCATAGGGCAGGAAAAGGTTTTTGAAGTTACGTATCTTCTCTTTTTTCACTTCGCTCATTTCCATCCCTATGCCACGTGGGGTAAAGCCTCCTGCATCTGTTTCAATACACAATACGTGGTACTCGTTTTTCGCAGCTGCAGAATCAGCATAGGCTAAACCACCTTTAAGGCCGTTTTCTTCGTTCATGAACAATACCGCCCTGATAGTATACTTCGGGCGAATGCCCAGCGCTTTGAAAGCCCTCAACACTTCAATTGACTGCACGCAACCAGCGCCATCGTCCATAGCACCTTCGCCTACGTCCCATGAATCGAGGTGGCCACCAACTGTAATAATGCGGTCAGGGTATTGGCTACCTTTAATTTCGCCGATTACATTATAAGAGCGCACGAGTTTTTCGGTCATGTGGCAATCGCTTTGCATCTTAGCATACACCTTGCCCTTCATGCAATAGTGTTCCAGAGAATCTGCCGTATAATTGCCCAGCGCCATTTCCGGTATCTTGGCAAAAGAATCGTTGTAGTGCATGCTGCCCGTATGCGGAGCGTCATCAGCCCCGGTTGACATAGATCGGATAATAACCCCAACAGCGCCACGTGCTGCGGCTATTGAAGGGCTGGCCCAACGATACTTTACAGCATCGCCATAGCCATTAAAAGTAAACGGGAAATCTTGCCTGAAACGATAATTGAAAAATATGAACTTGCCTTTAACCATGTTGTCAGGTAATGTTTTGAATTCTTCAAAACTGCGTACCATTACAATAGCGGCTTCCAGTGGTTTGCCACCGGTGCCTTCAATATTACCCAGCGATAACGCTGTTACCTTCTGGTATTTGCCATCGCCGCGTCTTATCATCAGGCTTTCGTTGCCCCTGTGCCAATAGGGTACGTCAGCAGGTTGCAACCATACATTATCTGCGCCGGCAGCCTTCATGGCTTTTTCGCCCCAGGTTACCGCTTTTGCTGCGGCCGGTGTTCCGCTGAGGCGGTTACCTACCTTTTTGCACAGCACCCGTAAATTTTCATAGCAAGTACCGTTCAGCAGAATTTCATCTGATATTTTCCGGAATTGCAGCGAGTCCTGTTGAGCGTTAGCGGATGCCATCGCCAGGCAGGCAAAGGCGGTAATTAATCGAAATTTCATTGGCTAAAAATAAGCGGGAATTGATAAAGTTGGTAGTAAAACCCGAAACAAATATTATGATTAATGGATGGGTGATAAAAAGGGGGATGTAAATAAATAGCTGTAAATGGAAAAGCCTGCTTTCGGAATGTTATATTTGTTGCATAAAGAGAGCTATGAAAAAAACAATTGTTTTGCTTACACTGTGCCTGCCATTGGTGCTTTTTACCCAATGCGCGAAAAAGACGATGATGTCTAAAACCGCATCGGCCACTACTACTGATGCAGCGGCAGAGATTAAAGGTAAATACAGCGCTTCGCAGATAGCAGAAGGTAAAGTTATATTTGAAGGCAGTTGCGGCAAATGCCATAAACTGCGCCAGCCGGCAGAATTTAAAGTAAGTGCATGGGAAGGTATTTTGCCAAGAATGTGTAAAAAAGCTAAGCTTGATGCCGAAAAGGCAGCATTAGTAAGGGCTTGGGTGATAACTAATGCGAAAATTGGCTAGATTTTTTTGTTTTTTTAGCAAATTTATTGCTTTGAATGTTTACCTTTGCAGCCCCAAAAGTAATAACCAGGTTTCTTAGCTCAGCTGGTTAGAGCAGCTGACTCTTAATCAGCGGGTCCAGGGTTCGAGTCCCTGAGGAACCACTTTTAATGTCTTGAAAGCCGCTCCCAGAGCGGCTTTCGTGTTTTTAAGTAGTAGCAGGTGGCAGAAAAGGTGGCAGATTTCAAAGTTCTTTATTTTAATTATTCATGTTCTAGTGTGGCGTATTTACCACACAAAACAAAAAAAGAGTAACGAATGTTACCCTTTCATTGTTCCATTATTTTATTCTCCCCTGCTGTCCCATTCCTTTTGTAGCAATTGTGCCTTTTGTAATTGCGTAGCTTTATTGTACGTTGAAAATATTTTTTCTGTAGTATGGCCAGAAATAAACATAACAGTTGAAGCAGGTGTGCCCTTCAAAATCTCATTTGTTACGAACGAGCGGCGCGCAGTATGCGACGTAATTAACATATATCGTTTATATGTTTTGCGTTGCACTTTGTTAGCCTTGGTAAACTTTTTCTCGAAATCACGGTTAAGTTCCGGTACCTGTTTACCCAACTCTTTTATATATCTGTTGAATACCTGATTAGTCGGACATTGCGGCAATCCATCAGGATATTTCAAAAGTATTTTCTTTACGATGGAATGTGTAGGTACAATAAGGCTGGCGTTCGTTTTTTTTGTGTTGATACCTATAAAGCCATCAACAATATCCTCTAATCTTAAACGTGAAATATCGGAATACCGTAAACCAGTCTTACAGGCAATGATAAATAAGTCCAATACGACTTCATACGCTTTTGTCGGAAAATCCTTAATACTAAGTAAAGCCTCAATTTCAATTTCGGTTAAGTATATGCTATCGCTTGTTTCTCTTGAAACTTTTGCCGCAACGTCTGTACCAACATTTATAGTTATTAGTTTTTTCTTTTTAGCGTAGTTCATAAATGCTGTAAATTTTTTCAGATACTTGCCACTTGTGCTTATATTTAAATCCAAATCCATATTCAGATACTTGGCAAAATCATCTACCATTTTTTGGTCAATGTCAGTTAACGCATACTTTTTTTTCTGCGCAACCTGAAAAGTTTTGAAATGGTTAAGTGTTGTGGTATAAGTTTTAATGGTATCCTTGACAATTATGATATTATCCTTACTAAGCCGATCGCCTGTTTGCATGTCCTTTATCATAGTATCAAAGAACGTTGTAATTAGAATAGGTTTGTTTTGAACGACAACTGTTGCCGCTTCCGACGGCTTGATTTTATCGTAAATAGCCTTTTTCAGTGTTTCTGGTGCGATTAGCCCAGTAGTTGTTTCCTGTAATTTTTCATATATAGACTTGTACAATAATTTTGCCCTGTCCAACTTACCAATCAGCGCATTATTTTCAGATATCTCCTTAGGTTTGTTAACGCCCTTACGGTTCAACCATTTGTTAGTTTCGATACTTTCTCCAGGGAATATTATAACCCTTTTATTGGAGTAGCAAAGTGCAGCATAGATAGCACTAATACCTTTCTTCTTTGGCTCCCTCAATGCAAATGACACTCTCATATTTTGTTCTTTGTTTTATCTAAAAATTTCAGCAAGTCACTTTCAAAAAACCTGTACTGGCCGCTGATAACGGCTGCGCTCACTTTGCCCTGCCTGTGATACTTGGTTAATGTGTTTGGACGAACACCTAAATAGGTGGCTGCATCCTCACGGCTCATAATTTTTGATTTGCTTACCGCTTGGCTAGGATAAGGAGGAATTTCCGATAATCCTCGGCGTACTGCGTCCTCGATTAAGGACTTTAACAAATCCTCCGGTATTAGTAATAGTTGCTGCATATTGGGTTGTTTTAATGTATTATAGAAAAATGGTTGTTAGGGGCATAAGAAGTCATTGCGCCTTTTAAGTGCGTTTATTTTCAGGTTTGTAAAACCTGCTATTTATTACGGATTGCTACGGCGGTGGTGTAAGATTCTGAGGCGTGAGGGGTATATTCATCATGGAGAATTTTATAGTTTAATAATTTGTTTTTTGAACCATTATTATACCACAAAGATACGCAAAACCACTCACTTTTAGGTCATTTTGAGCATAAATATTTCAATAAATTTAATACATAAGTAACTGTTAATTTATATGTTGAAGTAAATTTGGATACAATGGCTGGACTGCAATTTGAAGATTAGAAAGTATGGTTTTTAATTGCTTGAGGCATTAAGTATATTTTTAATTCAATAAGGTATTCGCTGGTTTTAATTAGCCAGATGGTAGCCTAAATTCTCCTAATGAAATCGGTAATTTTTTGCACAGAGCAGAATAAAGTACGGCAGAAAAATTCTACGCATGGAAGTTCCGATTATATAACCACCAATTATTGACTGATAGCACCATACAATGCCAATAACCAGTCATTTTGCCCCTTCCTGAAATCGGTAATTTTCAACACAGAGCAGAATAATGTACGGCAGAAAAATTCTACGTCGAAAATTACCGATTTTATATAACCTTAAAAACTATCTAAAAAGGGAGCCGCCGTACTTTAATATATATTCTAATCCGGTTCGGAGTATAAAAACAACAGAATTAATATGAGTTACATAGCTACAAAATATAAGGATTTTATCCGCAATAAGCTAAATGAGGTCTACATATTACCTACAACAACGCCTGAAGCAGAACAGGCTAAACAAAAACCAACAGTCTACGACTGGAGGGAGGAATTCGAGCAACTAATGAAGGAGTGTGATGAACTATTTAAATAACAATATATATTACTATGATACTCGAATGATACAAGACATTTTGAGGGTCAACCTATCGCACTTAAAGCGAGAGATGAAGAAATATGGTTTTTCATCAGAGGATTACATAAGGCATAAAAACCTGCATTTGTATAATCAGGAAGCATTGATAGAATTTATAGTATTCCTTACTAACGAAAAACATGTAGCAGCCAGTAGAGCGGCCGATAAAAAAGACAATAATAAATGAGTATAGACTATGATAAAATAAGATGTTTAAGGGAGCAAATTGCTGGCATAAGGAAAAAATTGAGTGTTGAAAAAGATGCTGGTGAGTGTAAACGCCTTCAGCTTCAAATAAAGATATGTGAGTTAAAAATTCTAGTTGCTAACGTCAACTAATGCTGTGTACGTTACGCGCCTACGCGCTAACTATTACCGGTAATAATGTCAGTAATAAACTTTACGTTTATTTACAATATAACATGTAAGAGGTTCAGGTGGTTAAGGCGGAGCTTGCAACTCCGCCGCCTCTTTACAAAACCATCACCATAAATAAAACCACCTTATAATGTACAAACAATCAATTTTGGTATCAATTCACGATGCCGTAAACCCAATTAGCTGGGAAAAGCCTATACAAAAAGAAAAAGCCATAAAATTATGCACGAGCATCTTTGGTTTATATTCATACAATAACTATTTACTTAACGATTATATTAGCCTATCCAGTAACTATTTCACGTATGTTTTGCCGAGTAAAACAGACTTCATCATTAAACAAAAATTGGTTGAGTATGGAGTTTTGCAATGCGATCACCGTTACAGCGTAGCAAAAGGCATTGCCAAAGGGTATAGGTTTAATCCAACCTTTTTTG
>CANFKC010000003.1 GCA_947447265.1 Chitinophagaceae bacterium
CTCCGGCTTGCCGGTTGTTGAGGCAAGCCTTTCTTTTAATTGAACATCTGTAAGATGATTTACCAACTGTAAGGTTCGCATAGCTCCCTATTTGAACCAAAGATAGTAAATTATTATTTTAATAATTTTGATGGCGGTTTATTATGAAAGATGATTTTATTTTTTCAGGGGTATACTACACTTACGCAAACTGTCTTACCAATTGTCAATTATTAAAGGTTAGTTCAGAAACCGATCCGTTAGCTGATAATTTTACTTTTGTAAAGTGCTTTTTTGCAAGATGATCCGTTGGATACCATTTTCTGTTGGTGGCTACCATTACAAGTAATCCATTATCATCGCCTAAGGCAGTAAAACTATCGGTCTTAGGGCCTTTTGAATAGAAGGGTATATTATTTTCCCCAACTAATTTTTCCGCTAAGTCTAATGGTGCGTCCGCTACTATACCTATTTCACTGATAGATAGAATGGATGAAACGCCGAAAGCTTGATCGGTAGTGTTGGAAAGATCATATCGGGCAATGAATTCCAGGATATTGTTGTTATTGTCGTAAAAATAGACAGCACTGGCATTCCAATTTTCAAAGTCTGTAACAATACTATTGTCAGCATCAATAATTAATGTGAACCTTGATTTTGCCCATTCTATTGCCTCATCCAGTTTGTTGTGCGGAATATTGAAAGCAAAATGGTAACATGGATTTTGGTTAGTTGATTGTATGAACGTGAGAGTAGATTGCCCGGCAAGAAACGAAATAAAATCTTGCCCTTTGCTCCCCAATGGAAATCCTAAAACGTCAGCATAAAACGCTGCTGTTGGAGCTAAGTTGTCTGTTTTTATTGAGATTTCTAGTATATCCATTGTTATTGGTTTAGAGCTGAAGCGGATCCCTGACTAACAAATGTAGCGCTGCTGGTTGTTAATTTCAAAGAGCCGTTGCTAGCCTTCAAAATTAAAGGTTGGCATTCCAACTCCCGACACACATAATGCAGTCGAAATGGACGCAGTTTGCCACGTTCAACATATCATTTAATATAATCTATCATCACAATGTTATAGAATGCAAGTGCGTATACTTTTGTGTGCATTTTACCCAGACATATTTTTTCAGAACCTTATTGCATACAACAGCCTCACATTTCTGTGAGGCTGTTGTATGCTTATTTTAACTCGGGTTAAAAACCCTTTTGTTGACTCAGGCACGAGTGTGCCTGCCAAACACTCGAATTAGCTAGCTAATCCACTCAAATATGATGTCTGGAATGGCTTACCAAAAAAATCCTTGACTACAGGAAATTGAAATGCCGCTTCCTTATCAGTTGCATCCAGAGTAGATGAGAGTACATAAATAATTGCCTTTAATGATGTAGCTAATTTATTATACTCTTCCAAAAAGTCAATGCCGTTCATCCCGGGCATATTCATGTCAAGAAATATTACAAGTTTGTCGGCACTGAGGCGATCTTTATTTTCTTGAAAATATTGAATGGCTTCCCTGCCAGACTCAAAAGTTAGAATATTCGCGGTCGGATCTACTTGAAGGAGCTTTGTTGTCGAGATCAAGTTGCAAATTTCTTCGTCATCAATGAAAATGTAAAGCATGGTTGTTATTTAATATTTCTTAAATGAATAGTTATTTTTGTCCCAACATCTATTGTAGACTCCATTTCAATTTTCCCACCAATTTTATCTATTATTTCCTGTACTATAAATAACCCGAGACCCGAACCAGCAACGTTATTTGTTCCTCTATAAAACATTTTAAAAGCCTTTTTGAGGGTCTCCGCGGACATCCCAATGCCATTATCTTCTATTAGAATGATGCATTCTAGTTCGTCAATATGAACATGCGCGTTTATGTAAGAGTGTGTTTTTTTTGCATCGTAGTACTTTATTGCATTGGAAATTACATTATCTACCAAAGAACCAACTCGTTTATAATCGGAGGCGAAAGGGCTGCTTATTTCGGCATTTACCCTTAGTTCAATGTCTGTTTTATTATAATGCTTATTCTGCGCAAACGAATTTCTTATCAGGCTCTCAATATCAACAATGGAAACATTAATACTGTCGTGGGTATTTTTTGAATATTCTATTATATCGAAAATGGTGGAGTCTAATTTATCAATAGACTTATTAATTTCGGAAATAAAAAAGCGATTTTTTTCCGGCGATAAATCATGATTAAGCAAAATATCAACTACACCCTTAATAGAGGTTAGTGGTGACCTGAGATTATGAGAGGCGCTGTAAACAAAGCCATCTAGATTTGAATTTAATTTTTCAAGTTGCTTATTCTTTTCTATAACCTCGATATAATGGTTGTTCCTTATGGTTACATCCTGCAGTGCTCCTACGTATTGAACCGGCTGAAAATTTGAGCCCCACTCAATGCATTTTATCATTATATCATACACCTTCTTATCTTGATGGCCATCATCAGAATCAATGGAAACATTATGAATGAGAGCTTTGGGGGCTTCGGTCGTAAAAACACTGGCGGCAATAATATCTGCAATTTTCTCCCTGAGGTTTGAGATGAATTCAGGCGTTAACACCTCCATTTGTTTATCCGAAAGCGTTAGTTCCTGCTCTGTGGTATCAAACGACCAAAAAATTATATCTGTGTTTTCAATTGCCAAATTAATAACGGCCTCATTTTTTGCCGCGGATATTGCCCTAAGTTTCTTTTCACTAATATCAAGAATACAATGGCTTCTGCCGTATAGTTCTTTTTTCGTGTTATAAATAGGGAATATAGCTACTCCGAACCAGTATTCAGTTCCATTATTTTTATAAGCTATATTTTCGAAGTAAAATGGAGCACCTTTTTTTACATTGTTGTCTACGTAATCTTTGTCAATACGAACAGACTTTTTCCCATACATTGTTTCGCGTACACGAGACCCGAGAACTGCCTGCTTTGCATAGCCGGTCAACTTCGTATAACGCTCATTGCACCACACCACTTTTCCTTCGCTATCTGATAGTGTTATCGCAAAATCCTTATTGACGCGTTTTATTTCGATAGCTTCGTTATTTGATATATAACTACCTACTTGATGAATGTCATCAAACATACCATCAAATACATCGTTTATTATTTTATGTATTCGAAAGTATTCAGAAAATTCAAATATATTACTTATTTCGGGCATGAGTACAGATATAAATTCAGATCGACATATAAGGCAGATATGCGATTATGACGGAATTGTAAAATTACAATTTACTCACAATAAAAAACCTACTAATTTTAGTAGTTTAACATGCATTTTAATTATATAGTAAACTTATAGATTGTGATTTGAATAACATTTTCGGAGCTAAGTTGCTGGTATTAGTTTTCAAGCCTGCACAATAATTTCGTAGTACCATAATTAGAAATTTTGACATTAAAATTATTTAAGTAAGTAGCCCGCAAAATATGCTGGTTTTCTACCACTCCTGAGTACTCTATATTTAATTTCGATCAGGTACAATTCAATTCAGGAGCCTTCACTATGTTCCTGAAAAATAAATTTTTCAGGAACACAATAATTACCTGCTATCTTGCGTTATATTGTTTCCTAAATGCGCTCCGAAAACCTTTTCCCGTAAGTTATATGACGAAACATAGCCGTAAATAGCAACCGCAGCCACCAGCCGGCCAAAGCCTACAGAAATGAGACGCTTTTATGCTTTATGCGATTGCTTTATTCTTACTACCTTTCGCTATGCGTATGATAAAATACAGTTCGCTTGTTGCGGGGCACTTAGACATTATAGTGGCTGAATATGAAACAGAATATGCTGCAGATGAAACAACCGTATTGTCAAAAGCACGGAATGAAATTATGATTGATGGTGACCCGGAAGGGCTTAGGTCACTGGCCAATCTTCTGCTTAAAATTGCCGACCTGGATCAGAAAAGTATTGCCGATCTGCCAGTCGACGCAAGGGAACATGTTCATTTACGGCCCAACTTCGGACTTTCAGCTAGTTCGTTACCGGTTATCGTTGGGCGGCTTGATGCTAAAGGGACTGGTGAGTTTTACCCTGGTTACGTTCCGGCAAAGAAAGGAAAATAGCAATATTGTAAACGGAGCGATACTCTAATACAACTCAAAGCCACCTGCCATTAAGCTAAAAGGTTGCAACTTTGCTTCCAAGACGAATAGACGTATGCAGACATTAGCACAATTGAGAAGCGGAGCACTTAAGGGAGCGGTTTCATTAAAACTCACGGAAGGGCTTTCTCATTTTCCCGAAGAAATATTTGAGCTTGCAGATACACTGGAGTTACTTGACCTTTCGCGCAATGAACTGACGGAACTACCCGCTGATTTTGGCAGATTGAAAAAACTGAAAATATTATTTTGTTCGGATAACCCTTTTACTGCATTGCCGACAGTACTGGGCGATTGCCCGCAGTTGGAAATGGTAGGTTTTAAAGCCAATAAGATAACAACTATACCTGCCGCTTCCCTCAATACCAATCTCCGCTGGCTGATACTCACTAACAACTACATAATTGAATTACCAAAGGAAATAGGTAATTGCTACCGGATGGAAAAGCTGATGCTCGCAGGCAACCAGTTAACAGCATTACCAGAAGAACTAAGCCATTGCCATAACCTGTCACTATTACGTATCTCGGCAAATAAACTGGCTGCCTTGCCAGGTTGGTTATTGGCCATGCCGAGGTTATCATGGCTGGCATTTGCCGGTAACTTATTTGGCACGGGTGCCCATGCAGCAACCCTCCCATTTATAAATTGGAGAGAGCTGCATATTGACCGCATGCTTGGCGAAGGAGCATCAGGTATTATTTACGGTGGTACTATGCAGGGTGAAACGGCTAAAAAAGATATCGCAATTAAAGTATTTAAAGGTGCTGTTACCAGCGATGGGTTACCGCAAGATGAAATGAATGCAGCCATTGAAGCGGGTTCCCATCCCGGATTAGTAAGGCTTATAGGCCAGATAGCTGCGCACCCCGAATATAAAAAGGGTTTGGTTATGGATCTGATACCGGAGCATTTTTATAACCTGGGCATGCCACCCGTTTTTAATACCTGTACCCGCGATGTTTTTAAAGAAGGCTTTCACCTTTCGCTTGCGCATGTAGTAAAAATCGCTGGTACAATTGCATCAGTAGCCAGCCAATTACACACTAAAGGAATTATGCACGGCGACCTATACGCCCACAATACTCTGGTTGATAATGAAGGCAACACATTATTCAGCGACTTCGGCGCAGCATCATTCTACGACACTACAGATGCTAACATTGCCAGTGCGTTGGAACGTATTGAAGTAAGCTCCTTCGGCTATCTGCTCGATGACCTGATTTCTTTGTGCAATGAACAAGGTGTTCATCCGGGCTTCGCAAAACTTAAATCGTTAAGAGATGCATGTATAGCACCGGCCGTTGCATCAAGGCCTGGGTTTGAATTTTTGAGTGCAGAACTGCAGCGTATTTAAATGCACAATTCGTGAAAGTAGAAAAATAGTCAGGTTTGATTATTTGTAGCTGCATTGCCGCTAAGAATAAAAAGCTATGATTCCCCAACCCGCCCTGATAATAGATCCTCTATATTGTATTCTAATTTGGACGGGTAATTTTTAAGCAATTCCGTAAACCTGCCTGAGGTAGATGATGTGATGCGAATAGTTTTAGAGGAGACAGTTACCTTCTGCAGCCAGATTGCAGCCTCTATCAATTTAGCGGTACCAACACAAATAGTCTTTTTCCTACCTGATGATTTTTGCTGAAAGCTCAAATAAACCGGCTCTTCCTGCATCCAACTTACAGCAGGGATTGAAATCTTCAAGCTATATTTTTCGGTGTTTATGTTTTTTATATTTAGCAGTGTCTTGGCCCTGTATTGCAGGGCGATATCCCTTACATTATTGATAGCGGTGCAATCCATCCCAGCACTTAGAGCAATTTTTGTTAGTCCATCAGCGTATAGATTAATAATCATCAGCTCTTTAGTTGGTTCATTAGCTAGTTTGTAATCGTCAATGTCAAATTCTATCTCAACGGTAGTTAAATATTCACTGGGCGTATCAGGCTGGGGTAAAAGACCTAAAGCACCGATATTTAAATAAATATACTCATATTTGGGGTGCCCAAAATTATAACGTTCGTTCAATAGGTTTTTGTAGATAAGTTCATAAATACTTCCGTACGGGTCCAAATCAATGTCATTAAAACCATAAGGGGTAAGCCAGATTGCATTCAGTCTTGTATCCATCTCAATGTTGGCAATTGATAGCGCATTTGCAATTTACTGCAAATTCTTACAAACACTAACCACTTCAGTTTTAGGTAAGCCTGTTGAAAAAGGAACCTATTGCCCGGTTGTCAAATTTTTGAGAATGGCAGGTGACCATCTTCAACGCGCTTTTGCTGGCTGCTCCTAATTTTCTCAAAGCCACTCGCTGTGAAGAGCGCTGCAAGTAGCAACTGCATCACCCATAGGGCAATATTCATTCGGCTATTTTACGGCATATTTTCGGTGAAGACTAATTACTGGTTTCTTTATAAAGCCATCATACCCTTAGCATGCCTCTGAAACCCCTTGCTGCGTAGTACGATTCAGCACCATTATGATAGGTAAATACGGTATTGTAGCGGCGATCGCAAAAGAGGGCTCCTCCCAGTTTCCTAATATCGGCCGGTGTCTGCACCCAGCTGGACGTTTTCAGGTCGAACTTACCCAATAACTGCAAGTCGCGGTATTGCGCCTCGGTCAGTAACTCGATGCCCATATCTGCCGCCATACCCAGTGCGCTATTTAATGGTTTATTTTCTTTCCGTGACTCCAATGCGTCATGGTCAAAACAAAAACTTCTGCGGCCTTTCGGGCTTTCCGTCGAGCAATCGCAAAAAAGAAATTCTCCTGTTTTTTTATCTTGCCCTATAACATCGGGTTCGCCGCCTGTTATTTCCATTTCATTCAGCGACCATAGCTTCGCAGGTATAGCCAACAGCTTCGCTTGTACTGCGGGCCATGGTATACCTTTATGGCGGGTACCGTTTTTCTCAAAACGGTCTTTTAAAATATCTAACAGTTCTTCAGTTTGACTGGGGGAGAGTTGTTTTTTCATGTTTTTGTCGGTTGCATCTGGCCAGGGGCAATAGATTCAGTTAAAATGTCTGGTTAATTATTTAATCATCCAGCCCCTTACCATCTAATATCTGTGGTATACATTTTTCAACTCTGGCTTCGCGGGTCTTAGCAAGTTTGGCCTGGCCAAAGAAGAACAGATAACCTTTTTGGCGTCCCGGGCTTAATGCCTTGAAGGCTTTTTTCAGGTTTGCATCTGCATCCAGCTTAAGCTGAAATTCTTCTGGAACTTTATATTCCTCCGTCTTTTTCAATTCCACCTTTAAGCCGTCTTTTTCAATTGCAATGGCTTCTTTTATGTAGGTTTTAAGTACCGGCAACAGACCTTGTATTTGCGCTGTGATGGTAAACCTTACCTGGCGCGCAGATTGCACATTCTCCGTTTGCTGAATGAGGATGCCTTCTGTATCTTTCATCAGCACACCCTTATGAAAAAGAATGGCACAGTATTCTTTAAAGCCATGTATCAATACCACATTGCTATCATTGTAAGTATAGCAGGGTACACCCCATTTTAATTCTTCAGTAAGGTCGCACTCGAGCATAAGGTTTCGTAATAGCGGATATTCTTCCTTCCACTGCTTAGCCTTATTGAAAAAGAAGTCAACTTTTGGGTTGGTACTATTCATTGTAATTACTTTAAACGAAAGTTAAGAATGCTCACTAATTAACGCTAACGATCTTCCTGTCAGATGGCCTGAAGTACCACGACAAGATAATAAATAATGTCTGCATAATAGGCCCGGCCATTTCTTTTATGCCATAGTCGCCGCAAGCTAAGTGCGATACAAGGGCACCTGTCATGGTAAAGAAGAAGCCAGCATAGGCCCATTCTTTTACGAGCTTAAATTTCGGCATCAAAATAGCAACAACGCCGAGTATCTTCCACACACCAATAATTCTTATAAAGTAGAGTGGGTAGCCCAAATGTGTTATCATATCGGCCATCTCTTTATTCTGAATGATCTGTTGAGTGCCGCTTGCCAGCATACCGAAAGATAGCAGTGCTGTAGCAACCCAGTAAATAATTTTGTTTCGCCTTTCCATTTCGTGTTATTTCAGCTTGTTTACAATATCCTGAATACGGTTATGTGCCATATTTATACCTTGGGCAAATGGCAACTGCAGTATTTGGTCGCGGTGCATTACAGAATCGTATACCACATGCATTTTCAATTTGCTCGTATCATCTGTAATCCGCTCAAACTCATAAAACTCCAGCTGAACGCCATAGGATGTACCTTCCATTTCAAACGTCCGCGTAATTTTCTGGTTCGGTATATACTCGTGTATCGCACCATTGAAACCGTATTGGTTACCTTTTGGGTCTGTGGTCACAAATTGGTAGCTGCCATGCTTTTTGCTTTCCAGTTTCAGCACTTTAGTTCCCATCCATTGTTCCACAATTTCGGCTTCGGCATAGGCCCTGAAAAGCAGTTCCACCGGCAAATCAAAGTCGCGGGTAATCGTTAATTCCTGCCTGCCATCTTCAGCATTGATTTTTGTTTTCTTTTCCATGGTTTTTCTATTTTTTATAGTTCTTCATAATAGTTTCCAGTTTGTTGAAACGGTCTTCCCACATGGCGCGGAATGGTTCGATAAAATCGGCAACTTCTTTCATTTTTGTTGCGTTTAGTTGGTAGTAAACTTCCCTGCCCGTTTGCTCTTGTTTCAGTAGCTCGCATTCGGTGAGTATTTGCAGGTGTTTTGAAACGGTTGGTCGCGCTGTGTCAAAGTTTGCAGCAATTGCCCCTGCCGTCATTGATTGTGAAGCCACTAACAACAATATGGCCCGCCTTGTAGGGTCAGCTATTGCCTGGAAAACATCTCGTCTTAAATTCATTATGTAGCTATTTGGCTACAAATATAAGTGTAGTCATTTAACTACGCAAATATTTTTTGACGAACAGGTTTGAAGTATAGCTAATGCTGTAACTCCAACGAACCATTTGCAATGTATATTTGTATACAACCAGCAAACGCGAAATTCACCTATGAAAATAATACTCGCCGGACTCGACCCAGCTCTTATAAACGCATGGCAGGAATGCTTTAATGGCGTGCCCGACGTCTCGATAGCCAATGGAGACATTACACTATTAGAGTGCGATGCCATTGTAAGCCCCGCCAATTCATTTGGTTTTATGGATGGCGGCCTTGACTACGCCTTATCAGAAAGGTTTGGGTGGGATCTTGAAAAAAAGTTGCAGCAGAAGATAAAGGCGTTGCCTGAAGGAGAGCTATTGGTTGGGCAGGCCATGCTATTACCAACAAGCGATAGTAAAATACCCTTCCTTATTTCAGCGCCCACTATGCGCATACCGACCAACTTCAATATTGATACTTCGGTTAACGCATACCTGGCCATGAAGGCAATACTTATAAAAGCGAAAAACGAACCGTTAATAAATACTGTAGCCATTCCCGGCTTGTGCACCGGTGTGGGCCGTATGCCTGCAACAATAGCTGCCAAACAAATGCTACAGGCTTATAGAGAAATAATACTGGATGAGCACATGGATTTTGCAACATTTGGCGAAGCCCAGAAATACCACTGGAACCTGAACCAAACAGGAATGATATGGACGCATTAAAATGTGCTATGCAGATATTGGTTGTATGCGCGCAATTTTATCAATAAAGTTTACGCAATATAATTTCTTAACGGGCTCTGACAAAAAGGACTTTTCAATAAGAGCGAATACATTATTTTCGTTAGTGCAGAAAAAATCTAAAATTCGTTCCGCCCGTTTTTCCATAATGCCTAGTCGCCGTGATAATTCCATAAAGTCAGGTCGGCCATAGTGACCATAAGTTTGGTAATAATCAGAGTCAATGTCTCCAGGGTAGAGGTCTAGTGCGGTATCAGCTTCATGTGGTGTATGTATTACTGTGCTAATAAGATCATACGCAGGTGTCAGACTATATTCACCATTATCGTCTCTTATAAGCGAGAAATTTTTCAGGTGGGCATCTCCATTCGAAATCACATAGTTGAATACAACCAGTTGAAAGAATTTTTCAAGGGCTGGCATGGCTGCGGCAACATAGCGTCTTATAAGGATACCAATCTCTTCATACGTGCCGCTGTATTTGAACGCTTCGCCATGCGAATATTGGGTACGGTTCGTGAGTTGTGCAAAATCTTCCTGTAAATATTTTGTTCCATCATGCTTTACATCAAAGCGCCTTGTAAAATACGCTGGTTGCTTATCGTTGAAGAATAGAAGGCCATTCATTGCTGTATCTATCTTAAACACCTGTTTTGCAATTTGCATGGTCAAGTGTTCGTTTTCCGGAACTTCTTCAACATGCAAAAGATGTCGCGCCGGGGGAATTGGTTTCAGCAAATACTGTCCAGCCTTTTCTGTAAGTACCAATTGCTTTTCTTCAAGATGAAGCGAGTACTTCAGTTGCACTCCTGATATAGATAGCTGTTTAGAATACTGTTGGAAGGCACCTAAGTTATTTGCAGCAGGTGCCCCAAAACCTAGTTCAGAACCTACTTTTACTTTATCAAATAGTACCCGCCTGCAGCTTAAACAATAGCTATCTTTTGTTTCAGTATAACAACCCAGACACTTCATCATTTTCAGGTTTTATAGTTATTGCACCAATAGTATCGTGATGTGCCGTTAGCAACAGTCGCGTAAAATCGTCTGCTTCATCAATTTTATACAAGCGGCATTGAATATCTTTATTCACACCCTCGGATAGCAAGCCATAAAAAAATGGAAACATTTTTTCGGACTGGTACTGCTTTTGAGTTTTGAGTAAAGAGAGGCTGACCGGTGGCTGCGATTTGTCGTTAAAATATTGGGTGTTGTAAGTAAAAAGAAATGCGCCTGCATCATCTTTTTCAATAGTGCCCGCCAGTATATGGTTATTGAAGACTAATCCTTTCATCCTTCAACTGATTTTACATGGACCGAAATTTTTAAACCAAGAATTTCAAATATTTTCTGAAGTGTGTCTAATGACGCATTACTCTTGCCTTGTTCCAGCAGGTAAATGGTTTTAGAAGAGATACCCGCCATTTCAGCCAGATCTTCCTGATTGAGTGACAGAACGCTCCTTCTCATTTGTATAATATCTCCTATTTCTTCCTTACTCATCAGAAATATATTGCTGATTTTACACAAAAATACTGAAAAATTAAAAATTAAATGCCAATTCAGCAATATATTGCTGAATTACACTAAATATTTCCCCATCTCGAAACAGCTTACTCCTTCAATTGAACGATAGGAATCGGTTGTATAAATGGTGTCTACTTCATTAATGCTGATGCCGCGGCTAAAAATACCGTGGCTTACAACAAGTACCACCTTGTCTGCGCCTAATTGCCTGAGCATTGCGGCATTACCGGCAAAGGTGCCACCGCCGTCGCATATGTCATCAATTATAAAACAGGTTTGGCCATTAAGATCGGTAGTGGCGGTTTTAAAATGACTTAATGCCCCGGTTTTAAGGTCGCGCACTTTAGAGCATTCTATAACAGTTTCAATGCCCAGGTATTGCGATAGCTTGTGTATTTTTTTAAGCGCACCACCATCGGGGGCAACAAGACAATATTTTTTAGGTGCATGTTTACCCATGTAGTCGGCAATAGCATCTTTTACAAAGTCGTGGTTACTTATAGGGTACGACCTTTCAATAAGGGCAGTAGTAACTTCAGAGTGCTGATCAAATACTAGTACCTTTTTAAAACAAGCGGCGTTAATAATGCCGGCAATTACCCTGAGCGAAAAAGGCTCACCATCCTGCATAACCCTATCCATACGGCCACCCATAAGATAGCTGATGTGCAATTCCACTTGGTCAAAGCCTTCGTAATTCAATACGTTTTTTGCGAGCAACACCAGCAACAGATCGTTACTGCTCACAATGCGGCTGAGTATACGCACGCGCGAACTTTTGCCAACACTGCCGAGGCTGGCCATATCCATTTTAATGTGTGGTTGTCCATCAGGAAACACCATTGCCTCGAATTTAATATTAGACTGCGCCGGGTAAATGAAATTTAGTGTTATCATATTTTTCTGCCTTTATGTTGAGGGTATAATTGTTGTACTATTTCACTCTGCCAGAACTGCCTGGTATCAATATTCATAGCGGTCAGCTTGCCATGGAAGGCGGCTCCGGTATCAATATTAAAAACATTGCCACCCTGCATAGGTACATCAATATCGTAATACAGGGTAGGGGTGTGGCCAATAAATATTTCGTGGAAGAGCAATAATCTTTTCGGAAAAAGTTTAGAGTCCGTTGGAATGCGCGGGTCGAGGCAACGCGCTGTTTCCCATAGGGTACGATCCCAAGAGTAGTTGCTGGAATAAGGTTCTTTTTCCGGCCCGTGCATCGATGAAAAACCAGCGTGTATAAATAAGCGGTTATACTCATCTACATGATAGTTCATTAACCGGTTAAAGAATTGCAGGTGCTCCAGTTTCCGTTCCGCTGTATATTTTTTGTAGCTCTCGACCGTAGCCGCTCCACCATGGAAAAGCCAGACCTGATCAGCATTTTTGCCGGCCAGCCAGTCTTCGCACCACGCATCATGGTTACCCCTTATGAACAGGCAATGGTAACTGTTTTCAAGCTCCATCAGGTAATCAATCACCTGTGCACTTTCAGGCCATCCATCTACATAATCGCCAAGAAATATAAGGCGGTCGTCTGGCTGCAATTCAAGCGTCGCAATTAATTGCTGCAGCGCTTTTAGTGCACCATGTATATCGCCGATTACAAAAGTTCTTACGCTCATAAATTCACCTGCTTGTGCATCCTGTCTGCCAGTTCTTCAATTTCAGTTCGTTTGGCCAATAGCGCTAACCACTCCGCTGGTATGGTTTCCGCACCATATAACAAACCCGCTAAGCCACCTGTAACCGCCCCGGTAGTGTCAGTATCGTTGCCCAGGTTAACCGCTTTAAGCACTGCTTCGCTAAAATTATTGGTCTGCAATATACACCACAAGCTGGCCTCAAGCGTATCAATTACATAGCCAGCTGAATTAACTTCATCAATTTCCAGGTCTATAAGAGGGTTTATATCATAATTACCCACCTTTAACCCCAAAACCCTGTGAAACTTATTCAGCTCTTCTTCGCTACAAACGTAGTTATCTTTTAAATAGCTCAACACTGTTTGCTGCATTTGTTTATAGGCAGCTACCTTATCAACACCAGCAAGTAATAACCGTGCATATTCCAGGTAAATGAAACATGCAATTACAGAGCGGATATGCCGGTGGGTAAGCGACGATACTTCCCGCGTATAAGAAAAGCGCTGTTCAATGGGTTTGTCTTTAATATAAAAGAGTAAGGGCAAGATGCGCATGAGCGATCCATTACCATTACTGTATTCGTCGGTGCCACCAGCCAATACCGGCTCAACGCCAATGGCGAGTTGCTGTATAGCAACGGATGTTGCAATACCAATGTCAAATACGTAACCACGGGCAGTATAAAAACCATGTTCTTTCCAGTTTACGAAATAGCCTGCAAGAGTTTTAATATCGTATGGCTTGCATAACATTTCCGCCAGGCAAAGGGTAAGCGATGTGTCGTCCGACCAGGTGCCAGCCAACTGGTTGTGCGATCCCTTTTCGCGCATACCCGTAACCGGGTTGTCATCACGCATGCCGCGCGAAACAAATTCAACCGGCACACCTAGTGCATCGCCGGTGGCTACACCCAATAGAGCATCCTTAACGAAGTTCCTGTTTTTCATGATTTGGGAAAGTTGATGAAGTGTGCAGGTACATTGTCGGTAAGCCACACACCGTTTTCTGATTGATAAAATAAACACCCGTCTCTAAACATTTCACCACTGTTTACAGTAAGTATAACCGGCTTGCCGCGCCGCATGCCTACTTTTTCCGCAGTAGGTATATCCGCGCTGAGGTGCACATGTTGTCTGCTCATTTTTTGCAGCCCACCAGCTGCTATTGCTTCCAGCGCTGCGATAACGGTACCATGGTATAGCACATCCGGAGGTTGCCTCGCTTCAAAATTCAGGTTAACGCTAACAGAATGGCCCTGGTGTGCACGAATCAGGCTGTGGTCATCATTGTATGCGAAACGTTGCTTGTTGTTTGTGGCAACAATTTCTTCCAGTTCGTCGGTTGTAACCAACGTGTCTTTTGCCTCCAGTTTCAGCAATAATTCTGTTACTGGCACCCAGCCATTTTCGTCCAGCGTTATGCCTATAGTTTCAGGGCTATGCCTCAGCACGAGGCTGAGTAATTTGCTTACGTGATTTTTATCTTTTTCCGTCATTACATTTAGTTTTATTTGCCAGCACAAGCTTTCATTTTAGAGCTTCAGTGAAGGCTGCAATATTTTTACCGTCTTTACTCCTGTCATAAACAGCAAAGAATACCCTGTCAAAACAATGTGCATATTTACCATCACCAGTAAGAAAATATGCAAACCAGCGCGCAATATCTTCCGGATTATTCTGGAACACCCCGCAGCCCCATGCCCCTAAAAGCAGATGCCTGATATCATAGTGTACAAACAGCGCCAGCATCTTGTCCATTCTTTGCAGGGTAGTTGCTTCCACATCTGCAATCTCTTCGGGATTGTTCGTTTTCATTGCCCCTATATTAGTTGCAGGGCTGGTAATAATATGCAACTGGTAGGGCTCGCGTAATAGTTCTCCCTCATCATCTCTGAATACTACCACACCCGGACTGTATATCATGTGGTCAGAATACAGGTAAGTTTTTCTGCCCCGGTTATAGTCATACAACTCATGGTTTTTGAGTTGCGTATCATATAAAGTTGATGATACCGCCAGGCTTTCTTCCTGCGCTTGTGCGCCATTCAAAAAACCACCACCGGGGTTTTTGGCTGAGGCAAAGTTGAGGCATCCAATTTCATGGCCGTCGGCTATCAGTTTTGCTGCACCTTGTAACACTGTTGTATGCTCTACTGTTATAATAGTATTGCAATGGAGCGTGGTTATTTTGCGGGCTGCACTTTGCATTACCGTATAAAATTCATTTTCGCTAAACAGTTTTGACCCATTGGCTGAGTCGGCAATTTTTTGCCTGATATCTATATACCTGCCATTGAAGGTATAGTTGCCGCTTTCAATTATTTCTAGTGTTTCCTGTGCCTTTTGCACACGGGTCGATCTTTGCATTTCTTTAAAATTTCAGAACGGAAAGGTGATGCCTACTGTAACCGGTCTCTTACCTGCATTAATGCATATCCCAGTAAGTTCTCACCTTTCCATTGTTCAGGGTTAATAATATTTTTATCGTCTTCGGCCATGCCAATTCCCCATATGGCATCAACCGGGCTGGCTTCAACAAGTATGCTGTTGCCGGTACTTAACAGAAATTTTTTCAGCGCTTCGTTTTGCGAAAACTTGTGCAGATTCCCACTTACCACAATCTCGAATTTTACAGCATCCCACGCAGCGGCATCAAAACCTTTTATCTGTCTGCCCAGTTGCTTTACTTCTTTCGGATTTGAGGCAGCCACTATTTGTGCAGCTATAATATTGTCGTCAAACAGTTCTGCTTTTTTGCACATCATCCAATGCTCTGCAGTATTGTAAACAACACCATTCACTTCAAAAGGCGACAGCCACCATTGGCTGAAGCAACTCTTAGTAATGCTGCCATCTTTTGCAGGTTGGTGTCCCCAGAAGTAAGTATACGTTAGGGTTTCGCCGGCAGCATATTTATCAATAAGCCAGTTGTTACTGTAACTCATAATTGCGTAAATTTTAAAAGAACTTCACATGCATTACTCTCCTCTGGCAAAATGAATTTTTCGCCAAAAAATACATTCAATACCGTTATCCCGTTGACAATATGCGCATTGAATTCCGGCAGAGCGGCCGCCGGTATCCACAGCTCATCGTGTATTACGTCGCCCACATTCTGCACATGGTATTGCATTAAATATTCCGCATCAACTTCAAACGTGGTAACCGCTCCGCAATAGCCTGAAAATTCGTCGCCTGTATTCCATTGCTCCGCTATCTGTGCGGCATATACTTCGTTCAGCACCGGGTAAAAGATAGGCTGCCAGTCCAGCCTCGGCGGAAAGCCTTTCCAACCTGTTGCAGCTATCAGCTCTAATTCCTTTAAGCCAACCGGCCTATATAATACTTGCGTTTTCATGGTGGTAGTTTTTCTTGTTCATAGCAACCAGGTTTCCTTTTATGCGCTCCCTTATTTCAGCAAGGCTCTGGTCAATAATTAGCTTACCATCTTTAAATACTGTTTTCAATTCTCCCTGCATTTCTTCCTCCCAGGTACATTGGTCTTTGAGTGCCAGGGTGTCATCGGTTTGTTTGTATACCTGCAGTAAGCCACGGGCTGATTTCTTCGTGCCGTCGTCCGTTTTTGGATCTTTAAAAATATCGCGTCCTATCCCGTTAACTTCTCCGTAAGTAGCCTTCATAGCAAACCCGAAAGTGTCGCGCGTTACATATTCATACGTAAAAGAACCCAGGCCCAAAACAACATTGTAGCTCGCGAAGCCTTTTTGCTTCAGTCCCTCCAGTATTGCATCCTGCCGCTCTATGGTAATGCCATCGCCATATATAAGTCCAATGTGCGCATCCAGCAATTTGTAACCCTGCTCGGTTATAGTACCTCCAAATGTTTCCCACATACATTCAATAGCGCCTTTGTATTCAGGGCTGCCAATAATGGCATCTTTATCGCCTATTATAATTTTCACTGGGTCACCGCTATCAGGGCGAATTACAACCTTGCCATTACGGCTCGTTATAGTTTCTTTAAGTGCAGGCAGGTATTCGGTTATCACCTGCCAGAAATCCCACGTATCACTTACTATAGAAACTATGCCTTGTGGATATACTTTGGTAATAAGCCTGGTAAAGGTTTCAAGTTCGCTGGTCTCGCCGCCCATGCACATCACACTGTGTTCGGTCGCTGGCACTGAAGCCCCAACCAATTCTTTGGTACAATCAGCATTATAATATTGCTCCAGAAAGTCGATTGCAGGTATAGTATCTGTTCCGGTAAAACATAATAAGTGTGCGGCACCGCTTATCACAGCATCTTCCATGCCGCTCATCCCACGGAAAGAAAAATCGTGCCCTTGCCAGCCAATAAAAGAATCATCGCTACCCACCGTATCATTTGCATATTGGGTAAATGTGCGCAGATACTGAAAGGCTGTTGTAGCAGATGTGCATGGCTTCCAAATAATATTGCTTAGCATGGTTTCCAACATATTGGTAAGCCAGAAGAATTCAGGTCGTGTATTCTTTATGGTAAATACCGGAACCTTCATGGGTGCCAATGTACCTTCAGCTAATGCTTTTATTTCAAGTGGCAGATAACCAAGATCGTGCAGCGCGGCAATATGGTCGTAAGTTATGCTGTCTTTACCCAGGTAATTGTCCATTCGCCTTGCATAGTCAGCCAATACCTGCTCTTTAGGTAAATTGAAAAAGCCTTCAGCGAATTGGTGAATGAGGTATTCTTTTATGAAGTATTGCATACCAAAGAAGACCACCTCGTTCAGTTCAGGATTCCGCGCTTTGCGGGGTGTAAGGTTGGAATAGACCAGCGTAGTGCCATCAGGGTATTGAAATTTGTGGCCTACTTTATATCCATCCTTGAGTAATATCGGGCTGAGTGTCATTGTTGTTGTATGTTAAGGTGAAAATTATTTTGTTTCAGTTTTTTGTTGAATTTGAAAAGGTCAGGTTGGCGGTTCTTCACGCCTTCCCGTTTTATGCCGGTATTAATTATAAAATCAGCATCGAGTATTTTTCTGCTAAAGTTGCGGCGGTCAATTTCCGTGTCCAGTATGCATTCATACAACTGGTGCAATTCGCTCATTGTAAAAAGGTCATCCAGCAATTCGAAGCCCAGGGGAAAGTACAGGATTTTAGACTGGAGGCGTTTGATAGCCGCTGCAAATATTTTCTTGTGGTCGAACGCGAGCTTGGGCATTTTCTTCACTTCAAACCACTTTACATCGTTAGCCATGCTGCCTGCAACTATTTTAAATTTTGCTGGGTTTATCAATGAATAATACGCTACCGAAATTACCCTGCCACGTGGGTCCCTATCTGTTTCATCGAATGAATAAAGCTGTTCCAGGTAAAGTTTGGTAAGGCCTAGTTTTTTTGAAAGTATGTTGGTGCACGTTTCTTCAAAAGTATCTTCCATCCGCACAAAGCCGCCCGGCAGTGTCCATTCATTTTTAAAAGGCTCTTCATTCCTGTTCAGCAGCAGCACACTCAGCTTATTATCCTGATAGCCGAATACCACCATATCAACTGCCAGCGAAGGATTTTTATAAGTATGAAAAGCGCTCATTTTTAGTTTGTGTTATTTTGACACAAAGGTAAAGCAAACTTTTTCACATTCGCAACTTTATTTTTTAACTGCAAAAAAATAGCGGCAATTGCCGCTATTTTAGGAATAATGTTATGCTGAATTCGCTGGTATTAATTTAAAGGTTCTTTAAAACTTCACAGATAAATAGAAGGCCACCGGAACATTTAAATTGCCTTGCGATAATTTGTTGTCAGTTTTCACCGCAGGTTGCTGATTAGATGAATGAGCGAAGATTGTTTCAACCGATTGTTTTTCATTGCCCGTAACATAATACATACTTGCTTCAGTGCCTATAGCGATATTCTTGGTAATACTATACTTTATCCAGGCCATTGCCCCACCGCCATAACTCGATATAATGTCAGATGTATTGGTAGTAACAGTATCAAAGCTATGGGTAATAGCGGTTGTGTGGTCGTCATTATTGTTTATAACAACATCGAGCCCTATACCGGTACTCCATTTATCAGTTAATTTAAACGCCTTTTCTGCGCCAAGCCTGATGTGCAGGTCGTTAATCTTTGAAGTCCTTGTGTTCACACCGTCGTCATTTGATGATGTATTGCTTACAAAGCCGGCGCCCAGGCGAAAGCCCCAACCTGTTTTAATGGAATTCATATTGTAGGTAAGCAGGTATGGGTTAGTATTACTGGCTGCACTACCGTTAAAATTGAAAACCTGCCTTATCAGGCTATTCAGTTGAACACCAATTACATGCTCATATTTCTTCTCTTTCGGTGCGCCGAGTAAATCAGGGGTTTGGGCAGTGGCTGTTAAACCCCATGTTGAAAACAAAATGGAGGCAAGAATAGTTTTTTTCATACTTATTTTACTTTAAAGGGGTTAGAGAATTTTACGTCGTTAATGGTGGTGTAGTCCGTCAGGGTATTCAGAAAGGCAATAATAGCGGCTTTCTCCTGGCTCGGTATATTCATCTGCAATGTGGTGCTGTCTGCATTCAGGAAAATCGGGTCGAGGTTCGGGCTATTTTTAATACCATGGCTGTAATGGTCTAATACCTCGTCAAGCGTTTTAAAACGACCATCGTGCATGTACGGCGCAGTTAATGCTACATTTGAAAGGCTAGGCACAACAAACTTACCGTCATTTGAACTGATATTGTTAACAGCACCAGCTCCAATGTCACTGTAAGTCTGGTCAAGGCCAATATCTATGATATCAGAAAATGTATAAAGTTGAGTGCCCGGATGGTGACAGCCCGAACAATTGTATTTGGTATTAAATAACACCATACCCTGATATTCCTGGGCATTCAGTATGCCTGGATTATTTTGTAGGTATTGGTCGAACTTTGAATTGTTTGATCTGATGGCAGCCATAAATGCGCTGATACTTTCTGATATTTTAGCTGGAGTAACCTCCGGGCTGCCATAAGCCTTCTGGAATAGTGGGGGATAGAAGGATAAAGCAGACAACTTTGCCGCTAGCGCATCCAGGTCATCAATTCCCATTTCTACGTGATTGGTGATGGGCCTGCTTACGAGGCTTTTCAGGATGTTTACCCTTCCATCCCAAAACAGCGCTTTGCCTGGATTACTAACAAGTTCCGGGCGGTAAAAACTATCGATACCGGCAATATTGAGAATGCCTTTTGAATTTCGTTTTGTTAGCCGACCTGCATAGCCAACGCTTGCAGCAACATTATCAGCAAAACCCAACGACTGTTTGTGGCATGATGCGCACGAGATGGTGTTGTTTAAAGAGAGGTGCCCGTCATAAAACAGCACCCTGCCCAATGTTGCACGGGCATTACCTGAAGAATCAGAAAACCGGGTACTAAAATAATGGTAATCGCCTGCCGGCAAATCGAGCGTGACAGTGCCCGCAGGGGTAACCGTATTTTTGTGGCACGAAACAGCGGCAAATATTATGACTGCGAGTGCACCAATTGTTAATAGCTTTTTCATAAAAAAGTGTTTTTGTCAGTTAGTTGGGTAATGTAAAAATACTAAATTTATTTTATGTACTACTTTGTTTACTAACTCAAGGGTTTTTAACGCTATTTTTCGTAATTTATTATAAATGAATTGTAGTTGCCGGTTCACATTGATTGCCTTCTGTATTATCCCAATACTCCCCAAAATCCAGTATCTTAACATAAAAAGTTATTACTTTTGGCTAGATTTGCGTACATAGTATGGCTAAAGTAACTTATAATAACCGGAACGCAGTTTTTTTTCAGGCGTTAAAAGCAGATGTAGAAAATTATTTTAAGACAAACGGCATCAGAAAAACTGGAAACTGGAAACTGTACCTGAAAACAGTTATTCTCATCCCTGTCGCGGTTCTCACTTATATTTTCCTGCTGAAGGGCGGCTACACTAACATGACGGGTATCGGCCTTAGCGCTTTGCTGGGCCTTACGCTTTCAGGTGTAGGCTTTAATATAATGCATGATGCCTGCCACGGTAGCTATTCCACAAAGAAATGGGTAAATGATCTTTTGGGCTTAACGTTAAACGCTTTGGGCGGTAATGCATTCATCTGGAAACAAAAACACAACATTATTCACCATACCTATACTAATGTTGATGGTATTGATGATGATATAGCAAAAAGCCCGGTAATACGTCAATGCCAGACACAGGTATGGAAGCCGGCACACCGCATACAGCATATTTACCTTTGGCTGGTATATGCTTTGAGTTCTTTCCTTTGGGTATTTGTTATTGATATGGTTAAGTATGGCCAGAAGAAAATATACACTACCGAAATGAACAAAATGGATCCGAGAGAGCACGCTATTTTCTGGATGAGCAAGGGGCTCTATGTTGTTTTTTACATAGCAGTACCTGTTTATTTCGTAGGCTGGGCAGCTTGGGGAGTAGGCTTCCTGTTCATGCACATGGCATTGGGCTTGTCGCTTTCTATTGTGTTTCAGCTCGCTCACGTAGTGGAAGAAACAGAATTTGAGTTTGTAGGTGCCGATGATAAAATAATTGAAAACGAATGGGCTATACACCAGATAAAAACAACCGCTGATTTTGCCCGAAATAATCCAGTAATATCATGGTTCGTAGGTGGCTTGAATTTCCAGGTAGAACATCACCTTTTCCCACGCATAAGCCATGTGCACTATCCGGAAATAAGCAAGATAGTAGAGGCCAAGTGTAAAGAGTATAACATACAATACCACACCATGCCTACTATGATTGCCGCAATAGGGTCGCATTACCGCTTCATGAAAATGCTGGGTAAAAAACCGGAAATGGCCATGGCCGCTTAAGTAAGAGTTGACAACATTAAAATAAGAAACCGCCATCAGTTACTGATGGCGGTTTTGCTTTGTTATCAAAGGCAAGGCAAAATTAATCAACGTAAAAAAAGGGGGCACGCAAAGCCGCAAAGTCGTAATCCGGATGTTATTTAAGATTTAAGAGGCGCAACTAATTCTACATTAATGAGGAGAGCAGGCATATCATTGCCACGGCTTTTAAGCCGTGGTATACTGTCTTATCCTTTTCGTTCTTAAACAAACAATTTACCCGGATTAAGTATCCCATTCGGGTCAAACACATTTTTTATCTGTTTCATTATCGTCAATTGCGCATCATTAAAAGCAATGTGCATATAGGGTTTCTGAACCAGCCCAATACCATGCTCTCCGGATATGGTGCCACCCAGGCGTACCACTTCCTTAAACAACTTACTAATACCTTCCGTAAGTTTCAGGTTCCAGTCATCGTCGCTCATATCGCCTTTTACAATGTTCACGTGCAGATTGCCATCACCGGCATGGCCATAACAAACCGACTGAAAGCCATATTCCATACCTAGTTGCTTAATTATCTGCAATAATTCGGGCAATTCAGCCCTTGGTACTACGGTATCTTCTTCTTTATAAATTGAATTGCTCTTTACCGCTTCGCCAACTTTGCGACGCAGGTTCCACAACATTTGCTTTTGTTCATGGCTATCCGCAAGCAATATTTCGCCAATGTCGTATCGCTCTACTATTGCCGAAATAGCCTCCGCATCGCGGTACAATTCGTCCATATAGTTTCCGTCAACTTCTAT
Source organism: Chitinophagaceae bacterium (assembly GCA_947447265.1). Lineage (GTDB taxonomy): Bacteria > Bacteroidota > Bacteroidia > Chitinophagales > Chitinophagaceae > Flavipsychrobacter. The sequence continues at coordinate 22,505 of CANFKC010000003.1, forward strand.
AAGCAGATGCGCTGCAATATCGGCCGGCAGGTCAATGGCTGTGCTTTGTGTATACCGCATGGACCATTCCAGCGCGTCGCGCTCCATAAATTCCAGTGCCGATGGGGTATAACCCCCCAGAAAAATAGCATTTACAGCCGCACAGGCATCTACCGCTGAACGGAAGGGCACCAGAAGGGTAAGGTCATGCTTCACCGCAGGTATCAACCTTAATACAATTTTGGTGATAACACCAAGCGTACCTTCGCTACCTACCAAAAGTTGGGTAAGGTTATAACCAGTTGCGTTTTTAAGCACATTGGCGCCAGTCCACATTATAGTGCCATCGGGCAGCACCATTTCAAGGTTCAGCACATAATCTTTTACGACGCCATACTTTACTGCACGAGGGCCACCAGAATTTTCTGATACATTGCCGCCAATAAAGCAACTGCCCTTGCTTGCAGGATCGGGAGGGTAGAAAAGGCCTTCGGCTTTCAGATGCTCCTGCAATTCCTGGGTAATTACACCCGGCTCAGTAGTAACCTGAAAATTCCGTTTATCAACATGCAGAATTTTATTGAACCGCTTCATATCCAGCGCCACACCGCCATGCACGGGTAATGCACCGCCACTTAAGCCGGTACCGGCACCGCGTGGTGTAACAGGTATAAGCTGTGTATTGCAATAGGCCATTATTTTGCTCACTTCATCAGCAGTGCCAGGTTGCAAAACCACCTCTGGCGGAAACCGGAGATCTTCCGTCTGGTCGCCGCTGCAACGGCTTATGTGCTCTTCATCCGTCAGCACATAGCGGGCTTCCAGTACGGTTTTAAAAAATTGTATGTCGGTTGGTTGAATGCGGTTGAATGGCATGGTTGATAATTATGGTTGGGTAATTATTGATTGTGGTAACATTAGCAAAAATGGCAGCGCTTTGTTATAGTCCAGGGAATCATATTCCAGTCCTAGTGCCCGCAGGTTTTTATAATAGTTTTGGTGCTGGTTATAATAATTTTTCTCTGATTGAATGAACCAGGCTTTCGCGCCCAGCTTTTGCGCGATGAACCATTTTTCCAGTAGCCTGGCTGTTCTTCCATTTCCGTCCTCAAAAGGATGAATTTTCACAAACAAAAGATGAATCATCGAGGAGAAAAACAATACCTCATTAAAATGAAGTTCCGAAACCAGCAATGTATCAATATCGGTTAAGAGGCAATCCAACTCCCTTTTTACGATTCTTGGTTCGGCTGCAACATATTCTATACGTCCATCGTCCGTCAATACAAACATATTGCCTGCCCGTATTTCCCCCTGCCTCGATGGCTGCAAAATATTTTTAGTAATAAGTTTATGTGATTCGAAAAGGTTTTCGCTCCCAAGTTTGTTTTGCTGAGCATAAACGTATGCAGCATAGAGATCGTCTGTTTTTCGGGTATAGTCAGCCGAAAAATGACCACCGAGCCGCTTATGTTTTATGTATGAATCCAGTTCCATCTCTTCTCCTTCTATTTTTGAAGAAAAGACGGCTGATACCGATGTATAAAAGCTAAAAGTATCAATGCTCAGATCGCTGTCACGCAGGTTTTCAAAATTTTGCTGCACGTCACTAGCTATCTGCAATTTGTATTGCTCCAGTAAGGCAGTGGGAATGAACCGAATATCTTTTATGCTTGGGGGTGGCATGGTGTAAAGTTAGGAGTAATTAGGGCATGCCACAAGTTAGCCAGTTGAAACAGCCAGCCCGGGCTGTTAATACCCTCTTCCTTTTGTCACACATTTGCCATTACTTTATTTCATGATGCCGGTCATCATTCGAAAAACAGGCCGGGTCTACCTTGCGGCAAATATCTGCTGCTATGATAGATACGGGCCTTTTAAATAAATACAATGTACCGGTACCCAGGTATACCAGCTATCCCACCGTTCCTTACTGGAATGATAGTATTGACATAAGCGAATGGACAGCTGATTTCCAGAATCAATTTAAAATTGAAAATACCAAAGACGGCATCAGCCTGTACATACACCTGCCGTTTTGCGAATCGTTATGCACCTATTGCGGATGCAATAAAAAAATAACTACCAATCATGGGGTGGAAGACGAATACATTGGCGCTATTTTAAAAGAATGGGCGCTGTATTTGCGGCTGATGAATGATAAGCCAGTAATAAGGGAAATACACCTGGGGGGCGGAACGCCTACCTTCTTTTCGCCTGTTAACCTGGAACGGTTGTTAAATACCATCATCAGTTCTGCTATCATTCATGATAAGCATGAATTCAGCCTGGAGGGCCATCCGAACAATACCACCGAAGCACATTTAAATACACTATTCGACATTGGTTTCAGGCGGGTAAGCTATGGCGTGCAGGATAATGACCCTGATGTGCAGCGCATTATTAACCGCATACAACCATTTGAAAATGTGCAAAGGGCTACTGAGCTGGCCCGGGCTATTGGCTATACATCGGTTAATTTTGACCTGATTTATGGCTTGCCCTTGCAGGATACCGAACGCATGAGGCGCACATTATTGCAATCAATTTCACTGAGGCCCGACCGGGTTGCGTTTTACAGATATGCCCATGTGCCATGGACCAGCCGTGGACAGCGCCTTTTCGATGAAAACGACCTGCCGGATGCCGGCGAAAAAATGAAACTATACCAGCTTGGTAAGCAACTGTTTGCCGAAAATGGCTACTACGACATCGGGATGGATCATTTTGCACTGCCGGGCGATGATTTGTATAAAGTGGCACAAAGCGGTACATTGCACCGCAATTTTATGGGGTATACCACCCACCGCACGGGCATGCTGCTCGGGCTGGGGGTATCGGCAATAAGCGATACCGGCACGGCATATGCACAAAACGAAAAAACTATACAAGGCTATTACCAGCGAATTAATGCAGGGTTGCCCGCAGTACAAAAAGGGTATTTTCTTACCGACGAAGACCGCGCCTTCCGGCAGTACATACTGGACTTAAGCTGCCGCGGCAAAACAACAATGCGGTCAGCTCATGCCGGTTTGTTAGCGACCTACACTTTTCCCGAATTAAAAAAGCTGGAGAATGACGGATTGCTCACGCTAGCGGGCCTGCATGTAAGTGTAACCGAGGCAGGCCGCCATTTTATACGCAACATCTGTAGCGCTTTCGATTTGCAGTTGCAGCGAAAAGCCAAAAGTGCCAGAACATTTAGTAATGCGGTGTAGTTGGCAATGAGCATAAAAAAACCGCCTTATCACTAAGGCGGTTGTATATCAATGTATCTTTTTTATTGTTGTTTGGCGGTGTCAGGTGCCATGGTTGTAGAATCGGCAGGGGCAGCGGGTGTAGTTGGTGCATCAACGGTTATGGTAGCGCCGCCATTGGCTGCAGGCTCACCTGAGTCGGTAGGTTTAAAATCAGATTTTGTAAACTGTACCAACCATTTATCGCTTTGTTTTACCAGTTTTAGTGGTGGCTCTTCCTGGTTGGGTGCGTTCGATGCGGTGAAGGTTACAGTCGCTTTATCTCCCTCCGTTTTTACTGATTTTATATTAATAGTTACCTGCTTCGCTTTTTGCTTTGTAGAATCGGCAAGCGAACCGCTGAAACCCTGTATGGTTACCAACATAGCCTTGGTTTCTTCTGTTGATAGCTTCTTGGCCACATCATAGTCCTGGTGATAGAATGCAGTCAGCCAGTCTTTGGCAACAGCTTCGGGAGTGTTCTTGCTGCAACTGGTAAGCGAAACTACAGCCAGAACCAATAAGGAAAGGAAAATAATACCTTTTTTCATGCTAATTATGTTTGGGCTGCAAAGGTATTATTATTAGTTCATTTAAATGAACGGGCATGCGGCAGCATGCATTTAAAATTACCATGCCGTACCCTTCAGCTACCGGTAACTAACCTTTGCCAGTATGGTGGCGTGTGGGTTAAGGTAAAGATCGTCAATGCCAATATAGGCTCGGCTATAACCATATGATTTCGGGATGTATGCGCTATCGTTTACCGCCCGCGAAACTGCCTTATAAACAAATTCGGAGCAATACAGTTCATTGTCAGTGGCCAGGTCGAACTTGGGGTCAAAAATGGGACGCAGTTTATAATAGTCATGTACTATTGTTGCGAAGCGGGCTATTACATCAGTTTGCATATCATAACGCACTGCCGCTATGCCCATATTCCTTTCCGGCGAAAAGAAGAATGTTACAGAATCACGGCGCAGCCTCTCTTCCGTATTGTCTTCCCCGCCTATGCAATGGTACACGAAAGGATAACCTTCTTCTATAACAACAATACCACAATGAGAGTACGATTTATCTTTCTGGTTAATGTTGGCAAGCATATAGCTGAATGGCCCGTTACCGGCCCGTAGTACAACATCGCCGGTTTTCAGTTGAGCAATAAGGGTATCCATTGCCCGTAGATTGTTCGCCTGGTCGGGAGGTTTCGGTATAGTTTTTGGCTGTGGACCGGAGCAACCCATGTATAAAATACAAAAGCACAAAATAAAGTATGACTTAAGCGTATGTTGTTTTGCCTGGTCCATTACTTTGTTTTGTGCTTTCCCTTGTACCTCTAAAAATGTTTGGCTAAAGCCGGATATTCTATTTTTTCGACCACGACTTAAAAGTCGTGGCTATTATTTCACGCGTAAAATAGCATTTTCACCCTTGGTTGTTGCGCCTCTTACATCTTGAATAAGCTGTAAAATGCGTCTTTGCGCCTTTGCGTGAAACTGCTCTGCGCTATGCAACCCAATATTGTTTAATTGCCATTATACGTTGAACCTGAAGTGCATTACGTCGCCATCACTAACTACGTATTCCTTGCCTTCAATACGCAGCTTACCACTTTCGCGGCAGGCAGCTTCGCTTTTATATTGCAGGTAGTCTTTATAAGCGATAACTTCTGCTTTAATAAATCCTTTTTCAAAATCAGTATGGATAACGCTGGCCGCCTGTGGGGCCTTCCAACCTGCTTGTATCGTCCATGCGCGTACTTCCTGCACACCTGCGGTAAAATAAGTAATAAGGTTAAGCAGTTTGTAAGTAGAACGGATCAACCTGTTCAGGCCTGGTTCGGTAAGTCCGTATTCTGCGAAAAAGAGTTCTTTATCTTCCAGCGCTTCCAGTTCGGTTATTTGTGCTTCAATAGAATTGTTCATCACAATAACCTGTGCACCCTCTTCAGTTGCTACCTTTACCAGTGCATCAGAATACTTGTTACCGGTTAAAAGTGCGGCCTCATCAACGTTGGCAACATATAATACCGGCTTTTCTGTAAGCAGGAAGATATCAGCAGTAGCATCTTTGTCTTCGCCTTCCAGTTGCAGGCCACGTATGTTTTTACCTTCATACAGGTGTTGCTTGCAGCGTTGCAATACTTCAAGCGCGCGTTTTGCTTTTGCATCGCCGGTTTTGGCCTGCTTTTCAATACGGGCAATTTTCTTTTCTACGCTATCCAGGTCTTTAAGCTGTAATTCGGTATCAATAATTTCTTTATCGCTTATAGGGTTAATATCACCTTCTTCACGCAAAATATTTTCATCTTCAAAGCAGCGGATAACGTGTACAATAGCATCTACTTCGCGAATGTTGGCCAGGAATTTATTGCCGAGGCCTTCTCCCTTACTTGCGCCCTTAACCAGGCCTGCAATGTCAACAAACTCGATAGTGGTAGGCACTGTACGCTGAGGTTGTACCAGTTCAGCAAGTTTTGCCATACGTTCGTCCGGCACTTCCACCTGGCCTACGTTTGGTTCAATAGTGCAAAAACGGTAATTAGATGCCTGCGCCTTTGCGCTATTGCTTACCGCGTTAAAAAGTGTTGATTTTCCTACATTGGGTAATCCTACTATCCCTGCCTGTAAAGCCATGATTTCTTTAAAAATTTGCGCAAAGGTAATGATATAATGGTCTGTATGCTGATTTACCTGAGTGAAAGATTTTATATGAAGATATTAGCGGCTTGCAGAAGCTCGTCAAGATCTATCTAAACATAGCGCTCAATGGCTATTTACCACTTCACAAACCGCCTAACCACAGTGCCTTCCACACCCTTGAGATTAATAAAATACAGCCCTGATGGCAATGCCTTAATATTTACCGGTGTAAGTCTATTATTGATAGTGTTGGCCAGCACTACACTTCCCACGCTGTTGGTAATGGTGTATGATGCTATAGCCATCCCATCTGTTTCAACATTTAGCACATCATAAGCTGGGTTCGGATAAACCCGGGGACTGCTAACCGCCAATTGAATACTGCCAACTGAAACAGGTGGACAACCAATCCCGTTAGTTACCTGGTTGGTCATTACAACATCATTAATATCAAAGTAAATTCCTGCACGGTTTTTAATGTCGGTGCCGTTTGGCAGGCCCGGTATGGTGTTGATGGTATAAATAACCGCGCCGTCGCATTGGCCGTGGTGTGAGCTGTCGAGAAGGTTTATTTTAGGGAAATCGAATTTTATAATGTTGTGGCCTGCAGCATCTTTTATTTTGGTTGTATACATTTCATGCGAAGCCATTACAATGCGCATACTGTTTGCATCTACATAGGGTGATAATGTATCCATCACATAAATATTATGTGCAGTATCATTACCCGTATTTTCAAAATTGATGGTGTATTTCAGTTGTGTAGAGGCAGCGCCAGAAGCTATACAGCCTGCAGGTTTCACCCATATAGCATTAGGGTCGCAACCGGCGCGAACGGTGTCAATACTTGAGTCCGAATTATCTGACGTGTCCACATCACCCGTTTCCGGGTCTATGGTAACATAAGACTGTACAGTATCTCCTGGTGTAAGAAGCGCACCTGGTACATATATCACATAGTGCATATGGCCTGGTCCTGAAAGTGTGGAGGAAAGCGCACCTATGTTCCAAACTATTGTGTTTGGGGTAATAGTTGTTGGGGTAGGGCTAACAAAGTCTGGTGTCCCGGAATACTTCATGCTGTGGTGTAAGGTAATGGTTCCTGTAACCGGCATGCAGTAGGCATTTTGAACATAGATATCACCTTGTTGGTCGAACGTACCTGTTATTGGGATTGCCGAGTTAACACTCAAATCGAAGCTGGAAGACGTGATACATTCCATGCCAACGTACTGAATTGGATTTGAAAATGTACTTATGCTCAAAGTATCGTAAAGGATGCCTGAAGATGGGCACGTAACGTGAAACCCCGCCGGAGCAGAAATGACTTTAAATGCGTAAACATCGCCCGAAGCTCCGAAAGCAGTATAATAAAAACCGCTGGTAGCCGAAATTGTATCTATCGCTACACTATTAGAATCAACTTCTACTAGCACAGGCTGTGAAGTAAATACATCTGAAGAGTCCTTTGCGCAATTGCTATTAGCATCAAAATAAAATTTAACTGAGAATGAATTGCATAAAATATGGTTGTAAGTAAATTGAAAAGAGTCAATAACCACACCTGCAGTATGAAGTACCTGCTTTACCGTGTAGGTGCCGTTATTCGCGTAAGGGTGGTTAATTATAGCTGCTCCGCTACCTGAAATTACTGAGCTGTCGATAGCACCATCACCAAAGTAGGTTTTTACATACATACTGGACGAATAGTGATTCGGAACCACTGTTAACTGCGGTCCACTGCAATATTTATCAACAAAAATTTTAAAGCTGTCGGAAACATAGGTGGGGATATAATGAACCTTCCGGATAGAGCTATTCACATCGCCGTCGCATATATAAATATCTCCCTGGGCATCTAATGCCAATGCATTGGGCGCATTTAACTGAGCCCCTGTGGCAGGTCCGCCATCGCCACCGTAGCCTGCGGAACCGGCAGTTCCGGCAATGGTGGAAATGATGCCGGATGTATTCACTTTGCGAATGCAATAGTTACTCCTGTCAGCAATAAAAATCTCTCCCATAGCATTAACAATAACACCCCTTACAGCGTTAAGTGCTGCCGCTGTTGCTGGTCCGCCGTCACCGCTATAACCGCCGCTTCCCGCTCCTGCAATTGTTGTAATGATACCAGAAGGCGCTATCTTCCTTACTACGCTCGCACTTCCATCGGTAACATACACGTTCCCCGAAAGGTCCGTAGCGACCGAGTTTACGTAGTTGAAAGTTGCGGCCGTCGCTGGTCCGCCATCGCCAGTGTATCCTGCGGCACCGGTTCCGGCATATGTGGTTATGATGCCTGATGTATTTACTTTTCTTACCCTGAAGTTATACCAGTCGGCTATGTAGATGTTACCTGCATTATCAATGGCTATTCCGTCGGGTTGGTTGAGCTTTGCTGCAGTTGCTGTACCTCCGTCACCCGAATAGCCACTCGTGCCATTCCCTGCAAGTGTTGTAATGATGCCCGATGCATCTACCTTCCTCACGCAATTATTATAACGGTCGGCTATATAAATATTTCCGCTACCGTCAACAACAATACCAGTAGGCCCGTGCAGGCTTGCTGCGGTTGCAGGGCCGCCATCGCCACTATAACCAGTTGACCCGTTACCCGCAATGGTAGAGATAATTCCAGCCGTGTTCACGAAACGTATTCTGTTGTTTGAATTGTCGCTTATGTAAATATTTCCACTGACATCAACCGTAACACCAGATGTCCAGTAATTCAACTCAGCCGCTGTGGCCGCACCGCCATCACCGCTAAACCCAGCCGTACCGTTTCCGGCAACAGTCGTAATTGTTTGCGCTTGTAGTGCACTGGCCGAAACAACTGTCAGCAAAAGAAAAAGTAATTTTTTCATTGTCGGTTTTTAAAACGTTCGTTGTAAATCTATTACATGCCTACCACTTCACAAACCGCCTTACCACGGTCCCTTCCATACCCTTGAGGTTAATAAAATACAGGCCGGATGGCAATGCCTTTATATTTACCTGCGCAAGTTTAGTATTGATAGCATTAGTAAGCACCACACTGCCCACGCTGTTGGTTATGGTGTATGATGCTATAGCCGTACCTTCTGTTTCAACATTCAACACATCATAGGCCGGGTTCGGATAAACGTGTGGACTGCTAACTTTAAACTGCAAATTGCCTACTGAAGAAGGCCAGCAACCAATTACGTTATCTGCAGTATTTGTCATCACTACAGGATTCACATCGAAGTAGATGCCCGCGCGGTTATAGATGTGGTGACAGTCAGGCAATCCGGCTTTTGATTTGATTGTGTATGTAACCATGCCATCACAAAGACAATGGTGAGAACTATCGAGCAGGTTAATTACAGGGAAATCGAACTTAAGAATATTGTGCCCACCAGACTTCAATTTGGTAAGAAACATGGTGTGCGAAGCGGCTACAATGTTGTAGCTGGATATATCTACATCATCAGAAAGCGTATCCATCACATAAATGTTGTGAGCTGTGTCGTTGCCTGTATTTTCGAAGTGGATAGTGTATTGCAGTTTTGTGCCTGACGTGGTATGGTAGGCGGGAGTTACTTCCATACTATTAGGGTCGTAACCTGCGCGCACGGTATCTACCCTAACTGCAATATTATTAGTAGTGTCGGCATCGCCGGTTGTTGGAATAATTGTAACTATGCTATTAGTCGTATCGCCAGGCAATAGATAACCTGAATATGCTTCAAGCCAGTAGTAAATATGCGCAAGCGAATCAGCCTGCCCAGTGAGAGCGGAAATATTCCAGGTGATGGAGGTAGCTGTGGTTGACGAAGGTGCAGGCGTGGCTGTAAAATAACTGTATCGCGAACTATGAGATAATATTACTGTTCCGTTTGTGGGTGTACAGTAGTTATTAAAAGCGTAAATATTGCCATCCTGAGTGTGTACCCCGGTATGTACAGATCCAAAAAATACACCAAGATCAACGGCATGCGCGGAATCGCATGCAATACCCATGTAGTGCACAGGTTTGGTATAAACACTGGTAACTAAAGTATCGGATATAATCCCTGTTGACGGACAAGCAACATGGAAGCCGGTGGGAACAGATAAGATCCGAAAGCTATAGACATCTCCAGAATAACCGAATGCTCTGTAATAAAAACCGCTAGTGCTTGAAATCGTATCAATAGCGATACCATTGGAGTCAACTTCGGTAAGTATTGGCTGCGAAATCAGCGGTTCGCTTAAGTCCTTATTACAGTTGTTATCGTTGTCGTAATAAACTTGCACTGGAATAGTGCTGCAGAAAATATGTGTATAAGAAAATTGAAACGAATCAACTGCCGTTCCCGCGATAGAAAGCACCTGCTTTATAGCGTACGTACCGCTGTTGTCATAAGTATGATTTAGTACCACAAACCCAACGCCACCATAGCCAAATGATACTGCGTTGGTTATACTTGTGCCATCGCCAAAATAAGTTTTAATAGTTGAAGATGCTGCATAGTGGTTGACTAATGTAGTTAGTTGTGGGCCACTACATAATTTATTTACCGAGATATCGAGGCTGTCGCTACCAAAGCCTGAAAAGAAGCCAAGCGGGTAGTCATTTATTTTTCTAACCTTGGAGTAGAGGTATGATGAAATATAGATGTTATTAACCCTGTCCACATGTAAAAAGTCGTAGGACGTCATGTTTGTTGCTGTCGCGGGTACGCTATCAGCCACTGAGGATCCTCCGCCACCAATTATTTTTATTATCCCTGTAGCTATATCCAGTTTTCTTATTGTTAGGGCCGCGTCTAACAATATGATGTTACCAGATGGATCAAAGTCGAAGTACTCGCCGCCAGCAGAATAATAGCTAGCTGCCGGGATACTGTCTGCCACTGAAGATCCGGTGCCGGTAAGCGTAGTAACTATTCCGGTCGTAGCATCTATTTTTCGTATACCGTGCGTGTATGACTCGACATAGTAGACATTTCCTGCAGCATCAGCCCGCATAGACTGTGGTTGAGATATAGGTGCATTCGTTGCGGGTATACTGTCTGCCCATGATGATCCACCGCCACCAATTGTATAGATTAGTCCAGTAGTTACATTTACTTTCTTAACTCTATTGTTCGAGGTATATACATATAGATTTCCCGGAGCATCAACTGCAATATCATAAAATGCCAGGCTTTCGGTAGTTGCAGGAACGCTATCGGACGTGGAGCTACCTCCGCCTGCCACAGTTGTTATGATACGCGTGGAAGCATCCACTTTGCGAACGACCTGATTATTGTAATCTGCTATATACAAATTGTCGCTACCATCAATTGCTATATAGGCGGAACGATCAAAGGATGCAGCGGTTGCCGGGCCCCCATCGCCGGTGTAGGTGTGATAACCGGTTCCGGCATAATTAGTTATTATACCCGTTCGTGCGTTTACTTTTCTCACTTTGCAATCATTAACAACAGATATGAAAAGATCTCCGTGAGAATCCGTACAGACCGATGAGATAGAATTCATGTAAGCACTGGTCGCAGGTATACTGTCGGCAGACGATGAACCCCCACCTGCATAAGTGTGTATATAGCCAGGTTGCGCAAAACAAAGAACAGGCAATATGCAAAAACACAAAAACAGGATTCTTTTCATACGCTAATAATCAATAGAACAAAGATAGTAAAAAATATAAATGCATTATTGAAAAGAGGTTTATGTTCAGCAAGGCGTTATAAGAGTGCGCTATTGACGGTTCTAATTCCATGTACCTTGCTCACGACTGATTTTATAATACATACACTATTGTTTGGGCTTATTATCCCCTCATTTGTTATTTCTATCCGGTAGATTTTTTCAGAATGCTATCTTTGGTAAAAAGTACATTACATGGCATTGGATAGAAGCACCGCACCGGTTATACATGACGCAATTGAATTTGACTATAAACTTCCTCCCCTCAATACTACAAAGCTTGATAACGGGCTTCCCCTTTACTGGGTTGGCGCTGGTGTGCAGGATGTGTTACAGATAGACTGGGTTTTTCCTGCAGGTTTATGGTATGAGCCTAAAGCTTCGGTAGCGCAGGCTACAGCAGGCATTATGAAGAACGGCACTGCCAAGTACACATCAGAACAAATAAATGAGGCGCTTGAGTTTTATGGCGCGCAGCTCAAGATTGCAGCGGGTAACGATAATGCTACTATTACGTTGTACTCCCTATCCAAACACCTGCCGCAGCTTTTGCCAATGGTACTGGAAATAATTACTGAAGCAAATTTCCCTGAGCACGAAGTAGAGATACACAAGCGTAATGCCATACAAAGGTTACTGGTAAATCTCCGCCAATGCGAATTTGTTGCCAACCAAAAAATTGACGCATTACTCTTTGGCGAAAATCACCCTTATGGCAGGTTTTCGAAGCAGGAAAGCATAGAAGCCATAACCCGTGAAGACCTGGTTGCGTTTCATAAAGCCAACTACAACCTCGCTAATGCCCGGATTTTTATGGGTGGCAGGGTAGGCGAAAGCGACGTACAGGCACTGAACGAGGTGTTTGGTAAGAGCGCATTGACGCCATCAACAATAGTACCTGGCGAATTCCAGTTGCCTGCGAAAGCAGAAAGAGTGCAGCGCTTTTCAAACGATGCCAATGGTGTGCAGGGTGCAATTCGAGTTGCAAGATTATTCCCTAACCGCCATCACCCCGACTATACACCAATGGTGGTGCTGAATACGCTTTTCGGCGGTTATTTCGGTTCCAGACTTATGAGCAATATAAGGGAGGAAAAAGGCTATACCTATGGCATTCACAGTTCTTTGATACCTGAAATAAATGGGGGGTCGATGATGATACAAACCGAAACCGGCAGTGAAGTAACCGAATTGGCTGTAAAGGAAATTTACAAAGAAATGGAGGCCTTGCGTACCGAACTTGCCGATGACGAAGAGCTATTATTGGTAAAGAACTACCTGCTGGGTGGCATATTAGGCGATTTGGATGGTCCGTTTTCAATATTGCAACGCTGGCGTTCGCTTATTCTGAATGGCTTTACCGAGGAGCAGTTCAATAACAATATCAACATCTACAAAACTATAACTACAAAAGAGCTTCAAGCACTGGCTCAGAAATATTACGACCCGAATGAATTTTATGAGATAGTGGTTATTTAAAGTATAGCTTAACGTGCAGCAAGTTTACTTGAACAGGTCTTTTTCAAGATTTGTAAAGGCGTCGTTGATTTCAGCTGCATAAGGGTTATGTTCATGATACAATATCGAAATATAGTTGTTGTTATCAAACGATATTACCTGATCGAGTTTTACAATTCCTGAATTTGGTACCATTTGGTACCAACTATTGAATTTCCTGCTTCTGTGAATTTCTTGCTGGTTATTGGTGTCGCAGACGTAGAGTAAAATATTGTGAGTGTTATTTTTAAAGTACTCAATAACTATTTTGATGATAGTATCCCGAACACGTGAGTCAGCAGGAACTATTTTTGACTGAGTTAAAAATCCGAAAAGATAAACACGTGACGAAATATCAGGATATTGCGGAAAATAATTGCTCCCATCGCTAAAGTAAACGAAATAACGAACGTCGTTTACGGTTGCAAACGAGTAAGAATTATCCGCTTCATTATATAGGAAATTATATGGCTTTGACAAGTTTAACGCCTTTAGCCTGCAACTGATCAAGTGAAATATTGCCGTTGAAATAGGCATTGATATCACTTTTGTCATTAAGGATTTTTTTAAGGACATTCTTTTCCCCTTCTGCTGCAACGGGGGAAACCGGCAATATGTTAAGTTCCTTTTTATTCTTCACAAGGCAAAAATAGCTCTTTTTTAATACCATAACATGTTAAAGAGGTTAATATTTTACGATATAGTAAACTATTAACCTCTTTGTAAAAAATGTGATGAATGTAATTACAGGTGCAGAGTAACACTACCTGCGCTGGTAATGTTGCCATAGCTGACATTTGCCGAACTGCTGAATGAAAAATAAGCGCTGACTGCCGGCTGATATATAACCTGGTACGTGCCTGCCGACAAACCGCTTATTACAAACGACCCATCAATATTTGATGGCACAGCCGCTGAAGTATCAGTACCATTAACGGCATAGACGGTTGCAAAAGCGGCCAATGGCAATACATTACCGCTTATGCGGCCGTTGGTAACGGCGCTGTACGCTCTGATAGTAGGTTTCAGCTTATAGCTGCCGGCGCCGGTTTCAACAATTGACTTCGCAGCATCAAAATCGAACCAGATGTCATAAGATCCGTTAGCGGCAAATGTTTGGTTCAGGTTAAGCTTCAGGCCACTTTCCTGTGCGCTTGGCGTATTTAATGCGTGGCTTACACCTGCAACCACCACCGAATTGTTACTGCCAAGTACCAGCCTTATCTGGCCCACTGTGCCTGCCGGTAACACCATTGTTGACAGCAATGTATCCAGCCCGTTTTTAAATTTCAGTATGTTATATACACCCACGCGGTTCGGTGTTATCATCACTTCACTTTTGCCTTGCATGGTAAAGCCTATTTGCTGTATATCAATGTTTACCGCATCATAATTTGCAGGCGCATCAGTAAGGTGCATTTTAAACTCAGCATTGCCGCTGTTCGTCGTATTATTGTCATCCTTCTTACAAGAGAAAAGTCCTGCACTAAACAATGTAACGCATCCTGCAAACATCAAGAATTTCCTTTTCATAGTTTTAAACTTTTTTAGTTAATAACACAGGTTCAATAAGCGTACCAACAGTTAGAATAAGTGGGAATTATATAGAGATGGGGTAGGATTATGTAAATTGACCTTACTTTCAACAGAGCTCCTGTCTAGTGTCGGCAATTGGCAGTGATAAATACTGACCGTGTTTTTTCCTAATTTCGCAATATGAATCTTTCAGCTCCCGCACATATAGCTAATTACATTGGTGGTGAATTAGTGGCCCCTGTTAATGGCAAATACATAGATAATATTAACCCGGCAACAGGTGAGGTGTATAGCCAGACGCCAGACAGCGATATTAGCGATGTAGAGGCGGCAGTTGCGGCAGCCAAAGCAGCTTTCCCGGCATGGAGCGTTACCACCCTTGAAGAGCGCTTTAAGATACTGAACCGCATTGCCGAGCTGATAGATAATAACCTCGATGCGCTTGCACTTGCCGAAACCAACGACAATGGTAAACCACTATCGCTTAGTAAGCGGGTAGATATACCTCGTGCATCGTCTAACTTCAGGTTCTTCGCAACCGGCATCATGCACTTCAGCACCGATAGCCACAATATGGAAGATAAGGCTATCAACTACACGCTCCGCCAGCCAGTGGGTGTGGTGGGCTGCATATCGCCATGGAATTTACCATTGTACCTGTTTACCTGGAAAATTGCCCCGGCACTCGCCGCAGGTAATTGTGTAGTAGCCAAGCCCAGCGAAGTAACGCCAATGACAGCCTACCTGCTCAGCATTATTTGCAAGGAAGCTGGTTTGCCTGCTGGTGTTTTAAACATTATACATGGCACTGGCCCGGGCTGCGGCTCAGCTATTGTAGCGCATCCGCAAATAAAAGCGATATCATTTACAGGCAGTACACGTGCAGGAAAAGACATTGCGTCGGTAGCTGCACCTATGTTTAAGAAAATATCGTTAGAACTGGGTGGCAAAAACCCCAACATCATTTTTGCCGATTGCAATTGGAGCAAGATGATGAATACAACCATCCAATCCAGCTTCGCTAACCAGGGGCAGATATGCCTTTGTGGTAGCCGCATATTGGTGGAAGAAAGCATCTACGAAAAGTTTAAAGAAGAGTTTATTGCCCGGGTACAGAAACTAACGGTTGGCGACCCGCTGGCCGATACCAGCAAGCAGGGCGCAGTAGTGAGTAAGCTGCATTACGATAAAGTACTCAGCTGCATAGAACTGGCCAGGCAGGAAGGTGGCAAAGTGTTACTGGGTGGTGCTGCCATAAAAGGAACAGGCCGCTGTGAAAACGGTTTATTCATTGCCCCAACCATAATAGAAGGCCTCGGCGCAGGATGCCGCACCAATATGGAAGAGATATTTGGCCCCGTAGTAACGCTGCAGTCTTTTAAAACAGAGGACGAAGCGCTGCAACTGGCCAATACCAGCGACTACGGCCTTGCCGCAACCATCTGGACACAAGACATAAGCCGCGCCAACCGTGTAGCAGCCAAAGTGCAAAGCGGCATAATATGGGTGAACTGCTGGTTGCTCCGCGACCTACGTACCCCGTTCGGCGGTTTCAAAAACTCAGGCGTTGGCCGCGAAGGTGGCTGGGATGCCCTGCGCTTCTTTACAGAGCCGAAGAATGTGTGTATTGAGTTGTAGGGTAGGGCCAAATTTAATTTACAGCACTTTATTATAGCGCAAATTGCGCCACAATTTGTGTGCTATAACTGATCTGTATTAGAAAAACTAATTCGGTCAGCTCCTGCCTTGTAGAAACAGCGCTTTTAAAGTTAAGCACGCTGCCTATCAGCGCATAGATATCAGCTGGTAATAAGCCTTGTTTACGCAGGTATTGTATTGATGTAGCACCTGCCGACTTTGAAAGTTTACTGCCATCCGCACCAATTAAAAGCGGATGATGTAAAAAGGTATTATTCCGAAAGGAGTTTTCACCGAACAATTCAGACAAATGCAATTGGGCGAGCGTTGATTCCCATAAGTCTTGACCCCTTACAATAAAATCGACCCCAAAATGAATGTCGTCAATTATGGAGTTTAACTGGTAGGCGGGGTAGCCATCTTTTTTACGGACAATACAATTGCGCATGCTTTTCGGCACTTGTGTGGCAATCGTTCCCTTATTAAACGCATTTACACGAACGTTTGCTATGTCGGGTGTGCGAAGCCGCCAGCAGCACCCCGGTGTGTCCAGCGGCAGATCTTTATGAATGCAGGTGCCCGGGTATATACCTTCTGGTTCCTGCCGCAGTATTTCACTGCGTGAACAGGTGCAGGCAAAAACATGGTCGTTGTTAGCAAGGTGCGTTAAGGCATTGTTATACAATGGCATACGATGCAATTGAGCGTATTCATTTTCAAATTGCGCTTCGTCGCCGGGGCCTTCATCCCACGCTATTTCCATAAAGTTCAGGGTCTCGAAAATATCCCGCACATATTCGGGTTGAGTCCGCTCCCTATCCAGGTCATCTATGCGCAAAAGTATGCGCGAGCTTGTTTGTTCGGCAAGTGCAGCAGTAATAGCAAGCGAAAGCACATTACCCAAATGCAAAAAGCCACTGGGTGTTGGGGCAAACCGGGTCTTTTTATGTTGGTGTGCTATTGCTTTCATATCCTGTACTCAAGGCCTTATTGCCTGCGCTGCAAAGTAGTTTTTTTGGTATTCCGGTAATTAAAAGAAAACATAAACATATCATTTTATCCTGTAATTTTGCGCGCTAATTACTAAAAATTGACAACACAGGAATTTATAAAGGCGGCACTGCACGAAGATGTAGGAGGGGGCGATTATTCCACACTGGCAAGCATACCTGTGGAAGCAAAGGGCAGGGCAGTACTCAAGATAAAAGAAGAAGGTATTATTGCCGGCATAACACTGGCCCAGGAGATCTTCCAGTTTCTGGAACCGGAAGCTAAGTTCAGTGTTTATAAGGCAGATGGTGATAGGGTTACCGTAGGTGAAGTTGCGTTTGAAGTTGATGCAAGCGTGCACACCATACTTAAGGCGGAGCGCCTTTCGCTGAATTGCATGCAACGTATGAGCGGTATAGCCACGCTAACCAACCAATACGTTAACGCTATAAAAGAATATAAAACCAAAATACTGGACACCCGCAAAACCACACCACTTTTCAGGAAGCATGAGAAAGATGCGGTGCGTATTGGCGGCGGTGTTAATCACCGTATGGGCCTGTACGATATGGTGATGCTTAAAGACAACCACATTGATTTTTGCGGGGGGATAGAAAAAGCTATTGAGCATACCTGCAATTACCTAAAAGCCAATAACCTGGCACTGAAAATAGAAGTGGAAACCCGCACGCTCGATGATGTGAGGCGCGTACTGGCAGTAGGGAATATTGACCGCATTATGCTGGATAATTATACGCCTGAATTATTGGATGAAGCTGTGCAGATGATAGCAGGCAGGTATGAAACAGAAGCCTCTGGCGGCATACAACTCAACAATGTTGCAGACTATGCCCGTACCGGCGTAGATTATATTTCAGCGGGTGCAATTATACACCATGCCGTTAGTATGGACCTTAGCTTAAAAGCGAAAATTTTATGAGCAGGAAACACCTTGTATTCATTATAAACCCGCGTGCAGGTGTTGAAAGGGAAAAGGAGATAAAGGCTGCTATTACTGCTGCTATTGATACAGCGGTATACAGTCATGAGGTGATACATACACAGTTCGCAAAACATGGAACTGAACTTGCCAGGCAGGCAGCAGCCAAAGGCGCTTATGCTGTTGTCGCTGTGGGTGGTGATGGCTCGGTAAACGACGTGGTACAGGGCCTTGCAGGCACTAATACCGCCTTGGCTATTATACCCAAAGGATCGGGCAATGGTATGGCGCGTACCATGAAAATTCCGCTCGACGTTGCCGAAGCGATGAAAGTGATAAACACGGGTAAGATACTTGATATCGACCTTGCCTATGCAAATGAAAGGTTGTTTGTAAGCAATGCAGGCGTGGCTTTCGATGCGCTGATCTCTAAAAAATTTGCGACAAGCGTTAAACGTGGCCTGGGCGTATATAGCTGGCTGGTAACCAAATACCTGTGGCTATACAAACCCTGGAATTTTGAAATAACTGTTGATGGAAAAGTGCTTACAGAAAAAGCCTTTATGGTGAATGTGGCCAATGGTCAGCAGTTCGGTTATAATTTTAAAATAGCGCCGATGGCCGATTATACCGATGGTATACTCGATGTTATCATCATCCGTAGTTTTCCGAAAATACTGGGCGGGCTGATAGCGCTCCGCGCAATGACTGGCACAATTGCGTCAAGTCCTTATGTTACCCATTTAAGGGGTAAAGAAATTACCATCAAACACCCCCAGCTCAAACTGATGCAAACCGACGGCGATGCCCACGAATGCGCCAACGATATCAGGTTCACAGTAAAGCAAGGTGCTCAAAAAGTAATAGTACCGTAATTAAGGTACACCTGGTTTTGCCACACTTTCAAAGTGTGGCAAAACTTATAATAAGCAGCTATCAGTTTTATTAATTTATCCAGCGATAAGGAGACCCAAAAGTGTAGAGACGCAAGATTTTGCGTCTCTACATAAAACGTGAAAAATAATCTTGATGACGGTTCATTATTACATATTAGATTGCCACAAAAAAGAGTGGCACCAAGCTTTCGCAAGGTGCCACAGCACACACCACAATCCCCTCAAACTCTCACTTCACACACTCACACAATTCACGCACACTCATCGTTCAGCACATAAGCGCTATTCACCACTCCAGCTCCGCAACACTTACTGCACTCGGTCTGCACAAATCGGCGCTAAACACACACACATCTTCTCACCACATTCAAAATCACACAAATCACTCGCAGTCACATCATTTTCATCACACATCAGGTCCTCAACTCTTGTTCACATCACTTTCACTTTTCCAGCCGGTCTGCCACATCATTCACACATTATCTTGCCACTATGCATGGTCTGTTAAGACCCCGCATTCTCAAACACTTTCAATTTTTTAAAGGAAAACCCCTTGTTGTTGTTACCTGCCAATATTGTTTGTTGCAGGCCGCACATTCACTAAAACTGGCACCTGGTTGCGAAGGTTATTAAAGAAACCATCAGGTCTTGCATCTTTGTGTAGTAAACCAATATTCCATTTCTATTGTGTTTCATACCGCTCAGTTTTATTGGGATTGTCTGCTTTTCTGATGTAAACATACACCCACCTGGAAGTCCATTCCAAAAAAACTTCACGAACGGTCGTAAAACTTCACGAACGGTTGTTTTTTCGCTGTTTTGCTTAAAATTTTGCTCTTAGCCGCGTATATGCAGCATGCGTATCTGAAGGAATTTTATGAGGAAAATACATACGTTTCAGCAGTCGCCATTTTAGCCGCAAAAAGCGCTGTATTATGCAGGTTTTAGCCGTAAATTTCTATATGGATATCTTTGCTGCTATAGCCTTTTTCCAGCAGTCTCACTTTGGCCTCATCTATCATGGGGCGCCATCCGCAAAGCATGAATAAAGCGGGTTGATTACCGGCGCAAAGCTGTTCATAAACCGGATGAACATATCCCTTATGGCCATTCCAGTTTTCGCGCGAAAGCGTCGGGTGATACCGGAAACCGGGTATCTGTGATTCAAGCGTTTTCATTTCCGCTCCATAAAGCATATCCTGCTGCGTGCGGGTGCCAAATACGAGGTGTATGTTGCCATGCGGAACCTGCGATTGGTGTATGTAGTGCAGCATACTGCGGAAGGGCGCTATACCCGTGCCTGTGCAGACCAATACAAGGTCTTTATCCAGCTGCTCAGGCAAAACAAAAACACCTTGCGGGCCGCGTAAAGTCAGCTCGCTGCCCACGTTCACGTTATCGAGCATATAGCGGGAGCCGACGCCTTGTTCCAGATGCACAATTACCAGTTCTATTATGTTGCTGCCATCCGGGGCCGAGGCAATGCTATAGCTGCGCCAGCGTTTATTGCGTTGCTCATGTATTGGCAGATCGAGTGTTACGAACTGGCCAGGCTTAAAGGTGAAGGAAGGCGTTTCGGGCAGTTCCAGCCAATACCTGCTGGTATTGGGCGTTACATGCTCAATACGTTGTACAATACCTTTTTGCCATTGTGGTAACATAGTCCGCACAAAAGTACACAAGATGGGGTTGTTGCGCTTATGCAATCGGGAAAAATAGAAAAGTAGGTCAGGAAGGGTGCTACAACTGCATTAGTATCCATATAATCCTTATGGGAATTATCCTTCAAACGCTGTTAAGCATTTGCAATATGCTTCTTCATCAGTAAATGAGGTATGTTCACTTCAAAAAACTCATCACCAACGGTGTGGTAGCCCAGTGCGGTATAAAACCCGGACACTACTTTGCGGGCGTGCAACGATATTGTTTTGTAGCCTTTGCCTGCAGCATAGGCTTCAGCTGTTTCCATTAACAACCGGCCAATTTGTTTGCCCTGCCATTCGTTATAAACTGCCATTTGCCTGAACTTAATAGTATCACCGTCAACATGATGCAACATAAGGCAACCAATAACTTTATCGCCATCCTTCGCCACGAAAATATCATCTTCTGCATCCATACTCAGGTTTTCGTTCCTCAGCGACATGCCAAGCGGTTTGCGCAATATCTCTTCGCGCAACTGCCATACAGCCTCATATTCAGGGGTGGTGGAGCGCACAATGCTTACAGTAATATTATTCATGTGTTCTATTTCAGTATTACTTCGGTCACTTCGTTACTCTTCACTAAGAATTCCAGGACTTTTGCAGCCGAAAATTTAGAAGGCCCCGGGTTAAATACTACCTGGTATCTGCCGGGCTGTATGGATAAATGCTTGATAAGCGGGTCGCTCAGGTTCATGGTGTGGAACTGTGCAAAACGGTCGCCCTGTTGCAGATTAAGGTTCGCTGAAGTTGCCTTGCTTTCGTTAGTAAAACTTACAAAGCCAGGCTCTTTAATGCCTATTCCGCTTTCTGACTCGCTCAGCAGGTCAACATTACGCACATCTTCAGGGAAGGTGTTGATATTAATGTGGTAGTTACCGGGCTCGTATTCCAGTTTTTCGGTACATTTTTGCTCTACCACGCGGCCATTAGCCACATTCCTTTGTATAACGCGTGCATAAAACTCTTTCACCGGCCTTTTCGGATTACCGTAGTAGTAAAAGAAAAGACTGTATTTTTTAACGACTATCTCCACTCTTGTCCGCTTGTTCGGCATCAGGTCAACACTGGCTATCAGGTCGTCTCGGCCTTCAATGGTCAGGTAGTATTTACCCGTTGCCACATTGGTAACAGGGTCAGGCTGGCCCGCAGCATCAACAGTGCGGAAGAATTTCTTTATTTCTTTGTTGCTCACTGCGTCAGTAAGTACAACCTTTGGCGTTACCGCGAAGTATTTGCCCTTACCATTGGTAAGGTATACCACCATCGATGTTTCTTTGGCATCTTCCTGCGTTACAGAATATTCGCCTGTGTTAACAGCCGGGTTCAGCTTCTTTGGCTCGTTGGCAGCTGGTTTTACTGGTTTTACGGGTGTTACGGCCGGCGTGGCAGTTGTAGCTACGGCTGCAAAATTCTGTTTGAATGTTGGTTGTGCCGTTACTTTTATCATTTTTATGGAATCGTCAAAAAAACTGCCACCATAGAGGAGGTTTCTTTTCTTAACTGCAGCCATCTTGATTTTGGTAAGCTTAGGCGACTCTTTTTTAACCTCTGGTTCTGCTACAACAACGGGTGCTTCAGGCGCTTTTACCTTAAAAACCGGTGCGCCCACTAGTACATTGGCAGGTGCGTTAAAAACGAAAGTCTTATCAACACGTAGTTTTTTAGGCTTTGTAGCCCTGGCAGCTGTCATAGTAACCGCTGTAGGCGCAACAGGCACCACTTCAGGTGCTTTAATATTCAGCACTGGCGTGCCAACAGCAACATTGGTTGGGGTATATGGTGCAACCTTTGGTATTTTTATCTTCTTAACTGCACTAGCGTTTGCTGCCTTCATTGTAACCGGGTCTGGTTTTTCTACCGGTGGTTCAGGTAATTTTATTACCGGTGCTTCAACTGCAACATCAGTAGGTACAAATGGCTGAGGCTTCTGTATTTTCCTCTTTTTTACCGGGCTGGCTGTAATGGCCGCCATGCGCACCGGCGCTGGTATTACAACAGGTGGTTCCGGTTCTTTAAATTGGGCAGTACCCACAGCTACATCCTGCGTCTTGTAACGACTAACGGGTGCATAGAAGAGTTTGTTTGGTTTTGAAAAGCCGGTCCGTTTCATTTTTACCGGTGGTGGCAATTTGGGTTCTTCACCCACTACAATATTCGATTTTGTCGGTTCTGTCTTTTTAACCGTAGCAACCGTATCAACTGGTTTTGGTTTTTCTTCAACCTTTAGTTCCGGTTTTGGTTTTGTCTTTGGTTTTATTTCAGCGGGTATCTCTTTAGGTTTTTCTTTTTCCACCTTAACTGTGCCGCTGGTGTTTACTTTTAAAACGCTGGGTATGCCTATTTCCTGCAGCGTCTTGTAATCTTCTTTACTTATGGTGAGCATCGGCCTGAACGACTCAACAATAGTGCCGACAGCCTTTGCAATGTCTCCTTTTTTGGTAATCGGCAGGTAGTTACCCATGCAGGCATATTCATCTTTCAGGCCAACGACGTCTTCCAGGCTCAGAATGTAAGGTTTAAAGTATATTTTGCTCTTCAGCAGCTTCTGCATTACGGAACAAATGTCGCCATCGCAGCTTTCGCCGCCGTCGGTAATCAATACTATACTATAGGCGATGTGTTCTGCATCAACAAGGTCCTGCTCTGCCGCTTCGCTCAGCGAATAGGCTATACAGGTGCCACCATACGGCTGAATGTCTTCCAGCCTGAACTCCATTTGCGTCTTGTTATACTTGCTGAAGGGTACCTCGTTCTTGGTATCCGTACAATTATGTTCCAGTACGCCATGCTGGCTGCCAAATACCCTTAATGAAAACTCTACCTCTTTATTAACAGAATAAACACTGTCTATCAGCTTTAAAATAAGCTGATTAGCTACCAGGTGCTTTTCTTTACCCCCGGCCCAGGGTTGCAGCATACTCGATGATTCATCGAGCAAAATAAGAATGCGCGATTGTGTCATTGCACTGCTTGCCTGGCCTAAAGCACTAAAGGTGGCTGAAACGCTTATAAGCAATAATATGAATAACCTTAACCGCATGAATTTTGAAACTAATTTTTACGCTGTTTAATATTGTACCTCTTTACTACTGCAAACTGTATGCAAAATCCTTTTGACATACACCACAACTTGCCTTTTCGGGCAATAAAAAAACACCTTAACGGTAATGCATACCGCTAAAGCAACGATTTTACCAATCGCATATCAATCACTACAATAACAAACCTACGCTTTCATAATGCAAACTGCAAAAGTTTGTCGTTAAAATTGACTTATATCCCGCCTTTAGGGCCATTACCATCAAAAAACGGCTGCCTTTCCGGGCAGCCGTTACAAAAAATAAATATGTTTTAAATTAAGCGTGTTTCGTTGGGGTATTTACGGCGGCAACCTTAACCTTTGCTTTTTTTACCGGGCGGGTGGTTTTGGCTGGTTCCAGCACAATGCTCACTTTATTAAAATCGGCCGCAGCGTTCACCACTTTTTTGTAGTTAGGGTATTCGTAAACCGTATAGTGCAACTGGTTATAAGCTTCAGTAACGGTAACAGTAAGCTTATTGCCAACCAATGTGTAGTCAGAATTGAAATAAGACGTTACATGGCCATCATCACGGTCTTCATGCGCTGCATGTACACGCAAAGCTTCCGGGTTCAATACTTTAGTGCCAGCAGGCAGGTAAACGGTAATGGTACGTGTTTGTGTGCTAGGGTAATCAATATCTACCGGTAAAATGCGTTCCTGGTGGGTATCATACATATTGTTTTGGCTACCAATTACATCACCTATCCTGAACATGTATTTGGTACCCGCTTTATCCATTAATTGCGGCACCCTTACTGTAGCCTTAATTTCCAGCGGTTTTTTGGTGTAAACTGAATTGAATGCCTCGTTTACTGTACTGTACTTTACTATCTTTTCGCGCTTGTCAGCCAGCAGAATGTGGTTTTCAATTATTTTTTTCTTGCCTTCAGCGTTAGCTTCTGCAAGTGAAGTGCGAAGGTCAGCAGCGCCATAGCCAGTGTAAGAATAGGTAACTTCTGCTTCTGGTTCCAGGTCGTCGTTAAAAGTGATACCGATGTTCTGATCAATTTTACTGTAAGCTGCGGCAGGTGCAGGTATCTTCCTGATGATGGCGCCTGAAGAAGGTGTTTCACTGCCTATAGCGAAACCTGCATCCGGATTTGTTTTACAGAAAATACCCTTATTAGCTATCATGGTATGTGGCAGCTCAGGGTACCTCAGGAAAGCTTCATTCGGTGCAAGGTATTTGTTCTGGCGCGGGAAGTAGATAACATAATCTTCAAGCGGAGCCCAGTTTACAAATTTCTCGTCGAGCAGATGTTCTTCGCGGTTCGTGGTCATACCCAGTTCATGGTTAATGCCGGCTACCTTAAGGCAGGCGCAGAATAACCTTACCATGCCTTCGCTGGTTGCTGATTTCCTGGTAATGATAGAATCAAGGTTATTATTGTCCCTGGTACGGCCGAGCATCATGCTGTATTCAACAATGCCGGTTTTAATACCATCTTCAATCATCTTTATCTTTTCAGCTTCTGTTTCTCCACCATGTATGCCAAGGCTGGTGAGGTATTTACCAACTGCCGCATTATCATCTTTACCCAGGTTGTAGAAACGGTTGTAGAGGCGCTGTGCAAATTTATCCCACGTGAACGGCTCGCCGGTTTCATAACCGCCGCGGCTGCTGTAATGGTCAATGGCATAGTCAAGGCGCATCAGATACAGGTCGTAAAAGCTCTGCTGCTGGTCTTGTAAGGCAGGAATGTTCGGTACATATATTTTTACCTGCTTGTGGCCGCCTACAATTTGTTCCGTACCTGAAGGGAAACCATGATAGCCCTTGGTATTGAAGGTCATTTCTTTAGGGTAGTTCAGCTCAAAATAGGTATTGAGTACAGGCATCCTGTGCTGAAAATGTATGGTACCGAAGTAAGACGAAATTGACTTATACTTTACCAGTATTTCAATTTCTGCGTTCTTTTCAACGCCGTCAAGCGCGAAAAATAACGACTGGCCACCAACATACAGCATTTCGTACTTTAGGTCGCGGGTGGTACCGTCCGGTAAAATGGTCCTGGCTTTAATAGAATCAACTCTGGTTTGCCCGTCTTTAAAAGGCACAGGTATCTGGTTAAAGCTTTCAATACCAGTGCGGTCCAATACTTTAATAAGTGTATGTTCCGTGCTGTAAAGGGTTACATCTTTGCCTTCGTATTTGTAATCGCGCGTTTCGCTCTGGAAAAGCATTACCGCGTGCTCATTAAAATAAGCAGGGGGAATGGCATGCATCTGAGGTTTTGGATCCCAGCCCGGAGCTTTCATTGAACGGTCCAGCTGTGCCTCTGCAGCGAAGGAGGCAACCAACAGGGAAAACATGAATATGGTTAACTTTTTCATTGTATGTATTATTTGGCGGTAAGCACTACTGCTTCTTTATGTTGTTTTTCCAGCTCTTTAATTGCCTTGTTGTTAGCGGCAAAAAATTCAGGGTTTATTTTAATGGTATTGAGCGTGTATTCTTTTACAAGGGTTACTTTTTTACCATCGGTTTTATAAGCCATGTTATAGTTCCAAAGGTCGTTAAGCCTTCCCTGACTTGGTTTAGGCAGGTAGCTCACCTTATAGCCTTTCGGAATTTCCAGTGTAACTACTTCCCTTTCCACGCTCTTAAAATTACCATACCATGCTGCTCTGCGTTCAGCGGTATCAATATAATTTTCTTCAAACTGGCGGTGCAGGTTCATATTAATAATGTAGTCTTTACCCAGTTTGTTTACATAGCCACCAATAACAAAATCGCCGGTTATTGACATATCTTTTGCACCGGTATCGTTCATTTTAAGGTCGTAATGCTCCAGGCTGTATTTATTGGTACCCATCTGGGTCATTTTGCTCACTGCTTTCTCTTTCTCTTCTTTTTCTTTGGTGTAGTACGATAGCATTATGGCGTTGTTCCATGCCTCATAACCGGTATACTTCTGGCTGAAAGTACCTTCAAGGTCGCGGTCATTTTTGTCAGAAAGGTGTATGTTGGTATTAATAGTAGTCATGTTTTTATCGGCAGACTCTACAGGGATGGTTACAATTTTATAAGTGTTTTTATCAATAGCTATCATGGTTTCTTTACCCTGTATGTCGTTACGGTTGGCACCAAAAGGTAATTCAGAATGGGTACCATCCATAAAGAACCACTCATTGCCTAGTTTAAGTGCGCATATTACGTGGTTACAGTTAGCCAGAACAGGAGTTTCTTCAAAAGTGTAAGGCAGGTGCGTGGTACCTATCCATGAAAAATAGGTTTTCAAACCGGCCATGCGGCCCATTTGTACTAAAAGGCTGGTCATATCCTTACAATCGCCGTATTTCTTTTTGAAAACTGTATCTGCTTCGCGTGGAACCCAGCCACCAAGGCCTATTTCAAAACCTATGTAGTGAATGTTCTTCTGTACCCAATCATACAGGTGCATAGCTTTCTGGCGGTCAGTTACATCGCCTTTGGTTATTTTATCAACCAGCTTCTTGATAGAAGTATCCTGCTTTACGTTCAGGTTATTGATGAATTTGTATTGTGCAATGAATAAATGCTCAGGGTCGCTGAGAATGGTGGAATCTTTCTTTTGACCAGGCAGGCGGTAAGATGAGATGTAGCACACAACGTGTGGCAGGTAGTACCATGCCGAAGGCACGTGATCGAAAGACTTGAAGCCAGGTACATTGTCAATCGTAAAACGATAAACATAGTTGCCGCCCTTTTCTTCCCTGGTTTGCTTAATGATACCGGTATTTTCGCCTTTAATTACGAATTTGATATCAACAAACTTAGGTACAGTGGCTTCAAATTCGCCATGCATAATAGGGTAGTTATCGCCTGCCACAAATTCCGGAATAGAAATAAGGTCAGGATGCTCCTGCGATGCAGTAAGGCGGATAACCGAACCTTTGGTAAGCCCGGTAAACTCGGTTGCAACCACGCGACTATCAGAAATACCTTCGCCGGCAGCGCCCGCAGCCAGTATGTATTTATGGTTCTGTTTAAAAGTACCGTTCTTCTGTGGTATGTACGCAACCGCATCAATATCAGACAACTGGGCAAAATACCAGTCATACACATATTCATAATTGTGCTGGGCAGGGGAAAGTTCGCCTATCAGTAATCTGTCTTTCTTTATTTTGGTTGTAGCCGTAAGCTGGTCATCTTCATACCTAACTATAAGTTGTTGCTTGTAGTTGGTGATGACTGCGTTTTCATTAGCATACTTCACCATTGCCTTTGAAAGCATTGCAGTATCTGGCTCCTGGGCACGGAGCGATGAAGAAAGCAATAAAGCAACAGGTAATACTACAAACCGCTTAGCCAGTAATTGAATAGTTTCAATCTTTATCGATGCCATAGTTGATGTAATTAGTACAATAACGCCATAGAGAAACCCCACCTGATTTGTGGTTTTCCACACGACGGGGAAAATAATGTGGAAAAATAATACAAATATTGATAGGCACATAATTTCTGCCGCATTTGGGTTGGTTTTTCAGACAAACAGAACAGAAAAAATAAATTTGTTTTGGAAAGTGGAGGTGCGGCGAATCATGTTAGCTGCATTATTAGATGTGGTGGGTCATTGCCAGACCCTTTGCCGAAGCAAACTCAGCCCAGCATTCTGAGCAGCTTACATGGCAAGAACAAGATGTGAGGTTGCTTCACTATGTTGCTAATGACCGTGTTTTTTGTGACGGATCATTGCCCATCGTTTTATAAAATGCCCTTCCAAAATAAAAGCCCGGCACTACTGCCGGGCTTTGGTTTTTAAATGCTATCGCAATGACTTTGTTAGTTTTTATTCACTTCTTTATCATCTTTCTTACACTCGCCAAAAAAGTAAGTGTTGGCTTTTTTACCCCAGTACGGCTTGTCTATATCATCGCCCTTTTCAGTTGCGAAGAAGCCATCAGCCTTTTCAAAATAGGGTAGCGCATTTTTTTTGCCGCCGCCATAAGCTGCCGGAGTAAAGTATGTGCTTACACCCTTCAGGTAATACATTCTTGGGTTGCTTGCATTTATCTCCTTAGCTGACTGTAAGTTGTCAGTGAATATTTTGCCATATTTAGGCCAGCGGCTCATTGGGTCGGCAGCCATGCGCGAATTAGCGATCATTGCGGCTAACACATAAGTTTCATCAGTATTTTTTGTCAGGCCCTTTATTGCATCGCCCAATTCTTTTTCTGCATCGTCAAGTATGGCGTCATGTTTGGCTACATCCTTCTCGTCATAAGAAAGTATCGTTTTGGTAAGCGCTACATAAAAATGCGGCGCCCAGTCCTTATCCCATTTTTTAGCGATCAGCTCCATTTTATTAGCTAACTGCACTTTAGAATCGTGGCTAGCTTCCATTGGTAATGCGTCAAATGCATTCCAGGCTTTGGTAAGCGGCTGTTTGTAGTCTTGCGCCTGTGTTGTTATTGCGCCCAGCGTCAGTGCGCCGATCAGTAATAATGTTTTCATCGTATTTAATTTTTAGTTAGTTGTCTTTGAAAAGTCTTAATATTTTCTCTTTTGAGCTTTGATAATCCTTCGGGGTATTGTTATGGAGCGTCCTTAAAAGTTTTCTTGTGACGTTAGAAGCATTTACTTTTTTAATTGTTGCCTGCGCCTTTGCAAACTTGATAAGTACTAAAGCAATGTTATATCAACTGTTGAATTGCGTCTTAGCGCCTTTGCGTGAAACTTCAACTCCTGCACACACCTTACAGTTCATCTTTACTAAACTGGCTAAGTGACGCATTTACACCAAAGAACACAGTGCGGTAAAAACCAGGAGTAACAGCAATTTTTTCATTGTTATAATACCTGTAGCCGAATACATTTTTGGTATTCAGTACGTTATCAACACTTACATAAAACACTGTAAACCATTTGCCGAAGGAATGCAGGTAGGCCGCCGTGATAGCAGTATTATGAAATGCCGGTGTGCGATCGCTCAGGAAACCTGCTGCGGTAGCTTTAGCCGGGTCAAAATAAGGGTAGCCACTTGCAAAGCTGTAAGTAGCACTTATGTTTGTATGCCACTTATCAATAAAATGCTTTCCCACCACGCTTAGATTGTGTGCCGCAACAAATGTTGGGGTAGCCGATGCTGTAAAGTTCTCATACATTCTTTTTGTGTCAATATAGCTGTACGATATCCAGTAGTCGGTGTTTTTCCAGCTTTTCTTGTCCCTCCAGAAGAGTTCCAGGCCCTGTGCATAGCCATAGCCCGTATTATCAACATAGTTAGCGATCACATTCGTGCGGAAGCGGTTAGCGCTGTAGCCCATGCCGTATTCCCTTGCGAGGTCCTGGTAGTTTTTATAATAACCTTCCAGCCTTAAGGTACGGTCATTTTTGCTCCATTGCCAGTTAGCTATATAATGTATAGCACTTTGCATGCCGGGTTTAAAGCCAGAGAGATAATAGATGTTATTCGCGTTCTGGTAAAATATACCGCCGGCCAAAGATGCCTGGCTGTGGTTACCTGTTTTTATAGCCGTTGAAAACCTCGGGGCTACTTTATCCTGGTTAAGCAGGTTGCTGTGTTCATAACGTATGCCGGGTTTCAATGCCAGCCAGTATATAGGGTTCCATTCCATTTCGGCATAAGCTGCTTCCTGCGTTTCATCAAATTGCTGGGTGAAGCGGAAATCTTTTTTAACCCCGTAGTTCTGTAGGTCAGTACCTAACAGCAAACTAAGCTTGTTGGTAAATGTTCTTTTTACCTCAATACGGAATTGGTTCCTGTATTCTTTTTGGGTCAGGTTAAGACGGTCGAAAACATTATTAAGGTCATCATAACTGAAAGAAGCTGCTGTGTAAAGCAGGTATTTGTTCTTAAACGATTGCCTGTAACTGATGGTGCCGAAATAGTATTTGTCTTCTGTAATATATTTTACCTGTGCATCGGTAGTATTAAACGTATTCGTAGTGTCAGTTATTCCCAAAGTAGGATTAGGTATATTAATGCCGCTTTTATTGTAAGTAGTGCTGAATGTGGCTTTCAGTATGCCATCTTTGTTCGGTGTCCATACATAGCGGGCGTTAGCGCCACCACCCATAGGTACAGTATAGAATTTATAACCGTTAGATACGGAAGAAACTGCCAATAATGGGGAAAGATTGAAATAATTGCCACCAGCATCAAAACTGCTTTTCTTCCACCTTTTAGTGCCAGATGCGTAAACACCGGAAAGGTTAACACCCAGGTTTACGTTGCTCTTATCGGGCATGTCATTGGTATTCAGGTCAAGCACACCGGAAAGAGCCTGGCTATATTTGGCGCTGTAGCCACCGCTGCTGAATGATACCCCTTTAAACTGGAACGGGCTGAACCTGCTGCGCGTAGCCAATCCCGGAGGGCCGCTTACAAAAGCGCTCTGCACAATGGTCTCATCAACAATAATAGCCGCTTCGCTCACATCGCCACCCCTTATCAACAGGCCGTTATCGGTGCCTGTTTGCTGTGTGCCGGGCAACATTTGCATAGCCTTTACCACATCACCGTTAGAACCGGCTGTGGTAACCACATCGATAGGGTTCAAAACTGTTTTAGTGCGGTCGTTCGATGCGAATGACCCTGCAGTAATGGTAACCGCTTCCAGGTTGTGGAGGTTATCCTTCATATGTAGCACTAAATCGCTGATATCTCCGGCTATCATTATCGGCAAACCGGTAGTTTCGTGCGCCGATTCTGTACATACAATCGTCTGGCTTCCCTTTTCTTCGGTTGTGAAACTGAACTGGCCGAGGCTGTCGGTAGTGCCGCCGTCAATAGTATTATCCAGGTAAACGCTGGCCCCTTTAACCGGTTTATCTTTCAGGTCTATCACTTTACCACTTATCCTGAAGTCGGCACTTGCAGAAAAACTGGCGGTAAGCAGGGGGGCAAAAAATAGAAATAATAAACGTTTCCTCATACAATTGTAAAATTCTGGTTGCAAAGCTATAGCACAGCCTTAAGAACTGGTATATTATTTCGGCTAAATAATTAACAAAGGCGGTAAACGGTTGCTATATGGCGGTGAAGATTGTTTGCCGGGACTAGATTTTCTATGAAGTTACTTTTCAAACTCCTGTACCAAAATAAAAAGAGAGCTTTTAAGCTGATAAAAAATAGATATTTTAAAGTTTTAAGCTTAATATTGTGCGTGTTTTTAAGTTTAAAAACGTAATTGTAATGAAACAAAAGCTGGTAATACAACAAATGGACAGCAAGCTAATTGGATTTCAACAACTGAAAACTGTTGAGATACCTCAAGATGGTTGGTTGCACAATATTAGATTAGCATTAAAAATGACATTGCAACAACTTGCCGACAGATTAGGGATGACACCGCAAAGCATAAAAGACATAGAATTGAGAGAGGGTAAACGCACTGTAACCCTTGAAACCCTTGAAAAAGTAGGCAGGGCAATGAATATGAAGTTTATATACGGATTTATACCTGAGGACGGCTCTATTGAGAAAACGATTAATATAAAAGCAAAGGAATTGGCTACCCGTATAGTTACCCGCACTTCCGTTTCCATGAAACTAGAGGACCAGGAGGTCTCTGCTGAGCGGCTGGAAGTAGAAATTGCTGATTTGACCGAAGAAATAAAACGAACAATGCCGAAATATTTATGGGGATAGAACTGAACTATATTGAGGGACAAACACCATTAGATGATGATGAAAAAGAAGGGCTGATAAATAAAGCCGTAGCAACACGACAGGAGCTGGACGCGTTTGAGCAATTCAACATTCAAAAAGCCATGCTTTGGTTAGTCGGTAAGAAATTTACCGCAAAGCAGATTTTGACAGAAAAATTCGTGATGGGTTTACATAAGCGAATGTTCGGTGAAGTTTGGAGATGGGCAGGAACATTTCGAAATACAAATAAAAATATTGGAATAGACAAATACCTCATCAGTTTAGAATTGAGGGTGTTGTTAGACGATTGTAATTACTGGATAGACAACCAGACCTTTCCCCCTGACGAAATTGCAATCAGGTTTAAGCACAGGATAGTAGTCATACATTGTTTTGCGAACGGAAACGGACGCCATTCGAGGCTCATCGCTGATGTAATTATAGAAAAATTGCTTGGTGGTGAAGTATTCAGCTGGAGTGGGAACAATTTAATTTCTGCAGGAGAGGCAAGGCGGTTTTATCTGAAAGCATTGCGCAACGCAGACCGCAATAATTTCAGCGACCTTATATTTTTTGCCCGAAGTTGATTTTTAGGTTAAATAAATACCAGCACTGATTGCTATATCAGTTTACCCTTTAACGCTATTTGTATAATTAATCGCACTTAAAAGAGTATTTAAGTATTTTTGCCAAAATAATAATTGAAATGTTGAAGACAGGAAACGCTATTGTAAGCATATATACGGAAATGACCCCTAATCCCGAGACTATGAAGTTTGTTGCTAACAAACTGTTGTATCCCGGCAAAAGCATTGATTTCCCTGATGAGGCTAGTGCAGGCCCATCTCCACTCGCAAAAGAACTATTCGCTTTCCCTTTTATAAAGGCTGTATTTATAGCCAGCAACTTTGTAACGCTTACCAAAACGCCAACGACGGAATGGGATGAAGTTATTCCATCAATCCGCGAATTCCTTAAGCAGTACCTGGAAGAAGGTAAGGCTGTTGTGAACGAAGACCAGGTGCCGGTAAAAGTTATAGACAATACCGTTAATGCAGATGATACCGATGTTGTTGTGCGCATTAAAGAGTTGCTTGAAAACTATGTAAAGCCAGCAGTAGAAATGGATGGCGGCGCCATAAGTTTCCGTGGCTTTGAAAGCGGAACGGTAACTTTAATGCTACAGGGCTCTTGCTCAGGTTGCCCTTCATCAATGATTACACTTAAATCAGGTATCGAAGCCATGATGAAGCGTATGATACCTGAAGTGCATGAGGTAGTTGCTGAAGCTGAATAAGAGATACAGAAACGTAATATAAAGAAGGCATCCGCAGCGGGGATGCCTTTTTTGCTGGGCGGTAGAACTACAACCGGGTATAGACATTGGTTTGACCAGTACGAGCAAATAACCTTTTAGTTTTCCAATTAGTTGCTGTAAGGCAATTGTTTTATAGTAATTTTAGCAACAAAATAATAAATATGAAAAAGATAACTTTAATCATCGTCGCTGCTCTGATGGTAATTCATAGCACCACTTATGGGCAATGCCTCACCAATTCGATAGTTGTCAGCACCGGGTATAATCCGGTTACTGGCCATACATTTGACACAGGCACTCATGACCTTAGATGGAAAGTTACCGCTCTCACGCCTGATTGCGCGGCTACATGCGCGTGTTCGCCAGGCTACCAGGCCTGGGTAATACCACCCCTTGTATTCACCGGCTTTTCGTGGGCCAACGATACCGGAAGCAAGTGGATAAGCTTTTATCACGGTACTGGCTTTCCTACCACACCCGCCGACACCATGTCTGAGATCCTGACACGTACTTTCAGGACATGCGTCGCTGACAGCTTTCGCCTGAATGTGAAAATAGCCAACGACAATTTTATTACTAATTTAAACATAGACAGCGGTGCCGTGCTATTCTCGCAGCCTACCGTTTTTACACTCACCAACTTTACCACATTTACAGCGTTTTCAGCAACAGTATGGCTCACTCCCGGCATACATAAACTGAATGTAACGGTTGTTAATGAATCTGTGACGAACTCAGGAAACGCATACGGGCTCAATATTGTGGGTACACTCTCATCGGCTACCGGCCATAATTCAATCGTGAAAGAAAGCGATACGGCCTGCAACAGCTATTCCTGCACCACAGGTACAGAACAGACCGAAAAAATTACCAGCAGCCTAATGCAGAACTTTCCTAATCCATTTACCGAAGAAACGGTGATACCCTTTTCACTGGCTGAAACTGCCGATGTTACAATTGATGTTTGCAATCTTTCCGGCCAAAAAATCCTTACGCTTTACAAACCAGGTCTTACTTCAGGTAACCACGAGGTGAGCATTAACGCCGGAACTCATCATATAGCACCAGGCAACTATATTTATCAAATATCGATACATGACGCTAACAGCGTATACCTGCAGCACAGGATGTTCACGGTGATAAAATAAATTTGTATTCATTTTTTGAGCTTAAAGGGGGGTATCGTTACGGTACCCTTTTTAATTAAATTAATGTAAAGGGCGAAAATGGCACCTCCCCGGTTAAATATCTCCGTGATTATCGTATTTTTACCACCTAATAAAAGGCTGCGGCGCATTCTTCACACGTCTGCTTTTGACTTTTGACATCTATTATGAGCATTCAAAATAATTACGTTGCAATAATGGCGGGCGGTATCGGAAGCCGCTTCTGGCCTGAAAGCCGTACCAGTTATCCTAAACAATTTCTTGATCTGCTGGGCACTGGAAAATCGCTGATACAATGGACCTATCACCGTTTCCAGCATATTTGCCCAAAGGAAAACATATACTTTATAACTAACGAACAGTATATAGGTGCCCTCAAGAGCCAGTTGCCCGATGTTGCGGATGCCAATATAATAAGCGAACCATCGAGAAAGAATACTGCGCCATGCGCTGCGTATTTTGCCCATAAAATGATGTCGCTTAACCCAAATGCCAACATTATTATGTCGCCCGCCGACCACCTGATAATGGATGAACGTGCGTTTGAGCGAACTGCCCATGATGCGCTCGATTTTGTGGCACATCATAAATGCCTGCTCACACTGGGTATTAAACCTACAAGACCTGACACCGGCTACGGCTACATACAATACGATACTGACGAAGAGCTGGACAAGGCGCACCGCGTGCGCACTTTTACAGAAAAACCTTCATTGGAACTGGCACAAACCTTCCTGAAAAGCGGTGATTTCCTTTGGAATTCGGGCATTTTCGTATGGAATGTAAAAACCATTATGGAAGCGCTGGAAAGTTTTATGCCGGAAATGCATGAGGTATTCCTGCAGGCTACCAACGCTTATAATACGCCTGGTGAACAAGAAGCAATAACTAAACTTTACCCGCATTGTACCAGTATTTCTATAGACTACGGTATTATGGAAAAGGCACGCAATGTTTACGTAATACCATCTTACTTTGGCTGGTGCGACCTTGGCACATGGGAATCTGCCTACGATAATTGCGCAAAAGATTATCTGGGCAATGCTGTTTTAGGCTCGAACGTAATGGTAATTGATGCCAGCGATTGCATGATAAAAGCCCCGGCTGATAAGCTTTTAGTAGTACAGGGTCTTGAAAACTTCATTGTAGTTGATACGCCCGATGTGCTCTTAATATGCGAACGTAACCGCGAACAGCAGATTAAAGAATACGTTGCCGAAGTAAAAAGAAACAAAGGCGACAAGTTTCTGTAGGTGTTAGAAAGTAATTAGTAGAAAGTAGTTAGTAGAAAGTATAAAGCTGTTTTGTGCAGCATATTGGAGGGTTCATTTTGTGAACCCTTTGTTATTGGGGAACGTTGGTTTTCATCCGGCCCTGCTTTGCCCCCACTGGTAATATCAACGACTTAACGAAGCCCGAAGGGCTTCAATAGGAATAGCCAGCGGTGAAACCGATGGTATAAAAATTAATACACCAACGCCGAAGGTGTTTAACTGCGGTATAGGAGATAACAAAATGGCCAATTCAGTTACTTTCCAGGAGCAGGGCCGACACCCCGTACAAACTTCCCGATAAAAGGCATTTTACTTATTTCTGCTTTCTCAGCCTCAAAAACAAGGCGAAGGAATAACAACATGAGGACCGAGGCTGAAAGCAGGTGCACAACTACGTTCGGTGTTAAATAAACCACCAGCCGCTGCGCAAAAAATAATAAAAGCATAACCCCCAGGTAGGCCAATAGCTTTTTCATATTATAAGGTACCGGGAAATACTTCTGCCCCATAAAATAAGAGATCACCATCATGCTGAAGTAGGCGGCAAGCGTAGCCCAGGCGCAGGCATACATACCGAACTTAGGTATGAAAGCAAAATTCACCACAAGCGTAATAGCCGCGCCAATAAGCGTTATAAGCATACCAAAGCGCATGTTATTGGTGATCTTATACCAGGCAGAAAGATTGTAGTAAATACCCAGGCAAACATTTGCAGCAAGCAATATGGGTACAACACCGAGGCCGCTGCGATAGGATGCTCCTTCAAAGTACTGCCAGATATCGATATATAGCGCAGTAAACAGGAAGGCAAAGCAAAGCACAATAATAAACCACTTCATTACTTTGGCATAGGTTTGGGGCGCATTTTTATCGCTCGCCTGGCTGAAGAAGAATGGCTCAGCCGACATACGGAATGCCGTAATGAAAAGCGTAATAAAAATTGCAATTTTATAGTTGGAGCTATAGATACCCACTGTTGCCTTGGCCAACGCCTCACCACCGGGTAACAGTTTGCCCAGCATCTGCCGGTCAAATGTTTCATTGACCATGCCGCCAAGACCAATAATGATCATGGGCGAACTGTAGATAAATATCTTCTTCCAGAGAGCGGCATCGAACCTGAAACGGTAGGCCATCCATTCCTTCGCAAGCAACAGAAAAGTTAGTATCGAGCCGGCCAATGTAGCAACGACCATGAAACCGGCATTGTTATTACGGGCATACCATCCGGCAAAAGCGGTACCTGCCAATACGCTCTTGTGCGTGGGGTAGTAGGCAATAAGGAAGATAGTGATGACAATATTCACAACAATGCCAGCCACCCTTGTAAACGCATATTTACGCGGGCGCTCCTCTTGCCGCAGGCGGGCATAGGGTATTGCAGAAAGGGTATCGAAAGCTATAATCAACACACACCAGGTAATGTATTCAGGGTGGTTGCTCATCTCTTCATAATTGGCAATGGGCACCCGTAGCAGTATCAATATAGTACTCAGCAAAAATGTAGATACTAGTAGCGATGTGAATGCCGTCTGGAATAAACTTTTCTGATCGCCACCATTGGAGGAAAAGCGGAAATAGGCCGTTTCCATGCCATAGGTATACACCACATTCAGGAAAGATACCCCCGACATAAGTATGCTGAAGTTACCATAGTCCAGCATACCGGCCGGCTTATTCAGCGTATAGGTAATAATAGGCGTCATAAGCTGGAACAACAACTTAGCGGCAATGCTGCTTAAGCCATACCATACTGTTTGTCCCGCAAGTTTTTTTAATGATGCCAATTTTCAGGAATTCAGGAATAATTGCCAAAGATAAAGTGTACCCGGCATTTTGATGAAGTGAAGCTATTAAAATTAATCGGCCCAAAGTAATACACCTTTTTAAATTTATAAGTACTTTACAATTCGATGGTAGTATTTTGCTGGAGCCAGTTAAATACAGGTGTACATTTTTATTAGAATTTTAGAATAATGATTACTTTTAAACGTTAAACTATAAAAGCAATGAGTAAGAAAATAATAGCGGCGCTTTCAGTATGTCTTTTTATTGGCGGTATTTCGCATGGACAAACGGCTGCTGCGCCTAAAAAAAGTACCGATAAAACGGTTGTTGGCAAAGGCAATAATGTTACCGGTACTATAAGAAACTTGCGTAATAAGCCTATTAAAGGTGTAGAAGCCTATGTTTATAAAGAAGATTCTACCATTGTTGCTTCAGCTAATACTGATTCTGCAGGCCACTACACTACTAATTCAGTACCGGCAGGTAAGTACTTCGTAAAGTTGGTCTATCCTTCCCGCAAATTTGCGCTCATTTACGGCATTGAAATGAAAGCGGGTGCACTGGAACTGGACTATAAAGCAGATGCACCTGATGCAGATACTATGTTCGCTTACGACAATATAAGGCCTAAGGTGGCTCCAAAAAAAGAAGACAAGAAAAAATAAAAATCTTCGTCGCAATGTAGGCGAGCTGCAGTAAATAAGGTACAGCCGGCATTGCTACGTTATAAGAATCTACCAACAAAAAAGCAATTTTCACCATGGTGAAAATTGCTTTTTTCTATTTTAAGTATGGTTTGTTTTAGCTTACCAGTGTGCCTACGTGTT
Organism: Chitinophagaceae bacterium; assembly: GCA_947447265.1. GTDB lineage: Bacteria > Bacteroidota > Bacteroidia > Chitinophagales > Chitinophagaceae > Flavipsychrobacter. Next base: position 61,270 of record CANFKC010000003.1, read on the forward strand.
TGCCTGTAACAACACTCAGCAAATTGCCTGCGCGGTTCACATCAAACACAATAATAGGCAATTTGTTTTCCTGGCAAAGAGTGAAGGCTGTCATATCCATAACCTTCAGATTTTGCTTAATAACCTGGTCGAATGACAAAGTTTCGTAGCGGGTAGCGCTTGGGTCTTTTTCAGGGTCTGCAGTATAGATGCCATCTACACGGGTACCTTTCAGTATCACATCAGCGTTTATTTCTATAGCCCTGAGCGAACCAGCAGTATCGGTAGTGAAGTATGGGTTACCAGTACCGGCGCCAAATATTACCACCCTTCCTTTTTCCAGGTGGCGTATAGCACGTCGGCGAATGTAAGGTTCAGCAACCTGCTCCATTTTTATGGCGCTTTGCAGGCGGGTGCTTACGCCAGCCTTATCTAAAGCAGCCTGTAGGGCCATTCCGTTAATAACAGTAGCGAGCATACCCATGTAATCGCCCTGGGCGCGTTCAATACCGGTTTCAGCTTCATTCATACCACGGTAAATGTTGCCACCACCTATTACAACAGCCACCTGTACACCAATATTGGTAACGGCTTTAATTTCATTAGCGTACAGTTCCAGCATCTTGGGGTCAATGCCATAATGGCGATCACCCATCAGCGATTCGCCGGAGAGCTTTAAGAGTACACGACTAAACTTTGGGAGCATGAGATTGTATTATTATGCAAAAAAATAAATGAACACAAAAATAAGGCACCTCAATTGAGATGCCTTAATAAAAAACTTATTGAACGAACGGCAACTTCGTAACCTGCGCTTTAACGCCTTTGTCGCGTATCATAATATAAATATCACTTCCTTCAGCGGCATTGGCGGTGGTTACATAACCTAAGCCAATTGCCTGGCCAAGTGTTGGCGACTGTGTGCCCGATGTAACTATACCTATTTCATTGCCGGCAGCATCCTGTATTTTATAGTCGTGGCGAGGAATACCCCTGTCAACCATTGTAAAGCCAACCAGCTTACGGCTTACGCCATTTGTCTTGTGGCCTTCTATTATAGGACGTGCAGTAAAGTCTTTAGTGAATTTGGTTATCCAACCCAAACCAGCTTCAATAGGGCTGGTAGTATCGTTAATATCGTTACCATAAAGGCAGAAACCTTTTTCAAGGCGCAGGGTATCGCGTGCAGCAAGGCCTATTGGTTTTAAACCTAATGGCGCGCCAACTTCAAAAATAGCGTCCCATATTTTCTGGGCTTCGCCGTCCTTATCTTCAAAATATATTTCCACACCGCCTGCACCGGTATATCCGGTTGCACTTACCAATACATTTTCAACACCTGCAAATTTGCCTTTGCAGAAAGTATAATACTTCAGGCCGGTGATGTCCATGTCAGTAAGTTGCTGCATGTACTCAGTTGCTTTAGGGCCCTGAACCGCCAAAAGAGCGGTTTTGTCAGATATGTTGTGCATTTCAACACCATTGGTGTTGTGTTTGCTTATCCAGTTCCAGTCTTTTTCAATGTTCGATGCATTGACAACCAGCATATAGGTTTTGTTTTGCTCTACGCAATACACCAAAAGGTCATCAACAATACCACCTTCGTTATTCGGCAGGCAAGAATACTGTGCCTTACCATCAGTGAGCTTCGAGGCGTCATTGCTTGTTACGCGCTGAATCAGGTCCAGTGCATTTTCACCCTTTAATATGAACTCACCCATGTGGCTCACATCGAAAATACCGGCATTGTTACGCACCGCGTGGTGCTCTTCATTAATACCTGTATAAGATATCGGCATGTTGTAGCCAGCGAATTCAGCCATTTTAGCTCCCATCGCTATGTGTTTCTCAGTAAACGGAGTGTTTTTCATTGTTTTTGCGTATAAAGTATGAGTGCCGCAAAAGTAAACCGATATTTTTAATTTTTACTGGAAAGATTGGTAAGTGCATGACTTACTTACTAAAATGTAAAATCTTACCTTTTTCGTTACCACCGTACTATATGCCACCGTTGTAATTCCCAAACATGGTTGGGTAAGGCGGTGTCCGATTGGTTGAGGCGCATTTTAATGATGCCCAGGCTATCGTTTAATGAACATCTTTAGCTGCACTGCCATTGAATCATATTCATTTTATTATTTTAGCAGCAAATAAGGCCATGCCCACCAAAACACCATTTTTATTTGAAGACTGGATGAAACTCGCCGGTTGGAATTTTCTCTTCGGCCTTGGTGTAACTATACTTTTTCTAATAGGGTATCAATTATTGTATCATAGAGGCACTGACGGTAGGGCTGTAATAACTATGTTAGCGTTTTTTATCGGGGTATTCGTTTTAATACAACTGGTTAATTTGCTCTATCTGCTGCTGAAAAAAATGAATACACATGTTGTACCAGTATTCCAGGTAGTTATAACCTGCATGTTCTATTTTGGCCATTGGAACGAATTCTGCTTTTTAATAGCCCTGGTGGCCGTAAACCATGCTTCCATAATTTTCCTTTTGAAAAAATAGTGGGTTGCGCCTGGTTTTCCGCACTAATTCTTTCCGGTTTACGATGTAGGCATATTAAAAGTAAATCGCCACTTTTGCACTAATGCATGCCATTTCGCAATTTTTCAGTCTTCCGGGTCTCTGGTTATTTTTTGTAGCGGCATGCCTGGCTGCAACAAGCGGATGGCTTTTATTCAACAACAGGGAAAAGGCAGGTGTATTTTTACTTTGGCTGGCAGCTTTTGTAGTGCGGCTATTTACTGCCCGCCTTGATCCCTTTCTGCACAACTGGGATGAAAAGTTTCATGCTTTGGTGGCCAGGAATATGATGGACCATCCGCTTACCCCCATGCTGCGGGTAAACCCCATTGCGCCCTACAATAAATTTGAATGGTGTTGCAACCATATATGGTTGCATAAGCAACCGCTGTTCATGTGGCAAATGGCCCTGAGCATCAAGCTATTTGGCGTATCAGAAATGTCTGCACGATACCCCAGTATTTTAATGGGCTCACTGATGGTTGTTATGGTATACAGCATAGCCAAAAGCATGCTAGGTGATAAGGTTGTGGCGTTTTTCGCGGCTGTCATGTTTTGCTTTTGCAACTACCAACTTGAACTGATAAGTGGTTACAACGGCACTGACCATAACGATATAGCAAACGGTTTTTATGTATTGGCTAGCATTTGGGCGTACCAGCAGTATTTAAAGGAGCGCAGCATAAAATTCGTAATGCTTATAGGCCTTTTTGCCGGATGTGCCGTATTGAATAAATGGCTGTTGGGCCTGGTCGTTTTTAGCGGTTGGGGCGTAAATATGCTCTTTGCAGCCAAAGACACAACAATATTAAAACAGCTACTGCATTTTGTGTCAGCATTGCTTTTAGCTTGTGTAGTTTTTATACCCTGGCAACTTTACATATTGCATACCTTTCCCGAAGAGGCGCACTATGTATATGGCTTTAATTCCCGGCACATAACAGAGCAACTGGAAGGACATTCAGGCAGTATCTTTTATTACGTAAGGCAACTGCCAGTTTATTTTGGATGGGTAGTATTGCCATTACTTGGCTGCGGATTATACACAATAGTAAAGAGGGCAATGCAGAACCCACGGAACAGGCAAATGGAAGTCATGTGGATTACGGTATCTTTTTTGGTTATGCTGTTTTTTTCACTGGTAGTAAAAACCAAGTGGCCGCCCTACGTGTTTCTTGTAGCCCCGTTCGGCTTTATTTGCATTGCAGCATGCGCCAGAGCTATAGAACGGCGCTTTAAACTAAAAGTACTGCTACCGCTTTTAATTATCAGCGCATCTGTATCGGTTTTCAAACCAGGTCAATTGGCGCTTGCGCACAACCCTACCGATCCATACCGCATCGCGAAAATAAATAACACCATCATTTACAAGCATCTGAAAAGCGACTTACCTGCCAATGTAAAATTGGTGCTGAATACAGTTTCCTTTGAAGATATTGACCTGATGTTTTATAACGGCGACATAAACGCATATTCCTGGACGTTACACCCGGGTATTATTGATTCCCTCGAGGCAGCAAAAGTGCCTTTTGCTGTTTTTAAGCCGCACGGTTTATATGGCACACCAGCTGAAATTATAAACTATCCGGGCGTCTTCATCATTAACAAAGAGCTGAAGGAATAGTGGCTCGATGACTTAAAACAACAATGCGAACCCCGTGGGAGTTCGCATTGTCAGCTTTTAAAAACATTATATGCTTTCAATTTTTTTCTTGATGAAAGTTTCTGCATCATCCTTCATGGTGTCAAATTCTCTCTTCATCTCGTCAAGGAACTGATCGAAACGATCCTGCAGTTCTTCAGCAGATTGTTCGCCCTTGCGGAATATTTTGCCTCGCGTTTTACAACCTTTATCCGGTGCAAAAAGCATACCTAGTGTTACACCGGCAGCAGCCCCGAGCAAAAGTATAGATAGCACTTTCGCAGCATTATTTGAGTTGGCCATTGTTTATATTTTTTAAAGTTACAGGATGGTTTACAGTACTTTTCTGCCTTGTATAATTCTAAGGATTACGGCTATTAAAGCTATTACCAATAGTATATGAATAAGGCCGCCGGCATTATAACCGATAAAGCCAATTGCCCAACCTATAACCAGTATTACGGCAATGATATAAAGTAGATTGCTCATGGTAGTATAATTTGTACAACCGAAGTTGTGAGTTAACAATGTTGCTTTAAATTGTTGTTTTCAGGGTTGTTTATAAATGGAGCCCTAAGCCAAGCGTAGAAATTCCCGTAGAAAGATCGAGGAACAAACCAGCCTTTTTGCTGAGGTGGTATTCTGTGCCAATATGCAGATCGAGGAATAACGGACTAGGGTCAGTAGATACATTCCTGTCGCCATAATAGGTATCTTCCCAAACGGTTTTATGAATTACAAAACCCAATGAGCCTGCCAGGTAAAAATCCCATTTCGGGCCGGCTCCCAGTATATTGTCGAAATAATACTTACCCTTTACACCTATTGGTATAACTGATTCACGATAGTAATACTCACGATACGGGTAATGTGGGTTGCCCCAGTAGTAGTAGTTCTTGTACGTCATGTAGGTTACGAAGGGTGCCAGTGTAAAACTCTTGGCAACATCAAATTCGTAATCGAGGTGCAAAGCGGGCATCGTTCCGCCGTTTGCATATCCGTAATAGCCAATGCCTAAGCCAATGTTTAAAGTATTGCCGTATTTTTCGCCGGCATAAGTTGTTTTTGCCGAAGCGTTATTCGCAGAGAGTCCGAGTAACAATAACGAAGCTATGATTAACTTTTTCATTGTGAGTTGTTTTAGAAGTGAGTTATAAAAATTGTTTTCATGGTGACAGGAGCTAATGGGATATAATATTGTTGGTGATTAACGGGTTAGTATGAAGTTTATTTCTTGTCAGAAAGATCCCTGAAATCCTGGCCCAGTTGGTCCATATCTCTTGCATACTGCACTTTGAAGGAATCCCAGCTTTCTTTGGTGTCTCCTTTAAAGTTGTCCATCTTCATTTTAAGGTCCTTGTTCTTTTGCTCCAGTGCGGCAAGCCTGCGTTCGTTTTCTGCACGTGCTTCGGCTTTTTCCTGAGCTATCTGTGCTTTAAGGTCAGCCATGCTCTTTTCATTAGCGGTTATCCTGTCAGCGTTGGTTTTGCGATAGCTTTCTATTTCAGCCATATAGTCTGCATTGGTTCTCGCCGTTTCACCATTCGGGTCTATTACGGTTGTCTTTTCCACAGTCGTGGTTGTTTTTTCCGTAGGTGTTGTGCAACTGGTTGCCATTGTGCCGGCAATTATGCATATTGTTGCTGCTGTTAGTAATAGTGTTTTCATAATAAATTGGTTTTGTGCGTGGAATTATTCGTGTTACTTTTTGTCTTTTACATTGTCTTTACCCAGGTTCCTGAGTGCGTCGCCAACGCCATCCATATCATGGTTAAATTCTGCTTTAAAATTCTGCCATTTGTCTTTGCCGTCAGCCTTGTAACTTTCCATCTTCATTTTAAGCTCGGTATTTTTCTGCTCCAGTTCCGTCAGGCGCTTTTCTCTTTCAGCTTTCAGATCTTTCTTATAGTGCTCGTTTTCTTTTCTGAGCTCCACAATGTTTTTGTCGTTTTCGGCAATACGGTCAGCAGTTTCTTTCCTGTATTTTTCCATATCGGCCGTGTATTCAACGTTCGCAGAATCTAGCTGGCGATTTGCATCACTAAGATTTTCCTGTGCGTTTTCTACTTTTTGTTCGGCGTTTTCTTTTTTCTGTTCAGGGCTGTTGCAGCTGATTGTACCAAATGTCAATGCGGCGGCTGCCAGTAATAATGTTGTCTTTTTCATGTTAGAAATGTTTAAGCGATGTGTGTGAAAAATGATTTACAGGTCAGCAATTATTTTTTGAACTTCTTCTTTTGTCTTGCCCATTTTCTTTTGCAGGCGGCCCATCAACTCGTCGTGCTTGCCTTCTACCAGCAAAAGATCATCATCGGTAAGCATTGCAAATTTTTGCTTCAATTTTCCTTTTGTTTCGTTCCAGTTGCCCTTTAACTCATTAATGTTTGCCATGGTCTTTAGTTTTTATGTTGCGTTGTTTTTGTAACACAAAGGTGGCCTCTAAATTCACCGGAACTGTTACAAAACCCTGCCAATAAGTTATATGATTCACACATGTACGAGTTGTTGTCTTCCCCTTATAAAGAATGCCCCTAAGCATGATGTACATGACGCGGGGCATTCTATTTATGATTGTCTGCTACCTGCACTACGGGTATGGTTACAGCCGGTCCGTTCAGGCTGAAGGACCTGGATGCTCTACCTCATACTTTGCAAGTATATCGCATAGCGAGTCGTGGTATTTTTTAAGGTCCATTAGTACCACTTCCGGGTTTCTTTCGTCAGGTATGGTATCCTGCATCTCGTCAAGGTATTTTGTAAGCTCGGGATGCTGCTCCCGTATCGTCATAGTCACCTTCATTATTTTGGCGTGCAATTCATTCTTGCGTTCCTGGTAATTTACATGGGTCTGGTTGTCGGTTTGCGAAGCGGGTGATGGGTTTTCTTGCCCGTCTACATTCATTTGATTGTTCATGGTTCTTACTTTTAGCGGTTATAAAAATTGAGGTACCAGAGTAGCATCCTGTTTGTTGGTTACCTTAAAGACTGCGTGCAACTAGTTATGCCATTTATAACACAATTACAGCCTACAAAAGGCCTAGTTCAGTTTAACCTTGGCATACTGCTCATTATAGCTGGTGCAGTAACTTCTGGTTGTTTCCACTATCCTGTTAATGAGTGCTTCCTTTGATCCGGTATAATCGGGTAAACTACTCCACACATCTTTAAGTATGTCAGCTGAAAGCCGCTCAGCAGCACTAATATCTTTGACAATCCAGTTTGAAATTGCGGATACGATACCCGCATATTTTTCAACCAGCAGATTGTAGCCGACGGAATTTTTCAACTTCATCAGCGCAAACTCCTCCGCATTTGTTTTGCAGCATGCAAAGTGGACCCAAAGCGATGTCTTTTCTTTAATAATAGTAATGTTACGTTTCATTCGACAGCTGTGTTACTTAGTCATTATTAATGCCTAATTCTCTTTTTCCTTTTCAAGCCTTTCTTTTTCCCTGCGCGCCTTTCTTTCTTTCTTTTTAAAGAAGCCTTTCAACAGGAAGTTGTGTTTTGCGGCATCCATATTTTCCTTTAAACCGGTAGAAGTGGTTTTAATATTGGCAACGGTCTCGTCAATATTCTTGGCGAATGAAGGGTCAGAGAAGAACTTACCAATCGCACCTTTGCCACCACGGATGCCTTTTAGTATAGCCGCCAGGTCGCCCGTAATATCAGCGGCATTATCTGTAGTCACCTTTACCTTGGCTAATATGTCATCCATATTTACAGCCCTCACTGTTTTGAGCACATCATTGTCGGCTATTATATCATTTATAGGTTCGCCTGGTACTATCAATACAATTTTGTTACCCATAAGTCCGTCGCTGCCTATGGTGGCGCTGGCGTTCTTTTTAATGAACTTCCGCGATTTTTCGTTGATGATCATATCCACTCTTACTGTAGAGTCAGTTATCTGTTCTACGGCATCTACAATACCAACTGTCAGGCCGGAGAACCTTACATTATTGCCGGTCTGCAAGCCACTCACATCTTTAAATACCCCGCAAATGCGAAAAGTTTTATTAAACAATTGTTGCTTCTCGCCTATAAAATATATGGCGCCTATAAAAAGGGCTATGCCGGCCGTTACAAACATGCCTAATTTTACCTTGTTGCCAGATTGCTTTTCCATGGTGTTATCGTTTTATATTGTTTACTGGAAAAATGAGCGCACCCATTCGTCTTCAGAGTTTGATAATTCTTTAAATGTCCCTTCTGCGGCTGTTATACCGTTTTTTATTACCATCATGCGGTTGGCTGTAATGCGTGCACATTCTACATCGTGCGTTATTATTATGGCTGCGGCATTGTATTTTTTCTGCACATCAAGTATCAGTTGGCTGATCTCTTTCGATGTGATGGGGTCAAGCCCGGTTGTAGGTTCGTCATATAAAATAATCTCGGGTTTCATGATGAGTGTTCGCGCCAGTCCGACTCTTTTTCTCATACCACCGGAAAGTTCCGATGGCATTTTGTCTATGGCTTCTTCCAAACCCACATTCTGTAATGCCTCCCTCACCAGTTTTTCGTTATCTTCTTTCGATCCTTTTTCCTTTAGTCCGCGTAAAGGGAACACCAGGTTTTCCCTTACCGTCATAGAATCATACAATGCGGCACTTTGAAAAAGAAAACCGATTTTTTTGCGCACTTCGTTCAGTTCGTCATCTTTCAGTTCCGCAATGTTTTTACCCAGGAGTGTAATTTCGCCGCCGTCCGGCGCTAACAGTCCGACCAGACATTTTATGAGTACCGATTTTCCAGTACCTGATTTTCCGAGTATGACCAGGTTTTCACCTTTTTTAAGCGTGACGCTGATATCTTTCAAAACTTCTTTTGTACCGAAAGATTTTTTCAGGTGCTTTATTTCTGCTACTATATCTTCCATAATCAGTTATAAATTAGGGTGGTTACCTGTACAGCTATCATGTCAATAATAAATACGCACAATGAGCCGATCACAACAGCTGAGTTGGCGGCTTCGCCTACGCCCTCGGTGCCTTTATTTGAATTATAACCTTTAAAGCAACCGATGATGCCTATTGCAAGACCAAACACAAACGTCTTTATGGTTGCGGGAATCACATCTGCAAATTCCAGTTTTTCAAAAGCCTGCAAGAAGTATAGGTGAAAGCTCACATCGCCTTTAATGTTTACGCCCACGTAGGATCCGTAAAGACCTATTGCGTCAGATATAATAACCAATACGGGTAGCATAAGCATGGCGGCCATTACGCGGGTAACGACAACATAATTGAATGGATTGATTCCGGAAACTTCCATTGCGTCTATCTGCTCGGTAACTTTCATTGACGCCAGTTCTGCGCCGATACCCGAGCCTACTTTGCCAGCAAATATTAGTGCGGTAATAACCGGACCAATTTCGCGCACAATTGAAACAGATACCATTGCCGGGATCCAGGATTCTGCGCCAAATTCTGAAAGGGTAGGGCGCGATTGTATAGTTAATACAAGCCCCATAATAAAACCAGTAATACCCACGAGTGGCAAGGTTTTATATCCTATGAGGTAGGCTTGTTTGGCAAATTCTTTAAACTCGTATGGTGGCTTTATTAATTCTCTGAAGAAATGGCCGGTAAACTGCGCTATGCCGGCAACCTCTTCAAAAAACAGTTTGAACGCTGAAGGTGAGGCTTCTTCTTTTGCGGGTGCTTTACCTGCAACAGCACTATGGAGTATCTGATCGTCTTTTGACATTTTGTGTTGTTTGATTAAGGTAAATGCTAACGGTGCTGGCAGGTGTTATTACTTTAGCTTGATTGGTTGGCAATAACTGTAAAGTTTGCTTTTGATACCGGTAGTATAAGTGGTTTCTTTATTACGTTGCCAAGTACATGGCCCCATGGTTTCAATGCTTCCACGTGGTCGCATATAACCTTGATTATTGCCGTGACGGGTATGGCGAGGAACATGCCTCCAAAACCCCACAAAGCTCCACCCGCAAGTACTACAATAATAGACACCAGTGCATTGATCTGAACCTTTGAAGCTACTACCTTCGGTATAATGTAGTGGTTGTCTATAAACTGGATGATAAGATAAGAGACGAGCACCAGCAGCGCACTCGATGGTGATTTGTTAGCTATGGCTAGTATCATAGGCATTGCTACCGCGATGATGCCACCTATATAAGGAATCACGTTTAGCAGTGCGCCAATTACACCAAGCAGTATGGCATAGTCAACGCCTATTAATAACAAGCTTCCGGAATTAAGCGTCGCTACTATTATAGCTTCCAACATAAGGCCAACGAGATAGCTTTGTATAATTGTTTTGGTAGTCTTTAAGATATCATTGATGGCGGCATGCTTGCTGTGGCTGAAAAGTTCATGAATAAACTCAACCAGCAGAGGTTTGTAAAATAATACCAGGAAGGTATAGACCGGTATCAGGAAAACAACTACTAATACGTTACCGATGTTGACGATGGTACGGCCAATCATCATTTTGCCGGTTTTGGCAATTTCTGAGTTGGCTTCATTTACCCACCCGTGAACGGTGTCTATCCGGATGTTGAATTTTTCGGACACCCAGATGCTCATATCGTGCACCATAATGTTGAATTTTTCAGTCAGCGCAGGAACAGAATCGCTGAACATTCCCATTTGGGAGGTGAGCACCCCTACAATAGAAAGTGAAGTGATGATAACAATGGTTAATGTTAAAGAAATAGCGATTACACGATTCACTTTTCTCCTCACAAAAAAATTGACGACGGGGCCCAATACAATGGCCAGTAGTATGGAGTAGATGATGGGAACTATAATACCTTGCGCAATGTATAGCATGGCGAAAAAGGCCAGCATGCCAACACAGATAAGTGTAATTTTTGCGTAAAGTGGTATTTTTAAAGCTGCGTTCATCGTAAGTGTAAAATTGCTTTTAAAGCATTGATATACTCTTACACGACTATGGGAAAAAATTACATTATTCACACGTAAGGCATACCTAAAATGAAAAAGAGGCTCCTAACTGAGAGCCTCTTTCGTAAAAAATGAGTTATTGCGTTTCAATTCACCATGTAGGTTTCAATTGTCTCCGGGAAAACATGCTGTACATTTTACGATGATCTATTTTAGCATTTGCATTTATGAGGTTGCCGGGATTTATAGAATTGAAGAAACGGTAGTGAGGATTGTTAATAGTTAGCACTAGAGGAACACGGAAAGTATAGAACGCAAAAAAGTATTTGTCGATTTCTTCTTCGCGGGTGCAGGCGGCGGTTCGTGCAGGCGCGCCATAAAGGTGAGTAGCAGGTCGTGCTTTTGCTGGCGCCTTGTTGTCCTCCCTTTGTTGCGGTTTGTAGTTGAAAATATTACAGCAAGGTTTGGTGGTTGGTTGAGTGAGGTTTTCATAACATAAGTAATTTATTTGCTGAATAATTTTGTTTAGCTTTTTATCATGTTTGCTACAGAACAAAGTTGCGATGCAGATGGCGGTAATATGTTACACTGTAAAGGCAAAAAATTATAAGATTTACATTCCCTCTTAATAAATCGGAAAACAAATAGCCGAAACGTATTTTTTATACTTTTGGAGTAGGCTCAGGCTGCAATATTCCCGATTTTGCTGAGCATACTTTCTATAATAACCATTGCGTAGCGGTCGTGTTTTACATCCATAAGTTTGCAGAGCTGGTAAAATGCCATCGCCTCGGTTGCACTAAGGGTAAGTGTGTATATCTCCTGCCCCTTTCTTGCCATCTGCAGCAATTTATATTTTAACTCACCCAGATAGGCCTGTAACAATTCCTGGTGCTCGTTTACCGGTCGAAAAGAGGCCAGCATGGTATCGCAAACTTCCACCATGGCTTCTAAGCGCTGATGGCTGATGCGAATTCCAATACTTCTTTTCTTATCCATTTGTTTACCGATTTTAGCGCAGTTTCATATTTAAGGGTGAATTTCTCATCTCCTGCTGCCAATAGCATGGCAGCACGCGAAATGCCGTTGATGACAGAGGTATGATCCTGCCCGCCAAAAAGAACAGTAATATCATGTAAGGTGATACCCGGGAAAAACGAACGGAGCAGTGACGCGGCAATGAAGCGCAGATCAACAAAATCCCTTTCACGCGATTTTACTTTATAGCAGGCTACATCCATACCTATTGCATCTGCTATCACTCTCAGCATTTGCTCTGGTGTTTTTGAGGTGTGGTAATCGGGGCAAAGCACCAGCGTAACCCTCATGCCGGTTTTATTCATAATTTGTTGCTCTGCGGCACGCGTAATGTGCCTTGCGTCGTTTACTTGCTGCGGTACTGTATAATTCATATTTGCTGATTTACATGTTTTTTGGAAAAGTTGCCATCGAATAGTATTTTTGACACAGAAATAAACAATTGCACTACAAATATACTCCAATTAATTTGACGATTCCAAATTTTGTGACAAAATAGTTTTAACTTTGCTGTTATGTATCTATCGGCCAATCTGAAATATTTAAGAAAGAAAAGCGGTAAAACGCAGGACGGGCTTAGCGCTGAGCTTAAAATAGGCCGGACTACAATTGCCAATTACGAATCGGGTATTAGTGAGCCGAACGTAGAAACACTTTGTGCTTTTGCCAAACATTTTAATGTTTCAGTTGATGACCTTGTGTCAAAAAATCTGGAAGTTGATGCTTTAATTATCAATGCTGCGGAAACAGGGCAGCCGTTTATTGACCCTAAAGCCAATAAAACAGGAACCTTTACCGGAGTGCCTCGAGTAATTACTGTAGACAAAGAGGGGATAGATAACATTATATATGTTCCGGTAAAAGCGCGCGCCGGCTACCTGCTGGGTTATGGTGACGCAGAATTTATGGAACAACTCCCTACTTTCCGTCTGCCGGGCCTAAGCAATGCCACTTATCGTATGTTTGAAGTTGAAGGCCCGTCAATGGCGCCAAACATACTGAATGGCGATAGGTTAATAGGAGAATGGGTGGAAAACCTAAATGATATACGCGATAACAGGGTATATATAGTAGTGCATTCTGGCGGGGTTGCGGTAAAAAGGGTGATCAACCGCCTGAAGGAACGTGGTAAATTATACCTGAAGAGTGACACGATTGCCCACAGGCACGATTTCCCGACCATTGAAATAGATCCGGCTGACATCAGCGAAATATGGTATGGCCGGCTGAAGATAAGCAGTGATTTCAGCGAGCCTTCGGAAGTGTACCAAAGATTGGGCGACCTGGAAATGGATATGCTGGAGCTAAAGCAGAAATTAACGCCGGGAGACCCTACAATTAGCCTTAAAAAGCCTGACTAATAAAATAAAATGGTCCACATTAAAAAATGGCTGTTTTTCGCCTGTTGATAAGTTGTTGATAAGGCCATCAGGACTTTTTTTTAACAAAAGCCCCAAAAAGCGCACTATTGTTAAGAAAAATGCAAAGAAGGCTTTGTTAATTCAATATCTTGATATAAATTCACCCCCCAATTGACTCTAAGTGGCTTAAACCGCCATGGAGGACTATTATTTTAAGAGGATACACCACTGCAATTTTTAAAGAAAAACAAACAGTATGAAAAGAACTTTGTTACTATTTGTATTACTGCTTTCAGTTAGCATAGGAGCTTTTGCTCAAACGCATAACGTTACAGGTAAGGTATTAGACGAACTCGGTAAAGGCTACCAGGCCGCCGGTGTTTCGGTAAAAGGTACTGTAATAGGAACTATTACAGATGCAAACGGAGATTTCAACTTAGATGTTCCAGATGGCAAGCAAACGCTTGTTTTCCAGGCTTTAGGTTACAATACTGTTTATGTAAGAGATAGCGGCCAGTCTGAAATAGTGGTTCGTCTTACCCTGAATGCAAGAACGTTGGAAGGTGCTGTGGTTACAGCGCTTGGCGTAAAAAGGGAAAAGCGTGAAGTAGGTTTTACTTCAACTACTGTAAGTGGTGAAGAACTGACTGCAGGTAACAATACAAGTGTTATTTCGGCTTTACAGGGTAAAGTTGCAGGTGCTAACATCAGCAGCTCTACAGGTGGTCCTGGTGGTTCTAGCCGTATCATCTTACGTGGTGAAAAATCAATCAACAAAAACAATAACGCCTTAATGGTTGTTGATGGTGTTATCACTAACAACTATGACCGTAGGTTAGGTAACTCTGATGCAACACAGTCATTAACTGATGTTGACTTCGGTAATAGCGGAAACGATCTTGACCCGGATGAAATTGAGTCTATCACAGTTCTGGAAGGTCCTGCTGCTGCTGCGCTTTATGGTGAAAGGGGTGCTTTTGGTGCGGTAATGATCACTACCAAGAAAGGTAAGCGTCATGAAAATAACAACAAAGCAAGCAAATTCGATATCACTTACAAAGCTACTTTCACACAGTCTGACATCTTAAAATTTGCTAATCTTCAGCATCAATATGGTCAGGGTAACCTTTACGCTGGTATAACTGACGACCGTCGCGAAAACTTTAGCTGGGGTTCACCATTCGATAACGCACTTCGTCCATGGGGTCAGGTAATTGATGGCAAACAATTAGTAAAGCCATATTCTGACCAGCCTAACAACGTTAAAGACTTCTTTAACCATGGCCAGAATCTGAATAACTATGTTGCATTATCAGGCGGTAGCGAAAACAGCACTTACTTCCTTTCCTTAAATGCATTGAACAGCCAGGGTGTTGTACCAAACACATTCTATAATAAATATAGCATGCGTTTCAACGCTACTACACAGTTCAGCAATAACTTCTACTCTAGTATCAACGTTAACTACATCAATTCTTATTCAAGGGCTGCATCTGGTGGACAAGGTACTGGTTCTGTTTTGAGCAACCTTTACCAGACTGCACGTGACATTCCAGTTTGGGAATTGAAAGATCTGGAAAACAAATACTATTCAATGCAGTTCTATGACACTTTAGGTGTTGAAAGGTATGGTTATTATAATGCTTATTACAAAAACCCATATTGGGCTTCTAAATACTACGATAACCGCAACAAGACCGACAGGTTAATGGGTGATGTTAACGTTGGTTTCAAAAAAGGAGCTTTCAATGTAGTTGACAGGTTAGGTCTTGACGTTTCTGATGACAGGACTACTTATAAGACTCCAACAAGCAATGCATCTCCGGTTGATGGTTTTTATTCTGGAAACCTTTACCAGAACAAAGGCGGCTTCGCTCAGTACAACAGTACTTTCTTTACTATGAACAATGACCTGATGGTTACTTTCGCTCATGAAATGGGTAAAGATTTCGGTATCAACGTTCTTGCTGGTCATAACGCATCAATAACTCAAAGTGAAGCATTGAATGCTACAATCGATCCTTCAATTGGTTTGGTAATACCTAACTTCTACTACTTGGGCAACAATGCTGGTCCGTTGACTGCACTTAACCCAATCAGCAAAAGAAGGAGCCATGGCGTTTACGCTGACGTTAAATTAAATTTCCGCAGGGAATTATTTCTGGAGTTAACAGGCCGTAACGAATGGAGTTCAACTTTACAGTTCGACCACAACTCATACTTCTATCCAGGTGCTAACGCATCATGGGTATTCACTGAAAGGTTGAATGGTACTAAGTTCAAGAAAAATGTAATGAACTACGGTAAGATCCGGTTCGCTGCATCTGGTGTTGGTTCTTCAGGTATTGCTTATGCAAACAACCCTGCAGTTTATAGCCAAAGCGCAATCGTATCTGGTTTCGGTAGCATCCAGCCTCCGTTCAATGGTGTTCCAGCTTACTCTATTGGCTCTACATTCGGCCCTGCTAACCTTAGGCCTGAAAGGACCCGTGAGTTTGAAATGGGTGCTGAACTTTCTTTCCTGAACGATCGTATCAGTACTGCATTTACTTACTATAACAACCTTACAATTGACCTGATTACAGCGGCACCATTGCCTCCGTCAACTGGTTTAGGTTTCCATTATCTTAACGTAGGCGATATCTCTAACAAGGGTGTTGAATTAAGCATGCGTGGTACGCCAATCAAAACTAAATGGGGTTTAACATGGGAGTTGTTCGGTACCTATACACGTAACAAAAACAATGTTGAGCGTCTTACAGGTGGCTTAGAGAATGTTGTTTTGGGTGGTACTAATGATATGGCTATTGTTGCTGCAGTTGGTCATCCAATGGGTACTTTCTTTGGTAATGATATTGCTTACCACGATGGTCATGCAGTTGTTGATGCTGCAACTGGTTTACCAGTAGCTACAAAAAAAGCTGTTTACAAAGGTTCTTACCAGCCGCGTTTCATTACTTCATGGGGAACTGACCTTACCTGGAAAGGCCTGAAATTACATGCATTATTTGTTTGCAAACAAGGCGGACAGTTCTACTCAAAAACAAAGAGCGATATGGATTTCAACGGTACTTCAGAGATTACTACTGTTAACAACCGTAATCCTTATGTATGGAACAACTCTGTTAATCAGGTTGGTAACACAAACAACTACGTTAAAAATACAACTGCATTCTCTCCTTATGATTATTATGTAAATGCAGAAAATAAGGTTCCTGGTCAATATTTGGTCGATGCAGGTTTCGTAAGGTTGCAAGAGTTGACTTTATCTTATAAAATACCTGCTAAATACTACAAACGCAGTCCGTTTGGCGGGCTTGAAGGTGGTTTATTTGGTTCTAACCTGATATTGTGGACTTCTAAGAGCAATAAGTATAACGATCCTGAAGAAACTTCAAGTGGTTCTGCGAGCAATGCACAAGGCTTTAATTTCACTGCAAGCCCATCTCAGAGGAATTATGGTATCTTTATTAAAGCTACTTTCTAAACCATTAATCTAAACCAAGTTGTAAATTAATTATTATGTTTGTTAATAAGAAAATCGTTATAGCAGCAGCAGGATTAATCTTGGGAGTTTCATCCTGTAGAAAATTCCTGGATGTAAATACAAATCCTAATGGTGCTACTTATGCTACTGCCGCTACATTGTTACCGGCTGGCGAGTTAAACATAGGCACTGCGTTAGGAGTTGATATGCAGGTAAACGGCAGTATGTGGGCTGGTTACTGGACACAGAGCCCAAGTGCAAGTCAGTATAAAATAATTGAACAGTATAATACCGGTCAGGATAACTATTCTTACCTGTGGGATAATCTTTACACTGCTAACGAGAACCTATTTCAGTTGATTAAGTTGGCTGACCAGCAGAAAAAAAGGCATTATAAAGCGATAGCATTGTTGCTGCAGGCTTATACCTACCAGTTAACTACTGATGCTTTTGGTGATGTTCCTTTCAACCAGGCGTTAAGGGCACAACCAGCTGATGGTGGCCTGGTTAACCCAAAATATGATTCACAACGTGTTGTTTACAACGGCATTATTAAGTACGTCGACTCAGCTGAAGCGTTAATTCAGCAGGCTGATGCTGCTGGTCCATCAAGCGATGATCTTATCTATCAGGGTGATATGGCCAAGTGGGCGAAATTCGGTTATACACTGAAACTTCGCACCTACCTCAGGATGAGCAAAATCAATCCAACAGCTGCTCAGGCTGGTATCGCTGCTTTATATGCGACGCCTGGCGTAGCGTTTATTGGTACTGGCGACGATGCTAGAATAAAGTATGGCTTCTCAACTGCTAACAAGAATCCTTTGTATGCTGAGGCTTCATCTGCTGTGATCAACGGTACTCAGAATATTGTTGGTAGCTCTACTGTAATTGACAGTATGAATAGTAATGATGACTATAGGGCTTACATATTTTTCGGAGCTTTATTATCAAATGGTCAGGTTAAAGGTATAACTCAGGGTAACTACAATAGCAATCCTGCTCCGGGCACATATTCTATACCTAACGTTTATGTTGGTGGTGCTGCTGGTGATGCGCGTTCTAGTTCAGCTCCGGTTAACTTCCTTACAAGTTATGAAAGCTATTTCCTTCAGGCTGAAGCAGTTGTAAGAGGTTGGGCAAGTGGTAATGACTCTTCTCTTTTCTACAAAGGTGTTGCGGCTAGCTTTAACTACTATTCTTCTGAGTTGAGCACTGAGATTGGCGTTGATGGTGCTACTTCTTATGATATTTATGTAAACGGTGACGTTGCTAATAGCATCCCGGCTGGATATTGGGCTGTATACCCTTACACTGGTACTGCTACCGATAGATTGCGTCACATCATCACAGGCAAATGGTTCGCAATGTGCGGTAATCAGGGTTTCGAAGCATGGACAGAAATGCGCCGTACAGGTTATCCTGACTTCTTCGTACCTTCTGTTGCAGCAGGTAGCGCAGCTTTACCCAAAAGGTTCTTGTATCCAACAACTGAAAGCGTAAGGAATTCCGCTTTCCCTGGTTTGCTGCCGCTTTCTACTAAGATGTGGTGGGATCTATAATATCAACTTTTGAAACAAAACAAACGAACATGAAAAAATATTTAATCATACCTTTCCTTGCTGTAATGGCATTTACCGCTTGTAGAAAGAAAGAAAATACAGTTTCAACTTTAGTTACTTATTCAACCCCTACAATTGTAGTTACAGGCGCGCAGTATTACAGCATTCCTGTTGGCGGTGCATTGCCTGCAATCGCTGCAACTGCTTATGATTCTTTCTACAAAGAATCATATCCCGTAGTAATTGATCAGAGCACACTGGATAACACAGCACCTGGTCTGTACATCGTTAACATGACCTCTAAGAATAAGTATGGCATGGTAGGTACCTACGGTGTTTACATCGCGGTTACTAATATCAATCCTGCTATCAATTTGGCTGGAGATTATTTCCGTGTTTCCAATCTGCAAACTGTTTCTGTTACAAAGCTTGCTAATGGTCTTTATCAAACTGATAACATCGGTGGTGTTATTCCTCCAAGTGCAGCAATAGTACCAGCATTTTTCGTTCAGACAGATGACTCTACTATCGTTGTTCCGGTACAGTCTTCTTCTTTGGGAGATATTTACGGTATCAATGCCAAGGTTCATATGGCGGTTGGTGATACTTCTTACCAATACGTTGTTAAAAACCCATCATTCGGTACTGCTACCAGGGTTTTCCAGAAAATCTAATTTGAATAGCATATTTGAAAATCCCCTGCTTTCGCGGGGGATTTTTGTTTTTTATCCTGTTGAGTTGAAAATGTTATATAGACATCGCAAATTGTCAACTCCAATTTTCGGGTGGATGGTATCTTTTAGCTTGCATTGGCAATTCCTGAATTGTGGCTGATAGTGCCGCTACAGTAACACAAATTTATCGGCATCATTTAAGAAGGGAAGCTGTTGCCGCGTCTTGTCAATATGGTCTTTATCGAGTGTAACTGTGTGCACCATTGCTGTGCCGGTATGTTGCCATATTGTTTCACCTAGCGGGCCGAAAACACTGCTGTCTCCACTGTATTGGTGACCCTTCCCATCTGACCCTACCCGGTTGACACCCACAACATAGCACATGTTCTCTATAGCACGGGCCTGTAAGAGTGTTTTCCATGCAAGGCAGCGCGTTTGCGGCCAGTTAGCAACATAAAGAAGTACATCATAAGGTTCAGCGGTATTTCGTGCCCAAACGGGGAACCTGAGGTCGTAACACACCATAAGATTAAGCTTCCAGCCATTTACTTGTGCTATAAGCCTGGTATCGCCGGGGGTATAATGTTTGTTTTCGTGCGCATAGGCGAATAGATGTCTTTTATCGTAAGCACCTATTGTGCCATCAGGCTGCACCCATAATATCCGGTTGTAGTACTTGCCATCTTCTTCAATTATAAGGCTGCCGGTGAGTATACAGCGGTGCTTTACTGCCATATTTGCCATCCAGCCTACTGTATTACCGTTCATGGGCTCTGCAAGGCGTTCAGGAGCCATACTAAAGCCCGTGCTGAACATTTCGGGTAAAACCACCACATGCTTGGGCGAAGCTATTGCCGCTATTGTCTTTTCATAATTGGCAAGGTTGGCTGCAACATCTTCCCATACTATATCAGGTTGTATCAGCGTTATATGTAAATATTGGCCGGCCATTTTGAATATGCGTTTATTTGTGATAATATTACAATGATAAAGAAACGGATAATTACCGGCAATTTTTAATTTTGTCGGGCATTGTTGCCGGCGCTATATTGATTGATTAACGGATGAGAAAGATACTGATTTTAATTTTATTATTACTGCCGGCTGTGCTTTGGGCAAAGAAGAAAGATAAGCCCCAGCACATGTTGCCGGGTAGGTGGGTGGAAATAAAGCGCCTCACGCCGGACTCCACTGTGGTTGACTTTAAAGATACACTGTTTATGACGTTCGCTATCCGCGATAGTTTTACCTATAGGTTGCGTAACGGTTTTGTCTACCGTGGTAAATACACCTACGATGAAGAGGATCACCTGGAGTTTGGTACTGCTGCCTACCAGGTTGCGCTGCGCCGCCCGAACAGGAGCCTGATACTTGCTAATCCCAAAGGCATTTATTACTTCATTCCTGACACTGCTGATACCGCGGTTGTAATTGTATTGGATACTGCCGAAAAGATATTGCCGGTTGGCAACATTGACCAGATGATAGGTCACTGGACGGTTTATAAAAGAACTATTGATAAGGACGGTGGCGGTGTCGACTTCCCGAGCCAGATAAATGGATTATATGTTACAGGAAAGGGTAGCGATGAAAAGCAAGGCTACCTCTATTGCGGAAATGACGCTAACAACGATCCGGGTTGGTATGTAAAATCGCTTACTGGCGACCAAACCCTCGATTGTGATGGTAAAAATCCCCGGTCTATAAAAGTGGTGAAATGCCAGAAAGGAGAGTTGATACTTTCTGAGGGAGGAGTAAATTACTTCTTTAAGCAGTTTAAATAAGCGCAGCTAGCTACGCTCATCAGAAAAGTTCTCATGGGTTAATAGCTAAAAATTCCTCCCATAGTAGCCCGCCGATACCAATCAGCAATGTTTTGTCAAATTGCATTTGTTTATTGAATGCAGTCATGCCCGATTTATTTGCGTTTATAGCGCCTGTTAAACAACTTTGTAATACACTGATAATAAGCTTTTTATAACCATTCGAGGATTTTGCTCAATGTACTGAATAAATTTACTCAGTACATTGAGCAAAATTATTCAGATTTAAGAGAAGGAATGAGCGCACTGAAATGTACAAGCCAGAAGGTGGTGATATATTTTTCAAAGACACCTTCATAAAGTTCATCCATTTTTGGGCTGGATGACCTGAAATTATTTAATAAATACAATCAGCGTTTCAGCAGAGGAAAGCAATTTTCTTGTTATTGACCCTACTTCATCCGAAGAAAATAATAGCTCTTTACCGCTTTTTCTCTTGTGGCAGGGTTGAGGAATTCGGGAGTAAGCTCACTTACTTTAAAGAGTTTGCCTTGTTTTACAATATCGAAAGCAGCGCCGCTTTCCTTTAGCTTCTGCATACCTTCATCCATAGTAAGTACATACCGAAACGTTTTTGCAAGAGAAGAATCATCCTTGCCATGTATAATTTCCTGTGCGTAGAAACTGAGTGAGTTCAAAGGGTCGTTAACCTTGTAGAAGGTAATATCTCCGGCAGGAATGTTCTTTTCGTGGATGTACTTCCCGACCTGCGAACCTACCTGATATTGCAAAAGGGTATAGTAAACAAAATTGGTAAGGAAAATATTCGCCATTATAAGGCATATACCCGGCAGCCAGAAAGCCTTTGCCACAAGTTGTTTGCTAAAGGCAAGGTAAACCCAAAGCGCCGCGCAAAGCGCCCATAAGCTTATCGAAAAAATACCTGAAGGGAATACCCATGTTATCAGCAGAAGTACGATAAGCAATACCAGAACGGATATTACCATTAGCACAGGCTGCAGTACTTTATACAAACCCTTATTGGTGCCAGCCTCCAGGAACCCGGCAAAAGATGCTGCAGTAATTATTGCCGCCAGAGGAAATGCGACAAAAATATAATGGGGTAGCTGGTAGGCTGATGACCCCAAGGCTAAATATGCCAGCAAAAAGCCGCCGGTAGTCATCCATTCCTGGCCTTCGCGAAGCTTGAATTTTTGCCTGAAGAGGGTTATAATATTTACCACTATTCCTGGTACCAGCACAAAGATCCATGGCAGAAAGGACCATAACATATTCAGCAACAGGAAACTGATATCAGCGCCGTTCTTCCATGGGCTTTCTCCCGTTATTCTTCCAAAACTTTGCGACCAGTAAAAAAAACGCAGCCCGCTAACGCCCATTTGTCCGTTTACAAGTGCCTCAGGATGCAGGTCGTACTGCTGGTAAAGACCAAGGCTCATAGGCAAAAGAATGATGCCAATAATAGCCAGCCCAAAAAGGTATGCCGGTTTAAAGAATTTGGCCCACTGCCGCTTCAGCGCCCAATCGCTGGCAAAACAAAAAACAGGAACCATCAATGCTATGGGCCCTTTCGTCATCATGCCAAAGCCTACTGCCGCAAACCCGGCAAAAAGGTACGTGACTTTTTTTGTTACATCCCATTCCTTAACCAACCAGATGGCGGTTACTACCCAGCTCATAAGTATCGTATCGCAACGGATATCGTTGGTCATCAGGAACATACCCTGGCAGGTTGCTAAAACAAGTGCAGCCATACGTGCAGTGGCATCGTTATACAATAACCGCGCGAGCCTGTAGGTAGCATAAACAGCCCACAGTGCAAAAAGTATGGACGGCAGTTTGTAACCGAAATTACCGATACCAAACAGCTTCATACTCAGGGTACTCACCCAAAAGAGAAACGGGGGCTTATCCAGGTAATTGAAGCCATGGTCGTAGAGGAAGAGCCAGTTATGGCTATCCAGCATTTCCCGGCTCATACTGGCATATTGCGAAGCATCAATATCCATAGTATCTACACGGATACCGGTAAAGTATATGATGGCAATGATAATAAATACCCAAAACGGAATTTTTGGCATGCAGCAAATTTGTAAACGTGCGAATTGCAAAAATAGTTGCAATTTTATCGAATGTTGCAATTAAAATATCTGCGCTCCAATTTGGCGTTTGAATACCCCTTTACCACCCACAAAGGCACCAAAACACACCAACCGTCTTTAATAGTCGGCCTTGGTCTTGCCGGCATGATGGGTTTGGGCGAGGCGCCGGCAATAAGCTACTACAATATAACGGTTGATGAAATGATAGCTTCGCTGGATAGCAAGCGGGCAATGATAGAACGTTACGCCCTTACCGACCCCGAACGTTTCTGGCATTTTTTGCATCACCTGATACCCGGCCAGAATTTCCTTACCGCCGCACTGGATATTGCCGGCTGGGACCTTTTCGCGCAAATGCAGCGTAAGCCATTGTATAAACTGTTGGGTCTTGATTGGGAAAATATTCCTTTGACCGATTACACTATAGGTATTGATACTGCCGAAAACATGGTAGCCAAAGTAAATGCACACCCATGGCCAGTTTACAAAATTAAAGTGGGTGGCAATGACGATATTGATAAACTGCGTGCGATGCGAGCGGCTACTGCCGCTCCCTTCAGGATAGATGCCAATGAGGGCTGGACGTTTGATGATGCCCGGCGACTGCTACCAGAATTAAAATTGTTGGGTGTGCAGTTAGTAGAGCAGCCACTTAACCGGGCTGAAATGGACGCTATGAAGGATTTAAAGGCACTATCGCCGCTGCCATTGTATGCCGATGAAAGCTGCGTAACCGAACATGATGTAAAAAAATGTGCTGATGGTTTTGATGGCATCAACATTAAACTAACCAAATGTGGGGGTATTACGCCGGCATTGCGCATGATTAAAGAAGCGCGGCAACTGGGCTTAAAAGTAATGATGGGCAGCATGAATGAAAGCAATATCGGCAGCGCTGCTATAGCCAATATGCTCCCCCTGCTCGATGAAGTAGATGCGGACGGACCTTTATTGCTGCAAGGCGATATTACTGAAGGCCTTACCTACACAAACGGCATCATTCAACTCAGTGGCAGAAACGGATTAGGGGTAAGGTTTAAGAGCGCTAAAAGCTAGCAGTATATAATAACGACACGTGAATTTTGTCGGCTTTGCGCTTCTTTGCGGTTCTCTCAACGCGCTTTGCGTTAATATTTAATTAAATGCGGTTCGCCTTAGTACTTAAGGCGTGCTTCCACCTTTTTGAGATAGGCCAGTGTTTTGGCACTGATGGCCGTGCGCTTTTCAGTAAACGGAATAGCCACTACCTGCCCGATAGCCACGAAAAAGGTGCCCAGGTTTCCCTTTGCGAGGCGAAGGTATTGCACCCCCCAGCTTAGAGCTGTGGTAATGAAATCTTTTACCGGAAGATAGCGCCACGCCACCTTGCTTTTATTTACCCATTGCATCTGCAACTTCTTATAATTGGGTTGCCTGCCCAGTGGCGATTCTTTGTGTTCTACAGTCACCCGGTTATCGAAACCAATGGTATAACCGGCATCCAGAACGCGATAGCCGAGGTCGTATTCTTCCATACCATAATGAAAATCAGTAGGGTAGAGGCCGGTTTTGGCAATTATCTCACGCTTCATAATATGGGCACAACCAATAAAGTAGGAAGTTAGAAACTGCGGATTGCTGGCATATTTCTCATACTTTTTATGTGGGAAGGCAGTAAGCTGCACCTCCTTATTATCGTAATAGATTACCCTTGGGGTGATTATACCGGTATTGTTTTCAATAAAAAACGGCAGGTCGAACAATGCAGAAAGCTGCAGCAGGTCATCCGGCTTGGTAAGCACGGCATCATCATCCAGTATAAACATCAGGTCACCTTTGGCTTCCTGCATCAGGGTATTACGGCCCCGTGCCACGCCCGAATTATCTGGCGACATCATATACCTGATCTTTTGCCGCGGATGGGCAGCTATGTAGTCCGTTACCTCCTTATACGAATCGGTTGAAGCATTATTCAGCACCAATACTTCTTGTAATACAGTATCAGTACCGTTTTGCAAAGCAAGGTTCTTTAAAAGTTCCAGCAGGTCGCCGGACCGGTTATATGTAAGAAGAAGTATAGAAATAGTGCGTGCCATAAGCAGCTACAAATTTAGGCTTTATAGATGGTAAATTCAGTTGTGTTTAAGGTTTTGGTTAGCTTTGTAAAAAAACAACTCCTTATGAAATTTCTAACTATGCTTACGTTCCTGATTATTTCAGTCAGCAGTTACGCTCAGCAAGCCGCCACCCAACCGCCGCCACCTAGCATATACCAGTTCGTTGACCAAATGCCCAGGTGTCCGTACGACATTAACACCTATATGGCCGAACATCTTAAATACCCGAAAAACGCTAAGAAAAAGGGTACGCAAGGTCGGGTAATTACACGCTTTGTCGTTAATGAAGATGGCAGCATCAGCGATGTAAAAATTGCTCGTGGCATTGGTGATGGCTGTGACGAGGCCGCAACGGAGCTGATAAAAAATATGCCGGCCTGGAAAGCTGGAAAATTAGATGGAAAAGCGGTCAAAGTAATGTTGGACCAGCCTGTACAATTCAGGTTAGAATAAACTGTCGTAATAATTTAGCATCTCCAAAATCAATTCGTTACATCACTTCGCAATAGCTTTACAAAAAGTACTCCTTATGAAACCTTTCTCTCTGTTTAAATTATCGGCCATCTCAACGGCTACTATCGCCCAGCAATCCACTCCACCACGAACTCAGATTTACCAGTTTGTCGAAAAAATGCCCGTCTGCCCTTACGATCTCATGGTGTATTTTTCCGAAAACCTAAACTATCCCGATTCAGCTATTGATAAAGGTATCGAAGGGCGAGTGGTTATTCAGTTTGTTGTTGAAGCAGATGGAACCATAGGCAGCTTAAGCGTTTTTAAGGGCATCGGCGGCGGTTGTGATGAAGAAGCGTTAAGGGTGATTAAAAATATGCCAAAATGGAGGCCGGGTTACAATAGTGGTAAAGCGGTGAATACTTATTTCACCCAGCCATTGAGCTTTAAACTTGAGCGATAAATGGGCTTCGGTTAGATTGTCGCACTTTAATTATAATTGCAATTATAATAGCCCATGAAGTACCTCATAATTGTTGTGTTACTGGCATTGTCGGGGAGTAGTTTCGGGCAGTCTCGAAGTGCAAAACCGGATACTTTACTACCAGTCGCACCCTATAGTTTTCAAGAATATTTGATAGGCCATATTAAATTACGCGACGATGTATCTTGTACACTAGGGCGTTTAGTATTTGGTTTTGATGTGTATGAGGACGGGAGTATACACAATGTTACATTTGTAAAGGGGCCTGGCTGTTGTGAAAAAGAGCTGCTCAGCACGGTTAGTAAAATGCCGCGCTGGAAACCGGCAACAACAAAAGGAAAACCCGTAAAATACTATATGAAGTTACCCATCTATATTTGCATGAGAGAATAGGAAAACCAAACCAAAATGATATCACTCAACTTAACAGGAAAGACAGCATTAATAGGCGGAAGCACGCAAGGCATTGGCCTGGCATCCGCGCAGGCATTGGCAACATTGGGCGCTACTTGCGTACTCATTTCGCGTAATGAAGACAAACTGCAAAATTCAGTAAGCACGCTCGATGCAACGGCCGGCCAGAAACATACCTACCTTATTGCTGATTACAGCGACTATGAGCAGGTAAAAAATGTGGTGGCTGATTTTGTAAAAAATAATACCGTACATATCCTTATTAACAATACCGGCGGCCCTGCTGGCGGCCCTATAACAGTAGCAAAGCCGGAAGAATTCCTGGCGGCTTTTCAGCAGCATTTGATCTGCAACCACATCATTACCAACCTGGTAAGTGAGGGCATGAAGAAAGACGGCTATGGCCGTGTTATCAACATCATCTCCACCTCGGTTAAAATACCGTTGAAGGGGCTGGGTGTTTCCAATACCATTCGCGGTGCCGTTGCCAGCTGGGCAAAAACAATGGCTAACGAATTGGGGCAGTTTGGCATAACCGTAAATAATGTGTTGCCGGGCGCTACATCAACCGAGCGTTTGGCAACTATAGTCGGCAATAAATCAAGCAAGACCGGGCAGGATATACACGAAGTAGAACAGGAAATGATGGCCGAAATACCGGCTGGCCGTTTCGGCAAACCCGAGGAAATAGCCTCAGTTGTCGCGTTCCTGGCAAGCCCTGCCGCAGCCTACGTTAACGGCACTTCCATTCCCGTTGATGGTGGCAGGACAGGGAGTATTTAATTGATAGTTAATGTTTTGTAGTCTTAACACTTTGTCATGTCGACGCAGGAGACATCTCTGCGCATGTAGGACAAAGATTCTTGGTTAATAGGAGAAACCGGCATAAGCAAGGTGCCCTAGGTACAATTTAGAGACCACTAACACAGCATAATTCATTGCCTGGCAATAGAATAAACAGGGTGTAAGCACACATTTTAATTTTTAATTTTTTAGTTTTCATTTTTGTTAGCAACTTGTGCATTTTGACATTTATATAACAGGGGATGCTTGCGCATACATCCATTTTTAGTTAACTTTGATACAAATCCCACGAGTATGTTTGACGATGATTATAACGACGACGATGATTTGGGTTCAATAGAAGATATTCTGGCGAAGTATGAGGAGGTGAAAAAAGGAGACGCGGTTAGTATACTCGATGAAGAGGAGTTTGAAACCGTAGTAGAGCATTTCCTCCAAAATAGTAATGAGGCCGAAGCCCTGCTGGCCTGCGATATAGCCTGCACTTACTACCCTTTTTCAAGTTCCATATTATTACTTAAAGCAGAAATTCTTACCCAATCACAAAAATATGGTCAGGCCCTACGGGTGCTTGACGAAGTAGAGCAATACGATAGTAAAAATATTGATGCGGTACTGCTAAGGTCTGATGTGTTGCTTGCGCAACTGAAATTTGACAGGGCGGCCCTTTGGCTCGAACAGCAATCCGAAATATTTGAGGGAAAAGACAAAGTTGAAATATTGCTGGAGCTATCAGATGTATATGATGAAAGCGAAGAATTTGACGCCGTTTTTGATACCCTGATACGCGTAATAAAGATTGATAAGCGCAACGAAGAGGCCTTGCAGAAAATTTGTTTCTGGGCCGAATTCACGGACAGGCTTGACGAAAGTATAGCGTTGCACACAACGCTTACCGATAACGACCCGTATAACGCATTGGCCTGGTTTAACCTCGGTGCCGCCTTTCAGGGGCTCAAGTTATATGAAAAATGCATTGACGCCTATGAATATTGCGTGGCTATTGATGAGAAATTTGAATTTGCCTATCGCAATATGGCAGACGCCTACATGCGCCTTAAGTACTACGAAAAAGCGTTGGATTCACTTGCCAAGCATGTGGAAATAGCCAAGCCGGAAGATGTAATATTTGAAGCCATGGGCTATTGCTGGGAAAAGAAGAAAGACTTTACCCGGGCCAGGCATTTTTACCGCCAGGCATCACAGCTTAGTCCGCAGGATGATTCTATTTTTTACAAAATAGGCGAAACCTACGCACGCGAAAAGCAATGGGAAAAAGCGGTAAAATCGTTTTCTGTTGCCTTGCACCTGGATAAGGACAATGCCAGCTATTGCATGGCCATAGGCAATTGCCTGATGGAAATGGATGTAAAAAGTGAGGCCCTGGTTTGTTACCTGAATGCGGTACGCTTAAAACCGGGCAATAAAACTACATGGGTTGCGCTGATACGTGGTTTGTTCCTGACTGGCTATTTTGAAGAAGCCATTATACAATTAGAAGTAGCCCGCGACCATTGCGGAGATAAAGGAGAATTTAACTTTTATCATGCTGCTGCACTATTCGAACTGGGCAAGGCTAAAGAGGCCATGCTGCAACTGGAAAAGGCTTTAAAAGACACGCCGAAAAAACTAAAAGTGTTTACTGACCTTAATGCCGAATACCTGCTTCGCGCACCCGTTGCTGAACTGGTAGCCAGGTACAAAAAGAAGTAAGAAAGTAATTTTAAGAGAGATACCAGATCCTCTGCCTGTAGGCAGGGGATTTTTATTAAGTGCCTATGAAAGCAATAGAACTTTGCCTGGAAATTGCCCGGCTATGTAAACTGGGCAACGAACACCAATATGCAGCATTATTTGAAAATTATGCCGCTGGCCTTGCCGAGGAAAAATGGGATGTAATGAAGCGAAGCATAATGAACACCTTTAAAGGTGGCATGGGGTCGTTTAACGACCTGGTACTGCATGTTGATGGAAAACCACTATTTAATGAAAATGATAGGTTGCGTGCATTAAAAAGCCAGTTATACGATGAAATTGCCGCTAAATGGTGAATAGAACACCTTTATGCTGTAGTGCAACTTTATAATTTACCCGTATACCGAAAATGGCCTAATTTTATATTATGAAAAAGTCCACGCTCCAACTAGTGTGCTTCGTGCTGCTATCCATTTTAAGCAATAAAGCTGCGGCCGCCGATAAATACCTCTTGCCTTACAGAAAGGGTAGCAGTTGGGGATTGAGCGATGAGAAGGGCACTATTATCATCCCTTGCAAGTACGAGAGCGTTACTTATATCTACCCCTACGCTTTTGCCGTTGAAAAAGGGGAAAGTGGTACCACCAGGATATTTGATAAAACCGGGAAGTTCATTGATAGTTGCCTCACCTATATCCCGTTGTGCAACAATCGATTCTTTATTGTGAAGCCTTCCCGACAAATACTCGCTGGCTTGTTCAGGGTAAAGGCTGATAACCAGAACACAATGGAAGGCGCAAAAATGGGTAACCTGGTAGGCTGGACAAAATTTGATGAACCGTGCAGTGGTTACATTCTGGAATCGGGAAACGTAAAAAAAGCTACACCCGGCACCTTCAATTCCGTTGCCCCTGATCAGTTTATAGCTGGTGTAGAGATGAATGGTAAATGTGGGCTGTATAACTTCAGCGACGATTCGTTTTTAATAAAACCCGCCTATAACAGCATGGTGTATATAAGCCCTTTCTGGGTGCTGGCACTGAAAGACGGCGACAGTACAGCTTTGTTCGGTTGTAACGGCAAGAAGCATCCCGGCCATCCCGATTCAACGGCGCTATACATTGACGGGAATACGGGAAATTATGTATTAAAGGTTGCCCTTACCCACGATGCCAAATACAACTTCAGTACTTATGGCTATAGACTTATAAGCGGTAATGGTCAGGAGTTAATCGCTGCAGACCGGGACTGGCAATTCTGGCCAACAGCTTATGCACCCGAATTCATATTGCTGCGCAAACCAAAGGACAGCCTTAAATACGGGCAAAGTGTTTTCAGGATGCTGGGACTGGATGGACAAGTCATTTTCCCGAGTGTGAATGAGGTAGTTAGCTTTAGCGATGATGTGGTACGCATACTTGATATTTCGCCAGAAGGAATGGGCGAATTCCTGTATAATACCAAGCTCAAAAAGGTACTGTTTCCAGAAAATGCTGGTAAAGTACCGCTGGTAAAAAGCAGCAGAATACCCGTAATAAGGAAAAATAAACAGCACCTTTACTATAACGACAAAGGAGAGCTATTGGCTGCCGTTCCTGATTCCGTGCTCAACTGGCAGAAGGAACAACTGTTCATGCAACAAATAGAACTACAGCGCAAACGGGCCGACTTTCTGGCTACCGGGGTTCACCAGAATATCTATTTCGCTATACGCGCCGATGCATACGACCATTACACTATTTACAATGATACCTTCCAAAAAATAGGCGGCATTTTCGATGCCTTTACTGAAATTGCTACAGGTAGCTATATCTCTTTTCGCCGTGGTGAAAAATGGGGTGTTATTGATGAATATTTCAAAGAGGTGGTGCCACCAGTATACGATGCTGCACTTACCTTCACAGATCATTACGCATACGGGCTTGTTGATGGGCATAAAAAACGTATTGATCTGCAAAACGGCAGAACTATTGACAATGCGGTTTTTGATGATTTTGGTTTCAGTTCATTCGGGGCTAAATACCTTGCTGCAAGGTATGTGCAAACCCGGGGAAGCCGCGGTTATTACGATAATATGAACAGGGTAGCTACGCTATACATAACGGATAGCCTGGGCAAAATACAGGATAGTTTGCCACAGAATGATGTATACAGTTACAAGTACGTTTTTACCAGCAATGGTAGCATTTTAAAATACTCCGATGGAGATGAGCGGGCTGGCACTATGTATGTTTTAGAGGGTAAAAAAGGCATTGCAAAAACATGCCCGTATCCGTTCGGCAAGCCGGAACTATGCAACGGCAAAGCG
Source organism: Chitinophagaceae bacterium (assembly GCA_947447265.1). Classification (GTDB taxonomy): domain Bacteria; phylum Bacteroidota; class Bacteroidia; order Chitinophagales; family Chitinophagaceae; genus Flavipsychrobacter. The sequence continues at coordinate 92,564 of CANFKC010000003.1, forward strand.
TTATTGATACAATGCCGAAACGATAAAGGAGAAATCGCGCTGATATCTGCAAACGATTTTGGCTTTGTTGTTCCGTTTGGTAAATACCAGACCCTGGGAACCCAGTACTATCCCATTGCCACTATGTACAATAGCGGGCCGGTATACGAGGCTTTAGAAATTACAGGGCAGCCATATCAAAAAGAGAAGGAGGAAAAATCACCCTACGATCCTTTCCAGGCAATGAAGGCCAAAATGGATAACAGTTTCGATAACGACGACAACGAAACAATAGGACTCTATTCGGTTGATGGCCGCAAATTCTGGGATAAACCATAGTTGTTGTACTAACGCTCCGGTTAGCGGAGTTCCCGGTAAAATGCTGTAACTTGTTGTTACTAACTACAAGCCTGCATGAAATACCTGCCCATTTTACTTTTTGCCTCGCTCTTATTTTCCTGTTCGCCGGATAGTAGGGAGGAGGCCACAGCACACAAAAAGGTTTTGACACTTGCTGACTTGAAATTTCCCTTTATTGATGAATTGAACGGCATACCATTTTTTCCAAAGCCTAACAATGAGAACATAGTTAATAACCATATCGACACCTTATTAACTGAAGGTATCGTGATTGACGCTAGTGCTTGTCCCGGGAGAACGAAGACTAATTATTCTCCATCAGACGAAAAAATGAAAGAAAGGTTATTGGGGAAATTTAGGCATCGATGGTTCATCGCAGAAATAAGGACATTCGACACCGCAGGTAATCTCTCAAAATATGGCAGCTTTACCGTTGACAGGCTATCCTGGAAATTCTCTTATAATAAGAATGGTTTTGTAACTGATTGGGAGGGTGGAAGCTGCATTTATCGCCACTTTAAGTACGTATACTATTTCGACACTATCAATAACTGCCTGCACCAGGTTACGATAGATAAGAATCAGTTCAATTACTACCACTTGAACTACTATTTGTCGGTACAAAGTAGGACATACCAGTTCGATAAATTGGGGTATTTACTCAAACTAACCGAACAGGAACAAAGCCACGATTCTATCAATGGATACCTCAAAGAATACTACTTTACCTATAACAGCAGCCATAAAATTGAGTCTATCTGGCATCAGTACTATGAACACAAAGGCTCTTACAATTTGAATAAGCTTATCACCGATCCAGATCGTATTCCTAACAATAGCCTTTCACATTATTTCTATAGCTCAGGCAGGTTGGATTCAATCGTAACCCGTTCCACTTTTTATAGTGAACCAAATCTTGTGCGCACCCGAAGCACCTATTATGGCAGCGGCGGAATCCCTATAAGAACCGTATACAAAAAGGGGCTTACGCACTTCTTTACAGATGGTTTACTATATTCCTACTCAAAACGAAAACAAAGCCAGAACGAATAATATCCTGCCAGTTGGTGTGCCAGTATGTCACCGCCTTCGGGGTTTTGCTCATGATTTTTACCCATTTTCTACAATAATGCCAACACTCCGGGTTTCTGGATTTTAATGCGTTTCCTCTGGGTTGTTAACATCAACACCATAACCTAACTTTTCATTATCTTTATAGTAGTCTATGCCTTGTGCATTTATGCTGGGCTCATCATTATAAAACCAACTAAAACAGCGTTTTATGAAAAAAAGTTTGCTTGCTTTATTCACTATTGTAACTGTTTGCCCGGCTGCTTACAGCCAGCGCTATCTTGGCGTGTCAACAGGCAACTACAACACGCTCAACAGTATGTTCCTGAATCCGGCCAACCTGGGTGGCTGTAACGAAAAGATAGGGGTGAACCTTATCTCCTTCAACATGGGTGTTGATAACAGTCTGGGTACCATCAGCTCCATTGGCAATATAATGAAAGCCGTTAACAGTGGCGATTCTAACAGCAATCAAAACCTGTTTACGTATTCTAATAAGGATAAATTCAGCATGATGCTGCCGGCAGTAGAGTTACGCGGGCCGGGTGTTTTATACCGCATTAGTGATAAGCATACTGTAGCGCTCACCACCAGGGTGCGCGCATTTAATGAGTTTAATAATTTCAGCAAGCAGCTCTACACCACCATTACACAATCAACTTTATCTAACGCCAGCATAAATACGCTTAGTGCCCAGAATTTTAACTGGACCGCCCATGTATGGAGCGATATCGGCCTTAGTTATGGGGGTGTTGTTTACAGCAGCGACCCGCTGCAGGTAAAAGTAGGGGCTACAGTGCGCTACCTGATGGGTGCAGGCTACCTCGGGCTAAAGGGAAAGAACCTTGATATTGCCTACACTACAGGAAGTGATTCTTTCCACGCCACTAATTCGGATATCGAATTCGCCAGCAACCTGCAAAATCTTGACGACGCATTCAGCAATGGCGTTTCCTTTTCTAAAATATTCGGAAGCAAGTCACGGGGTACAGGCATAGGTGCCGATCTGGGTATAGTAGTATCTATGTTACCTGAAAGTGGTGGCGGTAATTCAACCTCCGACAGGGCAGACGATGCAGGCGAAGACGGCGGCTATAAACTTTCGCTTTCTGCTGCAGTTACCGACATCGGCGCGATAACTTACAAATCAAGTTACAACGTAAATGTTACCGGTAACGGATACCTAACCGGTAAGGGTCTCGCGGACCATCTCAAAGACTATCAGGATTTCCGGCAATATGTGATTAACCAGGGTTACACGGCTGATACAGGTGTAAAATCGACCAAAGTATCACTGCCGACAGCAATGCTTATTGGTGGCGACTACCACGCCTACAAACATTTTTACGCCAATGCTACACTGATATTAAACATGGCCAGCGATGCCAATTTTGGCAGCAAATATTACAACCAGCTTACCATCACTCCACGGTACGATACCAAACTCTTTACGGCGGGCTTGCCCATAACCTACAATATGCTCACCAATAATATGCGCATAGGGCTTGGTTTACGGGTGTCAGGCTTCTACCTGGGCAGCGACGATATGCTTGCATTGTTCAGCAACAACCAATATGGCATTAACTTTTATTTCGGCGGCATGATTCCAATTTGCAGGGGTAAGAAGTAGGGATGGTTTCGTAAAAACACGGTCTTTGCGAACTAGTGAAGCCTGCCTACCGGACAGGCAGGCAATCTCACGAGCGGCATGCACTATGCAGATAGTTGAATTGGTTGTTGCGAGATTACTCTCCGAAAGGCGCCGGAAAGATCAAATACTAATACAACTAAAATCGACTCAAACCCTTTATTTTTGCCTGGTATGCAATTATCAAACAACAAACGGGAATTTCGCTTTGAAGGGCTTTTTGAAAATGGCGAAAAAGCTACTTTAGAATACCGCTGGCTGAAAGGTAGTATGGTGTTGATGCATACCTTAGTGCCAGCCAGCCTGAGTGGTAAGGGTGCGGGTTCTGCACTTGTAAAATACGTACTCGGTCATGCCCGGGAACATCACCTTAAAATAATTGTCTACTGTCCCTTCGTTGCAAAATACATGCAAAGCCACCCGGAATATAACGACCTTATTGATGAGGCTTACAGGAAGTAAACAAAGTTCAATTTCATTAGCCTAAAAAAAGGCGCGCAAAGCCTCCACTTAAATGTCATTCAATATTTAAGAGGCACAACTAAAAACGCTGAAAAAACCTGAGTTAATGAAATTGATGCGCGGTTGGTGAAAATTCTAATCAGAAATTTTAAGCGATTGACCTTGCGCTTTTTTTGCGTTATTCTCAAAGCCAGCATTAATAATTCACTTTAAACTGGTAGAAGCCGTTCCCCTTGGTGCCGTAGAAAATGATTGCGTGATCGGTAAAGTACGATGCCTCGCCGAAAATGCGGTCAATGCCGGTAAGCTCCCTGTAGTCTTTATTATTAATAATGAGGGTGTAGGTGCCGGGCGCAGTATTTACTATTGCGAAAAAGCCTTTGCTGCTTACATCGCCTGCTACCACACTGCCTTTTTTGGGTGCTGAAATGCGGTCATATTCAGGGTAGATAACCGGTAGCGGCTTTGAAATGGTATTGTTATAAACCAGGTAGCTGCTACCATCAATATTAACACCCTGGAAATATTCCACGCCTTCAGGGTGAGCCTGCGGCAATACCGAGGCATCCCATGTACCGAATTTAGTGCGTGCAGCTGGTTTGCACAGTAAAGCATCGTTCCTGTACAGGTAAACCGAGTCGGGTGTTTCAATAAAATGTAACGATTCCCCACCAGGGCTTAGTTGCAGGCACTGCATATGGTTGGGGCCACGTTTTGTAAACAGGGGTATCCTGCTTTCCGCGCCATTTATATTCCTGAAGGTCATATCGGCACCGGTAACAGAATCGACACGGCTTCCGAAAAAAGCATAGCCGCCTTTCTTATCAGTAAAAATGAAACTGGTGAACGGATAGTTGAAATGGGTTACTTTACCATTGATGTTAAAGAAGGTGCCCGGCTTGTTTTGCTGGTTGTAGCTGAATATATAGTGCTCAGCATCGGTTGGCGTTACCGTTATCATTTCATCGCTCTTGTAAACGTTGCCACCTGAAGCAGGGTCTTCTATAAGCGTATGTGCTTCTGGAATTTTATCATACATTTTATCGTTCACCAGCACATAGCACTGCGAATCGGCACAACCACTAAAATAGTAAGCATTGCTGTTCCAAAGGTCAGAATGCTCTACTATACCCACAGGGCCGAAGGTTTGCTTACTGGTGTGCAGGTAAAATTTGCCGCCCTGCGCTTTTGCATAAATGTAATGCCTGTTATTGTTTACAGCAATATCAGAGAACGGCTGTGCTGCTGAATCTATCAACTTATAATTGACATACAACTTATGCAGGCCATTATTAAAAATTGAAAAAATTACATTGCCGTTTTCGCTGAAATTGCATTGCCACAGCTGTTTTGCAGAGTCGATCGTATTAACAAGGCTATCATTAATATATAGGAAGCTTTTTGTGCCCACGCACAATTCCATAGCAATGTTCTCGCGGCCGAACTCCAATACCTCGCGTATTTTACCTGCATAAGGTCCATAGATGCGGGTGCCATTCTTATTCTTAAAATAGATTTTCTTCCGGGTGCTGTCAGCAAAAAAGGCGTCGGAAATTAGCCCTTTGTAGGGTATAATGGAAAGCCCGCTACCGGTAAAACAGGCAGGGTATGTTTTCTTATTAGTAGTTAATTGAAATTTTCCAGTACTTAATTTGGTCAGTGTTTCGAAATAGTAATTACCATTCGTATCAAAATTGCTGCGGAAAGCTTTGAGCAGGATGGAGTCCCCCGCATCTTTGGTAATCAGCTTTTCTTCCATAACCTGCGAACGGGAAACGAAAGCGGAAAACCCCAGCACACACAACAAACCAATTTTTTTAAACAACATCATACCGGATAAAAATAAGCATTCAAATGTTAAATAAAAGACTATTTGTAAAAGACTGCAAAACTAGTTGAAGTCGGCATAAAAAAAATTGGCGGTTAAAATAACCGCCAATGCATATTTTGTATAGAAGACAATTTGATATTAATGTCCCGGAGGTGGAGTATTAGCTTCGTCAGCTGCTATCCAGGTTGGCTTAAACTCTTTCTGGTAGTCAGGCCATTGCTTACTCTTATAAATGTTATCACCAAAATACTTCAGTATCAATTCCATTGTTTTAACATCCTGATAGCCCGGAATAGGTTGCGGATTCTGGTACCGTTCTTCCATAATTATGCTGGTAGGGTAGGTCATGCTGCCCTTCATAAGGCTCACTGCCAAAGTGTTGGCTTTTTTAGCCGGGTCGAAATAATAAGCAGTACCCATGAACCGGAAGGTATCTTTACGCTCCGCATTAAAACGCACGCAGTAAAAATTATCGTTCATATACTTAATAACATCAGGATTAGTGAAGGTGCTGGCTTCCATTTTCTTACACCATCCGCACCAGTCGGTATACATATCCATATAAACCTTCTTAGGTTTTGCTTTCATAGCAACCTGCAGGTCGTCAATCGAGAGCCAGTTAATATGTTGCCCTTCCTTCGGTGGTTCTGGTGCATTTTTATTGCCTGCCATTGCATTGGCGCCTAATGTTAACAGGGCTGCAGCTAAAAGTATTATACGTTTCATTATTATAATTTCGAGAAACGAATTTACAAAGAATCCATGTAGTTTTGTGAGGCTTATAAAAAAATTATGATAAAAATAGCTGTTGCGGTAACTGGTGCAAGCGGTTCCATTTATGCCAAAGTACTACTTGAAAAACTGCAGCAGCTTAAGGACCAGGTTGCAGAGGTAGGTATTATCTGGAGTGCGAATGCATACACCGTATGGGAGCATGAACTAGGTAATAAAGACTATGAGAAAATACCTTTTAAGGTTTGGGATAAAAATGATTTTATGGCACCCATTGCCTCGGGTAGCTCGTCATACAACGCCCTCATTATTTGCCCTTGCAGCATGGGTACTCTTGGCCGCATCGCCGGCGGAATAAGTAATGATCTCGTAACCCGCGCATCTGACGTTATGCTCAAAGAGCGCCGCAAACTGATCTGCGTAGTGCGCGAAACCCCCTATAATTTAATTCACCTGCGTAACATGACAGCCGTAACAGAAGCAGGTGGCATTATTTGCCCTGCTACGCCCTCTTTTTACAGCCGCCCCGCCACAGCCGATGAAATAGCCTATACTGTGGTGCAGCGGGTTTTGCAACTTGCAGGCGTAGAAACAGGTGGTTATAAGTGGGGAGAGTAAGGGGTGAAATTTTGATTAATTTCAGCAATCAATTAGAACACTAATAGAAAACCACATGCAATATTCACAATCACTGGAGCGCCTGCGAAGTATAATGAACGAATTGCGGGAGCAATGCCCGTGGGATAAGAAACAAACCATTCATAGCCTTCGGCCACAAACGCTTGAAGAAGTGTATGAACTCGCTGAAACCATTACCAATGAAGATTGGGCTGGCCTCAAAGAGGAACTGGGCGACTTGCTGCTGCATATTGTTTTCTACAGTAAAATAGGCGCCGAACAAAACAAGTTCACGCTCGATGAAGTTATTGAAGGGGTTTGCAATAAACTGGTTAACCGCCATCCGCACATATACAGCAATGTGAAAGTGGAAGATGAAAACGAGGTAAAGCAGAATTGGGAAAAAATTAAGCAGCAAGAAGGTAAAAAATCGGTGCTGAGTGGCGTGCCGGCATCAATGCCAGCCTTAATAAAGGCAACGCAGCTTCAGGAAAAAACCAAGAAGGTTGGGTTTGAATGGGAGAATACAAAACAGGTGCAGGCCAAAGTGGAGGAAGAAATAAATGAGCTCTATGAGGCGGTAGAAGGCGGCAACCCAAAGGAAATGGAAGATGAATTTGGCGATGTGCTTTTTGCCCTCATTAACTATGCGCGGTTTATAAAAGTAGACCCCGAGCGGGCACTGGAACAAACTAATAAGAAATTTATACGCCGCTTTCAGCGGGTGGAAGAGCTGGCAACAGAACAGGGAACTACTGTGCATGATATGACCCTCTGGGAAATGGACGCCTTATGGAACAAAGTAAAACAGGAGGAGCGCTAACCTGATGTTGAAACGCTATCCATATTGGGGTTGGTTGGGACTTAGCATTTTGCTATGGACAATTAACGTATTGCATTTCCATGGCCATAGGGAGGAAATGCTGCCCAAAGAAATGGCGGTTACCATCAATAGGGACCTGCAGGGAAAAGCCGCAAGCTTCAATGCATTACTGGCAGATAGCAAACTGGTTGATAAACTGTTTGATGATTCCGTTACGGAAACTGAAGAGCGCGACCTTAACGCACTGCCTTTTTACCTGTACGGTTATGAAAATGATACCCTCCGTTTTTGGAACAACAATGCAGTAATTGGTTTAAACAACGATTCTGCCACGCAAAGACCAACGATAAGGCGAAATCAGAAAGGCGTTTTTGTGCGCCGCTATGTAAAGCTGGAAGGCGGTAGAAGATTGATCGTATTATTTCCGGTAGTAGTAACCTACCCGCTGGAAAATGATTACCTGCACACCCACTTCACAGCATCGGAAAACATACCGGTAAAAACGAAGATCAATGAGAATAAAACAGGTGCGGCGGAAGAGTATCCGCTGATGCTGCAAAATAATGACGTTGCAGGTTATCTTGTTTTTAACGGGGGCGATATTCAAAAATGGACACCCGATGCATTGTTGATAGTTATGCTGTTAATGGCAGTGCTCTCCAGCCTTGCCTGGTTGCAGCTAATGGCAGTGCATATAGCCAGGGGCAAGCCAATACGCGCACTGGGCATGATAGTAGCAATTGCCGTAGCTGTAAGGGTGCTGCTTTATATTTATGGCGTTCCGTTTCATATTGATAACCTTACACTTTTTTCACCCACGCTGTATGCGTCCAGCACCTATCTTTCTTCGCTGGGCGATCTTTTCATTAATATGGTGCTGGTACTATGGCTGGTAATTTTCATTGCGCGCCACACCCACTATAAAAAATTCAGTACCGGTATAAAAAGCAGTGCTTTGCGCCTGATGGTTGCCATAGCAATGGCAGTATTAATGGTTGCCTATACGCACCTGTTTATAAGCATCATTCAAAGCCTTATCCTCGATTCCAGTATCTCGTTCGATGTAACGCACTTCTATGCAATTTCCATTTACACGGTATTCGGTTTGCTGGCTATTATTTCTATTACAGCAATATCGTGCATGATATTGTACCTGTTGAATGTGCAGCTGGTAGCGGTAATACCTAACCGCTTGGCCAGGTATGCATTGGTATTACTTACTGTTGTAGTTTTCTTCACTATTACACACCATATTACTGATGAATTTACATGGTACCTCTTAGCCAGTTTATTGCTTTTTGTATTCCTGCTCGATATCCCGACGTTCAAATTGGTCTCCCGCCTTTTTGAACCACACATGATCATCTGGGCACTTATCTTTTGCAGTTTTTGCACGGGTATCATCCGTTATTTTAACGAGGTTAAAGAGCAGAGTTCGCGTCGCGCGTTTGTAGATCAGCACCTCACGCCGCATCGCGATGATGAAGTTGAATTTTCGTTCGATAAAACCGCTAAGAAAATTGAGCGGGACAGCCAACTGAAAACCTTCCTTACCGCGCCAAGTGCCGCCGGCCGGAAACTAGTTAACCAGCATTTTGAAACACAATACCTGGTGGGACAGGTAAACAAATACGAAGCTATTGTTTACCTTTTCGATGCTGCACGGAAACCGCTTTTTAATAAAGACACTACCGACTTTGAAACGCTGATGGATGAAAAATCGGAATCGGTGCTTACCAATTCCGGCTATCTTTTTTATAAAGAATCGATTCTCGATCGTCACTACTATCTTTCTTACATACCGATCTACAGCGATACTGTGAACAATGTTATCGGGTACGTAATTATTGACCTTGACCTTAAAAAGTCGGCAACAGAAACGGTATACCCGGAATTGTTGCAACCTATAGGCAACAAACTTTCTACCGGCGATAATGAGTATGCTTATGCCGTTTATGTTAGTGGCAAACTCATTAACCAGACCAAAGATTATCCGTTCCCGGTAAGGCTCAAATACGATACGCTTAAAGAACAACAGTATGTTTACCGGGACAGGAACGGCAATAAGGAACTTATTTACGAAATAGCAGATAAGCACACCGTAATAGTAGTACACTATCATAATGAACTTATAGAAGCAGTGACTTTATTCTCTTACCTGTTTGGTATACAGATCGTCATTGCGCTGCTCATCTTCTTCTATCAGTTATACCTTTCTTATTTTGCCGGTGAGCGATTTAAAGGCCGGTTTGTAAGGCTCACATTACGGCGAAGGGTGCATCTTTCTATGCTTGCCGTGGTGTTCGTTTCATTTGTTATTATTGGCTATGTTACCATAAGGTATTTCACTGAAGAATACCGGACATCCAACTCTAACAAACTTCAAAACGCCATGCAGACCGCGAAGCAGGCGGTGCAAGATTATCTGGCTGATGAAAATGCGTTTAACAGGGATTATATTTTTGATACAGTAAGTAAATCAGCGGGCTTCAAAACGTTTATTACCAACCTCGCTAATACCCAAAAGATTGACATCAATATATTTGACGATAATGGTAATCTGTTCGCCACCTCGCAGGAAGAAATTTACGACAAAGGGCTTATCTCGCGCATGATGCAGCCTGATGCTTACCACGAAATGGCGCATCTCGGTACCTCGCTGGTAATACGTAATGAACGGGTGGGTAAGCTGTCTTATAGTTCCGCTTATCAGCCCTTGCGCGATGAACATGGCATCACCCTTGGCTACATAAACGTACCATTCTTCTCTTCAGAAAAAGACCTTGATTTCCAGATATCGAATATCGTGGTAACGCTTATCAACCTCTATGCATTTATCTTCCTGGTATCGAGCATTCTTACCGTGCTTATTACCCGCTGGATAACGGGTACGTTTGATATAATCATCAGGCAGTTTGATAAATTGAATCTTGAAAAGAATGAACGCATTGTTTGGCCTTATGATGATGAAATAGGTAAGCTGGTGCAGGAATATAACAAGATGGTGAAGAAGGTGGAAGAAAACGCGGTTACCCTTGCACAAAGTGAACGCGAGAGCGCATGGCGCGAAATGGCCCGCCAGGTAGCGCATGAAATTAAGAACCCGCTTACGCCTATGAAGCTGAACATACAATACCTGCAGCAGGCAATGCGTAACGATAACCCTAATATAAAACAGTTAACAGACAGGGTCTCTGATTCAATAATTGAGCAGATTGATAACCTTTCTTACATAGCATCGGAATTCAGCAATTTTGCCAAAATGCCTGAAGCTAAACCAGAGGAAATAAACCTGAGCGAGCTATTGGGTAAGGCCGTGGAATTGTATAACAATAACGAAGCGCTGAGCATTAGTATTGAGCAACCTGCGGAACCGATAATGGTACTATCTGACCGCAGCCAGTTATTACGCGTTTTCACTAACCTGTTGGAAAACGCCAAGCAGGCGATACCACCGGAACAGGAGGGTATTATTAACGTAATGATGCGCCTTGAAAATAGTGATGTCATCATTTCCATTGCCGACAATGGTTCCGGCATACCGGAAGATGTAGCTAAGCGTATCTTCCAGCCCTATTTTACTACCAAGTCTTCTGGAACCGGGCTCGGGCTTGCAATGACCAGGAAAATTATAGAATTCTGGAAAGGGGAAATATGGTTTGAGACAGAGGAGAACCAGGGAACGGTTTTCTTTATCAGGCTGCCACAGCTTACTGCCGTTTCAGATCAAGATCCTGAAAGTCGTAGCTGAAATCAGTAAGTGGTGAAACTGCATTCATGCTAATGCTTTTGCCTTTCCCAGCTTCGTCAAGAGCAAAGTTAACGTAGGCGTCTGCATCCATGCTCCTGTCTATCCATTTGGCAATGTAGGTATTGCCTTTCAGGTAAAATAACTCCCCACATATTTTGTGCGAGCGCTTTGATTCGAACCACTGCTTACCATTCTTCATGCCAACCACTACTTCGCCAAACCAGGCATCTTTATAGGTGCCGGCAACGGCGCTGAAATCGGGCTTTATGTTGTTATCTGCATTAACGTCAACTATATGCCAAACGGAGTCCAGCAGCTTTTTCTCATCGTCGGTTGCGCCTTTTCTCTTAGCAGTATATTCCGTAACTCTGTCAGTGCCGGTTAAGCCGAGATAGCTGTCTTTTATCTGGTTCGTTATTGCTGAAAACGCCCCACCTTCCTGTTGGTTAGTGAGCACAATAATGCCCAGGTTTAATTCCGGTATCATGGTTATTTGGGTAACCATTCCTTCTAATCCGCCAGTATGGCTTACCTGTTTGTAGCCCTTTACATCGCCTATAAAAAATCCAAGACCATAAGCCTGGAAGTGGTTGTTATATGGCCCGGCATTGTAAACCGGCAAAATGGTTTGTGGGGTCCACATTTCGCGCTGCACATTTTCACTGAGTAGCCTTTTGCCATCACCGTACTTTCCATTATTTAGGTGCAACAATACCCATTTTTCAAGGTCTGCGATGCTGGAATTGATGCCACCGGCGGCATGGCCTACCTTAACCATGTCGCGGTCTATAACCTGTACCTTGCCATCAACCGGGGCGTGAGGGTCAATGTAGTTGGTTTTGTCTTTAAGCCGGTCGAAAGAGCCTGCAGAGCGCGAAATACCCAATGGTGCAAATATCCTTTTTTCTACAAAAGCGTCCCAGCTTTTACCGGTAACCCGTGCAACTACTTCGCCGGCCAATACATACATATTGTTGTCGTAGTCGAATCTAGAACGGAAGCTGGAAGCAGGCTTAAGGTATTGCAGGTTGCCTATAACATCTTTCAATGCAAAGTCGTTGGAATCGGGGAACAGCATAAGGTCGCCTGCGCCAAGGCCCAAACCGCTTCTGTGGGTAAGCAGGTCGCGGATGGTGAATTGTTCGGTAACGTATGGGTCATACATTTTGAACTCCGGTATGTAGGTCCGCACCTTGTCGTCCCACTTTATTTTACCTTCATCAACCAATATGCCCAATGCCGCCGCCGCAAAAGCCTTACTATTGCTGGCTATGCCGAACAGGGTATTTTCATCAACCTTTTTACCTGTTTTAAGGCTCCTTACGCCATAGCCCTTGCTATGCACTACCTTACCATCTTTTATCACAGCTACAGCAATGCCGGGTACATTAAACGCTTTAAGGGTGCGTTCCGCGAGGGAGTCTATTGCTTTAGAAGTTATTGGCTGGCTATGAACATAGTTGCACAGGAGCAATGCCAGCGCAGTGAAAGTAAGGAGGCGCATAGTATTTGTTTTATAGTTAAAGATAGAAATGAATTGTTATTATGGTCCCGGCGCATTACAAACGAACACAGAATATTCTACAGAGTAAATCTCAATGAAATTGAAATAATTTCATTGAGATTCCATTACGATTCGTAAACTCTTTACTAAACTCAAGAAGCAAGCGCCTGTTCAAATTGCGAGAGTTCGTCGTTTGATTGCGCTACATCCATGTTTTTCATTTCATCTCCATAAAAACGATCAATAATCATTTTCACAGTGTGGATACTTCTTGCAGATATAAGCGGAGGAGAAACTAATTGGTCAATGAGGTTACATACTAATTTTTGTTTTTTGCCTGGTACTGGTGCAGCATGAAGCCAGTATCATCACCATGGTGCAGCGTAATCATTTTATCTACACCTTTTATATCCTCCAATAAATCAAGTAGCCCCATCTTATTAAACTCCGGCATGACAAATCTTTTTTAAGAACTGACCCTACAGTATGTTCAATATCTGCTCCTTAGCTTTTTCCAGTTCGTCTTTCATATTGATAACTATCTGCTGAATTTCGGCGTGGTTGGCTTTGGCACCGAGGGTATTGATTTCGCGACCCATTTCCTGTATGATGAAATTGAGCTTGCGGCCAATGGCTACATCTTTATTATCTACGGTATCATGAAAGTATTTGCAATGCTGGGTGAGGCGGGTTTTTTCTTCTGAAAAATCCATGCGCTCAATGTAGTATATCATTTCCTGTTCCAGGCGGTTCTCATCAATTTTTTGCTTGCCTACCATATCTTCCAGCCATTGGTTCAGTCTTGCGCGAACCCTTTCGGTACGTTCACCTTCCAACGGAATAACTTTTGCCAGCAGGGCTTCAATATTGCTTATGCGGGAATGGATGTCTTTATACAACACCTCGCCTTCGTGCCTGCGGTGTTCCATAAGGTCTTTCGCTGCTGCAGCGACTACTTCACGTACTTTTTCCCAATCTTCTGGAGCCAGGGCATCCTGATCAGGTGCAACCACCTCAGGCATACGCATAAGGGTCGATATAATATTATCTTCAGGCAAACCAATTTGCTGCGATATCTGCTTCATGCCCTGGTAGTAAAACAAAGCCAGGTCAGTATTCACTATCATGGGTTTCGATGCACCTTCCTGCTTAATGCTTACTGTAAGGTCAATAGTACCCCGCATAAGCAGGTTATTCAGCATGCTGCGTATATCAAATTCATAGTTGCGGATGATGGGTGGTAACTTGGTCATTAACTCAAATTGTTTGCCGTTAAGCGCTTTAATTTCCACTACCACCTGGCGGCGGTCAATTGTAGCATCTGCACGGCCAAAGCCCGTCATTGAATATAACATACTGGTTGTTTTACGGCAAAAGAAAACAAAGTTTTACAATAAATTAGCTTTAATCTTGTTTTAATGCCCTTTTTGGTAAAAATATACAAAAATGGTGCCTTTGTGCAGTTGCCGCAGCATAATTGGCTATATTTGTTTCGTACTAATCCTTTTTCATGCGTATAGTTGGTTTACTTTTCTGCCTGGCATTATCTGCCACAGCTTTGGCTCAACAACCGGGACAAGCCGTGCGGTACGATAATAATTATGTGGCCCCCACTAAGGCCCAGTTGGAAGCCAAGCGCAAAGAGATACAGGACGCAATTAATGAAACCGAGCACCAGCTCGAAGATATTAAGAAGAATAAGAACGCTACCATGAGCCAGTTAAGGGCTTTGCAATACAAACTGGCGCAAAGGCAGAAGCTTATTAGTAATATCAACGATGAGATGGAGAATATTGACCATACCATTGTCCAATCATCGAAAGAAATACTTACCCTGAAGCAAAAGCTGGAAATGCTGAAAATAAGGTATGCACAGTCCATACGCTATGCCTACCAAACCCGCAGCTCTTACGACATGCTGGCGTTTCTCTTTTCTTCCAGCGACTTTAACGATGCTGTGCGCAGGATGAAGTACCTGAAAAAATTCAGAGATTTCCGTAAACAGCAGGTGGACCAGATCAATGAAACCCAAAACCAGATTCAACATAAAATAGGTGACCTGAATAAGGAAAAGCAAGAAAAAGACCAATTGCTGGCATCGCAGAAACAGCAAAGCCAATCTTTACTGGGTGATGTGAAGGAAACGAACAATGTAATACAAGACCTGAAAGGCAAGGAAAGTGAACTGATGAAGCAGGCCGAGAAAAACAGGGCTGCGGCAGCAAGGGTTAACAAAATTATTCACGACATTATTGACCGTGAAATGAAGGCCGCAATGAAAAAAGCGGAAGAAGAAGAAAAGCGCAAGGCTGCTGCCGCCGCCGCAGCTGCGAAGCAAGCTGCAGGTTCGGGTGGAGGTGAAAAGCCTAAAGAAGTAAAACCGGCAACCAATCCGATAGCTTCCAACAATCCGCCGCCTAAACCAAGGGCACCAAAGGCTGATGACCCTAACCTGATGCTAACGCCTACCGATGTTACGCTCTCTAATAGTTTTGAAGGTAATAAGGGTAAGCTGTACTGGCCGGTTAGCCAGGGCTATATATCAGATCATTTTGGTACTCACCCGCATCCGCTGGCAAAAAATGTGATGGTTGATAACGACCACATTGGTATACGTACCAACCATAATGCGCAGGTAAGAGCTGTTTTTGAAGGGGAAGTAAGTAGTGTAACTGTGGTTGCCGATGAGAAAATTGTGATGATTCGTCACGGTAATTATTTTACAGTTTACAATAACCTCTCTTCTGCATCGGTATCAAAAGGACAGCATGTAAATACATTGCAGCCGATAGGTGTAGCAGATAATAATGACGAGGGAGAACCAACAGTTCTCTTTGGGATATGGAAATCCGGCAAGAGTGGCTCAGTTGCGGTAAATCCGGAATTGTGGGTAGGTAAGGTGCGGTAATAGAAGCGCTATCTTGGATATATTTGTTACATAGAGTTGCTATTATGCGGATAACTATTGTATTGCTGTGTTTGTTATTTTCATGCTGCTCTCAGGCTCAACAACCAGGTGCCGAAGCTTGTTACCCTACCTTTCCCCAAAAAAAGACCCCACGCAAAGCTGAAGACCCTACCCCTACTGACCTTATACCTGCCATCAGTTTTGAAGGCAATAAGGGTAAATTAAACTGGCCTGTAGCCAACGGCTATATCTGCGATCACTTTGGCACCCACCCGCATCCGCTACCACCACATTTTCTTGTAGATAATGATGACATCGATATACGCACTATTCCTGATGCGCAGGTGAGGGCTGTATTTGAAGGAGAAGTAAGTAGTGTTATTGTGGTTGGCGATGAGAAAATTGTATTGATACGCCATGGTGGTTATTTTACAGTTTATAACAATCTGTCTTCTGCATCGGTATCAAAAGGACAGCATGTAACTTCGCTGCAACCGATTGGAGTGGCGCATAACAACGATGAGGGTGAACCAACGGTGCAGTTTGGCATATGGAAATCTGATACCGGTGGTGCAGTTGCCGAAAATCCTGAATCGTGGTTAGCTAGAGTGCGATAAGCAAATCGTTTTCAGCTTAGAAAAAAAGAGCAGTTTGAATAAAATATAAAGGGCAATTATCGAACCGATAATTGCCCTTTATTAATTTCAGTATCAAGCATTATTTACTTTCCAACCTTATAATAGGTATGATCATCTCTTCAATAGAAATGCCGCCATGCTGGAAGGTGTTCTTATAATAGTTTACGTAATGGTTGTAGTTGTTCGGATAGCACAGGAAAACATCTTCCTTAGCAAAGATGAAAGTAGAACTTACATTAGGGGTCGGCAGTCCCGCTAACTTAGGGTCGCGGAAGGCCAGTACATCCCTGTTTTCATATTGCAGGTTACGGCCGTGCTTATAGCGCAGGTTGGCGGTTGTCTGTCTGTCGCCGACGCACTTACTCGGGTTTTTTACCTTAACGCTTCCGTGGTCGGTTGTCATGAACACCTGGATATTCTTTTCTGCTATTTTCTTTAATGCCCTGTGCAACGGCGAATGTTCAAACCAGCTTACTACCAGCGAGCGGTAAGATATTTCGTCACCGGCAAGCTCTTTCAGCACTTCCATTTCTGTGCGTGCGTGAGAAAGCATATCAACAAAGTTGTAAACAACTACCGTAAGGTCGTTCGTAAGGTAGTTATGTATGTTGTCTTCCAGTATTTTGGCATCGTCGTTATTGGTTATTTTCACATACTGCCATTTCAGCTTATCCATTTTCAGGTGCTTCAATTGGTTAGCGAAAAAGAACTCTTCATACAGATTTTTACCGCCATCCTCATCATCGTTTTTCCATTCCAGCGGGAAGTGTTTTTCAATATCAATAGGCATCATGCCCGCAAAAATTGCGTTACGGCAGTACTGTGTTGCGGTAGGCAAAATGCTGTAATAAAGATCTTCCTCAACTACCCTTAACGATTCTGATATAATGGACTGGAAAGCCTTCCAGTGGTCGAAACGAAGGTTGTCAACAACAATCAGGAAGGTAGGCTGGCCGGGCTTAATGTGCTTGGCCACTTTTTGTTCAAACAACCTATGCGAAAACAACGGACCAGTTTTGCCATTGTCTTTTATCCAGTTGGCATAGTTTTTTGAAATGTATTTAAAAAACTCAGAATTAGCTTCGCTCTTTTGTGTTTGCAGCACTTCCATCATTTCCGCGCTGTCGCTTTTGCCTATTGCCAGTTCCCAGTACACCAGCCTTTTATATAACTCCTTCCATTCTTCATGATTAGGGTTATCGTTCAGGGCCATGAACAGGTTGCGGAAATCCTGCTGGTAGGCAATGGTGGTTTTTTCAGATACCAGCCTTTTGCCGTCCATTATTTTTTTAAGCGAAAGCAATACCTGATTAGGGTTTACCGGCTTAATAAGGTAATCAGTTATTTGTGCGCCCAGGGCCTCTTCCATAATGTTTTCGGCCTCATTCTTGGTTACCATTACAACAGGTAACTGGGGTAGCATTTCTTTTATTTTGCCCAGCGTTTCCAGGCCGGTGAGGCCAGGCATACTTTCATCGAGCAATACAACATCAACAATTTTTTCTTTCAGCAACTCCAGTGCATCATAGCCATTAGAGAGCGGGGTAACATTGTAGCCTTTATTCTTAAGGAAGAGTATCTGAGATTTTAGGGAATCTATCTCATCATCAACCCATAGTATTTCGCCTTGTGTACTCATATTGTTAGTGGTGTGTTTAAAAACAGATAAATTTATACAAATAAAACTGACGGCCGTTATACTTTATGCAGTTTAACGCAAGTTTGACAGGGCAGGATTCTTGGAATAACGTCGGTTTGGCAGTAGTATTGCATACCTAAGTGCTACATTAACATTATGCCAACGATTACTATAAGAAGAGCAATAAAAGACGATTGCCCCGCAATGCTGGAGCTGGTGCGCGAACTAGCCATATATGAGCGTGCCCCTGATGAAGTAACCGTAACCCCGGAACATTTTGAAGAAAGCGGCTTTGGTCCGAACCCTGTATGGTGGGCTTTTGTAGCAGAAGTTGATGGCATTATAAAAGGTTTTGCGCTCTATTACATACGCTATAGCACCTGGAAAGGGCAACGCATGTACCTTGAAGATATTATTGTTACTGAAGCTGCCCGTGGTAATGGTCTGGGTAAACTGTTAATGGACGCTTTGGTTGTTGAAGCTAAAGAAAAAGGCTTTAGCGCCATTGTATGGCAGGTGCTGGAATGGAATGAACCGGCCATTAACTTCTACAAAAAATTCAACGCCAGCTTTGACCCTGAATGGGTGAATGCTGTGCTGGAGGTAAAGTGATTTTTTGTATAACCACAGATTTGACAGCTTTTTAGAAAGTTGTCAAATCGAATAACGCACAATTTTACAATCGACAAGGTTAACCAATTTATGTATCAACCGCTTTGACAACTTTCTAAAAAGTTGTCAAAGCTAACCGCAGCATCATTACATCAGTAGAAATTATGCCCGGCTGGATACGAGTTTATGATTATTTAATTTCCTTGATATGCCTATTGTTACTATTCAATTGCAATATCAAATAGCGTTTGGTATTCATGGAGTCTACTATGCGGAAAGGGCCATCTGTAACGGTATCAAATAAAACTGTTTCGTCTATTCTCTTTTCAAAGGGGAAATTGCCTAGAGTTTTATAGGTGTCGTATGTATATTTTGTCCGGTCAAAATCAAAAGTATACCGACGCAGCTCGTATGTATCAGTAGCATTTTTGAAGTGCATTTTTATGTCGCACTCATAATCCTGCGATGCAATAGTGAAAAATAATACACCAATGAATCCCGCAATATAGCCGAGGATGACAACCATCCAACCAAATACCTTCGATATCTTAATTACTATGTTTTTGCGTGTATTACTACCAATAACAAGTAAGCAAAAGCACAAATAATCAAGTGAAAACAACAGGTAATCGGCATAATCGCCCTTTATTGAGTACCCAAGGAAAAACAGGGAATTGTGGATTATTAATATTGGTAAAGCAGCCTTAAGGTATACCAATACACTTTTGGCGCTGAACATGCGGTATAGTGCAAGTCCTACAATCGGATAGCCAAGAAACGTTAGTAAAAACAGTACGTAGGTAAAATTCATAGCAATTCAACAAGGTATACAATCCCTTCAGGATTTACGTCCAAATTGCGAGCTGTGATATTGCCCCTAGTACGTCTTTATATAATCGTCGTTAAGCGCTTGTGGGCAGCGGTAGGTTTTGAAGTTGAAGGAGATGCTGAAGGTAGCCATCATGTACTGATCATAGTTGCTGGCATTGCCACGCTGCTTGCCGGCTTTACCTAAAATGCCGCCGGTTACTTCCGAACTCCTGTCTTGCAGGGCGCGAGACGGATTAGAAATAGAAGCCGGTTTAAATTTATCTGCACCTACATAGGTGGTGCTCACATCATCAATATAATCAGTAGTGGTTATGCGGTCAGCTATTTCGAAAGAAACATTGATGCCCCCTTTAATCCAGTATTTTACACCTGCTCCAATGGGGAAACACGCTGCAAAATTGCTGTATTTACGGTTGTCGTAACCCGCATTCTGACCTTCGGTACCCAAAGGTTTCAAATCGTACTGCACACCTTTGTAGGTAGTGGTTGGGTTATAATAAAACATACCTACACCGCCGGTCAGGTAGGGTGTGAAACGGAAATAAGGGTCGCCGGTAACAAACTTAAAGAAGTTGAACTCCGCTTGTATAGCGCCTTCGTAAACCACACTTTTAAAGTTCAGGTTGCGCTGCACTTCATAGGGTACTTTGTTATACTTATCGTCGTAGCCGATATTAGTATAATTAGCCACCAGTTTAAGGGCAATATAGTTACTCATTCTCCGGCGCAGGTATCCACCATATGCCGGAGCAATAGTTTTAATACCGTAATTCTGGTTAAGGTCGCCAAAGTATTGCGAAGCACCAGCAGTAAAACCATATTCGTTTATGGTAAAATAGCTTTGAGCACGCGCAACCGGGCTACCGGCAAGCACAAACAACACAATAAATATGGAAACTATTCTCGGCATTCGCATTAAAATAAACAACTATGGTTTACGTACCATCTTCTAATAAACGGTAAAAATAGGTTTTTATTGTTTGTTGTTAAGTTTTGGAAAGATATAATTTAATTTTTTAACATCATGTTGATGGGTGCATTTTTTAGGCTATTTTACCGCATACCCACCACATCTCTTTCTTTGGGGTGCTTAATAGTGTAGCTGAAAGATAGCTTTTTCGTCTCGTTGGGCTTAAGGGTAACTATCCAGGCAACCGTGCCCGATGTTGGGTCATAGTCACCACTACCGCCTTCGGCTTTCTCTATTACCAGGTCTTTATCATTGCTTACTGGTAATTGGTCATTTACGAAAATAGTCATCGGTTCTTTCCGGGTGTTGCGGACAGTGGTATTATACGTAAAGGTTTCCTGTTCATTTTCACTAGTCTTTTTTACGGCATGCAGTTTTTTATCCTGCTCTCTCTTTATCACAATTTTTTTATCTCTACCCAGCGATAGGTACATGGTGTCTTTTATGGTGCGCGGGTCAATATTACCCTGGCCTATGTACGTACCTTCGTAAAAAATATTGGTTGGGCCGGGCATCAGGCTCAGGTCACTCCAGCTAGTTATTTCGGCCTGCAAAAAGGCGTCCCTGTCCATTTTTGGTACAGCATAATACTGGTAGGTGGCCGGTACTTCGTATTCTTTAACTGACACTGCATGTTGTTGCCCGTCGCATGGAATACTGTAAGGCACATCAATATCAAAAGTGGTATTAACGCCTGAATTATCAACGGCTACATAATTGGTCATAGAGGCAACCTGCTGCGTTCTGCCGTAATCGCTGTTCACATCAGCACCGCGCTTGCTCTGGTAAATACCTGGCGTAAGCGAAACAAGGTCGGTAGTACTGGTAGTGGGCAATGCACTCCGGCTTACACTCGTCATTACAGAGTTATTTTGATATTTATCTATCAGCGGTCTTCTGTATGCCACGGTTTTTGTAGTAGTAGTTGTTGTCAACTCGGTAACAACGGGTTGTGGTGGCGCGGTAAGTGAAAGATACCACGGGCTTATAACTGGAGGCTGCATGCCTTCCTGCGGGTTGCCGGTCGATAGGGTAAGGCGCACCTTATCCCACTTTATACCGGTGCCCTGGTATATATTGGCCTTGTAATACAGCCGTATCGGGCTTTTAACGTCATCTGCCCATATATCGTAAGCGGGCGACCAGCCTGCATTGGTTACCACATATTTTATGGTTATGTTACTCGTGGTGGCTTCCCGTGCATATAGTTTTACCGAAAGCTGGCCACCTGGCACTGCACCCTTGCCTGCCTCTTCGCTTATTTTAGCGTTGAGGGCTGCTATGCGTAGATCTATGCGTTGAGATTGTTCTACCTGCTTCTGCCTATCCAGCAGCAGGGCTTCTTTTTTCCGTGCAATAAGCGCAATCATTTTCGCTATTTCATCAGTACTCGGTGCGGGTTTATTGTCTCCGGTTTCGGTTATATCTGTTTGCAATAGCTTCAGCTGGTCGTCAATAACGGCTATTTTAATGTTGATAGGCACTTTCTTTTGCCCGATCATATCAATTGAATCCTGCAGTCTGGTAACGATCTTAGATGGAGTTGCCACCGGTTGGTAGTTAGTGCTGAAGGTTGATGAGGCTACCGCGACACCATTGGTCGCATTTATTACGATGCTTTGCGTGTTAACGGTTGCGGCAACATTGGTGAATACGATTTCGTTATCGCCCTTGGCCATATTAACAGTCGCCGTATTTTCGAGGAGCGCCCCATTAAGGAAAACGGTAGCATGTTCCAGATTCAGTTTTATAGGAGTGCCAGGTTGTTGCGCCGTTGCAGCATAATAAAAGCATATACAGGTGGTAAGTAAAACAGTGTGCTTCATATAGTTACTTTTATAGGAAGACGCAAATAGGCCCGCTATACTTCAATCCGAGTGTGCCAATTGTTTGTTAAAGGGTGAGAGAGGCAATATTTAAGTTATAAGGGCAGCAAATAATGGGAAAATTTCTGAATGGGCGCACACCCTGGCAGTAAAGTACAAATGCTAAAATTCCGCTTTGCTTTAAATACAATTCCCACCTTTATTAATAATCCGTTACTTTTGCCTCAAGAATATAATATTATGCAATTCCTGGATTTTGAAAAACCAATTGAGGAGCTTTATTCACAGATTACCAAACTCCGTGAATTATCAATAAAGAATAATGTTGATGTAAGTGGCAGTATCAAAGAAATGGAAGCCGCTATTGAAAAAGCACGTCATTATATTTATAGCAACCTTACCCCATGGCAACGTGTGCAGGTAAGCCGCCATCCTGAAAGGCCATATACGCTTTACTACATTGAAAAGATATTTACCGAATTTACCGAATTATACGGCGACAGGCAGGTAAAAGACGACAAGGCTATGGTAGCTGGTATGGCGTTGCTCAACGATATGCCAGTAATGGTTATGGGCCATCAGAAAGGTATCAATACCAAAATGCGCCAGATGCGTAATTTCGGTATGGCTAATCCTGAAGGTTACCGCAAAGCTTTGCGTTTAATGAAGCTTGCTGAAAAATTCAACAGGCCGATCATAACTTTTATTGATACACCGGGTGCATTTCCGGGTCTTGAGGCAGAAGAAAGGGGACAGGCGGAAGCCATTGCCCGCAACCTGTTCGAGATGGTGAATATGAAAGTGCCGGTTATCTGCATTATTATTGGTGAAGGTGCATCAGGCGGTGCATTGGGCATAGGGGTAGGCGATAAGGTTACCATGCTTGAAAATACCTGGTATACCGTAATTTCTCCCGAATCATGCTCTTCAATTTTATGGCGCAGCTGGAATTTTAAAGAAAAAGCGGCTGAAGAACTGAAACTGACATCGACCGACATGAGCGGATTTGGTCTTGTTGATGATGTGATACCTGAGCCAATGGGTGGTGCACATGCTGACCCGGAAAAAATGGCGGCGACCTTAAAAGAATATCTCGTTAAGTCGATTACCGAATTAATGGCAATAGACCCTGAAACCCGCATTACCAACCGGATTGATAAATTCTCGAAAATGGGCTTCTACGATGAAGTAGAAGCATAATTATAAATAGATACCACCTGTAACCCTTTTATTGGTAACCGTTTATCTCAAAAATTAAGTATTATTGAGCTATAGATACCTTTTCAAAAATACACAATGGCAAAAAGACTAAAAGGAACAGGGGTGGCACTTGTTACACCCTTTCAGATGGACGGCAGCGTAGACTATACAGCGCTCGAAAATCTTGTAAACCACGTTATTAAGGGGGGAGTAGACTTCCTTGTTGCGCTGGGTACTACTGCGGAAACACCAACCCTGAGCCTTGAAGAGAAACAGAAAATAGTTGCCTGTGTTATTAAAACCAGCTACGGCAGGGTACCGGTGGTGGTAGGCATTGGCGGTAACAACACTGCTGAAGTTTTAGACCACCTGAACAGCTTTGACCTGAGGGAAGTAACTGCTATACTGAGTGTGAGCCCGTACTACAATAAACCTACCCAGGAAGGTATTTACCAGCATTTTAAAGCCATAGCAGAAGCTACGCAGAAAAACATAATTCTGTATAACGTACCCGGCCGTACCGGTGGCAATATATTGCCTGCTACAGTTAAGCGGCTGGCGGACGATTTTAAAAATATTATAGGCATTAAAGAGGCGTCAGGTAATATGGCGCAGTGCATGGAATTGTTGGATGATATGCCAAAAACATTCAAGGTTTTTTCTGGCGATGATAATCTGGGACTTGCGCACATGGCCATTGGCATGGAAGGTATTATTTCGGTAGTAGCCAATTGCTGCCCCGAAGATTTTACGGAAATGATCAATCTTGCCATGATTAACAAATATGACAAGGCCCGCAAAGTGCATTACAAATTGCTCAAGGGCATTGATCTGCTTTTTGTAGATGGCAATCCTGCCGGTGTAAAGTATGCGCTGAGCAGGCTGGGTATTTGCCAGAATGTTTTCCGACTGCCGTTGGTGCCGGTGAGTGATGACACCGCAGCTAAAATGACCGAGTTTATGCTTACAATAAAGCAACAATCTTAGTAGGCGTGATAAAAGGCATAAAGCATATCATTTTCGACCTGGGCGGGGTATTGCTTAATATTGATTATACCCTTACTGAAAAAGCCTTTCAGGCAGCAGGTGTAAGTAATTTCCACGACTGTTTTTCCCAACTGAAGCAGACCGACCTGTTTGATCAACTGGAGATGGGGCAACTGCCGGCTGAGGAGTTTATCGCAGCTATGCAAAAAGCCTCGGAGGCTGACATTACCGAAGAACAGGTTATCAATGCGTGGAATGCTATGTTGCTTGATTTTCCGCTGCGGAGGTTGCAGATATTGCAGCAATTGCAATTGTATTATGATCTATTCCTGCTCAGTAACACTAATGAAATTCACGAAAAGGCATTTAACGATATACTTATGCGCTCGCATGGCATACCCTCAATAGGTGTGTTCTTCGACAGGGTATATTATTCTCACCGGGTAGGCTTGCGCAAGCCCATGAAAGAAATATTTGAACTGGTACTCAATGAAAGCGGCCTGAAGGCAGCCGATACCCTGTTCATAGATGATAGCCCCCAACATATTGAAGCTGCAAAGCAGCTCGGCATCCAGACCATTTACCTTGAAAAAGGCATGACCATAGAAGGGGATATATTTAAGGCGAAGGAATAGCTCCTCCGCCTTAAATAAATGCTCCCCAACCGGGTTATTCTTTTACCACTTTCCTTACAATGCTGCCGTTGATCCTTACAATGTAAACTCCCGGCACCAGATCAGCTATGTTCAATTTAGCTTCCCTGTCACCGTATTCTATGGAGGACAGTGTCTTGCCTAGTAAATCTGTAATTACAACACTTGTAGTTGGCGTATTTGACCTTATAGTCAATTCCCCTGTTGTAGGGTTAGGGTACAGGCTAACTCCCTCTTCAAGCTGAGAAACAGGCACATTAACGAATGAACATCCTTTTATATTAGAGACGGTATTTGTTAGTACGCATGGGTTGTCGTCAAAGTAAATTCCTGCACGGTTGTTAATTGATGCGCCATCAGGCATGCCAGCAAAACGTTTAACCTTAAATACAACGGCACCATCGCAAAGATCATGATGTGAACTGTCTAATAAATTGATATTCGGGAAATCGAACTTAACCAGCTTATAGCCACCATCAGTTGATGTATAGATGTTCATATCTGCACTAGCGGCCAGAACTCTCAGGCTATGTATATCAATGTAGTTGGGCAGTGTATCTAGTACGTATATATTCCTTGCAGTATCGTTTCCTGTATTTTCGAAGTGAATGGTATATTGGAACACGGTATCTGTTGTGAAGCAGCCCTCAGGTGTAACTTCAATGAAGTTCGGGTCGAAACCACCGCGGATGGTATCTACTTTTACCACCACATTATTACCTGTATCGGTATCCCCTGTCATTGGGCTAATCGTATACTTATTGTGGACAGTATCGCCAATATGAAATACATGCGAAGAATGAAAACTGCCGCTGATATTAACCGAGCCTGTAGCCGATGAAAGTCCGCTGAAATGCCACGTGATAGTATTGCCTGAAACTGATGCCGGTGATGGGGTACTGGAACTAAAACTTAATTGAGGGCTCAGGTTCAGCACAAGATTCGCGGCTTTATAAGAGCAATAAGTATTGTTTACCATTGCAGAAAACTGGAAGACGTGTGTACCAAATCTGGAGGCCGGATATACTCCCAGGTTAAAATGGGAGGTATCAGTGCAGTATAAACCTATAAAGTTGGCAGGGTATAACGTTGTTGTAGTGCTAACGGTATCGTACCAGGTACCTGAACCAAAACATGCTGTATTAAGCCCGTCAGGCAATATACGGAAACCATATACAGAACCAGGGCCGCCGTGCGCATGATAATAAATGCCACCGGTTGCTGAAAGGGTATCGAGTGCTATGCCAGAAGAATCAACAATTACCGTCAACGGTATTGCATTAAAAGGCTCCGTGGTGTCTTTCGCACAATTGCCATCAAAATCATGATAGAATCTTAAGCAGAAGGTACCGCAGTAGCCCTGGAAATAACTAAACGATAGAGAATCGGCAAATACATTGTTGTAGTACAATTCCTGTTTAATAGTGTAATAACCGGGAGTTGAATAGGTATGTGCAGGAAAGGCCACTGCATAACTACCAAAAGATGTAAAGGCAATAGAATCGGAAGTTCCATCGCCGTAGTATGTTTTTAAAGCCAGCAGGGGAGAATAGCCATTTGCCTTGATATAAAAGGAAGGCCTGTTGCAGGTAGTGTCAACACCCATCACGCTGTCGGCGATTATGATATACCTGAATTGCACGGTAACGTTTTTAGTTACAAAGCATGCACCCAGCGCATAGGTAATGGTGGCAGAACCCAATGAAACGCCATAAACCATTCCTGACGCTGAAACAGAGGCCACCGAGGTATTGCTGGAAGTCCATGTGCCGCCGGCAGTTGCGCAGCTATAGGTTGTAGAATCGCTCAGCAAAATAGTTGAAGGGCCGGTAATGGCCGGAGGCGATGCAACTGAAACAGTAGTCGCTACCGGGCTGCATGAGCCCACAGTATAGTAAATGGTGGTGGTGCCTGTACCTGTTGCTGTAACCACGCCTGTTGCCGAAACCGATGCTACAGCTGTACTTGCACTGCTCCAGGTGCCACCGGGAGTCGCATCAGAAAGCACAGTGTAGGAAGATGGGCAAATTGTAGTAACACCAGTAATTGGCGATACGCCTACCGAAAGCAACGCGCTAATCGCGCAGGAAGAAGTAGTATAGTAAATAACAGCAGTTCCCGTAGCAACGCCCGTAACTAACCCTGTGGATGATATAGTAGCTACAGATGCATCGCTACTGCTCCAGGTACCGCCGGCTGTTATGGTACTCAAAGTGGCTGTGTCGCCTGCTACGCATAACAAGAGGCTGCCAGTAATAGGGCTACCGCAGGAATTGCCGAATATATAGTCGCCCGCAATGCCACCCAGCGAAATGCCAGTTGTTACTTCTGTTGTATAAGGAGATGTAGTATTAGTAGAAGTGATAGCTGTTCCCAGCCAACTGCCGGCCGCGTAAGCCTGGGTAGCGAAAGAACTATTGCTGCCACCAATAATATCAGCATACTCATAGCTCGCCTTGGGAACAACAGTTGAAGGGCCGGATGCAGCATAGTTGGTTAACGTCCAGTAATGATTGACGATATTGGATGTTAGCACTCCCGAAGTGCCAATTGAAGGATGCAACCCATTGCGGCACCAAACACCGAATGAACCGCCGGTGCCAGCGCTACTGAGTGTGAGATGCATAGGTGCATAGGTTACATCGCCTACTTCATAGTCAACCGATGAATATCCGGAAATGGTTTTAATTAGGGTTCCGTCAACGAAGCTTGTTGTGCCCGCGCCGGTAACCGCTGCAGGGCTTCCCGGTGTTTTCATAGTGTAAGTACCGGTATGCAGTATGCCGCTTGCAAAAGTTAGGGTGCCGGTTGTAGCGGTGGTTTGCGAAAGAGTGACACCTGACGCATTATTGATAGTAATCACTCCCGGCGAAGTAAGCGACGTTGGTAAATAACTGCCTGTTACCTGCGCTGCGGAACCATCGAAAATATAGTTTGCTCCTGTATGAAAGCTTTTCGTACCGGAAGTAGTGATATTTCCATTTATGCCCGCCGTATTGGCAACAACCAAAGTACCCAATCCATTCAATTTGAAGAGGCCAGTACCATTCGCGGCATAAGCCGCCGGACAAATAAGTTTGCCATCTACAATAAATCCATAAGAAGGTGACGCGCCTGTTGAAGTACTGAAATCATTGCTCAACTGCGCATAACAGCCGGTATCGACGTATACAAAACTACGTGCCCAGGTGCCGGTGCTTGTATTTTCAATTTGCATGGTGCCTGCTGAAGCAGGTAAAGCCAGGTGAATTGCGTTGTACCCGGCGGTGCCGGAATTTGTCATGGCAGAGCTGCCGGTAATGCTGCAATTGCCATATATTTTTGCGAGGATACGCGCATACGTACCAGAATAATTGAGGTGGCTTGATATCATGCCAAAATTGCCCTGCACATTGAAATTCAGGGTAGGGGAGTTACCCCCCGCAATACCCTCAACGTAGTTCAGGTTACAATCGCCGTTAACAGTGAAATTGAGCGTAGGGGCGGTACCGTAGGTAGCTAAATAGTTGGTATCAATGTCGCAATTACCATAAATAGTATAATATGCGTTAGGGCCTGTACCATAGCAAAGTAACGTATCTCGGGTTATACGGCAAGGCCCGGTAACATCAACATGCAGTGTAGGGGCGGTTCCATTAAAACTCTGTTTAGAGTTGGTGAGGGTATAGCCGTTAGAACAATATAGATGGGTGTTGTTGAAAATTCCGATGGAATCATTCGAAAAATATGCCAGGCTGTTATAGAAATAAAGGGAAGTATTACCACCACTAAATCTGATGGTATCAGAACTAAAGTCAGAAGTGCCGCTTGCATACATTTTCATGTTGAGCGTGCCGGCAGTAATAGCGGAATGGGTTATTGATGTAACACCGTATATATCTATATTGGGAGTTCCTGACACGAGAAAACTAGAATTGGTAGCCGTAAATGCACCCTGTACAATCAAATTTAGTGTAGCCGAAGTACCGGTGCATTGAAAACTGCTACCTGAAGCGGTGAAGGAGCCCTGCACATCCATTTTTAAAGTAGGTATGGTGCCGGAGCACAGTAATGAACCTGAGGTCATGGAAAAGTAGCCACCAACAGTTAACCGGCGTGTGGTAGTATTTCCCGATTGTTTAAACCGTCCTCCGTTAATTACAAAGTTGCTATCTATGTAAATAGCTTGTGCCGCCGAAGTTGCGCTGAAATCAAATGCTCCTGAATTGATGAATAAACTACCATGTATATATACCGTATCGTTTGTTGAGTTAGTGCTGTGAATGAAACTACCACCATTTAAACTAAAATCGCCATAGACGATGAGTTTTGTGGGGCTACCATAAGCATCTACCAATTTGCCTGTTGCCGTAACGGTAAGGCTGGCAGGCGCACCTGAAGCCGGGCCTATTATCCAGGTGGCGCCACTTGGTATATAAACACTGTCGTCGATGGTCCACGTGTCGCCGGGAGTAGTAAAGCTGGTGGGCGAAGATGAACCATTCGTCCAGTTAGAAAGGGAATTTGCCGCACCAACTCCCGTTGTTACCCATGCCGTTGCAAATGTTGTTGTTGGTGAAAATACCTGTATGAAAAAAGACAACAACATAAACACAACGAATTGATTCCATGTCAATTTGCAAAAAGAGGTAGTAACGCAATGCTTCATAAAAACTTTCATTTTAGCTCGTGTACAGTTTTAAAAATATAGGTTAAAGATATGATATATTTTTCTGAAAAAAAATCTTTACTGATATTGCAAATGAGCCTGTTGGCCAATGTAAATATTTATTATATTTTAAACAAAGAGGATAATTTTATAATTGGCTAAATAGACACCAAGGCATCATTGAGTAATTAAGCCAGTGAGCCATTTAATAATTACCTTTGCTTTTCCCAAAAAATCAGCATCAGGTGTCGGATATTATCCAGTTACTTTCAGATCATATTGCTAACCAGATAGCAGCCGGTGAAGTTATTCAGCGGCCGGCATCGGCAGTGAAAGAATTAATGGAAAACGCCATTGATGCCGGCGCTACCGAAATACAGCTTATTATAAAAGATTCCGGTAAAGAACTGATACAGGTAATTGATAATGGCAAGGGAATGAGCCCCACCGATGCTCGCATGAGTTTTGAGCGCCACGCCACATCGAAGATCAGAAACATCAACGACCTGTTTACCATTCGCACCATGGGTTTCAGGGGCGAAGCACTGGCTTCAATTGCCGCTGTGGCGCAGGTCGAAATGAAGACCCGGCAGGCAACCAGCGAAACCGGCACCCGCATAGTTATTGAAGGTACAGAAGTAAAGCTGCAGGAGCCCTGCGCATTAAATACAGGCACTAACATCTCGCTTAAAAACCTCTTTTTTAACGTACCTGCAAGGCGCCACTTCTTAAAAAGTGGCACTACCGAATTCCGGCATATTTTAGATGAATTTACCCGCATCGCATTAGCCTACCCGGCAATAGCTTTTAAATTGTCGCACAATAATGTGGAACAATTTCACCTGACCACAGGCAGCCTTAAATCGCGCATAGTAGGGTTGCTGGGCAATACCTACGAAAAGAAGCTGGTGCCAGCGGAGGAAAAAACTGAGTTGCTGGATATACGCGGCTTTATAGGTAAGCCTGAAGCTGCTACCCGCACCCGGGGCATGCAATTTTTCTTTATCAACAATCGTTTCATTCGTAATGCTTACCTGCATCATGCAGTGGTAACCGCTTATGAAGGACTGATTGAAAAAGAGAACTTCCCGTTTTATGTATTGTTCTTAGATGTTGACCCTGCCCGGGTTGATGTAAACGTGCACCCAACAAAACAAGAGGTTAAGTTTGAAGATGACCGAATGATGTATGCCTACCTGAATGCAGCAGTAAAGCACTCCTTGGCGCGTTACAATATTGCACCATCGCTCGATTTTTCATTAAGCGCGGAAATACAGAGTTTGCCATCCGTAAATATGCCTGCCACCGAAAGGCAAAGAGAGCAGACAGAGAATGGCTACCTTTTTAATGTGTTTACTAATAAGAACCAGGCCCACCAGATAGAGCGTAAAGACAGCCTGAAGGAATGGAAAAGCCTTTACGAAATTGCACAAACACCTATACCGCAGCCCGAACAACAAAACTATAGCAACCAGCAGCAATATACCCATGCCGTTAGTTCGCAGAGCAGTCTCTATGACGAAAGCAAACTGCGCACTGATAGCGGCAATATGCTCCTGATTCATGGCGACTACCTTGCCACTACGGTAAAGTCGGGTCTGATGCTCATTCATGTCCGCCGGGCGCAGGAACGCATCTGGTATGAGCGGATACTGGAACAATGGAATAACCAGGATGCAGCATCGCAAAAGGTATTGTTTCCGGTATCTTACCAGTTGCCACCGCAGGATGCGTTACTCTTGAGCGAGGTATTACCCGACCTTGCCCGCATAGGCTTTGACCTGGCGCCCTTTGGGCAACATACCTTCGTAGTACAGGGTGTGCCTGCCGGTATGCCGGTTGGCGACGAGAAAAATCTGATTGATGAAGTTGTAGAACATCTGAAGCATGAGTCGGGGAACATAGCTGCACAACGTACCGATCTGTTACTGGTGCAGGTAGCCCGCCGCATGGCCCGTAATTCTGCAACACTTACCCAACCGGAAAGTCAGCAGGCTTTGGTCGATGAGCTATTTGCCTGCAGCCAGCCGGAATACACCCCCTCGGGTAAAAAAGTATTCACGCTTATAAAAAGGGATAGCCTCGATAGTTTGCTGGGGTAGGTGAGAGTGCCGCGCAGAAGTAGGCACATGCTGCATTTAGCAACAGCATGTATAACTTTATTTTATTATTTCTCACCGCCAATTCACTCGTCCGTATTTGTAATGGGGATGCCACGGAATGGCGTTTGTAACGCCAGTAAAAACCGCTACCGATTGTTAAGAAAGGCCATTTCAGGGCTTTTGAAACCTCGAAGAGGTGTCATATTAAAGTATAAATGCGACATTGCGTTATTCAAAACCCAGAAGGGATGCTATAGTACGCTATTAGCAAAACGGTTAGGGAATAAGAATAGGATAACGCAAACTAACCCAGTGTTGAGGATAAACACCTGGTTATTACAATATCACAATTATATTTTCATTAACGCATTGTGCAACGCTATTTTCTACCTTTGTAAGTATGGCAATTAGGATAATAACATGGATAATTGTGGCCCTTGTGGTTTACAACATCCTTAATAAATATATTTTCCCCATTTTTCGCATCACCTCGGCTGCAAGCAACCACATGAAGCAGATGCAGGACCAGATGAATGAAATGAATAAAAGAATGAACGCTAACCAGGCCCAGAATAACCAGCCACCACGCAAGGTTAAAAAAGACGGCGACTACATTGATTATGAGGAAATAAAGTAGATTTTTTCGGCATTAGCTATTACTGTTCTATTCTTGCATCACGCTTAACCACACCATATTTTGAAGACCCGGCTCAGCCATAGCATCCTCTTCTGCATTACCATTATGGTATGGTGCACAGGTGTTGGTATGGCGCAAACCGGTGCCAGCCGCGAACCCAAACCCGAAGAAATATTACCGCAGTTTCGTCCGCCGCACCCGGCAAATAAAGTGGAGGAACGCTATTTTAATATTGACCAGAAGCGCAAGACTGCCGATATGTTTGGCGAAGATGCCCTGCCAAGGTCGCGCGAGTTTAAGCGCATTGACAGCACCTATTATGTGGGCTGGCTTTTTGAAGGCTCTTATAAATACAACCATTCTGCTGACTATCTGGGGTATAAGAGTGCCATCTACCCCCTTGAGCGCGCTTTGCAGCTTTGCGAGCACGACTATGCCAAAGCGCTGGCAACAAGGACCGATGATGTACGGGTATACTTCCCTATTTATAAAATACAGATAGACTATACCGTTATTGCTAACTACCTGATGAACTGTTACAGCAATACTGACCAGCCCGAAAAAACATTTCAACTGCTGCGTCGTGCTTTGCACTGGAATTTCCAAAACCAGTTCAGCATGGACGCCTATAACTATATGGCATGGACGGTGCACCGGAATCGTTTTTACACGCACGACAAATACAGTTTTTTAAAGAACAGCATTGACGAAAACGAAAAGCTGGCAGGCCGGTATTTGGATAGCGCTATGCGGATGATTCAAAAGAACATTCCGCTTAACGAAAAATTTCAACCGAGTGTTGCCGAAAACGAAAGGCAAGGTGTTTACCATTACCGGAACATATTGTACAGCTATGCTTTCAATATTGATTCGGCTATGCACTATTTCAACCTGATGAAAAAAGCGGGAAGATTGCCACATAACAACTTCGCTACTTTCAGGGCTGTTTGCGGCGATTTCCGCACCGCAGAAGCAGAATATAAAATAGCCGCAGGCTCTGATGCAGGCGACAAACGTTTGCAGGAATGGGCCTACTATACTACGATACTCAACATTTACAAAGCCAAACCAAAAAACGCTGCAGGCCTTTCCAGGGGCATGATACGTGCTGCCGGCACCACACCCGGTTATGGCTGGTATAACATAGCTCTTTCGCGCAGCCTGCTTTATGACGGGCAAACTGCAGAGGCACAAAAATATGCCGACCGTGCCGCCGATTTTAAAGAAGTGCATATCGGCACAACGCTCGGCCAGAGCCACTATGAGTTCAGCGTGCAACTATTAAAGCTGATTGGTAAGGAACAGGAACGCAGTATGCTGCAATTTGAAAACCGTAACTGGTGGTACAATCCAAAAATACTGGCCAGCATGTCAGCGCGGCTGAGCGAGAATTATTTGCAGCAGTTTCTCATTATTAATCAGTTTGCACAAAACCCCGAAAGAGACCGTGTTATCTATAAATTGTTCTCGAACGAAAGCACAGTTTCGTGGGACGAAGTATGGTACCTGATACACGATTTCAGCACCAAATTTTTTGTGAAGCGTTTTGAAACAGAAGCGGCTACTGATAAGCGTCCACATGTTGTTAAGTACTTTAAATTATTTACTGCCCGCCTGAAAATGCAGCAGGGTAAATATGCCGAGGCTAAGCGAGAACTTGATGCACTTACACGCATTACTGATATTGACCCTGATTATGAAAAGCTCTTCATGGCACGCCTTTATCAGGCGGAAGCCGAGTGTGCTAAAGAACAGAAGAAACCTAACGAGCAAAACGACTGGATGTATAAATTATACATCACTTATCCTCAACTGGTACCGTTTACCGGCCTGCCTATGAACATGACGTTGCACATAGGCGGCGATGCCGACAAAAAGGTAATAGAGCGGCTTAAGGCTTGTAATATTAACTGGGTAACCAACAGCAGCATACCATCACCGGGCGTATACATCGCGTTCAGCGAAGGCAAGAACAAACAAAAAAATATCACGTACTACGTTGTTGACCGCAACGGAAAATACCTGGTGAACAAACAAACATTTTCCTGGAAGAATGCCGAAGAAGCCGGCACAGCATTGGCCTACAGATTATTTGATGTTGGTGGCAATGAGATAGAAGAAGGGAAGAAGGAATAGGAAAATTCATTCAGGCCCGGATGAATTATTTTATTGAATAGTCGCGGTCTTCAGACCGTGGTTTAATTTAAAAATGCGTTGGCTTCAGCCAAAAATAGGAAGCATGGGGATTTTGGCTAATGCCCTGTTTGAGCACCCTCCGGTCCACGGGCTAAAGCCTCTTGGCAATTATGAAAATTTAATCATAACCAGCGTAACCATCTGGCAAACCACATTCCCTTTAAAATTACTACCTTGCTTTGCCAATAAACTAATCACCCATTGCAAACCTTTAAACGCAGTAAATGGTCGGGCTATGCATATATTTTATGCGTGGTGGTGATGAGTTATACCTCATTCGTATTTTTTCCTCGCTGGCAGCACGAAGGGTCAGAAGCTGTTACGGCTTACGACGTTGCCGGGTATTATTGGTACTTGCCCTCCATATTTGTTTTTCATGACCTGAAACACCAGGGTTTTAAAGATACCATAATAGCTAAGTACCGCATGGTGCCCAATTTTGAACATGCCATGCAATTGCCTAATGGTAATTATGTAATGAAGTACTCTTCAGGCATGTCCGTAATGTACCTGCCGTTTTTTACTGCAGCCCACTTAGTGGCAGGTGCATTGGGTTATCCTCGTGATGGGTTTTCTTTACCCTATCAGTTGGCCATACAACTCGGTGGATTTTTCATGGCATTATTGGGTTTGTGGTATCTGCGAAAGTTGTTGCTGCTATTTTACAGCGATGCGGCTGTGGCTATATCGTTACTGCTGCTGGTGTTGGGCACTAATTACCTGAATACAGCAATTATTGATGTAGGCATGTCTCATGGCTGGCTGTTCACCATTTATGTTTTCCTGTTACTGAACTCCGTTTACTTTCACCAAACGGGTCAGCTGAGATATGCAGTAAGAATCGGGCTGTTGGTGGGTTTGGCAACCCTTACCCGGCCGCCGGAAGCGTTATGCTGCCTCATACCCATGCTGTGGGGAATGGATAGCTTAAGCTTAGCAGCCATTAAAAAGCAGCTGAATTTCCTGCTGTCAAAATATAAAATGCTTCTGGTTGCGGCAGTTTGCGCTGCTGCGGTAATATCCATACAGGTTATTTACTGGAAGTATGTTTCCGGAAACTGGGTGGTGTATAGCTATGGTAATCAGCGCCTGTATTTTCGCTCGCCCAACTTCTTCAATTATACCTTCGATGCCATGTCTGGCTGGTTAAGGTATACGCCTATGATGCTGCTTGCTTTTGTGGGGCTGTTACCTTTTGTCTGGAAGGGTAAAAACAGGGTAGCCATTACAACTGTGTTCCTGGTTAACTACTACATTGTTTGCTGCTGGAGCATCTGGTGGTATGGTGGGCGTGCCATGGTTCAGAGCTATCCGGTACTTATGTTCCCGCTGGCATCCCTGGTTACGCTGGCGCTGGACAGGAAGCTGCTTTGGGCTTTGCTGGCACCTGTAATGTTGGTTTGCGCCTATGTAAACTTCTGGATAACCGTTAATTA
Source organism: Chitinophagaceae bacterium (assembly GCA_947447265.1). Lineage (GTDB taxonomy): Bacteria > Bacteroidota > Bacteroidia > Chitinophagales > Chitinophagaceae > Flavipsychrobacter. The sequence continues at coordinate 128,626 of CANFKC010000003.1, forward strand.
TCATACTCCCGGCCTGTACGATAATTCCATGATGACGACCGCCTATTTCTGGAAGGTTGTTGGCCGCTGGCATGTACCCGAATATACCTTCTTCCTGAAAGATGGTACAGAGATGTTTGAAGGTATACCTGTAAATGAGCGCCTGGTGTGGCAGAAAGATTTTGAGGGCGATACCGGCATACACCGCAGCACTTTACCACCCATACAAGGCAGGCAGTCGCTGGAACTCAACGATTCTACAAAGTACGTGATAGAGTATAAATTCGGGGCTGGCAATTTGAAGGCTGGATGGCTGAGAGCCGATGCCGATTATTACTGTGATACCATGGAATATACCTTGTGGAATATGTCAGAATTCATAGTGAGCCTCTATAAAAAAGGCACCTTGAAAAAGAAGAACATGATACGGGCGCACCGCGTACTCGGAAACGGAACGACCAAAACTCTCTCGATTTACATGGACATAAGCACAGAGAAGTTCGATAGCGTTGGCATCGGTTTCTGGAATGGCTATAGCCCAAGGAAGGTGCTTGTTGATAACATTAAGGTATACACTTTTGATAAAGAGAAGTGACAGAATATGTAATATCACCTGGTCGAAGGATTTCCTTCGTCCTAACATTCCGGAAGGATTTCCTTCCGACAACAAAAAGTCAAAAATTAACGAGTTTGCGCCTCTGTCCTTATTTTTGTTGGGACGAACCTACCGTTTTTCCTGGCATAACTCTATTAAAACCCCGTTCGTGGTTTTAGGGTGCAGAAAACAAACCAGCTTATTATCTGCGCCATCCTTTGGCGTCGCATTCAGTATTTCAAAACCAAGCGCTGAGAGCCGCCTCATTTCCGCCTCAATATTCTCCACTTCAAAAGCTATGTGGTGTATGCCTTCGCCTTTTTTGGCTATAAACTTAGCTATAGGGCTGTTTTCATCCGTCGCTTCCAGCAGCTCAATTTTCGAATCGCCCGTCTTAAAAAAGGCAGTGCTCACATTTTCGCTGGCAACGCTTTCAGTTTTATAGCATGGAGTGCTCAAAAGTTGCTCGAACAACGAAATGGATTCGTTTAAATTTTTTACTGCAATACCAAGATGCTCAATCTTTAACATTATTATATTGTTTTTATAAATGGGATTATAAACAGCTATTATTCACTTTTGACCGAAAATAGTACTTATGTGTGTAACTTTACACCCAAATCCCTTTAAGGATAAAACTATGGAATTAAATTTGCCAATATATTTGGATAATAACGCCACTACCCCAATGGATCCGCGGGTACTGGAAGCAATGTTACCTTATTTTGTTGAAAAATTCGGAAATGCAGCAAGCCGTAACCACTCTTTTGGTTGGGTTGCAGAAGAAGCAGTTGACTACGCACGTGAGCAGGTTGCTAAATTGATAAACGCTGATCCTAAGGAAATAATATTTACTTCCGGCGCTACGGAATCTGATAACCTGGCTTTAAAGGGTGTATTCGAAATGTACGCTTCTAAAGGCAACCACGTAATAACCTGCACTACCGAACATAAAGCTGTATTAGACGCCTGCAAGCACATTGAAAAAATGGGCGGACAGGTAACTTACCTTGAAGTAAAAGCTGATGGCCTTATTGACCTTGCAGAACTTGAAAAAGCGATAACTGATAAAACCATTCTTATTTCCATAATGTATGGTAATAATGAAATAGGTGTTATACAGCCGGTACGCGAAATAAGCGCTATTGCACGCAAACATGGTGTATTGTTCTTTACTGATGCTACGCAGGCGGTAGGTAAAGTTCCGGTTGATGTGTTGGCTGACGGTATTGACCTTATGGCTTTCAGTGGCCACAAAATGTATGGCCCTAAAGGTGTAGGTGCTTTATATGTGCGCAGGAAAAACCCACGTGTAAAAGTAACGGCACAAATGGATGGCGGTGGCCACGAGCGCGGCATGCGCAGCGGCACGCTTAACGTACCGGGCATTGTTGGTTTAGGCAAGGCTTGCGAATTGTGCATGAACGAAATGGCAGAAGAAAGCAAACGCCTCAGCACTATGCGCGACAGGCTGGAAGCTGCACTGATGCAGGTGGAAGAAGCTTATGTGAACGGCAACAGGGAACACCGCTTACCTCACACTACCAACATCTCTTTCAAATATGTGGAAGGTGAAGGCCTGATGATGGGCTTCAACAAGAACATTGCTTTATCTAGCGGTTCAGCATGTACATCAGCTTCATTGGAACCATCTTATGTACTAAAGGCATTGGGCCTGGGCGATGACCTCGCACATAGCTCTTTACGTTTCGGACTAGGCCGTTTCACTACCGATGAGCAGATAGATTTTACCATAAATGCAATAACTACCAGCGTACTGAAACTCCGCGAAATGAGCCCGCTTTGGGAAATGTTCAAAGAAGGAGTAGATATAGACGCTATTGAGTGGGCGCATCATTAATCAATTTGGCTCCCGATAGCTATCGGGATGAGAATTAGCCAATTGTTGGCAACAAAAACGGTGGTTTAAAAACACCATTTATAATTTACAATTTATAATTTACAATTAAGAAAATGGCATATTCAGATAAAGTAATCGATCATTATACTAACCCTAAGAACGTAGGTACACTTGACAAAGCAAAGACTAACGTAGGCACTGGCCTGGTTGGTGCACCGGAGTGTGGCGACGTTATGCGCCTGCAAATAGAAGTAGATCAGGAAAGCGGCCTCATCAGCGACGCTAAGTTCAAAACTTTCGGTTGCGGTTCTGCAATAGCTTCATCTTCATTGGCTACAGAATGGCTGAAAGGCAAAACAGTTGACCAGGCATTGGCTATCGACAACATGGATATTGTTGAAGAGCTGAACCTACCACCCGTTAAAATTCACTGCTCAGTATTGGCTGAAGATGCTATTAAAGCGGCTATCAACGATTACCGTGTAAAGAATGGTCTTGCTGAATTAGCTACAGCAGCACACTAAGAAAAAATTAATCCTATTGGGAATAGGTTTCCCACACCGCTAAGGTGTGGGAAACCTAAATAAAATAGCAACGTAAGAAATGAGTAGAGTAAGAAGGACTTACAACTTATGACTTACGACTGAAAAAATAAATAAGTTAGCATTGAGTATGTAAGCAGAACTTTCGACTTTCTACTAAATACTTTCTACTAAAATAACAACGTACGAAATAAGTAAGTAAGCAAGACTTACAACTTATGACTTACGACTTACGACTAAATTATGATTTACGTTAGTGACAAAGCAAAGGAAAAAGTTGATCAGCTGAGGCGCGATGCCCAGCTGACCGATGATTATTTCCTGCGTGTGAGTGTAGTAGGCGGCGGGTGCTCCGGGTTGAGCTACAAGCTTGACTTTGATAATGAAGCACAACCCAAAGACCAGCATTTCGAAGACCAGGGAGTAAAGCTGGTAACGGACCTGAAAAGCTTCCTGTATCTCTGCGATACCACCCTCGATTTCTCCGATGGCCTGAACGGTAAAGGCTTCCACTTCAGCAACCCCAATGCCAGCCGCAGCTGCGGTTGCGGGGAGAGTTTTGCCGTGTAGATTTATTACAACAATTGAAAGAATATTTTAAAGGCGCAAGAGATTGCGCCTTTTTTTGTGACTCTTACTTTGACATGCTGACACAGGAAGCATCTACTCCAAGAGGGTCTGTGGGAAAGATGTCTCGTACCTCGACATGACAAAGCAAGAGGATGCCTCTATTTTTCCGACGGCCTCAACGGGAAAGGCTTCCACTTCAGCAACCCCAATGCCAGCCGCAGCTGTGGTTCTGGAGAGAGTTTTGCTGTGTAGATTTATTACAACAATTTTCCGCCCTTGTTGGTCTTCTGACCAACAAGCATGGGGATCGTATTCTTTTTGTATGGGTAGGCAATTGCCCCCATTCGTCCTCGTTTGCAACAGCCTGTTCCGCTTCTTTTAGCGGTAAGGATGCAACGACGTTTGTTACGCCTGTAAAAAATGTTATGATAGCGTGCGTTACAAGCAAGGACGATAGAATTACACCCTCCCCAATAGCCTTTAACAAAATCTTAATCCATTGTTGCATGGAATAGCCCGTTTTTTGCTTCTATCCATAAAAACGGTTCAATGAAACACATCACACTCTTTGTAACGGCAGGTATATTTGCTTTTACATACACCACACAGGCGCAAACCAACCAAAAGCTAAATATTGATAAAGCCACCGTCTTCCTGAGCGGGGCACAATTGGAAAGCAGCGCGCGTATATTTTTATCGAAAGGAGAGAACGAAGTCCGCTTCACCAATGTAGCCGGAGATGTAAACAACCAGAGCATAATTGTTGGTGCCACCAATGGTGTTGTGGTAGAATCAGTAACATTTCAGAATAACTACCTGACCAACGATAATGTATCGCCGCGCACCAAAGAACTGAAAGACAGCATTCAGTTAATTGCCAACCTGAAACAGCCCATTACCACAAAAATTACAGTGCTGAATGAACAGTTGACTATTTTGCAAACTAACCGCAAGATAAGCGGGGAGAACACCGGGCTCTCAGTTACAGAGTTGCAGAAAATGCTGGACCTGGTCGGCACCAAAATGGAAAATTACATCGGTGAAAGAAGCAAGAACGAAGAGTTTATCAGGAAGATGGATGAGCGCATAGCGCAACTTAAAAAGCAACTGGATGAAGAGCAGCAGAAAGGTTACCAGCCGGGTGGTATGTTACTCATCAAATTCTTCAGCAAAGATGCTACCAATAGCAACATCAGTATTGCCTACAACGTTCCGCATGCAGGTTGGTCACCAACCTATGATGTGATGGCTGATGATAGCAAGAGCCCGGTTAAATTCTTTTACAAGGCCAATATTTACCAGAACAGCGGCGTAAAGTGGAACGATATAAAACTCAGCCTGAGCAAAGGTAATCCGAATGAAGGTATGGATGCTCCCGTACTTAGCCCATGGTACCTCGCATTTTACCAGCCAAAACCGCGCATGTACAAAAGCGCGATGGCACCGGCTGCTAATAACTATATTATTGATGGTGTGAGGGTCCAAGGCGATGCAGGTGTACAAATGGGTCAAGGTGCAGCGGAAGATGCGTCAACCATGGATGCATATGTAACTGTCGACAATTCAGGCATCAATACCACTTTCGATATCGAGCTGCCATACACGATTCCGACTGATGGGCAGCAGCACCTGGTAGCGGTTAAAAAATATGAAGCACCTGCAACTTACCAGTATTTTGCAGCACCTAAAGCTGACAAGGATGCATTTCTACAGGCACAGGTAACCAATTGGGAGGATTTCAATTTACTACCTGGCCCAACCAATATTTTCTATGAAGGCACCTATGTTGGTCAGGGTAACATCGACCCGAGAAATGTGAAAGATACTATGAGTATTTCATTGGGTAGAGATAAGAAGATAGTAGTAAAAAGGGAACAGGATAAGAAGCTGCGCAGCGCAAAAACCATTGGGAGTAACGTTAGGGAAACATTTGCGTACAACATTACCGTTCGTAACACCCGCAAAGAAACCATTACCATTGTATTGCAAGACCAACAGCCGGTTAGCAATGACAAAGACATAGTGATAGAAGACAAAGAAACCAGTGGTGCCGACTACAACGAAACAACCGGCATTATGAAGTGGATGGTCACCCTTAAACCGAATGAATCAAAAACCATTCCTTTCGGCTATACACTCAAATACCCCAAGGGTAAAAGAATAAGCGGAATGTAAATTATAGTAACGAGGCTCATAGTAGCCTCGTTATATTTTTGAATGCGTTGGTGATTCTTATAGAACATTGTATTTTTATAGAACAACACTCCGGTCTATGAAATATACAACGCTTGTTTTATCTGCGGCTATCTCGGTTATTATGGTAGCTCCTGCTAATGCGCAAACTACAGTAAAACTTAACCTCGAAAAAGCTACAGTTTTTTTGACCGGGGCACAATTGGAGAGTAGCGCCAGGCTCTCGCTCGTTAAAGGTGAGAATGAAATTCGCTTTACCAATGTAGCGGGAGATGTAAATAAGGAGAGTATCATTATAAGTGCCGGAAAAGAGGTGGTTGTTGAATCGGTAACAACTCAAAATAATCACCTTGCCAATGACAATATATCACCCAAGGTGAAGCAGATAAAGGACAGCGTGGAACGCATTAACGCGCAGAAGCTGCAGGTAACGAACAAAATAGCGGTACTCGCCGAGCAGATATATGTGATGCAATCGAACCGGGAGGTAAAAGGCAATAATATTTCGCTGTCTACACCAGAGCTGCAGAAATTACTCGATTTTGTAGGCGTCAAATATGAGCATTATCTGAACGAGAAAAGCAAAAATGAGGAACTGCTCAAAAAGCTGGACGAGCGCATTGCCAATCTGAACAGGCAACTGGCGGAAGAACAAATGAAAGAGTACCAGCCAGGTGGGCTGCTGATTGTAAAATTCTATGTAAAGGACGCCATAAACAGTACTGTAAATGTAACCTACAATGTTGCTCAGGCGGGCTGGACACCTAGTTACGATGTGTTGGCAGATGATACAAAGGGCCCGGTGAAGTTCGTTTATAAAGCGCTTCTTTTTCAGAACACTGGCGTAAAATGGAATAATGTCCGTTTAAGCCTTTCGACGGGTAATCCGCAACAGGGCATGCAGGCACCTGTGCTTGAACCATGGTACCTTGCTTTTTATAACCCGATTCTTGCAAATGCCGCACCAATGGCTACTTACAAATGGCAAGCGGACACTGTAGAGGTCGAAGACGTTGATGGTACTGCTTTGAAGAAGATCATTAAGCACGAGGAGCCTTCTACAATGAATGCCTATGTTGCCGTGAATAATACGGGTGTTAATACAACCTTTGATATTGATTTACCATACACTATACCCAGCGACGGACAGAATCATCTGGTTGCTATAAAGAAGTATGATGTACCGGCATCATACGAATACATCGCAGTTCCGAAGCGAGATGATGATGCGTTTTTACAGGCCAACATTACCAACTGGGAAGACTTCAATATGCTGCCGGGACAAACCAATATCTTCTTCGAAGGCACTTATCTAGGGCAAGGCGCCATTGATATGAGCAATATAAAAGATACGCTGAGTTTATCGCTGGGTCGTGATAAGAAAATTATTGTAAAACGCGAGCAGGATAAAAAATTGCGTAGTGTAAAAACCATTGGCACCAATGTGCGTGAGAAATTCGCATATACCATAACTGTGCGTAATACCCGCAAAGAAGCCGTAACTATTGTTGTACAAGACCAGCAACCCGTAAGCAATGATAAAGATATAGTATTAGAAGACCAGGAAACCAACGGTGCAGAATACAATGAAACAACCGGCCTTATGAAGTGGCGTATCACCTTAAAGCCAAATGAAACAAAATCAATACCATTTAGCTATACCTTAAAATATCCGAGAGGCAAAAGGGTAGAGGGGTTGTAAAAGACCACAATAATTTTTTTCGTAAATTTGAATAAAATATTGAGTATGTCAATTCAGCAAATGCAACAGCATATTATAGAGCAGGTGGGCGCTGTAAAGGATGAGAACATACTGCGTATGTTGGATGAAGAACTATCTTTCTATCTGAGTCACAAAGAAGATCCTTCTAAATTGCTATCTGAAAACGATTTGGAAGAGTTAATTGCGCTTGCCAATGAGCCACTTGAAAAAAACACCATGTCCCTGGACGAATTTAAAACCGTAATGGATAAATGGCGTACGAGATAATTATAAATAAGCGGTTCACAAATAAGCTGCTTAGAGTACTCGATTATCTTGAGCAGGAGTGGAACCCCAAGGTAGCTAATGAATTCCTTGATAAAGTATATGTCCGAATTTACACACTTCAATCAAACCCTTTTATTGGTCCTCCAACCGGTATTCTAAATGTAAGGAGTATCCTGATAACTAAACAAAACAGGATGTTCTACAGAGTGGACGGCAATAAGGTTATCATACTCAACCTTTACGATACCAGAAGCGATTACAAAAAATAGTTGGCCCAAAACAAAAGGCACCCAATCCGGGTGCCTTTTGCTCATTAATTATCTGTTGGTTGCTTACACATCAATACGTGCAAACTTCGCGTGCTTTTCAATAAATTCACGACGCGGCGGAACGTCCTCACCCATCAACATGGAGAAGGTGCTGTCTGCTTCTGCACTGCTGTCAATGGTTATTTGTTTCAGCGAGCGGGTTGCAGGGTTCATGGTAGTATCCCATAACTGTTCTGCATTCATCTCTCCAAGACCTTTATATCGTTGAATACTAACGCTGTCTTCCTTACCATTAGCTAGTTTTTCAACCCACATTTTACGGTCGGTATCATCCCATGCATAATGTTGTTCTTTGCCTCTTTTTATAAGGTACAATGGCGGCTGGGCCAGGTAAACATAACCTTGCTTAACCAGATCTTCCATATAACGGTAGAAGAAGGTAAGTATAAGCGTAGCAATGTGCGAACCATCCACATCGGCATCGGTCATAATAACTATCTTATGGTAGCGCAGCTTGGTCAGGTTCAGTTGTTTCGGATCTTCTGGGGTACCTATGCTTACACCTAATGCAGTAAACATATTCCTGATTTCCTCGTTCTCGTATATTTTGTGCTCCTGTGCTTTTTCTACGTTAAGAATTTTACCCCTTAGCGGCAAAATTGCCTGGAAGTGACGGTCGCGGCCCTGCTTTGCAGTACCACCAGCCGAATCCCCTTCCACAAGGTATAGTTCGCAGTTGAACGGATCTTTATCAGAGCAATCGGCCAGTTTGCCAGGCATACCACCACCGGTAAGTACGCTTTTACGCTGCACCATTTCACGGGCTTTACGCGCTGCGGCTCTTGCCTGTGCAGCCAGTATCACCTTATCAATGATCATCTTGGCATCCTTAGGGTGTTCTTCCAGGAAGGCATCCAGTACGCGGCTCACGCAAACGTCTACAACACCCATTACCTCGTTATTGCCTAATTTGGTTTTGGTCTGTCCTTCAAACTGTGGCTCAGGTACTTTAACCGATATAATTGCGCTTAATCCCTCGCGGAAGTCATCGCCGGTAATTTCAACTTTGGCACGTTCAAATAATTTGTTCTTATCGCCATAGGCCTTGAACACACGGGTAATCGCCCTGCGGAAACCCGCAACGTGTGTACCACCTTCAATGGTGTTGATGTTATTTACGTAAGAGAAAATATGTTCGTGATACGATGAGTTGTAGCAAAGTGCCACATCTACCGCCACATTAGACTCTTTATCGTGTGTTTCAACAAAAATGGGCTGTGACAACAGTTGTACGCGCTTTGCATTGCTATCCAGCAACTGAACGAATTCAACAATACCACCTTCGCTATAAAAAGTTTCGGTTGGCAGTTGGCCGTCTTCAGTCATTTCGCGCTTATCTATCATGATAATGCGGATGCCCTTATTCAGGAACGACAACTCACGAAGGCGTGCTGCCAATATATCCCTGTGGTAAACGGTATCTTTAAATATGGTGCTGTCGGGCTTAAAATGCTGCAATGTGCCTGTATGCTCAGAAGATTCGCCTGTTTCCCTTACAGGATACTGCGGTATGCCCATTTTGTATTCCTGCTCAAAGGTTTTACCTTCCCTCCAAACTATTGTATGCAGGTGCTCGCTCAGTGCGTTAACGCAACTTACACCTACACCATGCAGACCGCCCGATACCTTGTAGCTGTCTTTATCAAATTTACCACCGGCATGCAGTACGGTCATTACCACCTCAAGTGCCGAGCGGCCCTCCTTGGTGTTGATACCCGTAGGGATACCACGGCCATCATCCTGTACGCTTATGGAATTATCTTCATGAATAGTAACTGTAATGTTTTTACAATGGCCGGCAAGCGCTTCATCAATAGAGTTATCTACAACCTCATAAACCAGGTGGTGCAATCCTTTAATGCCAATATCACCAATGTACATCGCTGGGCGCATACGCACCGCTTCCAGGCCCTCTAATACCGTAATACTGTCTGCCCCATATTCAACCGGAGCTTTTAAAATTTCGTTTTCTGTGCTCATTTTGTTCTGTAACCGAAGTGAAAATTCCGATAATTTTTTTAAATGCTATACATAGACATATAGCATAAATCTGCTTAGCAAAACAGACTTTTTTAACTTTACAAATGTAGCTTAATTATATGGTTTTAACAACTAAACAGACGTTTCAAAAGCCTAAAGTAATACCCAAAAAAATGCACAATTGTGGATAACGAAAACCGGCTTTGCCAGCCAAAATGTTGGTAAATGCGTATTTTATGTTTATACATATAAACTGCACCCCAAACAACTTAAACTTATTTTCATTTGTTGGGCTAAGTTTGTATATTTGGCCTGCTTTTTGATTACAGTATTAGGTGATTTTAACCGAACGGTGCATACTTAGCATGAACAAATTATTGAGAAGATTTATTTTAGTTATTGGCAGCCTTTTTATCGTTTCAGCCTCGTATGCGCAAACCAACCGGGCAATGGACGATGTTATCAACGCCATTAAAAGCAACCACATACAGGATGTGGGCAAATACCTGGATAATTTTGTGCCCATAACCCTGAACAACAACCAAAGCAACTACAGCCATAATCAGGCGCAACTGGTGCTGAACGATTTTTTCAGTAAAAACCCGCCACGCGATCTTACGGTTATGAATACCGGTGCCCCGAATGCAACTTCGAAATTCACGATAGCTGATTTTAATACGCCCAATGGCAAGTACAACATTTATGTACTGATGCGCCAGAAGGATAATAGCTACGTGATAAAGGAAATAAGGATCAATAAGGAATAAAAAATATAAATTCCAATAGTCAAATCCCAAATTCCCAAAGCCCAGACCAACAATTATACGGGTAAATGCATGGCGATTTCTCAACTGCCGTTGCTACCACGCTATTATTTCTATATTTGTAGCAATAAGCGTTTATGGCTCTAAGCAGATTTTGGCTGGTTATTATCATCACGTCGGTATTGTACGTACTCGGCCTTCTAGCCATTGGCTCCAGCTATTCTATTGATCATGTTGTGAATGGTAAAAAGGACGACCCTATTGTGGTCAATGAAATTTACCTATCCAGGCTGCCCGTTACCTTGCAGGACAGTATTAAAGCGGCAAAAGATGGAAAATACATTGTAAAATCATCGCTAATAGGGAAGGATACTACTTATCTTCTGGATAAAGAGATTGTAAAAGTTACAGCCGGCAAGCAGGGCACCGATGGCATTTTACCCACCTGCAAAACCACCCTTTTCGATATTATACTGCCATTAATGGCCAGCCTGGCATTTTTCTGCGGCATCCTCCAATTGCTGATTGATTCCGGTGCGTCAGAAAAAATTGCTAAACTCCTCAGCCCGGTTTTTATAAAAGTGTTCCCCGAAGTGCCCGCCAACCACCCCGCTATTTCCTACATGATGCTGAATTTTGCTGCCAACTTTCTGGGGCTCGATTCTGCCGCAACACCGTTCGGTTTAAAAGCTATGGAGAGCCTGCAGGAAATAAATCCTGATAAAGAAAAAGCGAGTAATTCGCAGGTGATGTTCATGTGCCTGCATGCAGCAGGTTTGTGCCTTATACCCACATCAATAATAGGCTACCGTGCCGCCCAGAATGCGCACAACCCAGCCGATGTTATGTTGCCCTGCATTATCACATCATTCATAGGCACCCTGGCTGCTTTGGTAATAGTGGGTATCAGGCAAAAAATCAATTTCAGGAGTGCGGCGCTATTGCTTTCTATTGGCGCTGTAGTAGGCCTCATCACAGGTTTGTTGCTGTACATAAGCAAACTGAATATTGTGGAGAAAAACCACTTTACCAATAACATTTCCAACGTCATTCTGCTTCTCATTATACTCAGCATTCTGGCTTATTCCTTCTTAAGAGAAAAGGTGTTTTCAGATAAAGGCATCAACGTCTATTCATCATTTGTCGAAGGGGCGTCGCAGGGTCTTAAAACAGGGGTAACCATCTTCCCTTATGTGCTGGGTATGCTGGTTGCTATATCGCTATTCCGCAATAGTGGTGTTTTCGAAATTGTTTCGGGCTTCCTTGCCAAGGGTTTTCTTGCATTGAACATTAAGAAAGATATTGTAGATGCATTACCTGTGGCACTGCTTAGGCCGTTTAGTTCGGGCGGTTCGCGCGGTTTTATGATAGATTCTATGCGGGTATATGGTGCCGACTCCTTTACCGGGCGGCTTTCCTGTGTTTTCCAATGTTCAGCCGAAACAACGTTCTATGTAATTGCGGTATACTTCGGCAGCGTTAAAATAAAAGACACACGTTATACGTTATCAACCATGCTGTTGGTTGACCTGGTTTGTGTTATTGCAGCAATACTGGTATGTATGCTGTTCTTTTAATGAGCCTATTATTCGGTGATTTGTCAGTAAAAAAAAGGTTTCTTCAAGTGCCGCAAATCTATTGCGTGGTAATACATACCTGCAAATTTTGGTCGCATCACTGCAGTGCAATGATGGTATGCCTACCCTAGCAAGAATTTATTAGATATTGCCTTGAAAGAAATAGTTCGGTCGTGGCTGCGAATGATCAGGCCCTCGCGTTCTGCCAGCGGATGCAGTAGCGATTTACCCTCCGCAAAGAGCAACAACTCGCCAATGGTTTCAGGCAGCGTGAATGCTTCACTCACTACCGGCACCGTTTGTAAGTGAAGCCGGGTAAAGAAATTCTTGAATTCGCTGTAGGAAAAATATTGCTGCTTATCAATATCGAACGCATTGAAAAAGTAAACGGTTTGCCCTCTCAGTTTATAAGGGTTGCCTTGAATGCCTTCACCAACTAATTCACCCTGAATGGCAACGTTGCTGCCATTTATTTTGTGCTCTATATCCAGTGCGCGCGCTACTTTCCAATAAGTATTTCCGGCCGATTCCAGCAAATCCATATTGCGGCTGCATACGCCGAACACGCCATTATTGTAGTAGAAGGTTGCAGAACTTCCATCCAGTTTTTCAGTCAGGTAGTAAGCGTTGTTCTGCAAGCCTGCATAACCTTTAGATAAATTTTGTACCCTTTCTTCATCTGTTTTGGGTATGAAAGACGGAAAGTTGCCCTTCATTATACCCGAAAGCTCAGCAGGTACAGGCGGTTCATACTTCAGCACACCCAATGCTGCTGTAACATCATCGCCTTCGCCAAGTGCATCAAATTCTGGTTTTACAAGTTTACTTTCCAGTATACTTACCGGCAACAGCAAGCCCTGCGATAGTTGCCCGCGTAGTTTTATGGTCTTAAGCCGGAAGCCTTCCAGATCGCCCATTTTTTTAAATGACGACTTCCTTAAAAATTCATATTCAGGACTTACAGGCAGGTAGCTGTCTATTTCGCAGTAGATAACTAACTCGCCGAGCGCAAATTCACCCTTTTTAATAACGAGTTGCCAGCCATTTATCATGGCCAATTCTATAAGGTCAGCCCCTTCAATGGGCAATATTGCTCTTACTATCTGTAAGGAAGCGAGTTTTCGTTCCACGGGTATTCCTGGGTTTGTGGTTGTTAATCAATCAATAAGCAAACATACGAAGTTATTACCATGTGCAATCATGGGTTTGGTGTGAGGTATGCCACTAGACCAGGTGTGCGACACTTTAAAAGGGTGGCACACCGCCCAGCAGCGCAAAAGTGTGTAGCACACCCAAATTTTAAACTTATATTTGCGCATCAATTAATAGATTACTATGTTACCTATACAATTATTCAGGCAGGAGAAAGAATTGGTGCTGGCCGGCCTCGCAAAAAAGAACTTTAAGGATATTGACCTTGTTGATAAAATAATTGCTCTTGACGAAAAGCGTCGTGAGTTACAGGTGGAAAATGACAGCCTTGCTGCTAAGCTGAATGCCGCCGCAAAAAGCATAGGTATTCACATGTCAAAAGGCGAGAAGGCGGAAGCCGAAACACTGAAGGAAATGGTAAACCTGCATAAAGAGCAGGCCAAAGACCTTTCTCAGCGGCTTTCAGAAATGGAAACTGAGGTGCAGGATATGATTGTGAAGCTACCTAACCTGCCCCATAGCAGCGTTCCTTTTGGCAAAACGCCGGAAGAAAACGAAGTGGTGCGCAGCGGTGGCACTATGCCTGAACTGGGTAGTAACAACATGCCGCACTGGGAACTGGCGGCAAAGTATGGCCTGATCGATTTTGAACTAGGTAACAAGATAACAGGTAGTGGTTTCCCCGTATTTATGGGACAAGGCGCACGTTTGCAAAGAGCTCTGATACAGTACTTCCTGAACTACAATATTGATGCTGGCTTTAAAGAGTACAGCACCGGCTACCTGGTAAACGAAGCTTCGGCATACAGCACCGGGCAATTACCTGATAAAGAAGGGCAGATGTACCATGTTACCGGCGACAACTTGTTCCTAATACCAACAGCGGAAGTACCTGTGACCAATATATACCGCGATACCATTACACCTGAGGCGGAACTGCCACTGAAACTTACTGCCTACTCTCCATGTTTCCGCCGTGAAGCGGGCTCTTATGGTAAAGACGTGCGTGGACTGAACAGGGTGCACCAGTTTGATAAGGTGGAAATAGTGCAGATTGCACATCCGGCAAAAAGCTATGAAGTACTGGAAGAAATGGTAGACCATGTTGAGCAACTTTTGCAACAACTGGAACTGCCTTACCGCATATTGCGCCTTTGTGGTGGCGATATGAGTTTTACATCGGCACTCACTTACGATTTTGAGGTGTATAGCGCAGCACAAGAACGTTGGCTGGAAGTAAGCTCTGTTTCAAATTTTGAGAACTTCCAGACCAACAGGGCTAAAATACGTTTCCGCGATACCAATGGCAAAACGCAGCTGGCACACTCGCTGAACGGCAGTTCCCTGGCATTGCCGCGTATTATGGCATGCCTGCTGGAAAATAACCAGACCGCTGACGGCATAGATATACCGGCTATATTGCAGCCTTACTTCGGGAAGAATAAAATAAGCTAACCAATAATACTGATGAAACTTATCAGCGCTGTGATGCATAGCAGATAGTGTGAGCAGGTGGGCATTTTTAAGTTTTTACTTTTACTTTTTTATTTTGTAAAATATGTTGCAACGCAAACAATCGATCTGGCTTTTAATTGCGGCATTATTAAATGCTGGTGTTATATTTTTTGACCTTTACCGCTGGCACGAAGTTGCGAACGGGGTAGATGTGAAGCATGAAATAAGGGTTACCAATAATTATCCCATGTTCATTATTGTTTTGGTATGCACTGTATTGCCACTGGTAACCATGTTTATGTACAAGCAGCGTAAACGTCAGGTAATGATGACTGCGTTTAACATTGCTGCTGTATGCGGGTTAAATGCTCAAATGTTGCTGAAAATTGGCCATGAGGCTAAACTGAGCACCGCTATAGCCTCGGGCACTTATTGGATAGGTGCTGCATTACCGGTTATTTCAATAATATTCCTGATTTTGGCAATAGTGGGCATCCGCAAAGACGATAAGCTTGTAAAATCGATGGATAGGTTGAGGTAGGTTTTTCATTTTTTGGTATCAGCATCAGTATCATAGCCAGGAAGTGGAACAAGTGTTGTATCACCGGTTACTTTATAGTAATTGGACGAAGGTTTTCCCTGCCGCTCAGTGAGCAACCGCAAAATTCTCTTTTTGGCATCTTCTGTTTCTCCCCCTTCATTGGTGTATCCGCGCCAGCGGTATAGTTTTCTTTTTAGGTTTACAAAAACGCTATGCCCAAGCGGATCTCCATGAAATCCGTAATCAATGACGTAAGAAAAATCGGGAACACCATCCATATTAAAGTCATCAACGTCAAACCAATAAGATATGGACGAGGTTCTGATATATTTGGCCTTCACCTCGGCTTCGGTTAACTGTATCGTACGTTCCTTTGCACGCTTCGCAAACATATTGGAGAACGCGGTATCGGTCTGAGGCCCGAGTGGAACGATATCTTCAACATCAGCCCTATAAAGACTACCGAAACTAAACACGTCACCATCTATGTCTACCAGTTCATAAGTTATTTTGAACTTTGCCGTGATCTTTCCGATAGGGATTTCCAGCACCAGTACGCGGGGCACACCGGGCTTAAACGGCTTGCCTTTAAACGGGCTGGGATATTCGTCTTCGTAGACAATGGCTTTTTTAGCGGCCTTATGCGGGGTACTTTTATGTTGCCCGATTACGTAACAGGGTATAGCAAGTAGTAAGAGGATGAACACCTTTTTCATGAGCGGTAGATTATAGGCAGCAGGCAATGCGATAGAAGAGGACAACAAGATTGAATTTATTGAGGAACCGCTACTGGTGCAGGTTTCGGACTCAAGTTGAAGATTACACCAACGTGCATACCCGCACTGCCAAATGGTTGGGAATAACTGATGTAGCTTGTGCCTCCGCCGGTTAACGTATAAGTCCTGCTCTTAGTAGCTTCAACAATTTTTCCATTCTCAATAACGCTGATGTCGTCGAACGAGCTTACGAATGGAGACAGGGAGAGCAAATTTACCTCGCCGTAAAGTTTAAGGCTGCTATTAAGGGAATATTGCACGCCGCAGGCGGCTGTGTAGCCAACTGAAAAGCTGTGTTTGATAGTTGCATGATAGGTGCCGAATTCTGTTGGGGAACCTGACGCATAACTAGTCTCTAATTTTCCATGATAGTCAACAGTCATATTTACCGGTAAGGCAACGCCAATGCGCGCGTAGCCGGATAACGTTTTATTGCCGGTTCGTATAACAATTGAGGGAAGCGCTATCAAGCTGTTACGCGCCCTTGAGTTATAATCCCACTTCATTACTCCATTGCCCAGGGATGTTCCAACGTTCGAAATTTCTTTATAACTATATTCTTTGCCGGGGTTGTACATCGCGCTCAGCTCAAACCCGAAGGTTTTGCTAACCATATAACCTATGCCCCCATTAACCTGTAAGCCGGCAGTAAAAGAAATCTTATTAATGTCATGTTGCCCATAGATACTTGTACCTGAGTATGGGAACCAATTACCGTTATAAGTTTGCCCGGATGCAGGGATGGCGTAGCCCGTGCCGCCCCTCAAATAAAAACCCTGGGCGGATGCCGCTAACGAGCAAAGCATACCAATGGCAAAGAAGATTGTGGTCTTTTTCATAAGATGGATATTTTATAGAAAACTACGAAAATAGTTTCATTTAAAATTTCTTGCGCCTGTCTTTCAGATCATTTTTGCCATGGGATTTTTGACCTAGCTCATAGCTGAAACCTACCTGTAAACCAGCATTGCTGAATGGCAATGCATAAGCCGGCTGCTGCGTGCCCGAAGAATCAACCACCGCAGTTTTAGAATAGTTAACCACTTGGGGTCCGGTAACTGCCGTTAACGGAAACCTTACACCATTTTCAGATGCTGCAGTAAGCGTACTGGTTTTTGTAATTACCGAAAGCGACATAAAGCCCAGTTCGCCAAAAAAACTGCTGCGCTCACTTAAACGGTATTTGAAACCGGCTGCCGCTGCAAAACCCAACGAAAAACTATTTTTAATATTAAACGTAAAGTCATCAGTTAAGATTAAGCCTTTACCGGGAAGGTTGGTAATGATCTGGTCTTGCGTAACGTTTGTTTTGAGCGGCAGCACAAGTCCGAAACGGACGTAAGCATTCAAATCCCTATCATCGGTTTGCAGCACCAGTGAAGGTGTAAAAAACACCGGGGTTTTCGCCTGGTCTACAATGCTCAGATCGCTGGCTATCCCACCAATAGAAATATTGTGATAAGTGAAAGTATATTTTTTACCTGCAACAGCCGAAAGATTTGCCTCTACGCCAATGTGCTTATTAAACATATAGCCAAGGGCCAGGTTACCTACAACCCCACTTGAAAAAGATGCGCCTTTTATACTAAAAACCTCTGCGGTTGTCTTATCAATCGTACCATTATAAGGGGTGCCGTTACCATCGTTAAGCTGCCCTGCCTGCGGTATTGCATACCCGAGGCCGACACGGTAGAAAAAATCCTGGCCATGAGCAGTAGTAAAAGCAGACAATGCTAACATCATCGGAATTAGTTTTTTCATAATAGTTGGTTGTCAGTGTTACTAAGCGAAGGTAAGGGCAATTAGACTTTTAAAATACGTGAATGTTTATGTGGGCCTAAAGCATAACCATTAAGAGTATAAACCCCAAGGGTTGGTATTATTATAGAAATTTGCAATGATAATATGCAAAACCCCGAAGGCGATGATAGATATGTCTCCATGCCAATTGCTACATCTCCCTTACAGGGTTGTGCCAATCTCCGCCTCCGATCAACGAAACATAATCAGCAATAAAAAGCCCCGCAAAATGCGGGGCTAAAAACTAATCATTAAAAATTCTTGCTTGCGCCTGACGGTTTGGGCTTGGCATCCTTAACGGTTTGTTCGGCCTTGGCGCCGTATTCTGTGTTTATTTTGCCATAAGCGTCTGTTCCTTTTTTAAGGTCCTCTTCCAGACCGGTAATACGAGCTAGTTGCAGGTTGGTTGGTTTACATTCCTGGCCACATACTGCGCCGTATACCTCGGTAATATTTTCGCGCAGTTTCTTCTCATCGGCGAATATTGATTTGTGTTTCGATGCCAGCAGGGTATTCCTCAGTTCCTCCAGCTTTGTGTTGTATTCTGTCAGCAATTTTTTGGCCTTAGGCTGTGTAATAGAGTCAAGGTTGCTCTTAATACGTGCCTGGTCTGCATTAATTTTGTTGACAAGTTCGTATAACTGCTCATGCATGTGGTAGAGTTGCATTGCCGCTGTATGCTGCACGCCCCTGTCGGTTTCAGTAAATAGCTTGTTTTCGCTGTTATGCACCATTTGCAGTTTACTGGTATACTCTTTATCTCCTACTTTTAGCTTTACAGTATAGGTGCCCGGCATAACCAATGGTGCTATAAATGAACCGTAATCCATTTTTGTACCGCCCGTTGCTGTTTTTGGCGGTGTCATGCGTTGGTTCCAGTATACTTTATTAATGCCCTTGCGTTTATTGCCCGGTATCGATTGTACCAGTTTATCGGTAGCATCATAAATGTCGATCTTTACTTCAGCATTCGCACGGTCTTTCAGGTAATACTCGATTGGTAAAATATCATCCGGATTGCCGCCCCACCAGCCACCGCTTACCGGTGAACCGCCGCCACCGTATGTGCCTGTAGAAATTGGCATGGGTTTGTTTTCGAAGAGCACCACGTCTTTGTTCAGCACTTCACTGCTCAACTCCCTTATTGGTGCAATATTGTTGATGACCATAATACCGCGGCCGTGGGTAGCAAAAACAAGGTCGCTGGTTTGTGGCTGTATCTGTATATCGCGGACGATGCAATAATCCGGAATATGGTTCTTCATTCTGAACCAGGTGTTACCACCATCAATGCTCGCGAAAAGGCCCCTTTCCGTGCCTAAGAAAAGCAGGTTTTTATTAATTGGGTCTTCCTTTATTTTGTGAGCGAAACCAGTCAGCTCAGTGCTGTTCAGGCGGCCCCATGTTTTGCCGCCGTCAGTCGATTTACCAACGTACGTGTTCATGTCGCCATACATATGGTTATCGAAAGTGGCATAGATGGTATTCTTATCAAACTTAGAAGGCTCCACACTGCTTACCCATGTTTGGGCAGGTATGCCTGCTGCCACATAGTTCTTTGATGTGTTGGTCCATGTTTTGCCGCCGTCGGTTGTCAACTGCAGGTTGCCGTCATCAGTACCTGCCCAGATAATATTCTCATCCAGCGGCGATTCAGCTACAGTGAAAATGGTACAATGGTTCTCTGCTGAAGTATTGTCTTCACTCAGGCCACCTGAATTTTCCTGCTCCTGTTTTTTCTTGTCGTTAGTGGTAAGGTCGGCAGATATTTTCTGCCAGGTGCGGCCCTGGTCGGTCGTCTTGAAAAGATATTGCGATGCAGTGTAGAGGTTGTGTTTGTTGGTCTGGCCGGTAACAATAGGGGTGTTCCAGTTCCAGCGCAATTTTTCGTCAGTATTTGATTTTTGTGGGGTAATGTCCACCGATTTGAAATCCGTAAGATTGATACGACCCATATTGCCGCCCTGCGATTCCGCATAGGCTATGTTATTGTCGCTAGGGTCTGGCGATACCCAGAAGCCATCGCCGCCGTACATAGATTGCCAGCTGCTGTTATTAACACCACCCGGAGCAGCCGAAGGCGCCATCCAGCTGCCATTATCCTGCAGGCCACCATACATGCGGTAAGGAGTATTATTGTCGCACGCTACATGGTAAAACTGGCCCACCGGCAGGTTATAGACAAACATCCAGGTAGCGCCGCGGTCAAGGCTGTAATACACACCGCCATCGGTACCCAGGTACATCTGGTTGGTGTAGTTAGGGTTTATCCAGAGGGCGTGGTGGTCGCTATGCACCCAGCCTCCATCATAAGAAGCATCAGCAAAGGAATAACCTCCGTCATCAGAGTAAGAAAAGCCAAAACCAGGGCGGTAAACGCGCTTAGGATCTTTCGGATCAATTACCAGGCAGCTGAAATAGAATGGGCGGGAAACCACATTCATAGTCGCGCTCTGCGATTTCCATGTTTCACCACCATCTGATGAAATATACAAACCTGTTTCTTTTGCTTCCACAATGGCTATCATATTCTCAGGCGCGCTTGGGGCCAAGGTAAGCGCTATGCGGCCAAATGGTTTCGCTGGTAAACCTTCTTTCAGTTCTTTCCAGGTTTTACCGCCGTTAACGCTCTTCCACATGCCGCTACCCTTACCACCGGAATTAAAAGCATAAGGGAAACGACGGAACTCCCAGGTAGTTGCATAAACAACATCAGGATTATTAGGGTCAACAGCTATGTCAGCGCAGCCCGTTTTTTCATTAATGTAGAAAATCTTATTCCAGGTCTCGCCTCCGTCGGTTGACTTATACAAACCGCGGTGCTTGCTGTCGCTCCAGAGCGGGCCGGGGGCGGCAGCGTAAATGGTATTCGGGTTTTTAGGGTCAATAATTATTTTAGCGATGTGCTCTGTACTATCGAGGCCCACCTTTATCCAGTTATCACCGGCATCGGTTGTTTTATACAGGCCATCGCCTATGGATACGGAGTTACGCATATTGCTTTCGCCGGTCCCAACAAACACTGTTGCACGGTTCTTCTGGTCAATGGCCAGGCAGCCGATGCTCATGCAGTACTTATCAAAAATGGGCTTGAAAGATGCACCCGCATTAGTACTCTTCCAGATGCCGCCTCCTGCGGTGCCGACGTAGAGTGTTTTGCTGTCGGCATTCACGCCCTCAATTGCGGTTATACGTCCGCTCATGGTGCCGGGCCCCAGCCAGCGGGCTTCCATAGCGCCAAAAGTATACGAATTCACTTTTGCCTGGCCATTGGCGATACTAACTGATAGTACTGCCGCGCATAATAATAAGTACTGCTTCATGTTTGTGTGAGATAAATTATCCGATAAAAAAACCCGGAAGAAAAATTCCGGGTACTCTTAAAATATTGTGCTGCTAGTTTGTAGGCACAAATATGCTTTCATCAACGGTCTTGTTCACTTCAAATTTTGTAAAGGTCATTTTTAAGCCACCGTTCCCCCTATACATTGATTTTGGCTCTACTATGCCCTCTGGCAACGTAATGTATTCACCATAATTCCACACGTCCTCTGTTTCCTTGCCGTCAATAGTTATTTTTGTTATAGTACGCACTGCAAGAAAGGTTTTGGCATCGAGATACACAGTTTCAACCCCACCAGTTTTCTTGGTCAATTTCAGTTTGTGGCAGGTAGTGCCTTCTACTTCGTCTTTGCCCAGGTAAACTACTTCAGTCTCTTTCTCCTTATAGTCCACGAGGTTACCCTGGCAATCCAGGCTGCTCTGCCCCTCTTTCAGCGCGTCACCGGTTAGGGGTTCAGCCTTTGTTTGTCCTTCAAAGGGCATAAACGACCAACCCCCTGTTTGTGTAACTATTTGGTAGCCGGTCATACTACCATAGGTAAATTCTATTCTCATGGCTTTCATGTGCACTGCTGTCAATTTAAAATCACTAACCACACCATTACCGGCTTCCGCGCTGCCGATGTTAGTGATTGTTTTTATTTTTCTCAGATTTTCAGCGCCACCCATTGCGGCAACAGACTTCTGTACTATTTCGTCGAGCGATTGTGCCCGGGCAATTACAAAACAGCTACATACCAGCACCAATGTTGCAAGCGATAGTTGAATACTTTTCATAAGCTATTTGTCAGGTGGTGTAAACCTTGTTATGTTATTATTTTCCAGGCAGCCTATTAGCTCTTTGGGGTAAATTCGCTTTCTTCAATTGCCTTGTTTATTTCTACGCTCTTCACAGTTACCGGTCCGCCGCCTGCATCAATTGACATTGGGTAAACAATGCCTTCAGGTAATTTCTTATAGTTACTGTAGTTTGATGTAGCCTCAATTTCTTTACCATTCACGGTAACTTTTGCCACCGAGCGAATGTGGTAGTAAGTGCTTGCATCGTAATACCTTGTTTCTTCTTTGCCTGAAGGGTAAACTACTTTCAGTTTGAAGCATTCTGTACCTTCAACATCATCTTTACCCAGGTAAGTTATTTTGTTGCCTTTTGCTTTGTAATCAGCCAGGGTATAAGTGCCCATAATGTCCAGCCCATCCTGTCCTTTTTTCACGTCGTCGGCTGATATTGCTTCAGGCTTGGTCTGGCCGCCAAATGGCATAAAGTTCCATCCTTCTTTGTCTGTAAGTATAGTATAACCTGTCA
Source organism: Chitinophagaceae bacterium (assembly GCA_947447265.1). Classification (GTDB taxonomy): domain Bacteria; phylum Bacteroidota; class Bacteroidia; order Chitinophagales; family Chitinophagaceae; genus Flavipsychrobacter. Next base: position 151,378 of record CANFKC010000003.1, read on the forward strand.
TGCCAGATACGGTATATTCTACCCTCATGCCTTTATGGTCTTTTATTGAAATAATAACCGGTATTTCCATACCCTGGGCATTAACAGCCCCGGTCATTTTTATTGTTTTCACTTTTTTCCAGTTGTCGGTGCCGCCCATAGCGGTTAAGTTTTTCTGTGCAATGTCGTCAACAGATTGTGCTGTTGCTTTAATAGTACCAGCTGCAACCAGTAACAACGAGAGTATTGATAATGTGATCTTTTTCATACCTAGCTTTTTGAAATTATTAATAAGTAACAGGAATAAAAGTAGATAATATAGCGGTGCAGGCAAAATTCAAGTCGGCAGACGCTGGAATTTTATCGGCAAACATGGCATTTCTGATGCCCGATGGTGCACCTTTTTCGGTTAACCGACATTTACAGGCTACAATTTTGGCTGAAATATACTTTCGTCAACGGGTATATTCACCTCTACCGATTTTACGGTCATTGGCCCACCGCCCTCATTTTCAATGGTCATTTGAAAAACGATGCCTTCCGGCAGTTTCTTATAATTGCCAAAGGTGCAAGAAGTCTCGCTCTCTTTACCATTAGTTTTAGTTTTGGTAACTGATTTTATGACATAGTACGTGGCAGCGTCAAAATACTCTGTTTCTTCCTTGCCGTTGGTGTAGGTGAGTTTCAATTTATAGCACTCTGTACCTTCTACATCATCTTTACCCAGGTAAGTGACCTTTATTCCTTTTTTCTTATAATCAATTAATTCCCCCTGTATGTCCAGTTCATCCTGGCTTTCTTTTACCTCAGCGTCTGTCATTGCTTCAGGCTTCGCCGCCCCTTCAAAGGGTGAATAGTTCCAGCCCTTGGTTGGTGTGAGTATAGAATAACCCGTCATTCCACCCATGGTGAATTCTGATTTCATCCCCTTCATGTGCACATAGGTAATTACGATGGGCATTTCGGTGCCACCGGCATTCACACTGGTGGTCAGCCTCATGGTCTTAATCTTTTTCCAGTTGTCGACACCGCCTATTGCTGTAAGGTGCTTTTGTATAATGTCGTCGGCCGTTTGGGCTGTGGCAACCGAACTGGTTAATAATAATAGTCCAGCAGCGGCAATCATTGTTTTCATTGTGGTCATAAGATGCAGGTTTGTGTATTCATGAAGATACGGAATGGCAATTAGAAAGTGCCCTGTCACTTGTTCATAAATTGCGCAATAAGGGAATGGAAGTGATGCGGCCCTTGTTCGCGCGTAACAGAGTAACGGCCATGGCTATAAAAACGGGAGCGGATGCCTCGCTGCACATTTTCAACAATTTCCTCGTCTTCCAGTTCTACGGTATCCAGGCCATCGCCTGCGCCCTTTCCCAATTTACTTTCGTCCAGTACATAAGATAGAAAGCGCACTTTGCAGGTGCTGATGCCGGTTGGCTCAACAATATTCACTGATAGGCCCCACGGGTAAAAGTTGAACATCATATTCGGGAAAACCCAGAAATAGTATGCCGCTACATTCTTGCCGTAATCTGCACTTAATGCGGGCAGGTCGAAACACTCATCGCCACTCTTGCCAATGCCCAATTGTAAATTACTGTAACGGAAAATTTCGGTAGTGTATTCCCCGAAATCAAGGGCCTCATTAAGGCCGGCATGCACAAAGGGTATATGAAAACCCTCCAGGTAATTTTCGCAATAAAGCGCCCAGTTCGCTTTTACAACATAGTCTTTTGACTTTGCGGCATCATATTTCAATTCATGCACCGGAAACCAGCTGATGCGCGCCATCATCTCTCCTAAAAATGCGTCTGCTTTCATTGTCCGGCTCAGGGAAGTGAAAAGCAACTTACCCCATTTGAACAATGGCAGCTGGTGCAGGTCATCATCGGTAGTTGGGAAGTTTTCTACTTCTTTAAATTCGGGCATGCTCATAAACTTACCGTCCAGCGAAAACTGCCTCCCATGATACTTGCATTTCAGTTGGTTCACTTTGCAGGGTGCATAAGCAAGTATATTGCCGCGGTGTGTGCATACATTACTCAGGCAGCGGATTTCCCCTGTTCTATCTTTAGTGAGCAATAGAGGTTCATCTAAAAAGCCGGGCAGCAAAGTAAAGGGATGCACACTGTTGTTTTCCAGCGTGTCGGCATCGCCTACAAGTTGCCAGGAAGCAGCGAACAATTGTTCTTTCGAAGTTTCATAGCATTCGCCGGAGGTATAAAAGCTGGTAGCTATGGTTTTTGCCCTGGCGATATCTTCATCAATAATAAAATGTTGCATACGCAGCACGTATTTTAATAAAGATAAGAGTTTACCTTATTGGCAGTTAGCAGATGCTTATCAATTTTGTACTACGTTCCTTTTACGCATATCTACCGATTTCCATTCTTTACCCACCTGATATAACAACTGGTATTGGTTTGCCGGGTGTTTAAGGGTGAGTTGGTACCAGCGCCCAGGGTTTTTGAGCGTAAGCTTGTATTCGCCGTTTTCGTAGCTGTGTCCGCCCTTCATTTGGTACCACCACCAGGTACCCCATTGGTTTAAGGTTACGTTAAGGGTACTGTCATTTATTACGGTAACGTTCGCGCCATCTTCGGGTGTAAGCATATTGTAGGCCAGTGCATCGTAAACGGGAGCATTGATCTTTGCAGCCTGGAATAAACCATTGTACATCAGTTTAAACTCGCTGGGCTCTTCAGCCCCTATCATGGCAGCACCGTGCATGGTTTGCGGCAGGTTAAGCAATATTACAGTTTTACCATTCGATGCAGGGAAGGTATGTAACAGGCTGTCGATAATACGTTCTGATTTCATCCAGTACCTGGCCACCTGTATCGTAAAACGGATGTTTAGGAGCGCATAGGCCGCTATTATGGCTACTCTTATAAACGTGATGGAAATATAGCTTACCAGCAGGGCGATGAGCAGATAGAGAAAAGCATTGGTAAAATAAGTGTATCTATCGTAGACTACTAAAAACTGTTGCTCAAACCAGAGTGGTACTAACAAAGCCAACGTTATGAATACCCAGCCAAATAATAAAGCGGCTACCTTGCCCTTGCTGGTAAAAGTGCGGAAGTAGAAAAGTATATATGCCGTGAGCAAAGCCACAATTGCATAAAAGGAAATAATACCTGCGCGCGAATCGCAAAATGCATATACCATGCGGCGTGCATCATCGCTCATAAACCTGCCCAGGAAAATAATGTGGAACAGATGTTTTGCTGGTTTGCCCAGGCCGATATCCGGAGCGGAGGTAATGGCGCTGGTGCCGATATGCGCTACCCACCCCCCATACACCACCCGGAACAAAATAAGGTGTATAGCAAATACAAGAAGTTGCGGCGCAAAAATATAGGCCAATGTTTTTTTGAGGTATAGCTTACGGTAGGGGTGGCTGTGTTTGTAGAAATAGGTCATGGTGAGCAGCAGCCACGGAGTAATGTAAAAAATCTCCAGCGAGAACGACGACAGGAAGAACAGCACACCCGCTATGATTGCGTACTTTTTATGTGCAGTAACAATATACTCGTGCGCAAGATTAAGGATGAGTAAAATAAGCATTAACCCCTGTAGAAAATGGAACGAAGGTTCCCACACAACTACCTCAGCTATATGAGGCGCTACACAAAAGAGTATTACCCCTGCCAATGAAATAAAGCCCTGCTTGCTTACTTCAATATCATGCAGCAGTGTGTTGCTGAGTTTGTAGAGCAAAAAGGCATTTATGGCATGCATGGTTACAAATAAGTAATGCCAAAAGAACGGGTTGGTGCCCATTAACTTAAAAAATATCCAGGTATTGAATTGTGTGAACTGATACAGGCTCTGGCCGTGGTAGTGGGTACGGTTTACATTATCCCAGAAACCATGTTGTTGCATCTGGTCGAGCCAGCCGGTATAGTCTGCAACGAACCCTGCTTTTTGTGCAGGAAGGTACAGAAGGGCAGTAAGCAGCCACAGGCCAATAAAAACCCAGCCAGCGCCAAGTGGCTTTGTCAAAAAATAATACCTGTTTTTTAGTTGTGGCATAGTTATGCACAACAAATATAACTACTAATATAATGGCTCAATGGCCTAATTGCCCCAAAGGCCCGCTGTGCTTGATTAATGCCCGGAATGAGCCAGGTGTGGTTCTCGGCTGAAATGTAGTATTTGCCAGAAAGTTGTTCTTTAATGAAGAACAAATTTTTTAAAAATATTTTTGGAGGGAAGTAGGCTGTCAGAAGTAGCATTGCATAGTAAATAAATAAAGAAGCCGGCTTTCCGCCGGCTTCTTTATTTATTTAACGATCTGCTTATTGTTTTTCAAATTTTATGGTCTTGTTGCCATTTGCCCCTTTCAGGGTAACATAATATATACCCGGAACAAGCGAGTGAACATTTACTTTCACCTCTGCCTGGCCTATATCTTGTGTATTAACTAATTGCCCTGTTATATTATAAATGGACAAGGTTTTATAAGCACCTGCCTCTGCTTTTATGGTCAGCACATCGGTTACAGGATTAGGATATAGTTCTACCTGCGACAGGTGGGTCTGTGTTCTTACATTGCCAGGCACCGGAATTTTGCTGTACACAGTATTCGTCATTACCACAGGGTTAGTATCAAAATAGATACCCACACGGTTTGCGATAACGGTACCCGGAGCCAATGTTGATTTCGCTTTTATGGAAAAAGATACCATTCCCCTGCACACATCATGATGGATGCTATCGGGCAACATTATATTGGGGAAATCGAATTTCAGGATATTCGCCCCTGAGTCATTATACCTTAGCACATTTACCTGATGTGTGCTTGCTATGGTCCGGAAAGTACTTATATCCAGGTAGCTGGATAGCGTATCCATTATGTGAATATTATGAGCGGTATCATTGCCGTCATTCTCAAACTCCAGCATATACTCCAGCCTTGTACCAGCGGTAATGTCGCCTGATGGGGTTACTGATTTACGGTTGGGATCAAGAGCAGCCTTTACTGTATCGCACCTTACCACTACATTATTTGTAGTATCGGCATCACCTGTTGTCGGTGTTACAGTAAATCTGGTATTCACCGTATCTCCTAATGTAAGCGTAGATGTAGGGGTTAATGCAACCAAAATGCACTCCGGCATGTTGTTGATAACCGTCCCTGCATTAATTGTTACAGTTGTGCCGGTCACCGTATAGGTAAGCGTTGATGGGTATACAGCTCTAAATGCGAATCTAGGGCTAAAGTCAAACTTCACCGTTGCGGCAGTTCCGCTGCAAGTTGAATTGATCAGGTAGATAAATGCGTAATTGGCGAATCTACCTGCCAGTGCAGGCCAGAATCCAGCCCATATCTTCAGGTCAAACGTCGAAGAACTGGAACTGCACGCAAACCCAAAATACTTTGTTGTAGCCGCAGCAGAAGTTGCAGGTACCGTATCATATAATATGCCAGTGGAGGGGCATGTGACGCTCAAGCCTCCCGGTGGTGTAAGTAGTTTGAACGCATATACCGTACCCGGGGGGCCATATGCCACATAACCCGCACCTGACAGCATAGTACATGTATCAATAGGCACCCCCGCAGAATCTATCTCAAAAGTGCTGCCGCCAAACATGCCGGTTTCACCGGCATCACAAACACAGTTACTGTTTGCGTCAATATATGCCTCTACGGGCAACATGCGGCAGTGAAGAAGAACACTGTAGATGAAAACCACTGAATCATAACGTGTTGTTCCGGAAAACAGCACCAATTTTACAGTATAAGTGCCCGTTGTTGCATACGTATGCCAAACTGTGTCATGGCCTGCCGGCCCAAAGCATCTAACACCTAAACTACTGGAACTTGTTCCATCTCCAAAGTATGCCATAATGTTTTGCCCGCTAGTACATCCGGTCGTAGTAACGACAAAACTGGTGACACCACACCACGAAGGATAATCGTATTCAGTATGGGTAGCGATGGTTTGAGCGTTTGCTTTTGTCCCGGCGATAGCGACAAGAAAGAAGGCAGCAAATAGGTAAATTAAGTTCTTCATAAAATGTTGATTTTAAATGTTGGTTAATATGAAGACGAGATTTTATAATTAAACGTTAGCATTTTTCCGAAATTTTTTTTCAGATTTGAAAAACTGCAAACCCCGGCGCTTTAGCACCCCTAAAATGCTCAAAAAAATGTCAGCTTTGGTACATTAAGTGCATTTCAACAGGTGCGCTGCGCGCGCTTACCAAACTGGTGAGCCGGAGCGTATATATGGGTTGATGGGTTAGAAAGGAAAGCCCGCTAATGAATAATTGCCGCTAGATTGGTTATTTTCTGAGTGCAGGCTTCGTGCTCAGCTCTACGCTTTTCCACAATTTACCTGCAGGGTATATGAGCATAGTGTTTTCTTTCGGATGCCTGATGGTAACATCATAATAACCCCAGCCTGCCGCTAGTTTTAATGAATAGTCATCATCCTGGTACATGCCATCGGTTTTCGCAAAATGCCATCCCTTCATTAAATCTGCGCTAAGGGGTACCCTTATTGTACTGTCATTAACCAGGTAAGGCATATCATTAGCATTGGTTGATGGTGCCATAGCTAGAGTGATAATGGTGTTATCGCCCACATGGGTAATATTCAGCGGAGATTTGTCAGTGCTCTTCAATAAAGTACCGCTTAATATCACGGCGGCAAAACTGAAGTAGATGATGAGGCCGGTCACGTCAACCAACGTAGCCACAAACGGCGCGGATGAGGTTGCAGGGTCCAGCTTTATACGTTTCAATATCATGGGTATCATACTACCGCTTAACGTTCCCCACAACACAATACCTATCAAAGAGAAAGAAACAGTTAGAGCTGTCAGGTACCAATAATCTCCCGAGGCCTTCATACCATAATTTGCCCAGCCCAGCTTTTGCCAGATTGCTATGCGCACAAACCCTATAATACCTAATATAAGCCCGAGTGTTAAACCCGATAGTATTTCCCGTCGCATTACATACCACCATTTCCGGGTAGTCAATTCATTGAGGGCCATAGCACGGATAATAAGTGTAGCCGCCTGTGAGCCACTATTGCCGCCGCTTGATATGATGAGCGGGACAAATAGAGAAAGTACAAGGGCCGCATCCAGTTCGCTCTGAAAATGGCCCATCGCAGTAGCCGTCAGCATTTCACTCAGGAAGAGAATAATAAGCCAAACCGCCCTTTTACGTATAAGTGTAAAAAAAGGTGTTTTTACATACGGCAGGTCCAGCGATTCCAAACCACCGAACTGTTGTATTTCTTTGGTATCTTTTTCTTCCGCTTCATCAATAACATCATCAATAGTTACCACCCCCATTACCACATTATTGCTGTTGGTAACGGGTATGGCTACGCGGTCATATTCTTTAAATTTTTGTATGGCACTGTCAATACTATCCTGTATATCCAGTTTTACATAAAAGCCATCCATAATGTCGGCAATGGTTTTGCCATGCTCATTGAGCACCAGGCGGCGAATAGGTATATCATCCACCAGTTTGCCATCATTGTCTACCACAAAAATTACGTTGGCAGCCGGGGTATCAGTATAGAAGCGGCGTAAATGTTCCCTGGCCTGGCCAATGGTCCATTCTTTGCGTACAGTAGTAAAGTTGGTATTTATTAGGCGGGCCACACTTTTTTCAGGGTAGCCTAACAGGTCGTAGGTAGCGAGGCGGTTTTTATCATTCAGTAGGTTCAGGTATTCGGTTACCTCAATACCATCCAGTATGTCGAAAAAAGAAACCCGGTCGTTAGAAGTAAGGCTGTTTAGTATTTTTGAAACCTGCTGACGCGGCATGTCTTCGGTTACACTGCGCTGCGAAACGTGGTCGAGGTAAGGGAATATGGTAATTTGTACAGGCTCGGGCAACGCAAGGTAAGTATGTACTGCATGGTCCCTTGGCAGCGACTCCAGCAATTTAGATACTTCCGTTGCATAGTCTTCATCCTTGCTGTGCAGCAAGAGATCGCTGAGGTCTCCCTCCAGAACTTTTTCTCTCAGATCCTGAACCAGCATTATCAGCGCCCATTTTACAGATTTAAAATTCCAAATATCCCGAAAATTGCCTCTTTTACAAGGCGGTTCATTTGGGTACGCAAAATTAGCCTTATTTCTTTAGTGAGCGTATTTTATTTGTATAAACATGACTGTAAACACATCAAGATAAAGTAGCAACATTCTACTGTTGTAATCGTGCTTAAAAACTAGTGTTGTACATTCGCTGTTATATTTTACCTGGCATATATGCGTTACCCGAATAATAAATTGTACCTGCTTTCAGGCATTGCTGCTGGCTTGTTGTTTTTAGCGGCCTGTGCTGATAAGCCTAAAGAGGTGCCTGCATACGATACCGATTTCTGTTCGAAGATCCATTTCAGTGATTCCACCAGGCTTTCGCAGGAACTGGCACCAGTTGCTGATAGCATGATGGCTAAGACAGGCGTCTATGTGCTGGAAGATGGCAGCAACGCCATGATAGCCCGTGCCTGGTTGTGTGAGAATGCCGAGAAAACCATTGATATACAATACTTTATATTTTCTACCGATAATGTGGGCCTCATAGCCTGCGATTACCTGGTACGTGCCGCCGACCGTGGCGTTAAGGTGCGCATACTCATTGATGATATGCTGGTAGATGCTACTCCGCACGATATACTTACCCTGGACTCTCATGAAAATATTGAAATCAAAATATACAATCCCGGCGTAAATCTTGGTAAAAGCCTGCCCGGCAAGCTTGCCAAAATGGCTACCGACTTTGCGAGCGCTAACCAGCGCATGCACAATAAAACTTTTAATGTTGACGATAGGGTAGTAATAACCGGCGGCCGTAACATAGCGGATGAATATTTCGACTATGACCACGAATACAATTTCCGCGATAGGGATGTGCTATTGCTGGGTAAAACAGCTGCAACGGTGCATACATCCTTTGAGCAGTTCTGGAACAATCCGCTGAGCGTGCCAATAACAGAGCTGGTGCAAGATAGCAGTGTACACCCCAAAGCAAAAGAACGTTTTGACCGCCTGCACCAATATGCCTGTAACCCAGCCAACTTCTGGCCACAAGTGCGTACGCGCATTGAAAAACTACCAGAGGTATTCAGGGCTATTCAAAAAAGTGGTAACCTCACCTGGACCGATAGCGTGACCTACGTCTCTGATATACCGGGCAAGAACAGGGAAGGTGGTTTGCACGGTGGCGGCAATACTACCAATGCATTAACAGACCTTATCCGTAATGCCAGGAAAACTATCGATATTCAGTCGCCCTACCTTATTACAGCCACAGAAGGTCTTGATGTCTTCCGGGAGGCTGTTACCCGCGGCGTTAAGATACGCATACTCACTAACAGCCTCGCCTCAACAGATAATTTGCCTGCTTTTGGCGGGTACCAAAAGGTAAGGAAGCAACTGCTGAGCACTGGAGTACGCATTTTTGAGTTTAAGCCGGATGCCAAAGAACGATATACCATAATGACCGGCGAATTGCAGCAGAAAATGAACTACACACCTATTTTCGGGCTACATGCAAAATCGATGGTAGTAGATGGGAAGATAACGGTAATAGGCACTTTTAACCTTGACCCGCGCAGTGCCAATCTCAATTCGGAATGCGTTTCCATAATCAGATCAGAAAAAGTTGCCGCCGGAGTTTTAAAAGGAATGGAGGAAGAATTTAAACCTGAAAACTCCTGGGAAACCACACTGAAATATAATCCTGATGTGGAAGCCGGAACTTTAAAGCGCGCCAAAACCTGGAGCCGGAAAGTTGTTCCTAAAAAGATATTGTAGCAAATATATAACCTTAAGAAAAGCTATGCCAACTTGTGGTAAGTTGGCATAGTAAAGAAGGCTTGTGATTATATTTCAGGATGGCCTTCGGTAACTTCAGCAAATTGTGCGTCACGTATATTCTTTTGCACAGCGATAGCGGCAAATAAGCACAACATAAAAGACATGCCATAAAAGCCTTTTTCACTACGCGCCAGGTTGGCATTCCACAAACCCACAATCAAAAGCAGTAAAGAAAGCCCGGTAGAAAACCAGCTGATACCATAGTATATGGCTGTTACCTTAATGCCTTCCAGTTGGTCACGAACGGCTTTTTGAAGAGATACGGCAGAAAATAGTCCGTACATCAGTACTACGAAATAATATCCTTTTTCATTGAGCTGCATGGTGGCGTTCCATAAACCCACACAATAAGATACGGTACCTGCTAAAAGGCAGATCCAGCTTGCAGCGATAAAAGCATTTGAAGGCTTTTGTTTCATAAAATCATTTGTTTGATGATGAAACAAAAGTATAACGGCTCTGGCCGCGGTTATTTGACTTATATCAAATTCCAATGCCCTTAACAAAACTTACTGTTTTGCCCTTATCCGGCTCAGTGTTTCCTGTGTTATGCCGAGGTAAGACGCAATTTGCCCGAGTGGCGCACGCAGCACCAGTGGCCCGTTTTGCTTCACTAAATTATCGTAGCGTTCTTTTGCCGTAGTAAATTGCAGACCCAGTAAACGGCCTTCCAGTTTTACGTAGTAGTTCTCAGTGAGTATCCTGCCCAGTCGTTCTGTTTCCGGAAAACGGGTGTACAATTGTTGTAAATTAGTGTAGGGCAGTTGCAGCAGCTCGCAATCTTCCAGAGCCTCAATAGTTTCGGTTGAGGTGGCTTTCGTGATGTAGGCGTAGAAGCTGGTTGCAAATTCCCCCTCTCTCGCAAACCAATTGGTAATTTCTTTTTCTTCCTGGTAATAAAACCCTCTCAGCAGGCCGCTTTCCACAAAGTAAATATCATGGCAGTATTCCCCGGCACGAATCAGCAGCTGGCCTTTTTTTACAGTCTTAATTAGGGTTATGTTATGCAACGCATCCCTTAGTTCTTCTGAAACGGGTATTATAGATTGGATGTGGGTGAGGAAGGTCATAAGGGGTATGTTTATGAAATAAAGCTATTCTTCGACTGAATAAGGATCGAGCAGTCGCTTTTAGTCAATGTGAGATTTTTTCTTCTGGCAGTGGTTAGCCATAATTTTTTGTATTGTTCATATCAAATACCGACTGTCGATTGGATTAATAAGTTGATGCAAAAAGTGGCGTTATTATTCCATGCCCAACACTGTCTTTAAAGATATTTTTATTTTTTCTACCATTGCCGGAGTAATGTAACCAACATACTTTACGAGTCTTTCTTCAGCAACAGAGCGTATCTGAAAACAGTCTGCAGCAGATTCTTTAGTTAGCTTATTAATTTTATCGGGTATAATCTTTACCATCCATGGAGCTATACTGTAATGTTCTTTCCAATCGGTGAGTGGTACTATAACCTTCAGCGGGAGTTTGCCTAAGGCATCATCATTAACTATAATGGACGGCCTTGTTTTTTTATCTCGGCTCCCACCGTTGGGTCGAGATTTATTAACCATACCTCACCTTGATTCATAAAATGGCTCGCTGTCTAATTTGGTGAAAATGGTCAATTCTTTATTTGTCGCGTAATCATTGTATAGTGCATTAACTGCTACATCCATTTGATGTTCCTTTTGTTGTCTTATAGTTTTAAGCGTTTTTTCAACTAGCAACAATTGCTCCGCCAAAGGAAGCTTATTTATCTCTTTTATGATAGCTGTTGTAGTCATAATGTAAAAATAGCGAAAATATTGCATTAGTAAACACCACGTATTCGAGCATTCATTTCCTCTCTCACAACTTTTAACTTTTACGCCAACAACCTGCATTTAGTAAATACCTTATAAACCAATACCTTTGCACTCGCAAATAATACACACATTATGGCAGGTAGTAATTACAAGTTAGATACAAAGTTAATACACGCGGGTATAGAACCAGACCCAACAACCGGTGCCATAATGACACCTATTTACCAGACTTCAACCTATGTGCAGGCTGCACCCGGCGAACATAAAGGCTATGAGTACGCCCGCACACAGAACCCCACACGCACTGTGCTGCAGAACGCACTTGCCGCAATTGAAAATGGTACCCATGGTTTGTGCTTCGGCAGTGGCATGGCTGCAACCGATGCGGTAATAAAATTATTGAGCCCTGGTGATGAAGTAATTGTATCGAACGACTTATATGGCGGTACTTACCGTATAATGACCAAAGTTTTCGCGAATTATGGTATTAAGTTTCACTTCGTTGATATGTTCAATGCCGAAGGCATTAATCAATACGTGAATGGCAATACTAAAATGATATGGATAGAAACACCTACCAATCCGTTGCTGAACGTTATTGATATTGCTGCATGTGCCGCAATAGCTAAAAAGAACAACCTGCTGCTGGTTTGCGATAATACTTTCGCATCACCTTACCTGCAAACACCGCTCGACCTGGGCGCTGATATAGTTTTACACTCTGCTACCAAGTACTTAGGCGGTCATAGCGACGTAGTACATGGCGCGCTGATAGTTAAAGACGAAAAGCTTGATGAAAAGCTGCGTTTTATACAAAACAGTTGTGGCGCAGTACCTGGCCCGCATGATTGCTGGCTGGTACTCAGGGGCATTAAAACATTGCATGTGCGCATGCAGCGCCATTGCGAAAATGGTGAGGCTATAGCTAAATACCTACGTTCGCACCCTAAGGTAGCCAAAGTACTTTGGGTGGGTTTTGAAGACCATCCGAACCACGGTATTGCTAAAAAGCAAATGCGCGGCTTTGGCGGCATGATATCGTTCACGTTAAAGAACGATGACCTGAATGAAGCTATAGCGGTATTAAGCAAAACAAAATTATTTTCCCTTGCTGAGTCATTGGGTGGTGTTGAATCGCTCATTGGCCATCCGGCTTCTATGACGCATGGTTCTATACCAAGGGAAGAAAGAATAAAGAACGGCCTTGTAGATTCGTTGATAAGGCTGAGCGTAGGTATTGAGGCAATTGAAGACCTTATTGAAGATCTTAAACAAGCCATCGGTTAAACTTTTAGGGGCATTAATTACCTTCTGTTTAATGCCTGTTTTCATCATTCCGTAAACATAACAAATATGAATTTTCAACTCAATAGCATACCCACCCGCACCCAGAAACCACGTACGTATGGCACTACCATGGTAATGGATAAGGGCATGGGCCTTGAAGGTGCAAGAGATTTTTTATCTGTTGCGGCCCCTTATGTTGATATTGTAAAACTTGGTTTCGGTACCAGCTATGTAACTAATAACCTGAAAGAAAAAATAGCGATCTACCAGAGCTATGGCATACCGGTATATTTCGGGGGCACCTTGTTTGAGGCGTTTTTGGTACGCAACCAGTTTGACGACTATCTTAACGTTATTAAGGAATTCGGGCTGGACCACGTTGAAGTTTCTGACGGTTCTATAACCATACCACACATTGAAAAGTGTGGCTACATTGAAAAGCTGGCAAAACATGTAACCGTATATTCAGAAGTAGGTTCGAAGGATGCCACTAACATTATGGCCCCTTACAAGTGGATCGAACTGATGAAGGCAGAACTGGAAGCTGGTGCAAAATATGTTATTGCAGAAGCACGCGAGGCAGGTAATGTGGGTATATACCGTGGAACCGGCGAAGTGCGCCAGGGCCTGGTACAGGAAATACTGACGCAGATTCCAGACGAGAAAATTGTTTGGGAAGCACCGCAGAAAGCACAGCAGGTTTACTTCCTGGAGCTGCTTGGGGCTAACGTGAACCTGGGTAATATTGCGCCGAACGAAGTGATTTCGCTGGAAGCTACCCGCGTTGGTTTGCGCGGTGATACCTTCGATCTGTTCAGGGGCAATTTGACCGACAAAAAATAATTCAACTTTATAATTGCATAAAAATGAAACACGCAAAGCTGCTACTTTTCACTGGTATAATTCTGGTATGTAGCAGCTTTGCTGCTTCTAAGTGGTTAACAATAGCTAATAAGGAAGGGCGATTTACAGCTCAGTTTCCCGGCAAGCCGGACGAAAGCAAGAAGCAGTCCAATACTCCCGCCGGACCGATCACAATCAATTTGTTCACGTATAATGCTGACCTTTCGAAAGACGGCAACCGGTTATACCTGTTAATGTATTCCGACTATCCTGAAAAAGTGATCAATTCCAACAAAAAGAAGAACGTTGTAGATACCTTCTTTAAGAATGCTATTGATGGTGCCATCAATAATATTCATGGCAAGATATTGTCGGTTGAAAAAAGCCCCGTTGGCAAGTATCCCGGCCGTTTCGTGAAAGCCAGTTTCGGCGAGGGTAAAGCCGTTATGGACGTTCACTTCTACCTGGTAGACAACAGGTTCTACATGCTTGAAGTAGGGTACCAGAAAGGGCAACTGAACCCGATATCAGAAAAGCGTTTTTTCAGTTCATTTAAGTTGCTCAATTAATCAGCCTGGCTTCAATTACGGGTAAACTGAAATAGCGAGTTGCCTTTACTCCATTTTTATCCTGCTCCATTATTGTTTGCGGAATAAACCAGCTCATCATCGCCTTGCGCTGAAGTATGCTATTGCAGGGTACGTAGTATTAGACGATGCTTCATGGCATTCGATACAAAGTTTATCAATACCTGTTCTACAAAACTTCTGTACTAATCACCATAAAAAACACCATTACATAAAACCGGGAGGTTCCATATAATGGTGCAAAAGTATTTTCGGGGAAATTATTATTCCTCTGTTTTCTTTTTCTTAGCTGTTTTCTTAGCTGGCTTTTCTTCGCCTTCAGCAGCAGCTTCAGTTGTTTCAGCTTTCTTGCTTTTTGCTTTTTTCGCTGGTTTTTCAGCAGCAACTTCTTCAGTAGCAGGCGCTGTTTCTTCAACTTTTGGTGCAGCTTCTGTAACGGCTTCAGCCGGAGCTTCCTCAGTTGCTTCTACTTCAAATTTCAACAGATCATTTGCTTTCAGCAGTTCGTACCACTTCAGCATCTTCTTCATGTCGCTTACATAAACGCGCTCTTCGTCAAATTCAGGAAAAACACTCTTAAAATAAATAGTGATATCGTTCTTTGAAGCCGATTTAGGGTCAGCCGGAGGAATTGAGCTTTCATGTTCCTGCATTTTCTGGAACACATTATGCAACCTCACGTTTTCGCCGGTTGTATACACCTCAATACTTTCAAGAGGCGTTACATTATGTTGGCGGGCTGAGATAAACTTGGTTGTTTTATCATCAATGTTGCGCACTATAGCACCATCACTTTTGGTGGTCAATAACTGATAAAGGCCACTCAGTCCTGTTACCGAAACTATTTCTCTGTACTGCATAAGTATTTTATAAAGGGCAGCAAAAATATAATTTTTTTGACCGAAAATTCACCTTTTCCCATTATTTGAGGCAATATTTGTTTGGAGCGCATTTTTAACCTGCCTTAAGCCCCGGATATTCTAACCGGAAGTTAGTCTTGCAAACGTACATTTTGGCTGCTTTAAGAACCGGTAAGAAAGCAAGCAACAAAAACATGACAAGTGTCAGTGAACCAATTACGGATGTTTTTATTTATATTTACCATTACAGCCGAATACACATACGGTTTATTTTTCTATAATTATGGTTTTTAAGAAGGCGCTGATAAACGTAATTACTTATGTAATGATTGGTGTGCTGTTTTCAATAGGCACGCTCAAGATATGTTCGTATGCCTTTAATATAACCAATTTGCCGGGCAGCAATGCGCAAGGGGTTATCAATCCAATTACAGCTATCTGCTTTATGAGTATTGGTGTTTGGCTTTTTCTTTACATGTTAACTGTACAGGTAGCTAAAAGGCTTCAGCCAATTGTAACAGTGATTGTATTGGCTGCCAGCATATTGAAATTAGCTGAGCTGCTGGGCATTAGTCCTTTACAAATAGACAGGTACATTTTCCCCGAATCGCTCAATGCCGCCGAGGGTTTTGTTAGCATTGCGCCTAATTCAGCATTGTTGCTGTTATTATGCGGTGTTATATTGTTCAATGTCTATAAACAGGGCCACATTAGCCGTCTATTGAGCGACATTTGCAAAATAACCGGGTTTCTCATTTCATACCTGGCTATTATAGGCTATATCTATAATTTTGAACAGGTATACCGCGTAGGCAATTATGTGCCAATGGCCCTCAATACTGCTATTGGCTACATTTGTTACTTTACTGCAGCCTTGTTAGCTATGCCGCCAGGCAAGTTTATGCAACTGGTATGGTCAGCATATGCTGGTGGCCGTATGTCAAGGCGCGCCATTCCATTGGTGTTAGTGCTGCCGATGGCCCTTGGCTATTTGAGGTTAATGGGGGAGGAGTTATTGTTATTCGACCCAAGCTATGGCACCGCCCTCGAAAGTTCTGCTATAGTATTTTTCATACTTACGTTTGTATTTCTTTATGCCCGCAGGCTTAACATACAAGATAGAAAACGCATTGCCGCCGAACAGCAGATAACCGAAAGCGAAAGGAAATACAGAACATTGGTAAATGCGCTGAGAGAAGGTGTAGTATACTATGACACTAAGGGCATTATTTCATTTTGTAACCGCAGTTTTTCTGAACTGTCAGGTTTTACAGACGAAGAAGTAAGGGGTAGAAGTGTGTTTGATTTTTTTGTAAAAGAAGAGCAAAAAGAGAAGTACCGTAACTTGCTTGAAAACCCTGATAACACCCAGAAATCAGAAATCTATGAAGAGAACGTAAGGCGTAAAAATGGCGATTATATTTGGGTGTCTATTTCAGCAAGACCGGTTTTTAACGATGAGGGAGAAATGATTGCGGCGCTATCGACAATTGTCGATATTTCGGAAAGAAAAAAACAACTGGAAGATATCGAAGCCTTCAGCGCTTCAGCCGCGCATGATATTAATGCCCCACTGGCACGGATTGAAATGATAGCCATGCTGCTGATAGAAAGCACCGAAGGCCAACTGGACGAGGAAAGCCTGGAGTTGCTGCAGGCAATTGCCGGAATAACATCGAACATGCGGGGATTGCTCAGAGACCTGTTGCAATTTTCAAAACTCGGGGCATCAGCTATTGAAAAAAGCAGTGTTGATACCGAAGCAATAGTAAAGGAGATAACAGCCGCCAATATGCACCTTAACCCGAAAGCCGAGGTAAAAGTAAACAGCCTGCCAACTTTGCTGGCTGATAAAGGTATGCTGAAACAGGTTTTCGCTAACCTTATTGGCAATGCGCTAAAATATTCGGCCAATAAAGAAAAGCCGGTAGTGGAAATTGGCTGCGAACAAAAGGATGGCAGCACAGTTATTTACGTTAAAGACAATGGTGCAGGGTTTGATATGAAGGACTCGCAGAAACTATTTGCCGCATTCCAGCGCCTGCATGTAGAGTTTGAAGGTACAGGCCTTGGCTTACCCATTGTACGCAGGATAGTAGAGAAACATGGTGGTAAAATATGGGCACATGGCGTACCGCAGGAGGGTGCGGCTTTCTACTTTACGCTCGATTAATGTGGCACAAAATGAATATTCCCGTACCTGCGCAAGATTCTGATAGCATAACTGAAAATGCAGTGGAGCAACCACTACTGCATTGAAGCCTCGTTGAGTTCGCGCAGCTTCTGGCGGGCCAGCTGTATAAATGTACTACCCGGAAAATCGATAATAAGCTGTTCGTAATACTTCTTGGCAAGGTCGTTTTTATGCAGATCGTTACGGTATATTTCAGCCATTACGAACAAAGCATCATCAGCCAGCACATCCTGTCCGTATTTTTCCACTATTGCACTGAGGTAGCTAATGGCTTTATCAAAATCTTTATGGCGTTGAGCAATCTGCGCATGCACCATTAAGATATCGTCATTGAGCGGGTGTTTCGGAAAGGCTGTTGCAATACTATCCAGCAAAGCATTGGCCTGTTCATCTTTATTCTGGGCGCGTAAAAGCCCTACATAGGCAAACCTTTTCAGCGGGTAAGTAACACTATCTTCCACGTTTTCTGTAATAAGAACAGAAAGATAAAGGGCGTCATTAGCAATAAGCTCTGTTGTTGACGATTTTAGTACGGTAAGCAATCGTTGTGCCCACTCAAAGTCGCCACGGTAATAAGCCAGCTTTGCATTGCTAAAGCGGGCATTTTCACCCAATACATCCTGCTTGAATTCTTTATCTACCTGGCTGTAGGCGAGGGAGGCATCCCAGATTTTGCCTTTGAGCAGGTAATAATCACTTAACTGCAGTTTAAGCCTGCCAACAAAATCTTTCCTCGAATCAGGATACTTTATGCCTTTCTGCAGTATCTGGATGGCCTTATCAACACTATCAGTATACTGTGCGGCAACCAGGGCATAGTTCGATACCAGATCTGATGCGTAAAATGCAGGATACTCGTTCAGCAGGTTGCTAAAGTCGGTCATTAGCTTGGTAATATCTTCCGGCTTAGGTATTGATGTGCTCTGCAGCTGGTCGAACTGAGTATTTACTTTCTCCATTTTGGCACTGGCCACTAATGGAGAAGCTTCGCCTTTTGCTATTACCTCATCGTAGGCTTTTATTGCTGTTTCATATTGTTTTGCCGCATTAGCTGTGCGGGCAAAGGAGAGCAATCTGCGGCCATCTTCTTTATTCCGCTCATCTACGGCTTCTATTTGCAGCAATGCGCCATCCCAGTCGTTCTTCTGTGTATATATCCAGGTAAGCAATTCGGCAAACCAGGCACTTTCGGGCTGGGCATTAATTTGTTTCAGTAAATTCTTTTGTGCTACCTGCAGCTTTTTAGGGTCATTGCCCATCCATTGCAGAAAGGTACTTTTAATAATATCCAGTGTGGTGAACTGGCCTATCGGCGGGCCAAGCAATACGTCCATCGCTTTATCCAGGTTACCCATTTTAGCATATATGGATGACATTGGTACACAGTAGACAAAAGGATTATTAAAAATATGACAGGCTCTTTCGTAAACCTTTATGGCATATTCATCCTGGTTAATATCCTGAAATGCCTTTGAAAGGCGCTGGGTAAGGTTATCATCACCATTTACTTTTCTCAAAACAGTATCAAATTGCTCCGTAGCTTTTTTATCCTTGCCCTGCAGTTTGTAAATGTTACCGAGGTCTATTTCGTAAATGCTTGTCAGGTTCGGGCTGCCTATGCGTATTTGCACCATTTTTTCGGCATCCTTATATTTTTTAGCAATAAGGAGCGTATTCAGATACTCATGATAAATATCATCGGGAGTTGCTTTGTATAATTCGTTGTAAAGCAGAATGGACGAATCATATTTCTTTTCAGCCGCCATCCTTTGCGCCTTTACAAGCTTGGGTTCCGGTGGTGCCTCTTCTTTTTTAGGCGGTTCCGCGCCGGTTGACATGTTTGTTTCGGTCTGTTGGGCCATAGCCATATGGCCAATACAAAGCAGGCAAGCCAGTACTATAGGTGTTTTTAAGCGCACAAATATATTTAAGCTACTTTTCATTCAATATAATCTACTCAAATGTAACCCTTATTTTCATTTGGCATTCTTATCAAAAACATAATTATTCGCATCGAATTTGTAAACGAGGTAATTGCAGAGGATTTATCTTTCCCTCTGCCTGGTATAAGTCAAAAAACACATGAATTAACATTATATTGTATCAGGTATGCTAGCATCAGGAGAACTAAGTACTTAAATTTGAGCAAATACACACCTTATGCGTATACGTTCCATCCTTCTTGCCAATATTTTCTTTTTGGCTATGGCTATCAGCTCCTGCAAACACTTGAGCAACAATAAAGAATACCAGGTTGCGCCCCCATTTGCAGGCCTATCGCTGCCGAAGGATACGGTGACGGTTGATCCGACTAAAGAACAGGTAATACAGTTCAAAAATGGAGCGAGTATAGAGATACCGGCTAATTCATTTACGGACCAGAGCGGAAATCCTGTAACCAAACCTGTACAGGTAATTCTTGAGACTATGGACAAGCCCGCCGACATACTGGCTTCCGGCATACCTATGAAATACGAAGAAAATGGAAAGGAGCAAGTGCTGCAGAGTGCCGGTATGTTCAACATTACAGGTAGGAGTGAAGGTAATCCCGTTTCGATAACCAAGGGCAAAAAACTGGCGGTGAATTACCCTACATCTTCCCGGGAAGATTTTGACCTCTATTATTTTAATGAAGAAAAGCAACCAAAATTGCTGACTGCCGGGCTGGGTGGAGGCGCAAATGAATCCGAAACCCGACAGGGAGCATGGAATAAGCTGAGCAACTTCGTAAAGCCGAATGATACCTCAAAAACTCTGAAGAATTTCCAGCTAAAATTCGATACCGGTAAGTATCCTGAACTTGCAGCTTTCGCCAAAACGAATTGGCATCTGGCAACCACATTCTGTGACCCCACAACTCCTGCCCGCTCCGACGCATTAAGCAAGAAATGGACAAATATACAACTGACGAAACCCGGCAAGGCGATGAAGGAATTTACGAATGCTTGCGTAAGTAACAGGAGTTACCAATTGAGCGAGATCAGCGGTTTTTATGAAGATTCGCTGATATCGGTTCTACAGGATGGTTATGTAAGTGTCTGGAATTTAAGAACGCAGAAGATAGCAAAGGTACCTTATACCCCGGCTGATGATAACAATATCAGCCCACTCCATGGCGCATTAAGTGAAAGGTATACACTCACTAATACGGATGCCGGTAATGTGCTGTATGATATGAATGCGGGCAAAGTAGTTTGTCCACTGAAAAAAGTAAACCAGTACTGCTACTCTGTTAAGAACAGCAGGCTGCTTTATGAAACGCTGGTAGATAAAGACTTTATGCGATACAAAGTTTGCCTGGTTGACCTGACAGGAAAACAGCTTACGGAAGTGGGCTATGAATCTCAGTACAATGCGCACGAGCATATAGACCATTTACTGCTGCTGCCGGGCAATAAATTTGCTATCAACAGTTCACAGGCATTAATTGTCTATAACGAACAAGGTAAAGTAATTCAAAAACTGGAAGGTAAATATGGCGGGATGGCGCTTGCTGGTGGCGGTATAATTTGCACAGATGTGACCGAAAATGAAACCTGTTTTTGGGACGTAAATAATAACTCTAAAAAGAAGATTGGTTCCTATTGGTACTATGGTATGGGCAACGAGAAAAACTTCGATAAAGCATATCAGGAGAAATTAGAAAATCCGCATCTTTATATTGATGATTTGAACGGCGATAATCAGGTGACCATATTCAATTGCATAACAAAGCAGGAATATAAACTGGAGTTGGAAGCCCATTTTGATATGAATTATGGTATGAAAATCTACCCGATAATATCGGGGTATTCAGCTGACCGAAAAACACTCAACGTTTACAAACTTCCTGAGAAAAAACTGATATACTCGTTGAAGAGTACTAATGACGAACGGCCATTCATTGATGTAGACAACAAGAACGAAAGAATACTGTTATCTGACGGCGAAAAGTACATTCTTTCGGACTTTAACGGGCGGCAAATCAAAGAATTTCCGACTCAAAAAACGGTAATGCATGAATGCAGATTTCTGGGTGATGGGAGAATTTTGGTTGCCTATGTGAACGGATCAGTAAGCTTGTTCGACAAGAATGGTAATAGAGAAGCTTCATTTGTGGCAAATGTTGCGCCGCCATCGAGATCTATGGGGCATCTTCCATATACTGGGTTGAACGATAGGATCTATTTTCCAGATCAACAGTCGGTTGGGGTATTGGAGTATGATCATCGTGGTGCTTGTGAAAGGCATTTTTCAAATTATGGTGCCTTCTGCATCAACATTGAAATTGCCCTTATTATTGAAAAGCGAATAAAGCCTGAATCTGATGGTTTTCTAAGCTTTAGTAATGTCAGATGGTATCAAACAACCGATTGCCCTCCAAATGCATGGCAACTCAACGTCAGCAACGATTCTGAATCATTCTTTACTTATGTTTATCCTGATGAGCAGACAATGACAGCCTTAAGTAATTATCAATCGTTCGTAGCTCAAAAAAAGAACGAAGAAAAAGAACGCCTTGCAAGCGAAGATAAATTGCTGAGACGTTTTGAAATAGAGCAATTCGGTATTTACAACTGGGACAGGTGCTACAGAGATGACGAACTGATAAAATTTGCTGCAGACTTTGAATTCGATGCCTCTTCACGGTATAGCAATATAACCGTGTTTCTGGTTACCCGGCAAGAGGGTAATGCGGTAATAAAATTCCCTAAAGATGCGTGGGTAAATTTCACCATCGACCCTAAAACGACGAACAAGATTATAGCCGTTTTGCCGGGGAATAAAGTTGCAGTGGTAACACAAGAAGCAATGGCGGCAATAGATTGGGAACAAGTGAAGCGCGATAAGAAACTTGTGTTTAAGCTGAAAACGATACCGGGTACAATTGATCAACTTAGGTTGCTCGATAATTATCTGTAGTAATTCCGCATTATTCCAATCAATCGATAGTTACGGTTGCTCTATTTGGCATTCTTCTCAAAGACATAATTATTGCCATCGTATTTGTAGGTGAGGTAGTGGTTAGTTAGTTTCTCACCAATAACAATGGGTATATAAAGCGTTTTATTGTCTTTAGAAAAGTGGATTGCCGGATATTCGCCTTTGGGGAACGCTGCAGCAAACGAATCGTATCCATACTCTATCAGGTCAAGTAGTTTTTTTGTTGTTTTAAAAATTGGTTGTTTTAAAAGTTGGCCATTGTAAATTGTGTAAGCTGCAATAGTTTCTCCTCTGTCTTTTGTAGAACCGATGGAGTAACGGGTAACCATATAAACGACCTTGCCTGCCGCGTTAGTCACTGATATCAGGCCAGTATATATGCCGGCATAATCACCACCATCTACAGTTGTATCATTCAGGAAAATAGTATGCATACCGTTGGCATCTTTAAATTGGGCAACATTGTAAAACATATGCATTGTTCCCCCTAAATAGGTATCCCACGAATAAAATCGAATTTTACTATCAGAAGAAGTAACAGCAACTAATCCACTCTTCTTTGCCTTCGTTAAGTCAGCTTGTAAAATGGCCTCTCTGGCAACCGGCACACTGGTCAGGTAAGCTAACAGGCGCGTGTTTGCGGCATCTAGTGAATCAGCTTGCGCATAAGATGTGTCGGTAGACCAATTCCTGATGGCATTAAGGTATTTTGCTACGGTATTGTCAACTTGCGAAACAGACTGACCATAGCCGACAGCGTTGAAAACGATGAGCGATAAGAGTGCGATAAATAGTTTGTTCAAGAGCAGTAAATTTAACTGGTAACACCTATTGCCTTTGTCTCCTCATAAATAGTCTCCAGTTGAAGGGAGAGGTTTATGGTTTTCAGGCTAAGTGCTTCTGTGATTTTTTTATATTCCTTAAGTTCCCAGTGGTTATGGTTGTTAATAAAAAAGGCTTCAATGCTAATGGTTTCCGGGTCAACTAATATGTATTCTTTAAGGGTAGGAATATCGCGGTATAGTTTGAACTTGTCGCCTCTGTCATACGATTTTGTAGAAGGTGATAGCACCTCGAAAATAATAGCAGGGTTCAAAAGATTCCATTCGTCATTATTAAGAAACTGAGGCTCTCCGCATACCACCGAAATGTCGGGATAAGTGAATAGCGTATTCTTTTCGATGTGAATTCGGCTATCGCTGCCCAAAGGTTGGCAATGCTTACCTTTTAATTTGGCACCGAGAGTCAAATATATATTTCTGATAACCAGGTTATGCTGATGCTTAGCACCAGACATCGCAAATATTTCCCCCTGGTAATACTCATGCTTTTCCTCAGCCTCATTTTCTATTTCCAGATATTCGGCTATGGTGTAAAACTGTTTGTTATAGGCTGCGTCCGGTTCGCGTATATGCATGGAAAGTAAACTAGATTTTTTTGCGGCTACTAAAAAAGCTTTTTCAACAATTCTTCTTTGCTTAGGTTAAAATGTTCTGCAACCAGTGAGATAATTGAAGATAAAGTACCTATTCTTAGAGGGTCGTGGTTGGGTATCGTTATGTGATGTTCTCCATTTTTATAGGTAGTTAATCTGATATGGCTACCTGTTTGTCTTGTCGGTTCGTAACCCAATAATTTTAGGCGCTGAATTAAATCCTTGCCGCTGAGGTCCCTGGGAATTTTCATGCAGCAAATACTTCATCTCTTACGTAATGCAAACGGATCATTTTAGGGCGCACTGCTTCGTCATCAAAATGGCAATGAACCGCGTCTTTTACCGCAACTTTCAACTCATCAATAGTATCAGCCTCTGTCACAATGGCTACACCAAGTGCTTTAGCGAGATAGCCTCCTTCATCGCTTTCTTCCACTAAAAAGATGATTTCTTCCATAACTTTTTTTTAAACAAATTTACTAAGTTTTCCCTGCACTGAGCCATTCCGCAATTAAGCTATTGAGCCATTAATTTCTAAGTGGCTTCCCCGTCGTTAAAATACTTTGCAACCTTTCCAGCGTTTTCTTTTGTCCGCAAAGGCTTAAGAAGGCTTCGCGCTCTATATCCAGCAGGTATTGCTCGCTAACAGTCGTTGCGCCAGATAGGTCACCGCCGCACATTACATAGGCCAGCTTCTCTGCTATAAGCTTATCATATTCGCTTATGTAGTTGCCACGCCACATAGCGTGTATGCCGCTCATAAGGCCGCCTAAGCCGCCCCTGCCCTGTACTTTAATATCGTTTCGTGCAGCAGGTTGTGTATAGCCTTGTTCCCACAACATTAATGCTTTACGCTTGGCATCGGCTACGCGCCTGTCGGGGTTCATGGAGATGCTATCGTAACCGGGGCGAAGTATGAAATTCTCAAACGCCTCGTGTGCTGAGGTAGATACTTTTGCGGTGCCTACATTTATAAAAAGTTGCTGCAGATAATTGGTTTCAATATCCTCTTTAATATTCCTGTCGCTGGCGCGTACTGCCATTTCTTTGGTACCACCGCCGCCCGGTATCAGCCCTACGCCTACTTCCACAAGGCCTATGTAACTTTCTGCCGCCGCTTGTACCGCATCGGCATGCAGGCACATTTCGCAACCACCACCGAGGGTAAGGCCGTGAGGTGCAACTACTACAGGTATGCTACTGTAACGCATACGCATGGTTGTGTTCTGGAAGTGGCGTATCGCGAAATCCAGCTCGTCATATTCCTGCTCGGCGGCAAACATAAATATCAGGCCTACATTGGCACCGGCACTAAAGTTGGCTCCGCGATTGGCTATTACCAGGCCTTTGTATTTATCTTCTGCAATGCCAATACTCTTCTGCACAGCATCCAGCACTTCGCCACCAATGGTATTCATCTTGGTATTCCAGCGCAGGGCTACTACATCGTCGCCGATATCGTAAAGTTTGCAGGCACTGTTCTTCCACACTACCTTTTCGTCAAGATGTTCCAGCAATATGAATGCACCCTGGCCCGGAATAGGCTGGTAGGCTTTGGTGCGTACATCGTAGTATTTTCTTTGTCCGTTCTCTGTTTTGTAGAATGTAGTATAACCTCCGGTAAGCATTTCGGTTACCCATGGCGCAACTTCATAGCCACCGGCTTTCATAGCTTCCAGCGTCTTGGCCACACCAAGCGTATCCCAACTTTCGAACGCACCTATTTCCCAGCCGAAGCCGGCTTTTAGGGCGTCGTCAATCTTGTATAATTCATCTGATATTTCAGGTAACCTATGCGATATATAGCTAAACAAAAGGTGGTGGAAGATCCTGTAAAATTCACCGGCTTTGTCTTCACCTTTGTACAATACTTTCAGGCGCTGAGCCAGGTCCTCTATTGGCTTCGCAGCCTCAAGCGTTGCGAACTTTGCTTTCTGCTTAGGGCCATATTCCATGGTTTGCAGGTTCAGCGTCAGTATCTCTGGTTTTCCGCCTTTGGAATTTGGATTTTGAGATTTGTCTTTTTTATAGAATCCTTGCCCCGTCTTATCGCCAAACCATTTGTTTTCAACCATTTTTTCGAGGAATGGCGGCATAGCAAAAATGGCAATTGCTTCATCATTAGGTGCATTTATTGGCAATGCTTTTGCAACATGCACCAACGTATCTAAACCCACTACATCGCCAGTACGGAACGTGGCCGATTTTGGCCTACCCAATACAGGGCCGGTGAGTGCATCTACTTCATCTACATTCAGCCCGGTCATCTCCATGGCTTTGAATACCGCCATAAAGCCAAACACGCCTACACGGTTGGCAATAAACGCCGGAGTGTCCTTACACAACACAGTCGTTTTACCCAGGAATCGGTCGCCATAATCCATCAGGAAGCTGATGACATCGGGCTTTGTTGAAGGGCCTGGTATTATCTCTAATAACCTTAAATAACGAGGGGGATTAAAGAAGTGGGTGCCGCAAAAGTGCTGCTGAAAATCTTCACTGCGGCCTTCCGTCATCAGGTGAATAGGTATGCCTGATGTATTAGAAGTAATGAGTGTACCCGGCTTACGGTACTGCTCTACCTGGGCAAATATCTGCTGCTTAATATCCAGCCGCTCTATAACTACCTCTATTATCCAGTCGCAATCGGCAATTAGTTTCAGGTCGTCAGTTAAATTGCCCGTCTTTATTTTGTCGGTTACCTTTTTGGTATAAACAGCCGATGGTTTTCCTTTGAGGGTAGCCGCCAGTGCATCATTTACTATCCTGTTGCGTACGGCTTTGGTTTCAAGCGTTAAGCCTTTGGCTTGCTCTGCCTCATTGAGTGCATTCGGCACAATATCTAATAACAATACCTGCACACCAATACCTGCGAAATGGCACGCAATACGCGAACCCATTATCCCACTGCCCAATACCGCAACCTTACGGATAGTCCTGTTCATGAAACTGAAATTTGAAACTGTAAATTATTGAAAAAAACTGAGGGGATGGGGAAAATGGGGTTATATTTTGATAGTTGGTGACTTCTACGAGCAGAAAATCTCCCGCCCCTACCTGATGCGGGTACCATATTGCTTTAATCCACTACTTTTGCTTTAATGATTCTCATAGACGCATTATTCATTAACAAAGGCGGTGGCGCTAAACTGTTGGAGTATCTTATTGAAAAAATTCTGGCGCACCCGAAGGGTAGCGACTTCTTTTTTCTGCTCGATCCCCGGTTTGATAAGCCCGCTGCGCTGACAAAGAATTTTACAGTTATCCCTAATAAAATGGCGGATAGGATAAAGTTCTATAAAGAGCATAAAGCTGATTACAGCAAGGTGTTTTGTTTTGCTAACACCCCGCCGCCTGTTAAGCTGAAAGTGCCTGTTTATACTTATTCCCATAATCAAAAACTGCTGGAAGCGCCGAAGCAGAAATTCAACAGAAGTTACTGGAAACTATATCTGAAATATCTGGTCATTAAGTGGTACAACAACAATACTGACTACTATATTGTGCAGACACCACACATGGTAGAAGAGCTGCTTTCAACCGGGCTGAAAGATGCGGCACATTGCCTCAAAATACCTTTTTACGATACCGAAAAATACAAGGGCGCAACTATACCATTCGATCAAAGGCCTGTTGACGAGTTTGCGTTTGTAAGCACCCCCTCTCCGCAAAAAAATTACCCTACATTGCTGGATGCATGGGAGCATCTGCATTCGCTCGGCCACACGCCTGGTTTACATGTTACTATCGATAATACAGCCCCCCACTTGCTTGCACGGGTTGATGTCATGAAGGCCAAGGGCATCCGTATACATAACTACAACTGCATCGATCCGCGCGACCTTTATTTCAAGTATCGCTATCTGGTTTGCCCATCGGTTATGGAAAGCTTTGGTATGCCGCTTATAGAGTCGGTAGATAGCGGTATGAAGGTGCTGGCGCCTGACCTTCCCTATGTTTACGATGTTATTAAGCCCAGCCTCACCTTTAACCCCTGGGATAAAACATCAATAGCCGATGCTGTATTAACAGCCATTGCTAAAGACCTCCCTTTCCCCGAAGTCGTTACCAAAAATGAAGTGAATAATTTAATTAAGTTGCTGGTCGATTAATACCGCGTTTTTATGCAGTTATCCCATACTTTAGAAGTGTGGGGTAACTGTTTCAGACACAAAAAAGCCTTTATCGGTATGATAAAGGCTTTTTAAATATGGGGGAATGTTATGTATTAGATTTTCCAGTCATCAACGTTCGAACCTTCACTTATTTCAATTGAGCTTATAGGTGATTCAGTCGGAGTGGCAGTTGTTGTTGATGCGTCAGTAGGGGTGTGGCCGGTATGCTCTCCATCTTCGTTCTCATGGTCATGGTTAAATGCATCGAAATCAAAATCTGGCATAAGGTCCGTCTTCACGTAGTTGATGGTATCTGTCAGCGCAGCTAAGAATTTATTGAAATCTTCTTTATAAAGAAACATCTTATGTCTGTCGTAGCCATTGTCGTCAAAGCGCTTCTTACTTTCCGTTATCGTTATAAAGTAATCATTTCCCCTGGTAGAGCGGACGTCAAAAAAATATGTTCTTCTTTTCCCAGCTTTTATACGTTTGCTGTAAAGACTTTCATTGCGGTTATCACCGCGGGGTTCACCAAAGTTCTTGTTTTCGTACGACACAAATCTGTTTTATTAGTTATAAAATGATTGCTAAATTTAAGACAGTAAGACAAATTTAGGAAAACTATGTAAGTAACCCAAAAAATAATAGCTACAGTTACATTCTTTTTCGAGAAACCTGCTTTTACTGTGCTGTTTTGCTTAATTTGTACTTTGTATATGGTAAAGTTGCGTTTACTTGTAGCCTTTTTATTACTATCTCTTGCCGGAAGCGCACAAATTCCGGTAAATAATCCTATTGACCCGGGTGATACTATTTTAAATGATGCTGTAAATTTTATTAATAAATATTTCAATGAGTTTAGACCGGGTAAATTGCCGGACTTTACAAAGTATTGGTCGGCTGAAGATTGCAAGGCATATAAATTCCCTGACCAACTACTCTTTGCGCTTAATACAGAAATACCTACTTATCTGCTTGGTAAACCAACAATTTTGTATGCAAGGCCCGAAAACGACCTTACCCACATTAAAACCATGTTCAGCAGGATGGATTCATCAGGCAATGTGCTGGTCATTTCTATAACCAACCATTATATAAACCGAACGAAAGAGGGCAATTTATACTTCGTTAACCCAATGTTTTTAGTTGCTGATGCCTGGGAATCGGTAAAGGTGCGCAGTATCAGCTATTTCTATCCTTCCTATCATCGGTTTAATAAAAAAAAGGCTGCCCATCTGGCCCACAATATTGCAAAACTGGAAAAGGAGTGGCAGTTGCAGCCCATTGCCATAAGGTATTATTTTGCTGATACCAAGGAAGAAATAGACCACTTTCGGGGCTTTGATTTTACGCTGGCTATGGGTAATAAAGATAAGCCCAGCGGTATGTCTGACGGCATGGATAACATTGTTTATTGTGGTGGTTGGGGCGAAAATTACTTTCATGAAGTAGTGCATGTTTACCTGAACCGGTTATTCCCCCGTTCGCCACTCGGTGAAGGGCTTGCGGTTTTTTATGGTGGCAGCCTGGGGCACGACCTTGGCTGGCATCTGCAGCGGGTTAACCAGTACCTGCAACTGCATAAAGAAGTAAACCTCAATAACCTTGATGATTTTTATTATATAGACAATTTTACCAACCCCAACAGCACTATATTGGGTATGCTGGTTATGGCTGCTTACAAAAAAGATGGAATTGAAGGCATAAAGCGCCTTATGAAGTATAGCAGCCTTGATATAGCGCTCCAAAAAGAATACGGAGTGAAGAAAGGGGAGTGGGACACATTTTTGCGAACAAAAATTGAAGAGCTAGGTAACGCGTCCGCACCTCAAAAATGATCTTGTTAAGGATTTTGGGTTTTAATAGCCATAGTCGTATTCAACTAACAGCTATCGCATTTTATGGCCGGAAAGCTTAAATACTGCAACCTTAATATAATACCGTGCCATTTCTTTAAGGGTTAGAATGGCGGCAAAAACATAGTAATAAATGTTTTTACCCATGCGGTAGTCCATTATCTTCAACTCAAGATCAAGAAATATTTTAAGAAGCCGGAGCTGTTTTGATAGTTCGGTACTGGCATTATTAATGTGTATTACCGTTGTATTTGCCATATAATAGCTGCGGAAACCTTTTTCAAAGAACTGGTAGCACCACAGCTGGTCTTCACCATACATAAAGAAGCGTTCGTCAAGCTTCTTTTCGGGCATCAGATCAAGTGTGGTTTTGTTAAACATCATAAATGCCCCAATCACCCAATCGCAATAGGTATTGAAATCGCATTTAAAATAGCGGTTCATCATCAGTTCGGCTCGCTTGCGGTAGGGCAGCAGCAGCAGGAAAACCCGCAAAAGGTCTAATATCTCATTGCCTATGCTGCGGAAGAGGCGTGCGGTATGCTGTAAGCCACCGTCAGGATAAATTAACCTTACGCCCAGGGCGCCTACATCAGGTCTTTTCTTCAATTCATTGGCGGCAATGCTTATGGAGTCTTCGGTGAGTATGGTATCAGAATTGAGCAGCAGTAGCACATCGCCTTTGGCGGCCGCTATGCCCTGGTTGTTGCCTTTTGCGAAGCCTCCGTTTTCTTTGCTTTTTATAAGCGTTATACCGGGGAACCTCACCAGGAAGTCGTCAGCATTGTCTTTCGGCGAGGCATTATCGACCAATACTATTTCGTACGGAACGCCATGGGTATGCTTGATGGTACTTTCAATACAGTCGCATGTTATTTGAAAAGTGTTGTAATTGACAATAATGACAGATACCAGCATTCACCCAATTTTCGTCAAAAATAGTGCTATTATCCAATTTTAGTCGTTCTGGTTAGTAAAACGTAATATTTAAACCAGGCACAAAAACCAGGCATTTTTACTTTCAACTGATATTCGGGAATATACTAACCCCTACTTTTGTAACCAATGCCAAGGGTTCAGCATAGTTCGGGAACAGTTACTACACCTTTAGATAAATTTCTTGGGCAGGATGCCACTATACTGAGTGGTAATGAAATTGCTATCAGTAATAATGTGCATGCGCAGCGCTTTAAAGTATCTTTTGAGGGGGCTGAATTACCTGAAGAGCAGGGCCGTTTGTTCTTATTTCCTGTTGATGAGGCGCGCTATAGCCTGCAACTTTGTTATCTTATATATGGCGACGATGCGCAGCAATACGTAACTGCTTACAGCATTGTATTTCTTCCCGCTTTTTTCGATCAGTTTGATGCCAGAGTGCTTACAACTGCTCACCCATTCAGCCAGCAAAAGACTGAAGAGTTGCAGTTTTTTATTTGTGCCCGTGCCATGGCAGTATTAACCGGCTTGGGCGAGTCGCATCCGCATACCCCGTTGGCAAGGGCGCTCCATGATAGCCAATCGGCTATAGTATTGCTGAACCGGGCTCTGGAAAGCATAGCTGTACCGTTTACAGTGTGTCAGGTGCCGGCCTGCCGTTTTTTGGCCTACGATTCTGAGCGAGAAAAGATTAATGACGCAGTTGCCCTTATAGAGCAGCAAACCGGTAAGCCATATACCATAAAAGAGCTGGCCCGCAAGGTAGCCATGAACGAGTGCTACCTCAAAAAGGGATTTAAAACCATTACAGGAAAAACCATTCACGAATACCAGCAGGAATTACGCATTAATAAGGCTAAAAATTTGTTGCAAAACCATGGTTACTCAGTTACTTCGGCAGCCTTCGAACTGGGTTACAGTAGTATTGCACATTTTAGTACTGCATTTAAAAGGGTAACTGGCTTAAAACCCTGCGAATTGCTAGGGTAACAAAAGGCAACCAGTTCCTCGGCCAACGCACATTATTTTATTCCCTTCAATGTTTTTTACTAAATATTATGCCTGAAGTATAGTTATACAGCTAAAAAAGAGGCAAAGATTATGTTGGCTTTCGGGCAAGGAAATTCGGCTTTCATTGAGTTGCCAGCCCGGTTGTTTATAATAGATATGACTTAACAAGACCAATAAGCATAGTATACCACCAATAATAATTATTCCCGGAGAAGAAACTCAAAATAATAACTTAAAGTTGCTATTTTGTGCGGAACGACTATTAATATTTTAACAATAGAGTGGGCTGTATGTGAAGCTGGTTGCGGGTTTTGTTGAACTGCAGTTGTGTTTTGGGTTAAGTGGCAAATATGGATGTTAACGAAATCAGTCTGGGAAATAGTTATCCACATTTTGGCAAAAAATGTGCAAAACACCTAAATTATTAGTTTTTAATTAAATAACAACCCCGTTTTTTCGCCTAGTTATAACGTTTATTACTATACTTAACTTTGCTTTAACGTTTTAATAACAGTGCGATAATGGTGTGTTATTTTTTAAATTGAAACATTTACTCTAAATTTGTACTGAGGAATATTAACATTGCGCAAAGTGGGCCTTGCTCACATTGTGTAACATTGTTTTTTGCTCACCAGGAAACAAAAATTTTTATTGAAACTATTGGGCCTTAAAAGGTTTATTTTAAGTGTGTTGTGGTTGTTAAAAAATTGAATATGATTCAAAAATACTTACCAGTTATGAGAAGAACTTTCCCCTCATTCGGCTTGAAGAGCGTGATTCGGTTATGTGCCTTTATGCTAACCATGTGTGTTTTGATCAACAGTGAAAGGGCGAACGCGCAAGCGCCGTCGTTTCGCGCTGGTGATACGGCTCGACTAACGATTTGCTATCCCGGTCCAGGGGTTGCAGTGTCTACAGACACGGTAAAGAACCTGGGTGCATTGCTTGCGGTGGATTGTACTGCTGGTGATGTATTAACATGGACTGCTATTGCAACGCCGGGTGGTGTTTTAATGAGTGGTAGTTTTCCGCTTACTACGACAACTGGTGTGGATGAACGCATGAATATTATTTTGACATCATTCAGCAATAAC
Source organism: Chitinophagaceae bacterium (assembly GCA_947447265.1). GTDB lineage: Bacteria > Bacteroidota > Bacteroidia > Chitinophagales > Chitinophagaceae > Flavipsychrobacter. The sequence continues at coordinate 184,161 of CANFKC010000003.1, forward strand.
GAATCTACTCGTTATCTTACAATCCGAGTGCGTAACAGCGCAGGTTTGTCGGACACTGTGGTGGTTCTTATTAAAGAGCACATTCCTCCGACTTCTAATTCGATTGTGGGCTTGTATAACACAGTTCACGAAGGTGAAACCATTTCATTCTCCAATTCATCTGCTGGTGGTACATGGCATATAGCTTCAGGCACACGTCTGGATATTGACTCTAACACCGGTGTATTAAGATACGGTTCAGGACCAGTTGGTTCTGATAACGTTGTTTACCGCAAGACCAATGTTTGCTATACAACTGATTCACTTTTCCCGATTAATTTCCTGTTAGGTACAGGTCCGTTATCGCACTCTGCTACAGGTGCTGGTTTTACGCCTACTATTATCGCTTCTGATACTGCGTGGGGAGTGCCCGGTAATACTTTTGTAATTAACGGTACAAATTTTAATGCTACACCTTCTTCAAATACAGTTTACTTCGGTGGCGCTCGCGCTAGTGTTATAAGCGGCAGTACTACTTCATTAAGTGTTATTATTCCTTTAGGTGCCACTTTCGACAGGATATCTGTTATGGATAATGCTACAAACCGTACAGGTTTTATGCGTCACCCATTTACGGAAACTTTTAACAATTGTGCATTCAGTGGAACAAGCTCGATTAACCTTAACCCATACGACTCTATTATTTTAAGGGGCGGCATTGGTGCAGCTGCAAGTGGTGCAAGGCCTTATTCTGTTGAGTTCAGCGACCTTGATGGGGATGGTAAATTAGATATGGCTATTTGTGGTACTGATACCGCAGTTGGTAATGTTGTTGTTTATAGAAATACCAGCACAACCGGTACCGTAAATCGTAGTTCATTTTCAAGCAGTCCTATAAGTTTACGTGCAGGTATTCCTGATACAAGTTATTCGAGAATGCTGATTAACTTGAAAATAGCGGATATGGATGGTGATGGTAAACCAGATATTATGGCTGCAAGCCCTTCTACAGGTCGTGTGTACATTTTAAGAAATACATCGACTTCAGGAACCATTACTTTTGATACAGCGTTTGCTGTTTCTATAGTTAATCCTACAACATATGCAGGAGTTTTGCCTTCTGAGTTGTCCATTGCCGATTACGACCATGATGGCAGGCCTGATATTGGTGTGGTAAGCGTTGGTACCATCAGAGGATCTGATGGTGCGGACTCTAGCCTTCCGGGTGCACTTACCGTTATTAAAAATAATTATAACAGGCGTATTGACGCTGGCGCAACTATGCGCGGCACCGATTTTGTTGCAAATACTATTTTTACTTACGATACAATTGTAAATAAACCATTGAGCCTTTGCTCTGGCGACTTTGATGGTGATGGCAATATGGATATCGCTGTTGCTGATCACTATGGCAGGAATTTTAAAGTGTTCCAGCACGTGCCTACCGCTACTTCAATAGCTTTCAATGCTCCAACTACAGTTTCTACAGCGGTAACCATCGCATCACTGACTGACCATTATGGCAGCCACAGGTTCGGTTATCCTAACCAGATCCGTTGCGCTGACTTTAACAGGGACGGTAAACAAGAACTTATAGTTGCTGTTTCTGATTCTGATCTGTTGGTTGATAATAAATATAACCATCTGAATGTATATTCTAACTCTACCTATGGTTCAGGTACTATTACCTTCGGTTCTTTGGTTCAGTTGAACACAGGTGTTGGACCAGTTGGTATTGCAATCGCTGACTTAAACGGCGACCACGCTTTAGATATCGTTTGTACTAACTCTGGTTCAGGTAGTGTTTCTATCATTAAAAATACTTCAAGCGGTGGCGGTGTTGTTACTTACAGCACTTTCGATACTGCAAACATTCAACAATATGTTGTTGAGCGTAACTCCCCTGGTGCATCTGCAACTACTGGTATCTTCGGTGGTCCTGTTACTGTTGCAATCGGTGATATTGATAACAACAGCATTAACGACTTCGTGGTAGTTTCTCGTGAAGCTAACCTGTTGACAATCGTTAAAAATACCCCATTACCTACAATCAGTCCTATTACTACTTCAAGTGCTGCTGCTGATACAATATGTATTGGTTCTTCTGTATTGCTGACTGCTGGTCGCCCTACATGTTCTAATGCAAACGGTTTCTGGTCTGCAAGCAACGGTCATGCTACAGTTACTGCAACTGGCACCGGCGCTGCTGATGTTACTGCAACTGCGGTTGGAGTAAGCATCGGTGTAGATACAATATTCTATAAAGTTGTTAGCCTTGGCGATACAAGTTTAGTTATGAAAGTGCTTTATGTAGTTGATACTGCACATGCAGGTTCAATTACTGGCTCAAGCAATATTTGCCTTAACGCTTCTACTACATTATCTAATGCTACTGGTGTTGGCGGTACATGGTCAACTTCGGCTGCTGCAACTGCAACCATTACATCATCTACTACTGCTTCAGCAGTTGTTCGTGGTGACGCTGTAGGCACTGCAACAATTACTTATACAGCTACTGCGCCTTCTTGCCCTTCACGTTTCACTACTTTCGGAATAACGGTTAACCGTTTACCGAACGCTGATACCATCGCTGGTAACCTTACACCTTGTACCGGTAGCTCAACTACCTATACTACTTCTGGTGTATCTGGCGGAACATGGATGTTAACTTCAACTGCTTTAGCTACGATAACTACAACCAGCGGTACTACTGCTTCTTTACATGCAGGTACTACTACTGGTGCTGTAACAATGATGTATATTGATAATACTGCACTTTGCGGTAGCGATACAGCATTCCTCACAGTTAATATTACTAACTCTGTAGTTACACCTATCTCAGGTGCTCATACAGTTTGCCGTACTTTCACAACTACTTACACAGATGCAACTTCTGGTGGCACCTGGACTTCAAGTGATACTGCTATCGCTACTGTAAGTTCAACTGGTGTGGTAACCGGTGTTGCTGTAGGTACTGCTATCATTTCTTATGCTGCATCAGTAGCAGGTTGCAGCGCAGCTATAGATACGCAGGCGATCACTGTTATCGCTTCTCCGGGTGCTCCTGCTATTTCAGGTGCTGACAGTGTTTGTAAATCAGCAACAACAACATTAACTACTACAGGTACAGGCGGTAACTGGTCTACAACTGATGCTACCATTGCTTCAGTTAATGCATCTGGTGTTGTTACTGGTGTTGCAGTTGGTTCAGCTACAATTTCTTATACTATAACAAATACATGTGGCACTGCTGCAGGTACTCATCTGATAACAGTTAACCCACTTCCAAATGCAGGTACTATTACTGGTACTGATTCACTTTGCCCTGGTATTGCTGTAGGTGCTACTTATACATCTTCTGGTGATGCAGGTACATGGAGCGTTACTCCAACTACTATCGCAACAATCGATGCAGCTGGTTTCGCTTATGGCCTTGCTACAGGTTCTGCGCTTATTACTTATTCTACTACATCGGTTCATGGTTGCGGTACAGTAACTACAACTAAGCCAATTTTCATCCGTGCTACTGCAAACCCTGGTACTGTATCTGGTCCTTCTCCAATTTGCGAGAATGTATTGACTACTTACACTGTAACCGGTGGTGATGCTGGTGGTACTTGGTCTGCATCTGGTGGTTCTATTTCTGCAGGTGGTGATTATACTGCTAGTGTTGGTACTGGTAGTCCTTTTGGAACTACACAGTCTGTTACTTACTCAGTTACTAACATTTGCGGTACGCAATCAAACTCTATTCCTGTAACAGTTCGCTCTAAACCAACTGCAGGTTCAATATCTGGTCCTACTACGGTTTGTACTGGTGTTCTGTTTACAGAAACTCTGGCGGCAACAACTGGTAGCGGTGGTTCTATTACTTGGAAGACTTCAAATGCATCAATTGCAAGTGTTAACTCATCTGGTACTACATCTGGTATTTACAGGGCTATAAGTACAGGAACCGTAGTTATCTATGACTCTATAGCTAATGCTTGCGGTTTCATTATCCGTAATCTTACTGTAACAGTAAATCAGTCACCTAACGCAGGTACAATTACTGGCCCTACTCAAGTGTGCGTTGGTAGTTCTCCGGTGTTTACTGTTCACGGTTCAACTGATCAGTTAGGTGGTATCTGGTCTTCAATATCAACTCCTTTAGCTTACGCATTTACTACAGATAGTGCCGGCACATACGATGCATTGCTTGCAGGTCGTGGTATTGTGACTTACGAAGTAGTAAATACCTGCGGTCGCGATACAGCTTACGATACAGTAAACGTTGTTCGTTTACCAGCTGCTGGTGGTGATCATGCTACTATCGATACAATATGTCCTGGTACTACAGTTGTACTTACTGCTGACGCTACTGGCTTCGCTACGTTATGGGCTTCATCTGATACTGCTATTGCAACAACAAGTGCAAGTGGTTTATCTACGGTTACTGTAACCGGTGTTGCTACTGGTAACGCTGTTATCTACAGCATCGATTCTAATGTTTGCGGTACCGATACTGCGTTGTATAACGTACACGTTAATCCGGCAATACCAACTCCGGGTATTATTTACGGTGTTGATTCTATTTGTAAAGGTTTACCGTTTGTATTGTCTGATACTAGTGCTGACATAACAGCTGGCGCAGGTGTTTGGTCTACATCAACTGGTTCTATTGCATCTATTTCCAGCTCAACTACGACTACTGTTAGTCTGACTGCTAACACTGCAGGTACAGCAATTATTAGCTATGTTGTTAGAAACAGTTGCGGTGCTGATACTGCTACTAAGAGCGTGAAGGTTAATGACTTCGCTCATCTTACGTCGTCAACTTCACTCACTACCTGCGATAGTGTTATCCTTAACTACAATGCAACTGCCGATACTACAGGTGCTACATTTGCATGGATCAAGCCATTGGCTACACACATAACTAACCCTGCTGATACAGGTATAGGTGGCTTCTCAGTTTATCTTGATAATGATACAAGTGTAAACCAAACAGTTGTTTATAACTATACAGTTTCAGCTCATGGTTGCGTAACTAATAGCGCTGTTAATGTTACCGTTAAACCAACACCTCGTTTCACAAGTGCTACTAATGTTACTGTTTGTAGCGCTGAGCAGTTCTTGTATCTAGATTCTGAGACTGTAGCCGGTACTAATGTTAGTTGGTTGCGCCCAACTACTATTAATCACCTCGTAACAACAGGATCTCCATCTGGTACTTCGCATCGCATTGCTGATGTATTTACATCTGATACTTTAGTTCCTGTTTCATTCTACTACACATTCAATTTGAATGCTGCTGGTTGCGTTGATTCTGCGAAAGTTAAGGTTACTGTTAATCCACGTCCTGCATTCCCTGAATTGTTTAAAGATCATTCATCGAACATTTGCTCTGGTTCTATGTATGTTAACTTTGGTTCTAAGGTTGTTCCTCCGGCTGGCGTTAATTATGCATGGTCTGCAACAAATGCGGTTATCTGGGCAACTGGTAATACAAGGCAGTATTGCTTAGTGAACTTCACTAATCCTGGTACATCTTATGTATACTTGTTAGCTACATTACCTGGTTACTCTTGCGCTGCGAAAGATTCGTTTGGTGTAATAGTTAGCAATGCAGTATCTGATAATCCAACGGTTATCTACTTCAACGGTGATTTCATTTGCTTGTCAAATACTGAAGATTCTTACCAGTGGGGTTATGATGACCACAACACTTTAGATTCAGTTAGATTTGATCACCAAACAAACCAGAACTACACTGAATTGAATCCTGATTTCAACGGCAAATGGTATTGGGTAATTACAACTCATAACGGTTGCGAACAGAAATCTTACTATAGAATACCAACTGGTGTTAAGACGATTACTGGTACAATGGGTGATATGAAGTTATATCCTAACCCTGCTGAACAATTTGTGAATGTTGAAGTAAGCAATACTTCTGGTGGCTCATTTAGTGTAGAGGTTATGAATATGCTCGGACAAAAAATATCTTCACAGAACATGATAGGCGATAAGGCTATCATCAATGTTGCTGATCTTGCGGCTGGAGTTTACTTCGTTGATTGTTATCGTGATGGCGTTAAATTTGCCACAGAGAAATTTGTAAAAAACTAAATTAAACTCAGCATTTAAAAGTTATAATAATGAAAAAATTAATTCTTCTTTTTGTTGCGGCTGGTGCGGGGTTTTCAGCAATGGCTCAGGTGCGTGGTGGCGATAACTATTACGCTCAGAAATTTATAGTGGATCTGAATTTCCCGGTAGGTGTGGCTATGTCTAGTCCTAAGAGCAATTTTACTCCTAACTATTTGAATGTTGCTACTTCTAACATAGATAAGATAAAGATGGGTGCCGGCCTTTCTTACGGTGCAGACGCTCAGTTTGGTTATTTTATTGGCAAGAAGCGCCGCTTTGGTATCGGTGCTGGTGTCCAGTATCTGATGCAATCTTCGGACGTTACCTTGGGTGCGTTCAGGGTTGAATATCAGGATAAGGATTCGCATGGTTATACCTACAGGCAGGTGTTAACGGCCACTCATGCTATTAAAGAGGAGTTGAAGACTACCGTTATCAATATCCCTTTAATGTTGAAGTACAAACAGAGGTTTACAACCAGGTTGGGCTTTACTATGGATGCGGGTATCCTCTACAATGTTCAGATGGCTAACGCCTGGAAAACTGATGCTGAATTTAATTATGAAGCGATTTTCCAGTTCCAAAAGGATGCCTTGGGTGCTGATGTGCCTGTTTATGACAAGGGTGTTACTCCTGATCAGCACGACTGGTTGATTACTGTTGATATGTACGACCGTACTCACACAGCTAATACTACCAAGTATTATTTTGATAGCCTTCATGCCCGTGGGTACAATGTTGCATTAGGTGTAAAACCAGGCAACAATTCTGGCACTGTTAACTACACTACCGGTTCTATTGGTTTTATGGTACGTCCGGCTATCAATGTAAGGTTGGCTAAAAGAGTTCATCTTAATCTGGGTGCTTATTTCAGTTATCAGTCATTCAATAACAAAACGGTTGATAACTACAAAATCATCGACAAGATGGGAACAAGCTACAGCTCAATGCTGAACACTGTTTCTACTGTGGTTAACACTAATGCTGGTTTGAATGTTGGTCTTCGCTACTTCTTTGGCGAGCCTAAAGACAGCGATTTCGATGGTCTTTATGACGAGTGATTTTTCTCTACTCTCCATATTTAGTAAGAAAGCTACCTCTAAAGGGTAGCTTTCTTGTTTTTGTGCCTATGGTACTGTGTAAACTTTATTAGTTTAATTTTGTGGCCTTATTATGCGTATAGCAGTAAATACCCGGTTGCTATTGACCGGTAAATTGGAGGGAATTGGCTGGTTTACCTATCAGACGTTGCAAAAGATTGTGTTGGCTCATCCCGAACATGAATTCATATTTTTGTTTGATCGTCCCTACGATGAGACTTTCATATTTGCTGCTAATGTTACACCTGTTGTAGTGCATCCTCAGGCGCGCCATCCTGTTCTGTTTTATCTCTGGTTTGAATGGTCTGTGCCTTATATACTGCGTAAATACAAAGCTGATCTTTTCCTATCTACTGACGGATATGCATCATTAAGTACAAAGGTGCCTACGTGCCTGGTTATTCATGATCTGGCATTCGAACATTACCCGGAGCACTACGTTACCAGTCACAGGCTCTATTGGAGGCATTATTCCCCTTTATTTGCGCGTGCTGCTAAAAGAATTGCTACTGTTTCCACGTTCTCAAAAGAGGATATACACAAGCGTTATGGGGTGCCCTTGAATAACATCGATGTTGTTTACAATGGCGCACACGATGAATATGTACCGCTCTCCTATGAACAAAAACAGGAGGTGAAAGCCGAATATACTGACGGCTGTGAATATTTTGTTTTTGCAGGCGCTATTCACCCCCGTAAAAATATTTTAAACCTGCTAAAGGCGTTTGTTGCTTTTAAGAAGCACCAGCGTACCAATATGAAGCTGGTTATTGTGGGTCGCCCTGCCTGGAAGTATGATGAAGTAGAGAAAATGAAAGCCGAGATGCCTTTTAAAGATGATGTGAAGTGGGTAGGGTATCTGAACATAGACAAACTCTCGAAGGTAATGGGTGCTGCCTATGCGCTGGTATACGCATCGTTGTTTGAGGGCTTTGGTATACCTATTCTTGAGGCATTTCAATGCGGGGTACCAGCAATTGTGAGTAATACATCATCAATGCCTGAAGTGGCCGGCAATGCAGCCCTTCTTTGTGACCCTACAGACCCTGGAGATATAGCCGAGAAGATGCACGAATTGTACAAAGATGAAGCCCTGCGGGCCAGGCTGATAGCCAACGCACCTGCACAGGTCCAAAAATTCAATTGGGATGCAAGCGCAACCAGGCTTTGGGATTGTATGATGAAGGCAGCAGGCAAGTAAGTCGCTTGCGAATCGGAAAACTGGTCTTAGCCCAACTGGTCTTTAAACCCGCAATAAATCTCGTTGACTTTGCGCCTCCTTTGCGAACCCTCTGCGTACTTTGCGTTGCGTACTTTTTATATCGGGATTTGCCGTCTAAACAATACAGACTATCTGCTGAAAAAAAGGAAAAATTCAACAGCCCTGGGCAAATAGAAATGCTCCAGTTTTAATACCCTTTTCGAGAGTTCCACCGGAGTATCAGATTTGAGTACTGCGCACCTTGCCTGCAGTATTGCATTGCCTTCATCATAGGCCTCATTCACATAGTGAATAGTGATACCTGATTCGCGTTCATTGTTGGCTAATACTGCCGTATGTACATGCTGTCCGTGCATGCCCTTTCCGCCATAAGAAGGCAGCAATGCAGGGTGAATGTTGATAATAATACCTGGAAAGGCATGAATTATATGTTCCGGTATTTTCCATAGAAAACCTGCCAATACAATTATTGATGGGCTGAACTCCCGTAGCTGTTCTACAATCAGCAGTTCACCAAATGTCTTTTTTGATATGAGCAGGAAGGGTATGCCTTCATTTTTAGCAATTTCAATAACACCGGCTTCTGGTTTATTACATACAATCAATGTAACCCTGGCAGTAGTGCTCTCCCTGAAGTGATTGATTATAGCGGCAGCATTAGAACCGCCGCCCGAAGCGAATATAACTATTGATTGCATGCTATTGGGTTGTTGAGGCTGGTAACGGTCAGTTTAGTGGTCTTTTCTACAGCCGGTGTTGCTGCCTTATCTTCTTTTGTAATTACCCCCGTAAAAATTAGTACGAGTATTACAATGCCGGCAATAATACGATACACGCCGAATGCCCTGAAGCTATGCTTCTGCACATAAGTGATGAACGATTTAATAGCCACCAGCGAAACGACAAACGCAACACCGCATCCCAGGGCCAGCATAGCCATATTCGACGATTTAAAGGCCTCTGGCGTCTCTTTATAAGTGTCCAGCACATCTTTGGCCGTAGCCGCGGCCATAGTAGGGACAGCCAGGAAGAATGAAAATTCCGCGGCAACCTTCTTATCAAGCTTGGAAGCAAGGCCACCGATAATAGTTGCAGCACTGCGACTGAATCCCGGTAAGAGGATAGAAAGTATCTGGAAGAGCCCGATTTTGAGCGCCTGGCTATTGGTAATATTCTCTTCGTTATGCGTTGTTGGATTGGTAAACCATTTATCTATAAACAATAGCAGCACGCCCCCTAAAAGCGTTATAGAGGCTATTATAGTTACGTTGCCCAGTATGTGATCGATATGCTTTTTAAGTAATGCGCCAAATAACAACGCTGGTATTACTGCTATAATGAGCTTTATGTAGAAGCTGAAGCTCTTAAAATTAATGAACCGTTTCCAGTAAAGCACAAGCACGGCCATAATAGCAGCCAGCTGAATTACAATATCAAACATATTGCTGAATGGGTCGTGTGCATCCATGTGCAGTATGGCCTTGGTAAACTTAATGTGGGCGGTAGATGAAATAGGCAGGAACTCTGTAACGCCTTCTACTATCGCAATAATTACTGATTGTAACCAGGTCATAATTATGGTATGTTGATGTACTTATGTGTCTGCAAAGATAATTGCCACTGCGGATGTTGCTGAATATATTCTATAATGAGCGGTGTAACGGTTTCACGCTTGCTCCATTCCGGCTGCAGATATAGTTTGCAGGTAGCATTTACTTTAGCTGCGTGCTCTTCTGCCCACTTAAAGTCGCTCGGGTGGTATACAACTATTTTCAACTCGTCGGCCATCGCAAGGCTCTCGTCAATCGGGCCTTTAAATTTTTTCGGCGAAAGTGTTATCCAGTCCAGTTCGCCATTAATAATATACGCGCCCGATGTTTCAATATGGGTCGCAAAGCCAGCTTCATGCAACCCCTTGCAAAGCGGGTTAAGGTCATGCATGGCAGGTTCGCCACCGGTAATTACCGCTATGCGGCCCGGATGCTGTGCTGCAATAGCCACAATATCAGCCACACTCATTTGCGGATGCACCGATCCATCCCAGCTTTCTTTTACATCGCACCACACGCATCCCACATCGCAACCACCTAACCTTATGAAGTATGCAGCCCTGCCGGTATGCAATCCCTCACCTTGCAGGGTATAGAAATGTTCCATAACCGGGTAGGTAACTGTATTTATATTTGTTGTAATCACTTTTCGTTTTAATAGTAAGGAACGTTGATGAAATAAAGTACGCCCTATGGCGTACTTATTTTTCTTTTATCCGAGGCGAAAAATCTGAGAATAGTGAACTATTTAAAGACCTTTTGCAACGAAGCAGAAATGGAAAAGAAGGAGCGAGATGGTTTACAGTATTATCTCATCGTTCCTGAGAGCTATTGGTGAGCATAACCCGCAATAGCTCTCAATTTTTTTAATGTTAATGGATATGATGCCAGTTACTTGTCACGCCCTGAGCGCGCTAAGCATGCATCTGTAATGTTATATAGTTTCAGCAACCAATGTCTTTTGTTTTGCAGCAAGAAGGGTGTTCTTCATTAAGCCACAAATGGTCATTGGCCCTACACCGCCCGGAACCGGCGTAATATAGCTGGCCAATGGGGCACAGGCTTCAAAGTCAACATCGCCTACCAGACGGCTGCCGCTTTTCTTAGTAGCATCAGGTATCCTGTTTATACCTACGTCAATAATTATTGCACCCGGCTTTACCATATCAGCCGTTACAAAGAAAGGCTTACCTATTGCGGCAACTATAAGATCGGCCTGTTTGGTAATTTCAGCAAGGTTTTTGGTGCGGGAATGTGTCAGGGTAACAGTTGCATTACCCGGTTTGGTATTGCGGCTCAGCAAAACTGTCATCGGCGTGCCTACAATATTACTGCGGCCGATTACCACGCAATGCATACCGGCAATATCAATATTGTAATGGTCCAGCAGCAGCATAATGCCATAAGGGGTAGCTGGTAAAAACGTAGGCTGACCCAGCATCATTTTACCCTGCGAAATAGGGTGGAAACCATCTACATCTTTCGATGGGTCGATAGCCAATATTACTGCGTCGCCGGAAATATGGTCGGGTAATGGTAACTGAACCAGTATACCATCTACATCAGCATTGTTGTTTAATTTGTTTACCTCGGCTATCAGGTCGGCCTCGGTAATTGACGGGTCAAAACGCAACAGGGTCGATTCAAAGCCCAGCTCCGCGCAGCTTTTTACTTTATGACCTACATAGGCTTCACTGGCCGGATTATTACCCACCAATATCGCTGCGAGATGTGGTTTTTTACCACCTTGCGCCTGCCAGTCAATAACATCCTGTTTTATTTGCTCTTTAATATGAGCTGATACGAGTGTGCCGTCAAGTATTTGCATGTAGCAAAGATAATTTAAATTCAAAAACTATGCGAAGGCTTAAAAAGAAAATTCTATATGGCGGATAATACAAACATCCTTTCTACATTAATAAAATAATTCTATCTTTATATCGCTAAAATCTTGAAATATGTACCTGAAAAAGCTAGTGCTTGTCCTTTTACTGTCCGTGCTGTGTGACGGCATTTACGCCCAGACTTATTTTCGTACCTATTCTGGTGGAGATGATACAATATACAGAAATAGAACAGAAATATATAATTATAGCCCGGGACATGGAGCTTTGATATTAAATCACGCCCCAACAGGTACCAGCACCAACATACAATTTATAAAATTAAATAGTATTGGTGATACCGTTTGGACCAAGAGGAATTTTTTAGATACAACATTTGTGTATAACCGCCCATTACCTGATACAGGAGGAACAATAATGCATGTATTTGACACCATTCATTTTACTGATTTGAGAGAATCACTGACAAGATTGAACGGGAGCGGTAACTACCTTCTGGCAGCGATTGATATGCGTAAGTTTGGAATCTTGTTAAAACAATTTGACTCAATGGGTAACCTGGTTTCCAGTTGTTTTTTTCAGGACTCTAATACTTTAGCTTTAAATTATCCATGTGTAAAAGTTACGGCGTGCGGTGCAGACTCTTTTTATATTTTGTATGGCACAGATTCAATGGTACATTTCGGCGATAGTTGCACCTATGATACGATCAGTCACAGATCTTTCGTTCAGAAAATGACTAGTAATTATACTACATTATGGAAAAGACGGTTTGATAGAAACTATGTGGAACCAGGTACTTGCTATATTCCGTCTCCAATGATAACCGCAGCGGTGGATTTTGACAATGCAATAACAACAGCGGACGGAGGGATTGCCTTTAGCATAATGTATGACTCTACGCCAGTATCTGGTTATTATGGAACGATACCGGTGTATTATCGATACTTTTTAAGAAAGTTGAAACCAGATGGTTCATTAGATTGGCAGCAGGAATATCAGAGCGCGTTGCATTTACCTTCATCCGGTCTACAGATGCCACAACATATGTTTGCTACACACGATTCTTGTGTAGTTGCCTTATTTTACACACAGGATTCTGCCAGCTACATTTATAGGATGGCAAAATTTGGGCCAACGGGAAGCTTGTTAGATTCTATAACTTTTCCGCACTTTAATTCGACACCATTTTATGGAATAGAATTACTAAATCACAATTTCCTCTTTTCTTCCTGGCGCGTTCCCGATGCGCCTGAATTTTTTGTGTATAACAGTCACCTCAACTTTCTATACGGAGTACCGTGTCCTTTTATTGAGAATAGTTTTTGCTTTTCAGATGAATATGATGGAAATTTTGGTGGCCCGCTTATAGCCAATGAATTTGGCGGTGCATTCTGTGCCTTTACCGGGGGGTCTGCAATTACGAGGTCATCATGGCACACAACAGCAGTCAATTTCGATAGTTCCTTTAACTGTTATCCTTCATTTGTTTCGGGTACCATTAGTCAGGATGACAACCATAACTGCATTTATGACGGAACGGATTTGAGGATACCCTACGTTGCTGCTGTTGCACACGAAACAAGCTCTGGTGCTGACTACTATGGCTATGCTAACGATACCGGCTATTATGCTATTAACCTGCCTTTCGGCAATTACAATATTAGCCATCCATACCTGGGTTACGAGCGCAACGAATGCGGTGCGTATTCTTACGCAATTACATCAGCGGCTACCTTCCCTAATTCTGATTTTTGCGACACACTGTTGCCCGGCATAAATGACCTGCAACTGAGCCTTTACAGCTATTGCCTTGTGCCGGGCGATACTACGATGCTTATAGCCAACGCGTATAATAATGGTTCAGTAACAGTTGATACTTTCATGTCAGTAATTCTTGATGCACGTTCTACATTTTTATCTTCTGTTCCGGCGCCGGTATCTGTTTCCGGCGATACGCTCCGCTATCATCTGCATTTGCTTTCCGACAGTTTTATGAGTGTGCAAATGCAGTTACGGGTGAGCACTACTGCAACCATTGGTGATACCTTTGTATTTCAGGCAAACTCTCCCTTCCCCGATAATATTGTCCCATCTAACGATTCAGCCTATTACGCCCGCGCAATAGTTTCGAGCTATGACCCGAATTTCAAGGCAGTGAACCAGCGGTTTCTTTTTCATCGTAACAACACCCTCATATATACTGTAGGTTTTCAGAACACCGGCACCTACCCGGCTAAAAACGTTGTGGTGCTTGATACCCTTGATGGTAACATTGACCCCGCAAGTTTTAAACTGTTAAGTTCTACACATGGTATGCCTCAGGTAAAATGGCTGAACGATCACAGATTATTATTCATTTTCAACAATATTCATTTGCCTGATAGTATGACGAACCCTGCTGGCAGCCATGGCGAGTTTTCTTATTCCGTAAAGGCAAGGGCCACTGCTATGCTGGGCGATACGGTAAAGAATACAGCTTACATCTATTTCGACTACAATGAACCAATTGTAACCAACACCACGAAAAACGTTTTGGCCCCGCCGTCAGTCGTAAATAGCATAGCACAAACTGTTAGGCGCACTGACTTTGAAATTTACCCTAATCCTTCAACAGGGGCATTTACAATCAGGATACCTGCAGGCAGCACGGACTATGATGCTACTATCACAGACATCACCGGTAAAGTTGCAAAAGTATTCCGCCTAACTTCCCCGGTAACGCAGCTTAACCCGAACCTGCAGCCGGGCTTGTACTTCATTAAATTAACGAACAACACCACAGCAGAAAGTTGCACGAAGAAATTAATAGTCACTGACTAAAATGTACCATGGTCAGTCTCAAAGCAAAAAGGGCATCCCAATCGGGATGCCCTTTAAGTTTGCGCTGAATAAAGTGGTTACCTGTCAAGGGTGAACCACAATATTCATGGTTTCGTCTACATAATTATGTATCATGTTTTTGAGGTTGGTACACGCTTTATTCTCGTCGTCAACAATCAGCACACTAATTGGGTTAATAATGTCGGTAACCATATTTTCTGTCAATTAAAAATTTCTCAAACAGGGTTGGGCGGCGCTACCTAAAATTAATGTAGATAGTTTAGAAATTATACATTGTACAGGATTAAATATTATATACGCTGTAAATAGATGTATATGGTGCTAATTTTTAAGCAGAACAGTTGTGGGCGAATTTTATTTAGTGTTGACCGGCAGGGCTCTCTGATCGGTTTGCCTTTTATAAATGAACCCAAGCCGTATACCCAGCGTTAAAGAAGGCAGCACTTTATGTACTGATGCGGAATTATTAATGTTGGTGATCATTGATTCATGATAGTGATATAACGTGCCCTGCATTGAATCGGTAATAGCGGGCGTAGCTGTCCTGACCCGTATGCCAATTCCGGCAAACCACTCAAACGCGAAATGCTTGCCCGCCGTCACTTCGCCAATTTCAATATGAAAACTTGTAACCATTTTGCTTACCTCATAACTAAAATCAGGGCCGGGTTGGTACCTTGATGGGGCAAACGTATCGCGAACGCGTACATTGTCGCTGGAGGTGTAACTGTTGTTCTTATCCCAGATTACGCATTAGGATTAAAATGAGTAAATTGAGGTTCAAATCCTAATGCGTAGCAATAGAGAAATTAGCCGATGGAATTCGACATAAGCTATACCAGTAAAGAGATTACGCCCTGGGGCGGAATGGCGTTTTTGAGTCAA